>CAWGZM010000005.1:0-85412 GCA_963827065.1 uncultured Thermoleophilaceae bacterium | reverse complement strand
CGTCACGATCGACGTTCCCTCCGGGCGCGTGCTCGCACGCGTGCGTATGTCCGGCGCGCGGGTCGAGTCGGTGACATTCCGCAACGTCCCGTCCTATGTCCTCGCCGCTGGCGTCGAGGTCGAGACCGCGCGCGGCAAATTGGCGGTGGACGTCGCCTACGGCGGCGCCATCTACGCGTCGCTCGACGCCGGCGCGGCAGGCCTTGCCGTGACCCCCGAGCGGCTCGCCGAGCTGATCGCGCTCGGACGGGACGTCAAGCGCGCTCTCGACGCGACCGAGCACGCCCGCCATCCGTCCGACGCGCGCCTGTCCGGCATCTACGGGACGATCCTCTTCGAGGACCTCGGCGACGGCCCCGAGGGGCCGCGCCAGCGCAACGTCACGATCTTCGCCGACGGCGAGGTGGACCGCTCGCCCTGCGGCTCCGCCACCTCCGCGCGGCTCGCGCTCCTGGCCACCGAGGGGCGCATGGACGCCTCATCCGTGTTGACCCACCGCTCGATCATCGGCACGGAGTTCCGCGCCCGCGTGGCCGAGGAGCTCGAGGCCGACGGCCGCGACGCGTTCGTCACAGAGGTCGAGGGAAGCGCCTTCAGGACGGGCGAGCACCGCTTCACGCTCGATCCGCGCGACCCGCTCGCGCGCGGCTTCGTGCTGCGATGAGCGCGCCGCCCTTCCTGGGCCCCGGCGACGTCGACCGGCTGCTGCCCTTCGCGGACGCCGTGGATGCGCTCGAGCGGGCACTCCTCGAGGGCCTCGACCCCGAGGACGACCCGCCGCGCTCGGCGTTCGCGATCGATGCCGGCGAGATCCTGCTGATGCCCTCGAGCTGGGCGGGTGCCGCCGGCGTCAAGCTCGCCACCGTCGCGGCCGCCAACCCGGAGCGCGGCCTGCCCCGCATCCAGGGGGTCTACGTGCTGTTCGACGCCGCCACGCTGGCGCCGGCGGCGCTCGTCGACGGGATCGCGCTCACCTCGCTGCGGACGGCCGCGGTGTCCGCGCTCGCCGTGCGCCGGCTCGCGCGGCCCGACGCGCGCCGGCTCGTCGTCTTCGGCAGCGGGCCGCAGGCCTGGAGCCACGTGCAGGCGTTGCGGGAGGTCCGGCCGCTCGAGCGGGTTGACGTGTTCGCGCGCAACCGCGGGCGGCTCGAGCAGTTCGTGCGGCGCTGCCTCGAGGCGGGTGTGGACGCGCGTGCCCCCGAGGAGCCGGCCGGCGAGCACATCCGCAAGGCCGACCTCGTCTGCTGTTGCACGACGGCGCGCGAGCCGCTTTTCGACGGCGCGCTCGTCGCGCCCGGGGCGACCGTCGTGGCCGTCGGCTCGCACGAGCCCGACGCGCGCGAGGTCGACGAGCAGCTCGCCGCCCGCGCAAGCGTCGTCGTCGAGGCGCGCTCGGCCGCGCTGCGCGAGGCGGGCGACGTGATTCAGGCGATCGAGGCGGGCGCGCTCGCCGAGGACTCGCTGATGACGCTCGCGGACGTCGTGGGCGGGCGCGCGACCCTGCCTGAGGAGGACCCGCGGCTCTTCAAGAGCACGGGCATGTCGTGGGAGGACGTGGTCGTCGCGACCGCGCTCGCACGCCGGGCCGGCGGTCACTAGAGGCGTTCCAGCAACTCGCGCGCGCCCTCCTCGCCCGAGCGAACGGCGCCGTCCATGTAGCCGTTCCAGACGGTCGCGTACTCGGCGCCCGCCCAGTGCAGCGCGCCGATCGGCGGGCGCAGCGCGCGCCCGTAGCTCGTCCAGGCGCCGGTCGGCATGTGACAGCCGTAGCAGCCGCGCGTGAACTCCTCCTCCGCCCACAGCTTCTCGATGTAGTCCTCCGGCTTCGCGGCACGCGGGCCGAACAGGCGCCCGAAGGAGTCGAGGACCGCTGCGCGGCGCTCATCCGCGGCTGCGCGCCCGAGCTCGCGCGCGTGCCTCCCCTCGAGGAAGCCGAGCAGCACGCCCGGCGAGCCGTCCGGCGGCGAGTTGTCGTAGGTCACCTTGACCGGCCCGGTGTCGCTCGTGCCCTGGCCCGAGAGCCCCTCGCCGCGCCAGAACGGCTCCTCGTAGACCGCCATGCACTTGACGACCGTGCCCATCGGCATGCGTTGAGTGAGCTGGTCCCGGAAGCCGGGCAGCGGCGGGTCGTAGGCGACGCGGCCGGCGAGCGTCGGCGCGATCGCCAGGAGCGCGCGCCTGCCGCGTGCGCCGGCGCCGTCGGCATGGACGGTGACACCGTCGCCGCCGTGCTCGATGCGGCGCACGGGCGCGCCGAGCACCACGCGCTCGCCGAGCTCCTCGGCCAGCCGTAGTGCGATCAGCTGCGAGCCGCCGACGAAGCGGTCCTGCTGCGCGCCGCCGCCCGTGTCGAAGAGGGTCTCGAGACTCCCCGCCGAGTGGATGTAGAAGAGGACGTGCAACAGCGACAGGTCCTCCGGCTCGGCCGCCCAGACCGCCTCGATGCCGAGCTCGAACAGCATCCGGCCCTGCCCCGTCGCGAGGTTGCGGCGCATCCAGCTCGCGGCCGTCTGGCCGTCGAGGCGCCCGGCGTCGGGGGCCTCCCAGGGGGCCTCGAGCGGCACCCTGCGCGCAAGGCGGTTGAGGCGGCGCTGGGCGCGCTCCACGTCCAGCAGCACGAGCGGGTTGATGCGCGGGGTGGTGCCCTCGTAGCGGCGCAGGCGGCCGCGGTACTCGATGACGTTGCTGCCGTCGTCGTGCGTCGGGAACCTATCTACCCCGAGCTCGCGTGCCAGCGCGGCGAGCCGGTCCTGCGTCGGACCGGTCCATTGGCCACCCAGCTCGACGACCTTGCCGTCGCCGAGCTCGTGGCTGAGGACGCGCCCGCCCACGCGATCACGGGCCTCGAGCACGACCACGGACGAGCCCGCGGCTGTCAACTGGCGCGCGGCCACCAGGCCGGCGAGCCCGGCTCCGACCACCACCACGTCGGCGTCGTATGTGCGCGGCTCGCTCAAGCGGCCGGACCCTATCGGCCCGTCCGTCTGCAACCCTGCCCGAGATGCAGCATCGAGCAAAGCCCGTGAAGACCCTGGCAACCGGCGCCGCGCTGGCGGCCATCCTCGCCGCGGCGCTGGCCGCACCGGCGCCCGCCGCGGCCAAGACCTACGTGCCCTGCAGCAAGGGCGGCGGCGTGAGCGTCACGCTCAAGGCCAAGCCGCGCAAGTGCGACTTCACCTACCTCCACAACCCGCTCGCCCTGGCCGGCCGCGCGGTGGGGCTCGACTGGAAGGGCTGGGGCCGCCGGGTGGCCAAGGCGCGCGGCACCGGCGTCGCGCTGCACGGCAATCCGGACGGCAGCTTCGACCGCTTCCCTGTACGCGTGCGGCTGTCGCGGCGGGTCGCCTGCGGCGGCCGCAGGCTCTACACCCGGGTCACGATGTTCGACGGGGACGACCGCCGCACCTGGTCGGTGCCGCCGCGGAGCTGCTGAGCCCTCGCTAGGGTCGGTGACCGATGGCTTCGTCCCCGCGCAACGAGCGCGAGGCCGAGCGCCGCCACAACATCCGGACGCTCGTAATCGCAAGCGCGGCGTCCGCCACGGCGGCGGCCGCTGTCTCGCAGCTCTGGATCGCCGGCACCTGGATCGCCGCGGCGATCACCCCTGTCCTGGTGGCGTTGGTGAGCGAGATGCTGAACCGCCCGGCCGAGCAGCTGGCGCGCTGGACCGCCGAGCGCCCCGGGCTGCCTGGCGACGCCGAACGGCCTCCGGCCGAGCGCCCCGCCGCGCCGCCACGGACCGCGCCGCCTCCGGCCGCGGGCGAGGCGCCGGTCCGGATCTACCGGACGCAGCCGGCGTCGCGCCGGCCCTCGCGCCGCAAGCTCGCGATCGGCACGATCCTCGCCACCGCGGGCCTGGCGTTCGTGATCGCTGTCGTGACGATCACCGCCGGCGAGCTGATCGCCGGCGACTCGATCGGCAAAGGTGATCGCAGGACCACCTTCGGCGGCGGGAGGACCGCGCAGAAGGACAAGAAGGACTCCGCGGACGAGCGCCAGACGGACACGAGCGAAAAGCGGCCCACCGAGACAGAGCAGGAGACCCCCTCGGACCAGCCCACCGAAACCGAGACGACGCCGTCGCAGACCACCGAGACGGTCCCGGCGCCGACCCAGCAGACCGCCCCGGCGCCCGTACCGGAAACCGAGACGGCGCCCGCCCCCTAGCGGCGGACTAGCGGCCGCCCTAGCCGGGTACCGGCCGAACATACCCGAGACAGGAGCGGCGGCCATGGCGACCTGCGAGGTCTGCGGCAACGACTACGACAAGACGATGGAGATCTCCCGCGGAGGCGAGACCCATGTCTTCGACTCCTTCGAGTGCGCGATCCATGCGCTCGCCCCCACCTGCGGGCATTGCGGCATCAAGATCGCGGGCCACGGGATCGAGGCGAACGGCTCGACCTTCTGCTGTGCCCACTGCGCCGAGCAGGAGGGCGTCGAGGGCGCCCGCGACCGCATCGGATGAGGGGTCAGGTCTTGCATTCCAGCACCAGTGCTGGAATGCAAGACCTGACCCTTTCGCCTGCGACCATGCGCGTGGATGCACGCCCACGCAGGGCACAGTCACGCGCACACGGACGACTCACGCCGCCTCACGATCGCGCTCGTCCTGCTGCTCGCCTTCATGGCGGCAGAGGTCGTGGTCGGGATCCTGGCGTCCTCGCTCGCCCTGCTGGCGGACGCCGCGCACATGCTCACGGACGCCGGCGCCATCGCGCTGGCGCTGTTCGCGGCCCGGCTCGCCCGGCGCCCTCCCGAGGGCGGCTTCACGTTCGGCTACCGGCGGGCCGAGATCCTCTCCGCCCAGCTGAACGGGGCGACGCTGGTCGGGCTCGGTGCGCTGATCGCCATCGAGGGCATCCGCCGGCTGGTCGAGCCACCCGAGGTGGAGGGAGCCGCGGTCCTGATCGTCGCCGTGGTCGGCATCGGTGTGAACCTGCTGGCGACGCTCGTCCTCTCGGGCGCGAACCGGCGCAGCCTCAATGTCGAGGGCGCCTTCCAGCACGTGCTCAACGACCTGTTCGCTTTCATCGCGACGGCGATCGCCGGCGCGATCATCCTGCTCACGGACTTCGGCCGCGCCGACGGCATCGCGGCGCTGCTCGTGGCGGCTCTGATGCTGTACTCGGGCGTGGGCCTCCTGCGCGAATCGGGCCGGGTGCTCCTCGAGGCCGCCCCGCGCGACCTCGATCCGGACGAGATCGGCAACGCGCTCGCCGCGGAGCACCATGTGGTCGAGGTGCACGACCTGCACGTCTGGGAGGTCACCTCGGGCTTCCCGGCGCTGTCCGCGCACGTGACCGTTCGCTCCGGCTGCGACACACAGGCGCATCGGCGCCAGCTCGCAGAGCTGCTGCGCGACCGCTTTGGCATAACCCACTCCACCCTTCAGGTCGAGACGCGTCACGAGGGCCCGCTCACGATCGCGCCGCTGCAGCGCGGGGGCAGGACCTGACGTGCCGCGCTTCGTGATCCAGCAGCACGACGCCCGCTCGATGCACTGGGATTTCAGGCTCGAGGCGGGCGGGGTCTTCAAGTCGTGGGCCGTGCCGCGCGGGCCCTCCACCGACCCGCGCGACAAGCGGCTCGCCATGGAGGTGGACGACCACCGGCTGTCCTGGGGCGACTTCGAGGGCGTGATCCCGGAGGGCGAGTTCGGAGCCGGGCCGGTGATCGTCTGGGACCGCGGCAATTACCGCCCGCTAGGCGACGAGCCGCCGGAGCGGGCGCTCGAGGACGGGCACCTGTCGTTCTGGCTCGAGGGCGACAAGCTCCGCGGCGGCTGGACGCTGCGGCAGATCGAGGGACGCCGCTGGCTGCTCGTCAAGCGCCGCGACGACGAGGCCGACGCCCGCCGCAACCCCGTTTCGACGCAGCCCGAGTCGGTCGTGAGCGGCCGCCGCATCGACGAGGTCGACTCTTGAAGGTCGAGATCAGCCACCCCGAGAAGCTGCTGTTCCCCGACGACGGGATCACCAAGGGCGACCTCGCCGCCTATTACGAGGACGTCGCCCGCTGGATGCTCCCGCACGTGCGCGACCGGCCGGTGAGCATGCAGCGCTTCCCCGACGGCATCGCCGGCAAGGGCTTCTTCCACAAGGACGCGCCCGACTACTTCCCGGATTGGATCGCGCGCGCCGAGTTGCCGAAGGCGGGCGGCACGGTCACCCACGTGCTGATCCGGAACGCTGACACGCTGCGCTACCTGGCCAACCAGAACACGATCACGCCGCACGTCTTCCTCTCGCGCGCCGACCGCCCCCATCAGCCCGACCGGCTCGTCTTTGACCTCGACCCGGAGGAGGGCAGCGACTTCGCGACGGTCCGGCGGGCCGCCCGCTGGACGGCCGACCTGCTCGCCGAGCTGGAGCTCGTGCCGTTCGCGCAGGTCACTGGCTCGAAGGGCATCCACATCTGGACACCGCTGCGCCGGCGCGCGAACACGGACGAGGTGAGGGCCTTCGCGAACGACGCCGCGGAGCTGCTCGCGGAGCGGCACCCCGACGAGCTCACCACCGAGTTCCGCAAGGCGAAGCGCGACGGGCGCATCCTCGTCGACGTAGCCCGTAACGGGTACGCCCAGACCGCCGTGCCGCCGTACGCCGTGCGCCCCCGGAAGGGTGCCCCGGTGGCGACCCCGATCACGCTCGACGAGCTGTCCGACGCGCGCCTGCGACCGGATCGCTGGACGCTCCGGAACGTGCTGCGCCGTCTCGGGAGCAAGGGCGACCCCTGGGCGGACATCCAGGCGCACGCGCGCGGCCTGTCGGCTCCGCGCAAGGGGCTCGCCAAGCTGCTCCGCTAGCGCGGTTCTCCTGTTTTCGGTTTGGCTCGTCGGGTACCACTCAGGCATGACGACGTCTACGATCGACGCGCTCTTCGAGCGCGGCGAGGAGCAGGGGTGCGTCAACCTGTCGGAGCTGGCGGAGCTGGTCCAGGAGCTCGAGCTGTCGGAGGACGACGCCCAGGCACTCGCCGATCGCATCGAGGCCCGCGGGATCGAGCTCTCGGACGACTGCGGGCGCGCCCAGCCCGAGCCGGTCCGCTACGACAACGCCGAGCTGGCCGCCATCACCGGCGACACGCTGCAGCTGTTCCTGCGCGACATCCGCCGCCATCCCCTGCTGACCGCCGCCGAGGAGGTCGAGCTGGCGAAGCGGATCGAACAGGGTGATCTGGAGGCCAAGGAGCGCATGATCAACTCGAACCTGCGCCTCGTGGTCTCGCTCGCGAAGCGCTACCAGGGTCAGGAGCTGTCGCTGCTCGACCTGATTCAGGAGGGCATCCTCGGCCTGATCCGCGCCACCGAGAAGTTCGACTGGCGGCGCGGCTACAAGTTCTCGACCTACGCCACCTTCTGGATCCGGCAGGCGATCCAGCGCGGCCTCGCCAACCAGGGCCGCACGATCCGCATCCCGGTCCACATCGGCCAGCGCGAGCGCAAGATCGCCCGCGCCGAGCGCGAGCTGGCGCTGCGGCTGGGCCGCAGCCCCACCGACGCCGAGGTTGCTGCCGCCGCCGACCTGACGCTCGACGAGGTCGAGGAGACGCGCGAGGTCACGCGCACCGTCGCGAGCCTTGACCGCCCGGTCGGCCCTGAGAGCGACACAGGCCTCGGCGACCTGCTCCCGAGCGACGATCGCGGGCCGGTCGAGGAGGTCGAGATCGGGCTGCGGCAGGAGGCGGTCCGGGCGGCGCTGGCGCGCCTGCCGGAGCAGGAGCGCGAGGTCATCGAGCTGCGCTTCGGCGTGGGCGGCGACGACCCCACCCCGCTGCGCGAGGCGGGCCGCCGGCTCGGGCTCTCGCCTGAGCGCGTCCGCCGCATCGAGCACAAGGCGCTCGAGCGGCTGGCCGGCACGCGCGAGGTCGCCGGCCTCGCGGAAGCGGCCTAGCGCGGCAAGCTGCATACGCCGTCCGGGGCCGGGTAGTCGTCGGTCATGAACATGGCTCGCAGCTCCCCCAACGGCGATCCGCCCGAGTCGCCGACCGACCTCAGCGGGCGCTCGTGGTTCGGCGTCCTCAGGCGCTCCGTCACCGAGTTCCGCGAGGACAACCTCACCGATTGGGCCGCCGCGCTCACCTACTACGGGGTTCTCGCGATCTTCCCCGCGCTGCTCGTGCTCGTCTCCGCCCTCGGCCTCATCGGCGAGTCGGCAACGCAGCCGCTGATCGACAACCTGGGCGAGGTCGCCCCGGGCCCGGCGCAGGAGATCCTCACGAACGCCCTCGAGAACCTCCAGGGCAGCCAGGGCGCGGCCGGCTTCGCGTTCATCGTCGGCCTTCTCCTCGCGATCTGGTCGGCATCTGGCTACGTCGCCGCGTTCATGCGCGCCTCGAACGCGATCTACGACGTCGAGGAGGGCCGGCCGATCTACAAGACGCTGCCGCTACGGGTCGGGCTGACCGTGGCGCTGCTCGTGCTAGTCGCCATCAGCGCCGCGGGCGTGGTCATCACCGGCGGCATCGCGAAGGAGTTGGGCGACGTGATAGGCGTCGGCGACACCGCCGTCACTATCTGGAACATCGCGAAGTGGCCCGTGCTGCTCCTCCTCGTGAGCTTCATGTTCGCGCTCCTCTACTGGGCCGCGCCGAACGTCAAGCAGCCGGGCTTCCGCTGGCTCAGCCCCGGCGGCATCCTCGCGGTGATCGGCTGGATCATCGCCTCGGTGGCGTTCGCGTTCTACGTGTCGAACTTCGGTTCCTACAACAAGACGTACGGCGCGCTCGCGGGGCCGATCGTGTTCCTGCTCTGGCTATGGATCTCCAACATCGTGATCCTGCTCGGCGCCGAGTTCAACGCGGAGCTCGAACGGGGGCGGGCGATCGAATCGGGCATGCGCCCGGAGGACAAGGAGCCGTTCGTGGAGCCGCGCGACGCCCCCAAGGAGAAGCAGACGGCCGACTAGGAGATCAGCCGCTCTTCCAGCAGGAAGAACTCGAAGCCCATGTCGGGGTCCAGCGTCAACTGGCTGTGATAGGTCAGGACGCGCCGGCCGGTGGCCTCCTCGACGACCGCGATGAACGAGTCGGCCATCGCCTCCTGGAACCTGAGCCGCACTCGCCGGACGAGATCCGGAGACTGCGGCGCGAGCGTGCGCTCGACAGTGGTCATGGTGTCCCTGAGGACACACACGACGTAGCGATCACCGAGCAGGTAGGACTTGGCGCGCTCGGGCCCCCGACCGTAGTACTCCGCGAACAGGCGGACGATGCCGTTCGTGACAGCGGCCATCTCCTCACCTGCGCCCGCTTCCACCGCGGGCTCCTTCACGGGGTCCACGCGCCTATTTTTCCATCTGCGGTCGAGCCGGCCTTGCGGACTCCTTCTCGAGGAGACGAGGCGGCACCGCCGAACGGAACAAGCTGCTCACCTTGCCGAGCTTCGCGCGGCAGCGCGGACACTCCTCGCTCATCGGCACGAGCCCCGGGCTGTAGACCGTGAGCCGGCAACTCGGGCAGTTCAGGTACACCGTTTCTCTCCTCCCTCGCAGTCGCGATAGCGCCCGCGAGGTCCGTCCTCTCACCAGTCTCCTGGCGGGCGAGCGTCCCGCGTCTGTCGGGCCCGCGGGAGGGTACCCACGGGGGCATGCGGCGTCAACGTATGGGTTACGCGGAAGGCGTAATCTGTCACCCTGAGCGCCGTGGCGCCGGGCGGCTGAACGGCGCATAGCGGTGGTGAAGCATCAGGGCATTGCCCTCGCGATCGCTGAAGTTCGCGATGTGACAGACGCCGCTGTCGATCGTCTCGCCGTGGAACGTCACGCCGCGCGACTCGAGCTCGGCCCGGGCCGCCGCGACGTCATCGACCTGCAGGGCCACCGGCACCGTGTTGGGGCTGAACTCCATCGCGAGCGCCTCAGTACCGATCACCGCGATCGTCATGTTGGCCGTCTCGAACTCGGCGCCCGCCGGCGGCTCGTCGCCGCGCTGCCAGACGCTCGAGCGCTCGAGGCCGAGCACCTCGCCGTAGAACTCGAGCGCGCGCTCGAAGTCGGCGCTCGGCACGCACACGAAGTCCACCCCGGTCACGACGCTCATCGCCCACCTCCTTCTGGATCTCCCGCAGGTTGATAAACCGATCGGTGGAAAAATACGACGGTTTCGCAACCGCTTCGAGCCGGGCAAGAGGCGAGTGATTTGCCCGCTCTCGGCCGGCCGACATCCGTCGTCCTCACCGCGTGCATGCTCTTTGCCGCGAGCTGCGGGAGCGGCGACAGGGAAGCCGACCTGATCGAGATCTCCGATGGATTCCACGCGGCACTCGAACGGCGGGACGGCGCCGGCGCCTGCTCGCGCGTCAGCGCCGATACGGTGGCGACACTCGAGCAGCAGGACAAGCGTCCCTGTTCCGAGGCGATCCTGGAGCTCGACCTCCCCGCCGGGGCACGGGCCTCCGGCGCCGGCGTCTACGTGACCTCCGGCTACGCGGACCTGCCCGGCGACCGCGTCGCCTTCCTCGACCAGGGACCAGACGGCTGGCACGTGTCTGCCGCGGGCTGCGTCCCGAGCGCGCCCGGTCATCCGTTCGACTGCGAGCTCGGAGGCTGACGATGCGAGTGATGTTCGTCCTCTACCTGACCGTCATCTTCCTCGGCCTCGTGCTCGCGATCACCGTCGGGCTCCTACACGCGTGACGCCATGCGGAGCTTCCTCAGGCACAACAGCCTCTCGCTCGTCTTCCTCGCGCTCTTCGTCGTCGCCCTCGTGCTGCAGGCGATCGCGGGTCACGTGGACTTCAACGAGGACCAGCTCCGCCACGGCGACGCGGAGGTGTCGCTCGGCCGCTACGTCCTCTCCTCCGAATTCGCCACCGCGGTGCTCGAGAACTGGCAGTCGGAGTACCTGCAGTTCACGCTCTTCATCATCCTCACCGTCTGGCTCATCCAGCGCGGCTCGCCCGAATCGAAGGAGCCGGGCAAGGCAGGCCGGGAGTCCGACCGGGACCAGCGCGTCGGCCGGCACGCCGGCGAGTCCGCGCCGCGCTGGGCGCGCGCCCGCGGCCTGAAGCTGAGGCTCTACGAGAACTCGCTGCTGATCGTGATGGTCACGATCTGGATCGGCAGCTGGATCGCCCAGTCGATCACGGGCGTCGTCGAGTACAACGCCGAGCGGCTCGACCACCAGCAGCTGCCGGTCTCGTGGGCGGAGTACCTCACGCGCGCGGACTTCTGGGAGAAGACGCTCCAGAATTGGCAATCGGAGTTCCTCGCGGTCGGCTCGATGGCGATCCTCGCCGTCTACCTCCGCCAGCGCGGCTCGCCCGAGTCGAAGCCGGTCGGGGCGCCTCACGACGCCACCGGCACCGAAAGCTGACTGGGTTTAGCGACAACCCACAGTGGAAACACTGCAGCTAGGTCAGGTGAGGGAGGTAGGGGCCTCTCGCAGGACCGATGGTCGAAGGGGGACGATGCGCAAACGTGCTGAGCGGTTGCGCTCCGGACCTCACGTCAATCAAGACGGAGGTTCGTTTTCATGACCGCAATTGCGCCCGCGCCCGCGGCGCCCATACCCATCCACTCCCGGCGGCGCTCGTGCGACCAGGCACAGGAGCGCGAGACGGAGCGTCAGCTGCTTCTGCGCTACCACCTCGAGGGCGACCTCGCGGCGCGTGAGGAGCTCGTCGAGCGGTTCCTGCCGCTCGCGCGTGACCTGGCGTTGCGCTACTCGTACACCGACGAGCCGTTCGACGATCTGCTTCAGGTCGCCTCACTCGGCCTGATCAAGGCGATCGATCGCTTCGAGCCGGGCCGCGGCACCAAGTTCACGAGTTACGCCGCCCCGACGATCCTCGGAGAGCTGAAGCGCCACTTCCGCGACAAGGGCTGGTCGCTCCACGTTCCGCGCGACCTACAGGAGCGAACGCTCGCGGTCAGCCGCGAGACCGAAGCTCTGTCGAAGCGGCTTGGCCGCTCGCCGAAGGTCCGTGAGGTCGCGGATGCGCTGGGCTGCACTGTCGAGAAGGTGCTGGAGGCACAGGAGGCCGCCGCGAGCTACGAGGCGGCGTCGTTGGACGCGCCGGCGGCGCGGGAGGACGACGAGTCCGCCTCGCTCGTCGACCTGCTCGGTGACGAGGACGGGGCCTATGACCTCGTCGACGACCGCCAGGCCATCGCCAGCACGTGGAGGGCGCTGCCCGAGGTGGAGCGCCAGGTGCTCCAGCTGCGCTTCGTGAACGACCTGACGCAGCGGGAGATCGGCGAGCAGATCGGCTACTCGCAGATGCACGTGTCGCGGCTCTTGAGGCGCGCACTCACGCGTCTCGAGACGGCAGCAGCCGCCGCTTGAGCGAGCTGGCGTTCTTGACCGCGAAGCCTTCCCAGTCGTTGTTGAAGTAGACGAATATCTCGGCCCGGCGGCGCCACTGCGCGATCCGCCGGGCCCATTCGTCCAGCTCCGTCTCCGAGTAGTTTCCGCGCCGCCCGCGGCGGCCGTGGTGCAGGCGCACGAGCGTCCAGTCGGTGGTGAGCTCACGCGCCTGGAAGGGCCACTTGGGGTGGTCGCCGATCACGAGCGCCGCGCCCGCCGAGCGCAGCAGCTCATACACCGGCGGCGTGAACCAGCTCTCGTGACGGAACTCGAAGCAGTGCCTGCTCTCGGGCAGGATCCAGAGCAGCTGCTCGAGGACCGCGTCGTCACGGCGGAAGGTGGCCGGCAGCTGCCAGACGACCGGGCCGAGCTTTCGCGACTCGACGAGCGGCTGGATGCGCTCGTAGTAGCGGCCAATGCCCTCCCCCACGTCGCGCAGCCGCCGTACGTGCGTCAGGTAGCGGCTCGCCTTGACGGCGAACCGGAAGTCCGGCGGCGTGTCGCGCACCCAGCGGGCCACGGCGTCGCGTGACGCCAGCCGGTAGAAGGTCGAGTTGACCTCGACCGTGTCGAAGAACGCCGCGTAGCGCGCGAGCCAGCGCTGCTTGCCAAGGCCCTCCGGGTACAGGCGGCCGCGCCAGTCGTCGTAGTTCCAGCCCGAGCAGCCGATCCGGACCGGCCGCACGGCGGCGGCCTAGCTGAGCGTCTGCCGGTCGCGCGCGGCGATTCCCCGCATCCTCCCGGGCTACCCGGCTAGGGCCGGGGCAAACGGCTCGAGTCGACCACCTCGAAGGCACTGCCGGGCACGCGGTGGAGCGAGTGCAGGTCGTCGTTGTCCCAGCCGGCGTTGGGAGCGCCGCTCAGGTACCACGACGAGCCGTTGTCGGCGAGGATCATGCCGTAGCGCTTGAGCGCGCTGAGGACGATGCGCGACTGGCGCGGGAAGCCCGAGATGTCGAAGCCGCGCCGGAGCCGCAGGCGCTGCCCCATCGCCGGCAGGCTCGGGTCGGTCAGACTGGACGCGAAGTGCCGAGCCGGGTAGACGAACGCGCGCCGAGTGCGTGACGCAGTGAAGCGCAGCGCGTGGTCGATCCGGCCCCGGCGCACCTCGTCGTAGCGGGCCAGTCCCGGCAGGATCGGCAGCCCGGCGGCGTCGGCCGAGGTCCAGCCGCGTGGGCGCATCCGGTTCGAACGCAGGTTCCAGATCGCGCCCGCCCCGGCGCGCCAGCGCGTGCCGCCGTCCTCGGGATAGGCGGCGAACAGCTCGAACAGGCGGCAGCGCGAGCGGTCGACCACGATCACATGGCGGTCGCCGTCGGCGCCCGGGCCGCCCTCGATCGGTACTCGCGGCGGTAGCGGGTAGCGCCGCCCGTCCGACTCGGAGGCGTACTCGAACTCGACCGGCACCCTGGGCTGGCCGCGCCCGATGGTTGCGAACGGGATCCCGATCGGCCCTCCGTCCCATAGCCCCGAGCCGAAGTCGGCATGGACGTGGTCGTCGAGGCCGATCGAGCTCACGATTGCGTCCGAGTTCGGGTGCCGCGGGAGCCGGTCGACGCGCAGGTTCCAGTGGTTGTCGGGCGGGAAGAGCGAGCAGTTCGGGGCAGTCGGAAGGGCCCGTGCCGCGGATCCGCCGGCGCTGCTCAGCACCACGGCGCCCACGGCGGCAGCGAGGACGGTCAGGCCGAGGGCCGCGCGGCGCTTCAAGCCGCGCTCAACTGGACGCGCCGAAGCGGCTCGTCTCGCCCTCGGGAAGCTTCCCGTCGCGCCCGACGTAGCCACCCTTGCCGCCGACGACGAGGTAGACGGCCGGCTCGTCGCCGATCGACTTGATCTTGCGGATGGTCGCGGCGTCGACGCGTGCGAGGCCGCCCGGGCCGAGCTCGTGGACCTCGTCGTCCCCGAAGATCATCTCGATACGGCCGCGGTGCACGAAGTAGAGCTCCTCCTGCTCCTCGTGGTAGTGCCGGCCCGTCTCGTAGCCGGCGGGCAGCTCGATCGCGTTGACCCCGAAGGCCGTCACGGCGAGCGCGCGCCGCACCTTCCGGAAGCCGGGACCGTCGGCCAGCGCGTCGACGTTCGCTACCGCGTAGCCGTCTCCCTCCACCACCTCGTGCACCGGTTCTGTCATGCCGCGGAGCGTATCCGCGCCCGCCGGGTCAGGCAACGCGCTCCGCGCTCCGCAGGCCGCCGCGCGCCCACACGAGCGTCAGCGCCACCAGCAGCAGCATCACGAGGAAGGCGGGCAGGACCTCCGTGGGGTCGCCCGTCATGAGCCCCCGGATCGACTCGATCACGAGCGTGATCGGGTTGACCGTGGCGGCCACCTTGACCCAGCCGGTGAGCAGATCGAAGGGCACCCAGACCGGCGCGAGGAAGAGGATCAGGAATGCAGGCAGCTGGATGAGCGGGCCGGCCTGCATCGTGCGCATCCGCATCGCCACCCCGCTGCCGAACAGCATCGCCGCCGCGTTCACCAGGAGCGCGAGCGTGTACAGGCCGACGACGTCGATCGCGCTGCCGCTGATCTCGAGGCCGGTCAGCAGCCCGACGACCGTGATCACAGCGATCGTGAAGAACGCGCGCAGCAGCGCGGCGATCCAGTAGCCCGCGACGATCCCGTCGCGGTTCGACGCCGCGAGCATGATCCGGCGAGAGAAGCCCGACTCGAAGTCGCGCACGATCGCGAAGCCCGTGAAGACGCCGCCGAAGGCGGAAGCCTGCAGCAGCACGAACCCGTACACGAACGTCGTGTAGCCGCCGCCGTACTCGAAGCCCGGGACCGAATCAACCCTCGACAGCCCACCCGCGAAGGCTGTGAAGAAGAACATCGGGAAGAGCAGCGCCGGGAGCAACATGAACGGGTTGGTGAAGAAGTTGTGCGCGCTCCGCCAGGCCACGGCGCGCGCCACGGCCCAGAAGTTGCCGCGGCTCATGTCCGCACCATCCGCGTGCGCAGCGCCGACGCAGCCGCCGCGAGCGCGATCACGGCGAGCAGTCCGGCGCAGGCGAAGCCGAGCGCCAGCGCCTCCGGATCCCAGCCCTCGATCATCAGCGAGCGGATGCACTCGAGCATGTAGGAGACGGGATTCCAGTCGGCGACGGTCCGGAACCAGTCGTTCTCGATCAGGTCGCGCGGCAGCGACATCGAGGACAGGAACAGGGCCGCGAAGAACAGCGGGAACACCCCCTGAACCGCCTCGCTGCTCCCGGCCCGGAGGGCGACGAAGGCGCCGATGCAGCCGAACGCGAGCGAGACGAGCAGCGAGAAGACGACGATCACGAGCGCGCCGGCGACACCCGCCTCGATGCCCGCTCCGAACGCGAGCCCGACGGTCAGGAAGGTGATCGCCTGGATGAGGCCCAGGGCGACTATGCCGGCGAGCTGGCCGAGCATCAGCGCAAAGCGCCGCAGCGGCGTGAGCGCGAGCCGGTTCATGAAGCCCGACTCGATGTCGCTGGCGATGTTGCCCCCGGCGCTGTTCGCCGAGAAGAGCGCGCCCTGGACGAAGGTGATCGCAAGCGCGAACTGCAGGTACGAGTCGGTGGGGAAGCCCGGCAGATCCGTGGCCGAGTCGAGCCCGCTCGCGTAGATCGACAGCAGGATCAGCGGAAACAGCACCGACGGCACGACCATCGCGGGCTGGCGCAGCGTGCGTACCACCGAGCGGCGAGCGAGCACGCCGACCTGTCTGACGACCGGGGCGCCGCTCACGCGGCCACGGCCTCCTGCCCCTCCTCGGCCTCCTGCCCCGCCTCCTCCGCCGCGCCTTCGAGCGAACGGCCGGTCTTGGCGAGGAATACGTCGTCGAGTGTCGGCGCGTGCAGCTGGAGGTCCTGGATCTTGATCTCCTCGCGGTCGAGCGCGCGCACGATCTCCGCGAGCTGGGCGTCGCCGCCCGCGAGCCGCACTGAGGCACCCTTGGTTGAGCCGGCGACCGACTCGCCGAAGCGGGCGAGCACCGCCTTCATGCGCTCGAGCTGCTCGGGCTCCGTGGGGATCGCCTCGACGCTCGGCCTCCCGATCTCGGCCTTGAGCGCCTCGGGGGTGCCCTCGGCGACGATCCGCCCGTTGTCGATGATGCCGACGCGGTCCGCGAGCACGTCGGCCTCCTCGAGGTACTGCGTGGTCAGGAAGACAGTGACGCCGCGGTCGGCCGCGAGCCGCTGCACCTCCGCCCACAGCGCCGTGCGGCTCTGTGGGTCGAGCCCGGTGGTTGGCTCGTCGAGGAACAGAATGCGGGGCCGGTGGACGAGCGCGAGCGCCAGGTCGAGGCGGCGCTTCATGCCGCCGGAGTACCCGCCCACGCGGCGGTCGGCCGCCTCGGTCAGCCCGACGCGCTCGAGCAGGGTCTGCGAGCGCGCGCGCGCGTCCTCGCCGCCCATGCCGTGCATCGCGGTCTGCAGCTTCATGTGCTCGCGGCCCGTCAGGAACGGGTCCAGTGCGGCCTCCTGGAGTGCGGCGCCGATCGTGGCGCGCACGGCCGGGCCCTCGCGCTCGACGTCGTGCCCGCCCACGCGCGCGCTGCCCGCGGTGGGCGGCAGCAGCGTGGTCAGCATGTGAACGGTCGTGCTCTTGCCGGCCCCGTTGGGCCCGAGGAACCCGTAGACCTCGCCCGCCTCCACCCGCAGGTCGATGCCATCGACAGCGCGCGGGCCCTTCTTGAACTCCCGGACGAGGCCGTGAGCCTCGATCGCACCTTCGCTCATCCGCCGCAAGCTAGCGACAATAGTTGAGGTTGTCAATTATCGATTACATCAACTATGATCGCGCCACTCATGGCACAGACCCCCGCAGAGGAGGCCTGGGCGCTCCTGTGGCGCATCATGCAGGCGAACAAGCCGCGCATGATGGAGATGGCACGGGAGCTCGACTTCTCCCCGGTGCAGCTGCACTCGCTGCGCTTGCTCGAGCCGGGCGTCGAGACGCCGATGCGCGCGCTCGCCCAGCAGCTCTTCTGCGACCCGTCGAACGTCACGGGGATCGTCGACCGGCTCGAGGCACGCGGGATGATCGAGCGGCGCAGCTCGGACACGGACCGGCGCGTCAAGATCATCCGGCTGACGCCCGAGGGGCAGCGCGTCCGCGAGCGGGTGGTCGAGCGCATGTCGTCGCCACCCGACGAGATAGCCGAACTGCCGATCGAGTCTCAGCGGGCGCTGCGCGACGCCCTACGCGAGGCCGCGGACAGGCTCGAGGCGCAGCGCCCGCTGGCAGCCGTCAGGACTGCCTGAAGGCCTGCGGGCCGGGCGCGCCGGGAGAGCCGGCCTCGGCAATCGGCTCGCCGGCCGTCGCCGCTTCGTAGGACCCGCCGCCGTTGCCCCCGGACTCGTCCGAGGACACCTTGTCCTTGACCTGCCCGGCGACTCCGGCCGCCTGCTCCTTACCCTTGCCGGCCACGGTGGTGGCCTTGTCCTTGACGAGCGCGCGGCGCTGCTCGCCCTCCTTCGAGTCCATGAACCACGCGGCAGCAAAGCCGATTGCGGCACCTATAAGCAGCTTGAACATCGATCACCCTCCGGGTCGTTTGCGCTGACCTCGTGCATTCCCGGCGCCGCGCGCGTCAACCGCTCGCTTCAGAAGCGAAGCACGGCCGCGGCGCCGCCGTATCGATCGAGCGTGTCGCGGTCGTGGTGCACCGCCAGCACCTCGGCTGACTGCTGCACCGCCAGCTCGATTGCCGCGTCGGTCAGCTCCTCTAGCGGGATCATCTCAGAGCCGTCCGCCGGGCAGTTGGTGCCCGCCGTGGCGAGCAGGCCACATTCCGGGCACTGTGCCCCGGCGACGCCGGAGAACTGCTCGTCGAGCAGCAGCACCTCGACGCGGCGCTCGTTCAAGGCGGCGACGACATCCTCGATCCCGGTCACGCCGCGCTCCCCCACCCGCTCGAGCAGGCGCGCCTCATGCTCACGCTCGACCTCGTCGAAGACCGGCCGCGCCGCGTCGAGCACTCTCCCCGGCGTCGCGCCGTCCAGGTCCACGCCGATGCGGCCCGCCACGCGGTCGCGCAGGTAGCCGTGCAGCTTGCCCTCGAAGTCCTTGACGACCTCTTTCGGCCCGCCGAGGAGGAGCCGCTGGAACGGGCGCAGCTTGAAGTGGCGCAGCAGCGCCTCGCCCGTGTTCCTGAGGTGGTCGTCCTTCTCCTTCTCGATCCCGCGCGCGAAGCGCGCCTGCGAGAGCCCGCCCTGATCGTGCTGGCCGAAGACGGTGTCGTGGATCTGCTCGATCTCGCGAACGCCATCGGGCGAGCCGCGGAAGATGCGCGCGTCGCGCCGGCTGACGAGCGCGATGCACCAGCGCTCGCGGCGCTCGAAGCGGGCGAGCGGCCCGACCAGCGGCGAGCGCGCGATCGCCACCCTGTTGCTGACCGAGCGCGGCAGCTTGATCGCCTCGAACAGCTCCGCCGGCTCGCTCGCGAACACGGCGACCCCGTGCGCCCCCTCCGTCGGCAGGCTGCGCTCGAGGAAGGCCGACACGCGCTTCAGCGTCGCCTGCAGGCCGACACGGTCCTCATGCGGCAGGTTGTCGTGGTCCCGGACGCGCCGCTCGGCCTCGTCGAGGACCGAGCGAACGGCGGTGGCGCGGGCCGGCGGCGTCGCGAACTCGGACGGGTCGAGGTCCAGGTAGAGGCTCAGCACGACGGGGCGGTCGAGCCTCAGCTCCGCGAGCCGGCGCAACTGGTCGCGTTCGGGAGCGGTCACCTGCATGCCCTGCCTCCTTCGCCGGGGAGATTCGTGGCGACACCTACCCAGGAAGGCTACGCGGCCTACAAAACGACGCGCGGAGCGGCTTTGCAGGCCGGCGGCACGCGCTTCTGATAGAATATGTTGTACGCGCAAGCAATTGGTACACCCGCTTGGACGTTCAGTCCAACCGGGGCTTGGGAAGCCCCCTCTTTCGGGGGTTTCCTGCTTGCCGTGGGTAACTCGCGAAGACCGCTTGTGTAATACTTTCGACGGACTTCGAACTATCAAAACGAGAAGCTATGACGACTGACACGCTGATTCGCCCTGCGGAAACCCCTGAGACCCGCCACGTCGCGCCGGTGGAGCTCGAGGATTCCCTGCAGCTGTTCTTCAACGAGGCGCGACGCCATCCGCTGCTCACGGCGGAGGACGAGATCGAGCTCGCCAAGCGGATCGAGCGGGGTGATCTCGCCGCCAAGGAGCGCATGATCAACGCGAACCTGCGGCTCGTGATCTCCGTCGCGCGCAAGTACCAGGGGCAGGGCCTCCCGCTCTCGGACCTGATCCAGGAGGGCATGCTCGGCCTGATCCGCGCGGTCGAGAAGTTCGACTGGCGCAAGGGCTTCAAGTTCTCCACGTACGGGACGCTCTGGATCCGTCAGGCCATCGGCCGCGGCCTCGCCAACTCGGGCCGCACCGTCCGCCTGCCGGTGCACATCGTCGCGCGGGCGCGCAAGATCTCGGACGCCGAGCGCAAGCTCGCCGTCCAGCTCGGCCGCCAGCCGACGGAGGAGGAGATCGCCGAGTTCGTGGACCTGCCGATCGACGAGGTGGCCGACATCCGTCGCGCGGACCGTGGCCCCACGAGCCTCGACCAAGGCGTCGGTGAGGACGGCGAGACCGCCCTCGGCGAACTGATCGCCGGCGAGGGCCCAACCGTCGAGGACGAGGTCGTCTCGAACCTCGAGGACGACCGCCTGCGCGAGGCAGTGGAGACGCTGCCCGAGGTCGAGCGCGACATCATCACCCTGCGCTTCGGCCTGGACCGCGAGGAGCCGCATGCCCTGCGTGAGACGGGCCGCCGGCTCGGGCTCTCGAGCGAGCGCGTCCGCCAGCTCGAGGACCGTGCGCTGCGCCGGCTCGCCCAGGACGACGCTGTAGCGGCGCTCCGCGAGGCCGCCTGACAGCAAACCCCCGTCGCCGGCCGAGCCGGCGACCTCGGCACGACGCGGCCTCTCCCCGCCCGGCGCCCTCAGGGCGCCTGGCGGATCAGCTTCAAGCGAACCAAGCCGCCGCCTCACGAGGCGGCGGCCGGGTTACGTCGAACCTCCGTCGTTGGCCGAGCCGGCGACCTCGGCACGGCCGCCGAGCGGGCGCGCGGTCTCCGCTGCAAGGTACTCGAGCAGCCCCCGCATTCCCCCGCGCGCGAAGGCGGCCCGCTGCCGGTCAGCGCCGTTTCCCTCCCGAAGGATCTTCACGACGCCCTCGAGAGCCGGGTCCGCGCCGGCGAGCGAGGCGAGTGTCTCGCGCGCAACGTCGCGAAGCGGAACGAGCTCCCCCCGGTGGGCGATCTCAGCGTCCAGACCGTCGCGCGCGGCGCGGAACCACGACCACGCGATCGTCTGTGCCGGCGCGGGCCGCTCGACGGGCGCCTCCACGGCGCGCAGCGCGAGCGCTCGCACCAGCGCCGCCATTCCGGCCGCCTCGTCGAGGCCGGCCTGCACGTCTAGCTCGCGCAGCTCGATCGTGCCGAGCCGCGGCTGCAGGCGCACGTCCCACCAGACCATGGTGTGGTCCTGCGGTCCGCCGCCTGCGCCGATGGCCTCGAGCTCCCCCAGGTACTCGTCCCAGCTGCGCAGCGGCGGCGGCGCCCCACGGCCGGGGTAGCCCCGCACCATTGCCGAGCGGGCGCTAGCGAGGCCGGAGTCGAGGCCGAACCAGAAGGCGGAGCCGGCCCCGAGGCCCTGGATGAGAGGCAGCGCCTCACGCAGGCCCGTGCTCGCGGCCACGGCTGCCTCCGGGTCGGGCATGCCGACGTGCACGTGGAGGGCGCACTCCGGCGTGCGCTTGATGAGGCCGCGCATCTCGCCCTCGACGCGCCGGTAGCGCTCCGAGTCGACCAGCTCGACGTCGCCGTAGCGCGCGTCCGGGTGCAGGCCGACGCCCATCAGCGTCGCCCCGGCTGCGCGCGCCGCTGCACGGTTCTCCTCGAGCTCGGCGATTGCCGCGGCGACGTCCGCGCACGGGCTCGAGCGCAGCTCGATCTCCGCTAGGAAAGCCTCGTGGTCGGCGCGGCCCTCCGGCAACTCGACCCGCGGCACGATCCGGTCGGCCACGTGGGCGAGCTGAAGCGTGTCGGGGTCCACGAGCAAGAGCTCTTCCTCGATCCCGATACTGAACGGCTCGCCGCTGCCGAAGCGATGTTGGTGGTGGCGGAGCTCGGCAGGCGGCGCGTGGACCTCTCCCTCGCTCACGGCGTCTCACCGAGCGCCGCCCGAGCCGCGATACGGCCGAAGACGAGCGCTGCGGCCAGCCCGCTCGCATAGCCGCCCGTGGCGATGCCGCCGGCGTCGGCGCCGCAGCAGAAGACGCGCGGGGCAGCCTCCGCGTGGCCGTTGATGCGCAGCCCGCCGAGCGTCGTCGTAATGCCCGCGACGGTCTCCACGGTCACATGGTCGCCGTCGCGGCGGACGGGCGCCCCGGCCGCCTCGGCGGCGTCGACCATCTCCGCGACGCTGCGCTCGCGCACCCTCTCCTCGAGCGCGGCGCGCCCGACCGTCAGCCAGGCCCGTGCGCGCGGCTGGCGGGCCGCCCAGCCCGCCACGTCGGTCTCCGACCAGGTGCGCACGGGGTAGGGCTCGCCGCTCGCGTTCGCCACCGTGGCGTGCACGGCGTACAGCTGCGAGAGCCGCACGAGGTCAAGCGGATCGATGCGCGCAGGCGGCGCCGGCATCAGTCGCGCGTAGACCTGATCGAGGCCGCGGCCGAGCTCGCCGCCGGCGGCGAGCCCGAGGTGCAGGCCGTCGCCCGTGCTGCCGGGGGCGCCACGCAGGAACACGTGGTCGGCCTCGGCGGTCACGTGTTCGCGCAGCAGCTCGCGGCTAGCGCCGAACCCGCCCGTGGCGAGCACGACCGGCGCATCGTCGGACAGCTCGGTCAGGGCGGCGCCGCACTGGATCGCGCTACGTGACCCCTGCGCGGCGGCGACGAGCGCCGCCGTCAGCTGCTCCGGATCGAAGCGAGCGCCGCTCGTCAGCGGGTTGCCGGTGGCGCGCTCGCTGACCGGCGCTCCGAGCGCCTCGAGCCAGCGGATGTCTCCGTCGAGGCGCTCGAAGAGGCGCGCCTGCAGCCGCTCATCGCCCTGCGGGCACTCGGCCCGGAAACGCGCGAACTCACGGTGGCGCCAGATGACGCCACTCGAGAGCCGCATCGAGCCGCCGGGCCGGTCGCGCTTCTCGACCACGAGCGGCTCGGCGCCGAGCCGGCGCGCCTCCGCCGCGGCGACGAGCCCGGCCATCCCGGCCCCCGCGACGACGAGGTCGGGCACAGGCTCAGACGAGCGCGAAGCCGGGCTTGTGCTCGACGTACTCGATACGGACGCCCTCGGGCCCGCGCACGAACACCGCGAAGGTGTTGGCGGCGTCCTTCACGTCGTCGATCTCGAGGCCGCCGCGCTGCGCCTCGTCGTGGACCCGGTGAGCGTCGTCGACGAGCAGCGCGAGGTGGTTGAGGAGCGGCCGGCCGCCGTCGTCCGCGGAGCCGCGCTCCAGCCGGACGGTCCGGTCGGCGACGGCGAGCACGCCGTTACGGCGCTCGAACCCGAGCTGCACGAGCTCGGCGGCCGCGGCGTCGGGGTCGGCGAGGGAGAGCACGACGTGGTCGAGGTCGAACTCGCGGCCGTCGGCCTCGACGAGGCCGATGCGGACGCCACCTGGCGCGTCGAGCTCGAGGACGCCGTCGGGGCCGGGCCTCGCCTCCACGGGCAGTCCCGCCGCCACGGCGGCGGGGTCCCCCACCCGCAGGGCGATGCGCTGCAGCGGTCCGGGCTCGCGCGGGCCCTCAGCGTCGAAGAGCGTGACCTTGCCGAGCTTCGCGTCGACGCCCACGAGCGTGAAGCTGTCCGTCTCCTCGATCACGTGCATGCCGAGGTGGTCGCAGAGGAAGCTTGCAATCGCGTCGCGCTCACTCACCCAGAGCGCGACGTGGTCGAGGCTGTTGGGCCGGAATGTCATCGCCACCCTCTACCCCGCGGCGGCCCGGGCAATCGAATCGCGTTCCTCGTCGCTCAGCGTGAGCTCTTCGGCGGCCAAGTTCTCCTCCAGGTGCTCTATCGACGAGGTGCCCGGAATGGGCAGCATGACGCGCGAGCGGGCGAGCAGCCAGGCGAGCGCGACCTGCCCGGGCGTGGCGTCGTGGGCATGCGCCACCTCGTCGAGGACGCCGCGCGGCTCGGCGAGCGAGCCGGTCGCGAGCGGGAACCATGGGATGAAGCCGATGCGGGCCTCCTCGCACGCCTCGAGCACCTCCTCCGAGGAGCGGTCGGTGAGGTTGTAGCGGTTCTGCACGGTCACGACGTCGACCAGCCCGCGCGCCTGCTCGAGCTGCTCGACGGACACGTTGGAGACGCCGATGTGGCGGATCTTGCCCTCGTCCTGGAGTTCCTTGAGCGCGCCGATCGAGTCCTCGTAGGGCACGTTCGGATCGGGCGCGTGCAGCTGATAGAGATCGATCCGGTCGAGCTTCAGGCGGCGCAGGCTGCCCTCGCAGCACTCGCGCAGCCGCTCCGGCCGCGCGTCACGCGGCCACTCGCCCGGGCCGGTGCGGCGCATGCCGCCCTTGGTCGCGATCACCAGGCCGTCCGGGTAGGGGTGGAGCGCCTCGGCGATCAGGTTCTCGCTCACCTCGGGGCCGTACGAGTCGGCGGTGTCGATCAGATCGATGCCGATGTCGACCACGCGCCTGAGCAGGCGGCGAGCCTCGTCGGGGTCGTCCGGCGGCCCCCAGATCCCGTCGCCGGTGATCCGCATTGCTCCGAAGCCGAGACGGCGCACCTCGAGGTCGCCGCCGATCTTGAACGTGTTCATGCGCCGCCAAGACTATGAGGGTCCCGTGAAAGTCTCGTGAAGTAGGCGCGTATTGCGCTCCGTCAGGTCGCATATGGGTAGAGAATCCCCGGTCGCCCACGTCCGCCGGTATGGCGTTGGCGTTCGTGGGCCACAGCAACCGCGCCCTGCTGAGACGTCGGCTGAGGGCTACAAGGAGATGACCTTCGGCGCCGGCTTCCCCGCGCGCAGGCGCTTCATGATCCCCTCGGCCCGCTTGCGGAAGAGCACGACGTTGCGCAGCTTGATCTCCTCGTAGCCCCGGACCAGGTCGGGCAGCTCGAGCAGCTCGAGCGCCGTCGCGTGTGTATCCGGCGTGAGCAGCGCCAGCACCTCGGCGACCGTTTCCTCGTACTCGGCGATCAGCTCGCGCTCGACCCTGCGGACCTCCGCCTTTCCGAACGGGTCGAGCCGCGTCCCCCGCAGGCGCCGCATCGCGTACAGGCGGCGGAAGACCGGCACGAACCATGCGCCCAGCTTCAGCTTGCGCTCGAGCCCGAGCGCGCGCAGGAGCGGCGGGTGCAGCATGAAGTAGACCTTCGCGCCCTCGCCGAACTCGGCCTGCAGCTTCGCCTGCTCGACCGCGTCGAGGTGCAGACGCGCCACCTCGTACTCGTCCTTGTAGGCCATCAGCTTGAAGAGCTGGCGCGCGACGGCCTCGGTCAGCTCGGTATGCCCGGGAGTGCGCTCCTGCTCGGTCACGTGCACGCGCCGCACGAGCTCGGCGTAGCGCCGCGCATAGCCGGCGTCCTGGTAGGCGACGAGCTCAGGCACGCGCGTCTCGACGAGCCGGCGGAGCTCCCCCTGGTCGCCGTCGACAGCCAGGGTGACGAGCTCGCGCTCGCCCTCGCTCAGCTCGCGCACCGGCACGACCTGCTGCGGATCGCGGGTCGCCGCCTCGACCGCATCCGGCGCCGCCACGACGGCGCGGCCCCAGGCGAACGCGGCGAGGTTCTTCTCGACCGCCGCTCCATTCAGGCGGATCGCCTGCTCGAGCGCCTCACCCGATACCGGCAGCATGCCGCGCTGGAAGGCGGCGCCGAGCGCGAGCGTGTTGGTCATCATGTGGTCGCCGAAGAGGCGCTCCGAGAGCCGCTGCGCGTCGAGGTAGAGGTTGTGCTCGCTGCGCGTGGCGGCGTCGATCTTGTCGAGCTGGCCGGCGAGCTCGGGGAAGCGCTCGTTCACGTCGACGACCATGCGGCCGGTGGGCACCGCGCTCGTCGACACGACGGCGACCGTGCGCTCGCGGTCGGCCGTGACGAGGTTCTTCTCGCTTGCCGCCCCCAACAGGTCGAAGCCGAGGTAGAGATCGATCGAGCCGGCCGGCGTCTTGCTGGCCGACGCGAGCGGCTCGCTCGTGATGCGCAGGTCGGATGTGACCGGGCCGCCCTTCTGCGACAGGCCGGTCTGGTCGAGCCCGGACACGTGCAGGCCGTCGATCAGCGCGGCCATGCCGAGCACCTGGTTGACGGTCACGACGCCCGTGCCGCCGATGCCCATCATGCGCACGCCGAAGTCGTCCGCGCCGACCCGCCGCTCGGGCTGGGGCAGCTCGGCGGTGAGCTCCGGCGTCGTGTGCCGCGCCTTCTCGGCGGGCACCACGGTGAGGAAAGAGGGGCAGTCACCCTCGAGGCAGGAGAGGTCCTTGTTGCAGGAGGCCTGGTGGATCTGCGTCTTGCGGCCGAACTCGGTCTCCACCGGCAGCACGGAGAGACAGCTCGACTTCTCGCCGCAGTCGCCGCAGCCCTCGCAGACACGCTCGTTGATCCACACGCGCTCGGCCGGCTCCGGGGCCTTGCCCCGTTTGCGGGAGCGGCGCAGCTCGGCGGCGCACTCCTGGTCGTGGATCAGGACCGTGACGCCCTCGACCTCGGCGAGCTCAAGCTGGCTCGCGAGCAGCTCCTTGCGGTCGCGCACCTCTGCGATCCCGGCCAGCTCGACGCCCTTGTAGCGGCTCGTGTCCTCGGCCGTGACGATGATGCGCCTGACGCCCTCGAGCTCGAGCCAGCGGGTGAGATCGGGAACGCTGAGCTGGCCCTCGATCGCCTGGCCGCCCGTCATCGCGACGTGCTCGTTGTAGAGCAGCTTGTAGGTGATGTTGACCCCGGCGGCGACCGCGGCGCGCACCGCCAGCGAGCCGGAGTGATGGAAGGTCCCGTCGCCGAGGTTCTGTACCAGGTGACGGTCGTCCGTGAACGGCGCCTGGCCGATCCACTGTGCGCCCTCGCCACCCATCTGCGTGATGCCGGTGACCTCGCCCTTGCCCTCCGGGTTCAGCAGCACCATCGTGTGGCAGCCGATCCCGCCGCCCACGAGCGTGCCCTCGGGCGCCTTGAGCGACGAGTTGTGCGGGCAGCCCGAGCAGAAGAACGGGGTGCGCTGAGCCATCGGCAGCTCGGGCCGGCGGCCGTGGATCTCGGCGAGCTTGCGCAGGCGCGCCTCGACCGAGTCGATCGCGAGCCCGCGGCGCTCGAGGCGCGCCGCGACCGCACGGGCGATCACGTCGGCGTCGAGGTCGGCCTCCGCGGGGAGGAGCGGCGCGCCCTGCTCGTCGCGCTTGCCGACGATGCGCGGAGCGTTAGCCGTCCCGTAGAGAGCCTCCTTCAGGAGCGTCTCGACGAACGGGCCCTTCTCCTCGGCGACGAGGATCTCGTCGAGCCCGGCCGCGAACTCGCGGGCGATCTCCGGCTCGAGCGGCGACACCATGCCGAGCTTGAGGATGCGGATGCCGGCGCGCTCGAGCGCGGGGCCGTCGAGGCCGAGGCCACGCAGCGCGTGCGCAAGGTCGAAGTAGGCCTTGCCGGGCACGGCGACGCCGAGCCAGGCGTCGCGGGCGCCCTCGATGCGGTTGACGCCGTTCTGGCGCGCGTAGGCAAGCGCGAGCTCGGTGCGCGGGCCGAGCAGCGTGCGCTCCATCTCGAGCGACGCGGGCGCGAGCAGGTTCGCGTTCGGCAGGTGCTCGTAGGGCCGCCCCTCCCACATCACGGTTGGCATGACCGGCTCGATCCGCTCCGGTGCCACGGCCGCCGTGCTCAGCGCGTCGGCCACGTTCGTCACGACCTTGAAGCCGACCCACAGACCCGAGGCGCGCGAGCAGGCGAGCGCGTGCAGGCCGAGGTCGACCACCTCCTGCACGCTGCCGGGGAAGAAGACCGGCATGTGGAGGCTCGCGAGCAGCGGCTCGGAGGCGCTCGGGATCGTCGAGGACTTGCAGCTCGGGTCGTCGCCCACGACGGCGAGCGCCCCGCCGGTCCGGGAGACGCCCACGAAGTTGCCATGACGCAGGGAGTCGGCGGCGCGGTCGAGTCCGGGCGCCTTGCCGTACCACATCGCCAGCACGCCGTCGTAGCGCGCGCCGGGCAGATCAGCGGCGAGCTGGCTGCCCCAGGCGGAGGTGGCCCCGAGTTCCTCGTTCAACCCGGGTACGTGATGCACATGGTGTTCCCGGGCCAGCTTCTCGTTGCGGGCGAGCTCGCGGTCGAGGCCGCCGAGCGGCGAGCCCTGGTAGCCGGAGATCATCGTCGCCGTATTGAGTCCGCGGCGACGGTCGGCGCGGTGCTGGTCGAGCGGCAGGCGGACGAGGCCCTGCACGCCCGTGAGCAGGATGCGGCCGTCCTCGAGAACGTACTTGTCGTCGAGGGAGACGTCGCGGCGAGCCGTCTCACGGCGGCCGGAGCCGGTGGCCCCGCGGCCGTCGCGGCGCGCCCCGTTACGGGCGCCTCTTGCGCGCTGGCGCACTGGTGTCGACGTCACGCGGCTCTCCATCCTCTTGTCCCGCCCGTAGCTCCCGCTTCGTTTGGGAAAGCAACCTTACCAATAGCGGTACACGGAAAGCAACGAATCGCTCGCCCTAATACATCCGTCTGCCGCTCTAAGCTGGTGCTTTTCCAGGTTGATGGAAACCTGCACCCGGTATAAGGTCAATCTACATGACCATTGCTACCCAGCCCGTTCAGCGCCTCAACATCGCGCTTGCCGAGGACGATCACGAGCAGATCGTCATTCGCCAGGACGCCGAGACGGGGCTGCGACTGATCGTCGCCGTCCACTCGACGGTCCTCGGCCCGTCGCTCGGCGGGATGCGCCTCAAGCGCTACGCGGGCGGGCTGCGGGAGGCGCTCGACGACGTCATGGGCCTGTCGCGCACGATGACGCTGAAGGCGTCCGCGGCGGGCCTCGACCTCGGCGGCGGCAAGGCGGTCATGATCGACGACGGGAACGCGGAGATGCGCGAGGCGCGCCTCGAGGGAGCGGCCCACGTGATCGACGGCCTGAAGGGCGCCTACGTCACGGCCGAGGACATCGGCACCACCTGTGCCGACATGGACTTCATGTCGCGCTTCACCCGCTTCGCCGTCGGGCGCTCGGTCGAGAACGGCGGCGGCGGCGACCCCTCCCCCGTCACCGCGGAGACCGTCTTCCAGGCGCTGCTGCGGGGGCTCACCTCGGCCACGGGCTCGGCCGAGCTCGACGGCCGCCGCATCGGCGTGATCGGGCTCGGCAAGGTCGGCTCGGTGCTGGCCGCGCAGCTGAGCGCGGGCGGCGCGCGGATCCTCGCCTACGACCTCGATCCCCTGTGCAGCGAGCGCTTTCGCGCCGAGCACGGCGGTGAGATCGCAGTGTCGGCCGGCGCCGTCATGGCCGCGCCGCTCGACGTCCTGGCCCCGTGCGCCGGCGGCCAGATGATCGACGAGCGGCTGGCGCGCTCGCTCGACTGCCGCGTCGTGGCAGGGGCGGCCAACAACCCGCTCACCGGACGCGCCGTTGCGGACGTGCTGAACGAGCGCGGCATCCTGTACGTGCCCGACTTCCTCGCGAACTGCGGCGGACTGATCCACGTGTCGCGCGAGTGGTACGGCGAGCACGGCCCCGGCGAGGAAGAGCTAATCGCCGGCGCGATGGACCGCCTCGAGCTCGCGATCGAAACAGCTCGTGCCGAAAACTCGACGCCGATCGAGGTCGCCGAGCGCCAGGCGCTCGAGCGGATCGCCGCCGCGAGGGCATGAACCCCTCGCTTCTGAGCGACCCGCCTGCCTATACTCGCGCCGGTTTGGAGCGCTCGTTCGAGCCTGTCTCCTCCCGCCGGACCTTCGAGGAAGCCGTCGAGCAGATCGCGGAGAAGATCAAGTCGGGCGACCTGCACGTCGGCGACCGCCTCCCGTCCGAGCGTGAGCTCGCCGCACAGATGCGGATCAGC
The DNA here is from genome assembly GCA_963827065.1 of uncultured Thermoleophilaceae bacterium. Taxonomy (GTDB): domain Bacteria; phylum Actinomycetota; class Thermoleophilia; order Solirubrobacterales; family Thermoleophilaceae; genus JACVRW01. Next base: position 56,117 of record CAWGZM010000005.1, on the reverse strand, counting down.
CGCCCAACCCTGCGCGAGGCCGTCAGGACACTGGCTGAGGTGGGCGTGCTCGAGGTCCGGCGCGGCCAGTCCGGCGGCATCTTCGTCAGCTCCGAGCTGATCCCGCGCGAGCTCGTGCGCTCGCGCCAGGCGATCCGCGTGAGCGAGGTGGCGGGAGTGCTCGAGGCGCGCCGCCTGCTGGAGCCGCGCGTCGCCCAGCTCGCCGCCGTACACGCGAGCGAGGACGACTTCGCCGCGCTCGCCGCGCTGATCGAGCGAAAGCGCGAGCTTGCGGCCGCCGACGACTTCCTTCGCAACGAGGACCTCTTCCTGCAGCTCGATCTCAAGTTCCATCTGGCGATGGCGCGAGCGACCCGCAACTCGACCGTCGTGCAGCTCATGCGCAGCGTGCTGCGCCGGCTCGAGATCGCGCGCGACATGGCGGTGCACGCCCCGCTCGTCCCCGACTGGGTGATCTCGATCCACGAGCGCACGCTCGCGGCGATCCGCTCGGCCGACTTCGGACTGATCGACGAGGTCATGGACGAGCACCTCGCCCAGCTCGAGCAGATCTGGGAGCGGGAGACCGGGCGTGGCCTGGTCCGCCCGCTGCCGGACTTCCTCCAGCCTGTGGCCGAGCGCTCGCGCGCTCTGCGCAGCTCGGGCTAGTCGACGAGCGCCCCGGCGCTGACGTTCACGGTGGCGGCCGTCATGATGCGGCCGCGGTCCGATGCCGCGAACGCGGCGGCGTTGCCGATGTCCTCGTAGGTCGCGGCTCGCCCGAGCATGGTCTCGCTCACGATGCCGTCGACGATCGCGTTGCGGCCCTCGAAGTCCGGCACTGAGTCGGGCACGCCTCCGCTTCGGAGGGTCACCGCCCGAATGCCGTCCTTGCCGAGCTCCGCGGAGAGCTGGCGCCGCATCGACTCGAGCGCCTCGAACGCGACCTGGGTACCACCCAGGTAGTAGTCGCGCATCGGATCGCCCGAACCGCCGAAGAAGAGGATCACTCCGCCGCCCTGCTCTTTCATGTGACGTGCCGCGGCGGCGATCGTGAGGAAGTTGCTCCGCACCGCCTTCGCGACCGGCTGCAGGTAGTCGTCCACGTCCATCTCGACCATTGGCGTGCCGTGATGAGCCGGGTGGGCGATCAGGTTGAACGAGATGTGCAGCCCGCCCTGGGCGGCGACCGCGTCGGCGTGCTCGTCGACGGCCCGCTTGTCGAGCGCGTCGAACTCGGCGACCGCGGCCGTGCCGCCGGCCGCGCTGATCTCGCCGGCGAGCGCGTCGAGCTTCTCGCGCGTGCGGCCGGTGAGGAAGACCCTGGCTCCCTCGGTCGCGAAGGCGCGCGCCATGGCGCCGCCGATCCCGCCGCCGGCCCCGTAGATGACGGCGTTCTTGTTCTCCAGCAGCATTCTCAGTCCTCCGGCTCTCTGGTTCTCTCGATATGAGACCGCCTCGGGGCGGCGGACTCATCGGCCCTTGCCGAGCGCCTCCGTCACCACGCGCAGGTCGGCAACGAGCGCCTCGCGCTGCGCCTGGCGATCCTCGGGTGGCCCGCGCAGGATCGCCGATGGATGGATCGTCGCCGTGACGATGTCCGCGAGGTCCGAGTCGAGCAGCTCGCCGCGGTGCTTGGTCAGGCGGAAAGAGCTGCCGAACAGGGCCTTCGAGGAGGTGGCGCCGAGCAGCACGAGCGCCTCCGGCTGCACGACCATCAGCTCCTCGTCGAGCCAGGGGCGGCACGCCTCGACCTCGAAGCGCTTGGGCGTCTGGTGGATGCGCCGTCCGCCGCGTTCCTCGAACTTGAAGTGCTTGACGACGTTCGTGAGATACGCCTCCCGGCGTTCTATGCCCGCCGCCACGAGCGCACGGTCGAGCTCCCGGCTGGCGGGGCCGACGAACGGCCTGCCGGCGCGGTCCTCTCTGTCGCCCGGCTGCTCGCCGACCAACATGAGGCGCGAGCGCTTCAGTCCCTCGCCGAAGACGGTCTGCGTGGCGTTCCGCCACAGGTGGCAGCCGCGGCACTTCGCGGCGGCCTCACGCAGGGCCGCGAGCGACCGGCGCTCGGGGAGGAACGGCGTCGCATCGTTCGGTTCCTCCGGCACTCCCTCCCGGCTACCCGGCTAGCCTGCCCGGCATGCCAGGACCACTTCTAGTCGTCGACGCGCCCTCGATGCTGTTCCGCGCCTTCTACGCGCTCCCGGACTCGATCAAGGGGAAGGACAAGCGGCCCGTCAACGCCCTGCTCGGCACCGCCAACCTCATCCTGCGCGAGGTCGAGGAGCACTCGCCGCGCGCCGTCGTCCTCTGCTTCGGGCCCGACGCGGCCGACTACCGGCTCGAGCTGTTCGACGGCTACCACGCCGAGCGGCCCGAGGTACCCGACACGCTGGCGCCCCAGTTCGCCGACTCGCCCGATTTCTTCGGAGCCTTCGGCTGGACCGTCGCCGTCAGCGACAACCTCGAGGCCGACGACCTGCTCGGCTCTTACGCCAGCCGCGAGGCCGATGCGGGCGGCACCGTCCTGGTGATGACCGGAGACCGGGACATGTTCCAGTGCGCGAGCGACCGCGTGACGATCCTCTACGTGCGCACGGGCGGCCGCGGGGCCGAGGCGGTCGACCCCGACGAGGTACGCAAGCGCTACGGCGTTCCTCCCGAGCTGGTGCCGGACTTCATCGCGCTGCGCGGCGACCCCTCCGACGGCATCCCCGGGGCGAAGGGCATCGGCGAGAAGGGGGCGGCCGACCTGCTGAAGCGGCACGGGTCGCTCGAGGCTGCGCTGGACGGCGCGATCCGCGAGACGAAGCCGCGCGTTCGCGCCGCCCTGACTTCCCAACGCGAGGAGCTGCTGCGCTTCAAGGACATTGCGACGCTCCGCGACGTCGACGTCGAGCTGCCGAAGGACCGCGAGCTGGACCGCGCCGGCGCCGCGGCGGCCGCGCGGGAACGCGGCATGGACAGGCTGGCGGCGCGGCTCGAGCCGGAGGATTGAGGTCGGACGGTGGTGCGCCGTAGGCGCAGGGTCGTCCGTACCCGGCTTTGAGGAGTCCCTATGGGCTCGCCCCGTCTCTCACGCGACTCGCTCGCCTTCTTGATCGGGGTGCCACTGTGGAGCACGTCCCGTGCGCACGTAACGGCTCCGCTCGGACGGCCCACGCCGGCGTAGCGGTGATTGCCGGTCGGCGGCCGGGGTAGATGGGCCTACGCGTCCGATCCGGGGCGTGACCCGGCGACCGAGGTGACCGATGTCCGGCGATGACGAGCAAAAGCGTGCCGACGAGGAGACCCTCCCCGAGACCTCGCTGCATGCCTACAAAGAGGGTCGCGAGGATGACGTCGAGGGCGACGTGGAGAAGCTGAAGTCCGGCGACCCTGACGAGTCACAGCGGACGGAGATCGAGGGCGAGGGCTCGGAGGATCACATCGAGCCTCCTCCCAAGGCGTAGCCCGAGCGGCTGGTCCGAGTAGGCGCAGGGCGTCAGCCCCCCTCGGGGACCAACGCCTGCTGTAGTCGGTAGTGGAGGCGGCCGGCACTGCCCCGGCGTCCGCGGAACACACTCCCGATGCTTGCTACGAGCGTTCCCGTCGGAGTCGACTCTCGGCAACCGGTTCGGTCAATCCGCGGGGCACGTCCCCGGCGCCACACCCTCTTAGATGTCCCCGTGCGACCGAGGGTCAGGCCGCCTGGGTAAGCCCGCTATCTGAAGCCACGTACCCGGACCGCGGGCTGTCCGGCGCGACTCCCTCACCTACTTAAGCGGCGAGGGGCTGAACTCGATGAGAGTCCGCGTCTATTGGTTTCCGGGATTTTTTTGCGAGGCCAACCCGGAGTCCTCGACTCGCCACATCGGGAACGTCAGCCCCACGTCGAAGCTGGTTCGCCCCCTTGTTGCCCTGCCAAGTCTAGCGGCGCGGTGCTTGCAGGGCACCTCCTGGGAAGCGCCCTTAGGGATCATTCCCGATAGGCGAACCGCCTCTCCGACGGCAGTCTCGATGGCACCAGCAGGCAAGCCATCGGAGGACACCATGGACGACCGCAACGAGCATATTCACGACAAGAACGAGTCCGAGCGCGGCGACGAGCCGACCGCCGAGCGCCCCGCGGACGAGCCGATGGAGGACGTGCCGGCGACCGAGGAGCAGCCCGAGGGTGGCGACGAGCCGACGGCCGAAGGCCCGCCGGAGGAGCCCGAGCCCGTCGAGGATGAGGTGCCGGCCGACGAGGCCGCGACCGTCGAGGAGCCCAGCGCCGAGCAGCCCACGGCCGAGCAGCCCGAGGCGGCAACGCGGCCAGAGGATCCGCGCGGTCCACAGGCGCCGTCCGGGGACGAGGCGACGACCGAGCCGATGGCTGCAGGCGCCGGCGCGGGCGCGGGCGGTGGGGCTGCCGGTGGCGGCCCGGGTGCCGCCCCGCCCCCGCGGCGCCTGCTGCGCGTGCAGCAGGGCAGAGTGCTCGGCGGCGTCTGTGCGGGCCTCGGGCGCTACTTCAACACCGACCCGGTCTTCTTCCGGATCGGCGCGATCGTGCTGACCCTGATCGGCGGCGCGGGCGTGCTGCTCTACCTGGCGGCGCTGCTGCTGATCCCGAAGGAGGACTCTGTCGCGCAGGCGGCCGTCGACGGAGCTTCCGTCGACGGCCGTAATCGTGGCCTCGTGATCGCAGGGGTCGTGGTGTTGCTGATCATCGCGTGGCCCTTTCTTCTTGGTGGCGGGCTCATCCTCGGCGGGATCCTCGTCCCACTCGCCTTTCTGGTCGCGGCCGGTGTCCTTGTCTGGTGGGTCGTCTCCGGAGAAGGACCCAGTGGAGACGCGGGAGACATCCTCCGGCGCGCGGCCCTAGGCATCGGGCTGCTCATCCTCTGCGGGATCGTGGCGTTCGGTGGAGCGTGGGCCGCGGCCGCCGGAGGCGAGGCGATCGTCGCAGCGCTCGTGATCGGGGCAGGGGTTGCGATCGTCGTGGGCGCCTTCCTCAAGCCGATCCGCTGGCTGATCCTGCCCGCGCTCGCGCTCGCCCTCTCGGCGGGCGCTGTCTCGGCCGCGGGGATCGACCTCGACGGTGGCGTGGGCGACCGCAACTACCGGCCGGCGTCCACGATCGACCTGCGCGACCGCTACGAGCTCGGCATCGGCGAGCTGACGGTCGACCTGCGCAACACCGATCTGCCTGCCGGAGACACCCCGCTCCAGCTCGACCTGGGCGTGGGCTCGGCGCGCCTGATCGTCCCCGACGACGTGTGCGTCGCGACGACGGCGGACATCGGAGTCGGTTACGCCGGCGTCTTCGACGGGGACAGCGACGGAATCGACGTCGATTACGAGGATCAGCGGACGGCCCCGCCCGACCGGAGCAGGCTGATCGTGGACGCCGAGGTCGGCGTGGGGGAGCTCCTGATTGGCCACTCGACGAGCGATTTCGGCATGCAGGAGGCCACCCTCGATGGCGAGTTCGACCACATCGACAGCGGCATCGACCGGGGCACCAACTCCGGGTGCGACACGAACGGTGACGGCGAAGGTGGCTAACGCCGACGTCCCCTCTCTTGTCGCGGGCATCGCGGTGCTCGTGCTGGGGCTGATCCTGCTGCTCGACGCCACCGGCGCGCTCGGGCTCAGCTTCGCCCTCCTCGCCCCCGTTGCGTGCGCCGCGGCGGGGGCGATCCTTCTGGCGCGCGGGTTGACGCGAGGGCGATGAGCGCCGTCGCGCCCAAGCTGCTGCGCCGCGACCGCGACAACCGCTGGCTCGGCGGCGTCTGCGCCGGGATCTCGCGCCGCTACGGGATCGACCTGTGGCTGGTGCGCTTCGCGTTCGTCGCGGCCACGGCCGCCGGCGGGATTGGCGTCGTGCTCTACGGGCTCGCGTGGCTCCTGATCCCGGCGGACGACTCCAGGGCCGCCGCCGCGCCTCCGACACGCGCCCCCACCGGTCGCGCGGCCGTCGAGGTCGCCCTCGGAACCGGCCTGCTCGTGATCAGCGCGCTGCTCACCTTCCGGGCGCTCGGCATCTGGTTCTCGGACGCGATCGTGTGGCCGCTCGTGTTGGTGGCGAGTGGCGGTGCGCTGATCTGGCGCCAGTCGCTCGGGTCTCGGGAGGCCGAGGTCCCCAGCGTGCCGGCTCCCCCACGGCCGCCAATGACGGCTCCGCCGCCGGCGCCCACGGCGCGCGCTGAGGGCCTCGGGGACCGACTAGCCGGGGCGCTCGAGGACCTCAGACACGAGGAGGGACGGCGCGCCGCCCTGGCGGTCTCGCGCACTGGCGTCGGCATCGCGCTCGTGATCGCCGCCGGGCTCGTGTTCCTCCAGACGACGGGCGCCCTCAGCGCGGCTCGCGACGTGCTCCTCTCGGTGCTCGTCGCGATCGTCGTGCTGGGCGTGATCTTCGCGCCCTGGATAGTGAAGCTCGCCCGCTCGCTGACGAGCGAGCGCGCGGAGCGGATCCGCTCGCAGGAGCGTGCCGAGGTAGCCGCCCATCTGCATGACTCGGTCCTGCAGACGCTGGCGATGGTGCAGCGCCGCGCGGGCGACCCGCAGGAGGTCGCCGCCATCGCCAGGCGCCAGGAGCGCGAGCTGCGCGCCTGGCTCGCCGGGCGGCCGGCGCCAGGCGCGGCGGCGCGGCTTGCACCCGCCCTGGAGGCCGCGGCCACCGAGGTCGAGGAGCGCTACGGCGTGCCGGTCGAGGTCGTAGTGGTGGGCGACCGCGACCTCGATCCGTCGGCCGAGGCGGTCGTGGCTGCAGCACGCGAGGCGATGACCAACGCGGCCAAGTTCGGCGGCGGCTCGACGGTCGACGTCTACGCCGAGAGCTCCGACGGCCGTACGCAGGTGTTCGTCCGCGACCGCGGTCCGGGCTTCGACCCCGAGCAGCTGCCGTCCGACCGGCGCGGCGTCCGCGAATCTATCGTGGGCCGCATGGAGCGCCACGGAGGCCGGGCGACGATCACCAGCTCGGCCGAGGCCGGCACCGAGGTGGAGCTCGTCCTGGAGGCGCGGAGATGAGCCAGCCGCGCGTCCTGATCGTCGACGATCACCAGCTCTTCCGCGCCGGCGTGCGCTCGGAGCTCGACCCGCTGCTCGAGGTCGTGGGTGAGGCAAGCGGCGTGGCAGAGGCGGTGCGCGCGATCCGCGAGCTCGAGCCCGAGGTCGTGCTGCTCGACGTGCACATGCCGGACGGCGGCGGCGTCGAGGTGATCCGCCGCATCGCCGCCGAGGTGGAGCGGCCGCCGACCTTCCTCGCACTGTCGGTGTCGGACGCGGCCGAGGACGTGATCGCGGTGATCCGCGCCGGCGCCCGCGGCTACGTGACGAAGAACATCTCGGGCGAGGAGCTGGCCGACGCCGTTCGGCGCGTCGAGGGCGGCGACGCCGTCTTCTCGCCTCGCCTCGCGGGCTTCGTGCTCGACGCCTTCGCCGGCCCGGCGCCGCAGCCGGAGTCCGAGCTCGACGCGCTCACTCCGCGCGAGCGCGAGGTGCTCCAGCACATCGCGCGCGGCTACATGTACAAGGAGATCGCGCTGCGACTCGACATCTCGCCGAAGACGGTCGAGGCGCACGTCTCGTCGGTGCTGCGCAAGCTGCAGCTCTCGAGCCGGCACGAGCTCTCGCGCTGGGCCGCGGAGCGCGGGCTCGGCCTGTGAGGCTCGGCGTCCGGGCGGCGCTCGTGGGCGGCGCCGAGGTGCCCGGCGATGTGGAGGTCGAGGACGGGCTGGTCGCTGCTGTGGGACTCTCGCCTGCGGGCGCGGCCGGGCTGGCGGTGCCCGGCTTCGTGGACCTGCAGGTCAACGGCTTCGCGGGGGTCGACTTCCTGACGGCCGCTCCGAGCGACTACGGAACCGCCGGAAGCGCCCTGGCGGCAGCCGGCGTGACCGCGTTCCAGCCGACGCTGACGAGCGCGCCGACCGAGATGCTGCGCGAGGCGCTCGAGCGCGGGGCAGCCGCAGCCGATTCCTGCCCTAACCGGGTGCTCGGCTTCCACCTCGAAGGCCCGTTCCTGTCGCCGCGCCGGCGCGGCGCCCATCCGGCTGAATGCCTGCGCGAGCCCGACCCCCGGCTGGCCGAGGAGCTGATGGCCGCGGGACCGGTCGGCGCCGTGACGCTTGCGCCGGAGCTGCCGGGGGCGCTCGACCTGATCGAGCGCCTCGTCGCCCGCGATGTCCCCGTGCGCATCGGCCACACCGACGCCGACGCCGCGACGGCGCATTCCGCGTTCGACCGCGGGGCGGGCGCTCTAACGCACATCTTCAACGCCCACCGACCCTTCGGGGCGCGTGATCCGGGCCCCGCCGGCGCCGCCCTGGCCCGCGACGACGTCACCGTGACCGCCATAGCCGACGGCGTCCATCTCGCCCCGGAGACGCTCGCGCTCGTGCGGCGAGCGGCCGGGCCACGGCTCTGCCTCGTCAGCGATGCGATCGCGGCCGCGGGCTTGGGCGACGGGCGCTTCCGGCTCGGCGAGCAGGAGATCGAGGTCCGCGAAGGCCGCTCGACGCTCGCGGACGGCACGCTCGCGGGAAGCGTTGGCGCGCTGGATGAGGCCGTCCGGCTGCTGATCGAGAACGGCGCGACGCTCGCCGACGCCGTGCACGCGGCGAGCCGCATGCCGGCCCTGCTCGCCGGGCAGCCCGAGCTCGGCATGCTCGAAGCGGGCGCCCCGGCCGACATCACGGTCCTCGACGAAGACCTGCGCGTCACGCGCACCTTCGTCGGGGGCGTCGAGGTCTTCGCGGGTTAATACCGCTCCGACAGCGCCCGCTCGATCTCGCGCTTCGTATCGCGCTCCTTGATCGCCCGGCGCTTGTCGTACATGTCCTTGCCCTTGGCGAGCGCAAGCTCCACCTTGGCGCGCGAGCCGCTGAAGTAGACGCGCGTCGGCACGAGCGTCTGGCCCTTCTCAGCCGTCTGGCCGACCAGGCGCTCGATCTCGCGGCGGTGCAGGAGCAGCTTGCGCGGGCGCTCCGGGTCGTGGTTGTCGCGCGCCGGCCCGTACGGGGCGATGTGCATGTTGTGCAGCCACACCTCGCCGTCGCGCACCTCCGCGTAGGCGTCCTTCATCTGGACGCCGCCCTGGCGCATCGACTTGACCTCGGATCCCTGTAGGACGATGCCGGCCTCGATCCGCTCGAGCAGGTTGTAACGGAAGCGCGCCTGCCGGTTGGTCGCGACGTCGCCGGGCGCCGCCTTTCGCTTTCCCTTCTTCGCCATTCGGCTTACGAGTATGCACCGGCCGGGGAAAGATCAACGCGTCCGCGCGCCGTCTCGACGCGGTCGACCAGCACGCTGACCGAGTCGCCGAGCCGCAGCTGCCGTCCGCTCCCCTCGGCCTCGAGCGCCGTCCCGAGGTCGTTGAGGGTCCACCAGCCGCGCAGCCGGCGGCTCGGCAGGAAGCCCTCGAAGCCCTGCTCGCCGAAGCGGATGAAGGCGCCCTTCTCGATCAGCCCCATCACCTGGCCCTCGAATGCCGGCGGCTCGACCGGATCGGCCTCCGACAGCACCCGTTCAAGCAGGAAGGCAAGGCAGATGTCGTCCGCGGCGCGCTCGATCTGCATCGCCGAGCGCTCGACCGCCGAGGTGGCTACGCCGGCCTCGGGGAGCTCGTGCGTGCGCAGGGCGCCGTGGTCGATGCCGAGGCCCTGCAGCAGCGCGCGGTGCGCGATCACGTCCGGGAAGCGGCGGATCGGCGAGGTGAAGTGGCAGTAACGGGCACTACCGAGCCCCGCGTGGCCCAGATTGCGCGGCGAGTAGTAGGCCTGCTTGAGCGAGCGCAGCACGAGGATGCCGAGCGCGCGGCGGCCACCCGCTTCACGCGCCACGACCCGCGACATCTCCGCCGACAGGTCGGCCGCCTGCTGAGGCGTCATGTGCCGCGGCAGCGGCGGGGTCGGCACATCGAGGCTCGCGAGCTGCTCGGCGAGAAAGCCGACGGCCGTCGGCTCGGGCCGCTCGTGCACGCGATAGAGAGTCGGCAGCCGGTGGTCGGCGAGATAGCCGGCCACCTGCTCGTTCGCGAGGATCATCAGCTGCTCGATCAGCGAGTGCGACTCGGTCTGCTCCTCGTAACGGACCCCGGTCACGTGCCCCTCCGAGTCGAAATCGAAGACGGGCTCGGCCGAGCCGAGCTCGAGCGATTCGCGTCGGGCGCGCAGCGCCGCCGACACCTCGCGGGCGGCCTCCAGCGGCGTGGCCCAGGGTTCCTCCGCCCTGGCCCGGCCGGCGAAGATGTCGTCGACCTGGCCATAGGTGAGCCGGGCATCCGAGCGCACGCGGGAGCGGTGAAAGACGACGCTGCGGACCTCCGCCCCCTCCATCTCCATCTCGACGGTAACGCCGAGCTTCTCCTCGCCCGGCCGCAGCGAACAGACCCGGTTCGAGAGCACCTCCGGCAGCATCGGCTCGACCGTGCCCGGGACGTACACGCTGGTGCCGCGCCGGTATGCCTCGCCGTCGAGCGGGCCGCCCGGGCGCACGAACGCCGTGACATCGGCGATGTGCACCCAGACGCGGATCCGGCCGTCCTCGCGCGTGGCGGAGATGGCGTCGTCGAAGTCCCGGGCGTCGTCGGGGTCGATCGTGAACGTCGGCAGGGCCGTGAGGTCGACGCGGTCGTCCGCGGCGTAGGGCTCCCCCGCGGCGTGCTCAGCCTCGGCGCCGGCCGAGCGTGCGTAGTTGCGGTGCAGGCCGCGGTCGAGCATGAGGCCCTCGAGCACGTCGCGGGCGCGGTCCGGGCGCCCGAGATTGCGGATCACCCGCGCGCCGCGCTTGCCCGAGCCGACGAGCACGAGGTCGCCGGCACCGGCGTCGCGCGGCTCCACTGCCGGCCGCGGCCCGCGCCCAAAGAGCGGCTCGGCCACGAGGAAGCGCCCGCGCTTCTCGAGCACGGCGACGAGCGGCTGGTCGAGCCGCGCGGGGCGCGGCGTCATCGAGCTTGCTCGAGCAGTGTGTCGAGCGCCGTCGGCAGCGCTTCGTCGCGGTCAGTGTCGGGATCGTCCTCGGCGCGGACCTCGGGCTTGATGCCGGCTTTCGAGATCGTCTCGCCGCCGGGCAGGTAGTAGTTGGCGACGGTGATGTCGAGGACGCCGCCGTTCGAGAGCGGCTTGACCTCCTGGACGAGCCCCTTGCCGAAGGTGCGCGTGCCGACCACCGTGGCCCGCTTCGTGTCGCGGAGCGCTCCCGTGACGATCTCCGAGGCGCTCGCGCTGCCGCCGTCGACGAGCACGACCACCGGGATGTCCTCGTCGATCGCGTCGCCCTCCGCCTCGAGCACGCGCTCGGGCCGGGAGCGACCGCGAGTCGCCACGATCTTGCCGTCTTCGATGAAGATGCTGGAGACGAGCTGGGCCTCGGTCAGAAGCCCGCCGCCGTTGCCACGCAGGTCGAGGACCATGGCCTCGGCGCCCTTCTTGAGCTGCTCGTCGATCTCCTGCCGCAGGATCCCGTGGGCGCCGGAGCTGAAGCTCACGAGCTCGACCACGGCGAGCTTCTTGCCGTCGCGCTCGACGATCCGGCCGGTAGCCACCGGCACCTCGATGCGCTCGCGCTCGACCTTCAGCTCGCGCGGCCCGTCGTCGCCGGGCGTCACGACGCTGAGCTCGACCGTCGTGCCCGCCTCGCCCTTGATGCGGCCCGTGGCGACGTCGCTGTTGACGCCCGCGATCGAGCGGCCGTTGACGGAGAGGATGAAGTCGCCGCGCTTGATGCCGGCCTCCGCGGCCGGCGATCCCTCGAACACGCGCAGCACCTTCAGCCCGCGGCGGTCCTGCTCGACGTTCATGCCGACGCCCTCGAACTCGCCGCTCACCGACTCGTTGAACTGCGAGGCCTCCTTCGGCGTGAGGTAGTGCGAGAACGGATCCTCGAGCGAGTCGACGATCCCCTTGAGCGACGCGTCGTCGAGCCTCTCCTCGTCGACACGCTTGTAGAAGTTGTCCTCGATCGTGTCGATGACCTCGGCCCGCAGCGCTCGGTCCTCGTCGACGAACGCGTCCTGCAGCGCCCCCGGCAGGTTCTCGGGGTGCCCGCCGAGCCAGATGCCGACGAACAGCGCGAACACCGCGCACAGGAAGGCGACGATGGCTGACCGGACCGAATTCATGCGACCGCTGAGGTTAGACGCGGGCGCGAAAGCGGCGCTAAACCTCAGACGCGCAGGAAGCGGCGCAGCGTGATGCCGCTGCCGATTGCGGAGACGGCGATGCAGGCGACCATCAGCACGATCACAAGCAGCGGGAAGTCGATCGTCTCCGGCGCGGCCAGCAGCTCGAAGCGCTCGGAGAGCGGGTCTATGAAGGTCTCCTTGGCGATCGTCAGCAGGAGCACCGCGAGCAGGCCGCCGAAGAAGCCGACGATCACGCCCTCGATCACGAACGGCCAGCGGATGAACCAGTTGGTCGCACCCACGAGCTTCATCACCTCGACCTCACGCCGGCGGGCGAAGATCGACAGCCGGATCGTGTTGGCGATCAGCGCGATCGAGGCGAGCACGAGCAGCACGGCGAGGCCCGCGGTCAGCGCCTTCACCAGTCCGGTGGCGGAGAGGATCTTGTCGGTGTCCTCCTCGCGGTCGCGCACCTCGTCGATCGCGGCGAGCTGCGGCTGCCCGTTCGGCTGGAGGCGCTGCACGATCTCGTCGATGCGGTCGGGGTCCTCGGGACGCACGCGGAAGGAGGCGGGCAGCGGGTTCGAGCCGAGCAGCTCGGCGCCCTCCCTGAAGGCCCTCGGATTCTTCTCCTGCGCGCGGGCAAGCGCCTCGCCCTTGGAGATGAACTCGACCGATTTGACGTTGGCCGTGGCCTCCAGCGCGCTGCGCAGCTCCTCCTGCTCGCGCTGCGTGGCGGACTCGTTGACGTAGACGTCGACCGCCACGCGGCTGCGGACCTCGTTCGCGGTGCCCGTCGTCGCCTGCACGATCGGGATGAAGACCCCCAGCACGAGCGCTGTGAGCAGCACCGTCAGGAGCGCGGCGAGCGCGGGCGCCGAGCTGCGCCTCAGCCCGCGCAGCGCCTCGCGTACGAAGAAACCGGGGCGCATCAGTTCGGGTGGCCCTCGACCCCCACGCCGAGCTCGCCGCGCAGCCTGATCGCGAACTCGGTCGTCGACTCGTCGGGCCGGTAGAGGCCGGACTTCTCGTCGCGCACCAGGCGGCCCTCGCGCAGCTCGACCACCCGCCGGCGCATCTTGTCGACCATCTCCTTGTCGTGGGTGGCCACCACGACGGTCGTGCCGGTCCGGTTGATCCGGTAGATCAGCTGCATGATCCCGATTGAGGTCTCGGGGTCGAGGTTGCCGGTGGGCTCGTCGGCGAGCAGGAGGGGCGGATGGTTGACGAACGCGCGCGCGATCGAGACGCGCTGCTGCTCGCCGCCCGACAGCTCGTCGGGGAAGTTGTGGAGCTTTGTCGACAGGCCGACGAGGCGCAGGATGTCCGGCACCTTGCGGCGGATCTGCTGGCGCCCCTCGCCGATCACCTGGAGCGAGTAGGCCACGTTGTCGTAGACGGTGCGGTTCGGCAGCAGCTTGTAGTCCTGGAACACGACCCCGATGTTGCGGCGCAGATACGGCACGCGCCCGCGCGGGATCTCGCCGAGCGTGCGGCCCGCGATCGCGATCTCGCCCTTGCTCGGCTCGAGCTCCTTCTGCAGCAAGCGGATGCAGGTCGACTTCCCGCAGCCGGTGGGCCCGACGAGGAAGACGAACTCGCCGCGCCCGATACGCATCGAGATCTGGTCGACGGCGACCGAGCCGCCGTCGTAGACCTTCGTCACGTTGCGGAACTCGACAACCGGCACCTCGCCCTCGGGGGCGCGCCGGCGCTCCTCGCCCGCCGCGGCGGGACGTGCTTTCACAGTCGCCATGAGGACGACCATTAGTAGCGACGGGGCCGCGAATCAGCGACGCCTGCAAGGGTTTCTGCAGCGTCTAGGCAGGCCGGCGCACGCGCCAGCGCGTGAAGAGATCGCCGTCGCCCTCGGCGACCGAGACGAGCTCGAACTCGGCCGGCTCCACCAGCTCGCGTCCGGCCACGATCGTCAGCGCCGCGGCGCCGCCGGCCACCTTCGGGCTCAGCGAGAGGAAGAGCTCGTCCACGAGCCCGGCGGCGAACAGGTACGAGTTGAGCATCGGGCCCCCCTCGCAGAGCACCGAGCGGACGCCGTGCGCCTCCTCGAGGTGGGCCAGCAGGCGCGGCAGGTCATCGCCCACGCGGGCGTACTCGACCTGCGCGCCGAGGCCTGGCAAGGTTGCGTCGGAACCGGTGGCGATGACCACTCGCTGCTCGGGCTCGTTCAGGATCGGCAGGTCGGCGGGGAGGTCGAGGCGCCCGCTCACAATCACGGCGAGCGGATCCGAAGCGAGGCCCTCGGCCACGCGCTTCTCGCGCAGCTGCTCCGACTTCGTCATGCGCCCGTAGCGCTCCGCGCGCATTGTGCCCGCGCCGACCATCACGGCATCGGCCTGCGTGCGGAGGTGATGGAAGAGCCGCCGGTCGAGCTCCGACGAGAGGCCTTTGGTGCGCCACTCGATCGTCGCCTTGCCGTCGAGGCTCGAGACCATGTTGAGCCCGAGCCAGGGTCTGCCGGGAGGCGCCAGCTCTGACAGCCGCATGCCACTCGCCAGCTCCTCGGGCGAGGTGGGGCGGCGCTCGGGATGGATCAGCTGCACGCCGGGGAGCGTACCGATGTAAAGTTGACTTGACACCGCGCCGATGTCAAGCTAGCTTTACACCGATGGACAACGACGTGCGCGAGCGGCGAGCCGAGCAGGGGCTCTCACAGGCCGCACTCGCCCAGGCGATGGGGGTGTCGCGGCAGACGATCAACGCGATCGAGACCGGCCGCTACCTCCCCTCGCTGCCGCTCGCGATCGCGCTCGCCCGCCACTTCGGGACGAGCGTGGAGGAGATGTTTTCGGACAACGGAGATTCGAGATGAACGAAGCGATGAACAACTGGAGCGTTCAGGTGGCCGGCATGGCGCTGATCAGCGCGGCGGCGACTGCGGTGTTCTGGGTGACGGAGGGCTTCAAGGCGGCCTGGCCGTTCGCGCTCGTCATGACCGCGTTCATCGCGGTGGTGCACTTCGGCCGGCAGCGATCGAACGTACTCGAGGTGATGAGCGGCACGGGCGACGAGAGGATCCGCTCGCTCTACACGCGCTCGGTCGCCTTCGCCGGCGCCATCATGGCGTGGCTCTTGCCAGGCTGGTGGCTCGTCACGGTCGCCCAGGGAGATCCCAACACGACCCTGAGCGTGCTCTGCGCGGTGTTCGCGTTCTGCTTCATCACCGCGGTGATCTGGCTGGCGCGCAGGAACTAGTTCGTCCTGAGAACGCAGTACCCCGGGAACTCGAAGTTCTTCGAGCCCCGACCGCGGCCGGCGCGGTAGATCCCACCGTCGCTCGGCTGCTCCATAACGAACGCGTTCTCGACACCACAGCACTCGCCCGACTGGTCTACCCGCAGGCGTCTCGACACGACCTGCAGGAGGCCGGCGGGCGAGCGGCCGCCGTAGGGGTCGGTGCGGAAGCGGCTGCGGCCGCTGTTCTCGACGACCCAGCGCGGGTGGAAGACCGCTCGCTTGTCGCCCTTGCAGTACGAGTCCCAGCCGGCGGGATCGTTCGGGCCGCAGGCGAAGCCCTTGTTGAAGATGACCCGGTCGGGCGCGGCCGCGTCGAACTGGGTGATCGCGTTGTCGATCCCGAAGCCGGGCCGGCCGCGAAACACACCGCCGACGTCGAAGGCGGTGTCCCACTCCTCGTAGACCGACTCGCAGGCCGGGCTCGGCAGGAGCCGCATGCTCGCGCGCAGCTTCGTTCCGGGGCAGTTGGGCAGCGCCTCGCCGAAGTCCGCCATGTGGCGCGTGTGCGCGACGAGGCGTCCGCCCGTGCGCTTGAACAGCCAGATCTCGAGCGAGTGGAAGCGGACGACTCCGCGCCGCGGCGACCCCGATCCCTGGTGCAGAACGACCATCCACGCGAGCCCCTTGCGGTCGCGGTTGACCACGAAGACCTTGAAGCCGGCGTGCGCCTCGTCGCTGCCCGCGAACGCGCCGATGTGGCCGAGCGCGGGCATGCCCGTGCGCTCGAAGTGGGCAAAGGCGCGCGGGTTCGAGCCGTGCTCGTGCCCGAACGCGCAGCGGTAGCGCGGATCACGCGGCGGGTGCCAGGTCGGCCAGCTGCGACCGCCGCGCTCCACCGTGTAGCTCGCGTGGACCCAGTCGGCGCACATCGGCGTGCCGTCCGGAGCCGCCGGCTTCGTGTGATCGACCGGATCAGGCTGGGCGCCCCAGGCGGGAGCGGCCACAACGAGCGCGGCGAGGCAGGCCAGCGGGGCGCCGAGGGCACGGAGCATCGGCCCTCAGGGTGGCAGGCTCAGCCGTCTGATCGGGAAGCTGCCCGCGCCAGCACCCCGCTGTCGCCGGTCTGCCAGCGGGTGTCGAGCTTCAGTTCGGCGATGCGCCAACGCACCCCGTCGCGACGGAGTACGAAGCGGTAGGTGCCGCCGACCACCGCAGGACGTGACGCCGCCCCAGTCATGGTCGTCGAGGGCGAGCAGGCAGAAGGCCAGGGTCTCCGCGACGGAGCTCATCGCAAGCGCTCCAGCCAGCCCAGGACATGTTCGACGGCCTCGCGCACATAGGGATCCTGGTCGTACAGCTCGATGTGGTTGTGGGTCTCTATCCAGACGAGCTCCTTCGGCCCCGTTGCGGCGTCATAGGCCGCCTGCGCGAGCTCCGGCAGGAGGGCGGCGTCGGTCGTGCCGTGCACGATCAGCAGCGGCGTCGGGGCCACGAGCGGGGCCTGAGCCACCGCATTGAACGTCAGGTACGGCTCGAGCGACGCCGCGGTTGTCTCCCACGACCAGGTGGGGGCGTGGTCGCGAGAGGTCCGCTCGTAGTAGCTGTAGGAGCTCGAGCCGACGCCCGCCGTCCTGCTGAGCCGGCGCCTCGACCTGCTGGTCTGGAACCCGGCCGCCGAGGCGCTGCTGGGCCCCTTCGGCGCGGAGCGCAACTACGCCCGGCTCGTCTTCGGCGACCCGGCGACGCGCGCCCTGCATGCCGACTGGGAGGAGGCGGCCAGGGAGACGATCGCGCTCCTGCGCCTCGCGGCGACGCGCCACCCCCGCGACGACGCACTGCGCGCGCTGATCGCCGAGCTGCGCGCGGACAGCGCCGAGGCCGCGGGGTGGTGGGAGAGCCACGACGTCGCCCAGAAGCGCCACGGCAGCAAGCGCTACGTCCACCCCGGCGTCGGCGCGCTGACCCTTCACTACGAGGCCCTGCCGCTGGCCGACGACGGCGACCAGCTGCTGACGGTCTACGCCGCCAAGCCCGGCACGCGGGACGCCGAGCGGCTCGCGCAGCTCTCGGCGCCAAGCAGGGTCGCGGCCTAGCCGCCGGAGGCGCTAGCCGATCGCGACCATGCGGTCGATCGGCACCCGGGCACGCTCGGCCAGGACGGGATCGACCTTCACCACCGGGCGCAGGTCGCGCAGCGCGTCGCGCAGCTTCGGCAGCGTGATCATCTTCATGTACTTGCAGGCCGCCGCGCGGTTCGCCGGGATGAACTCCTTGCCCGGGTTCTCCTTCGCGAGCGGGTGCAGCATCCCGGTCTCGGTGGCCACGATGAACTCACTGGCATCCGACTCACGCGCGAAGTCGAGCATCCCGCCGGTGGAGAGCATGTGAGTCCGCCGGGGGTCGACGTCGCCCGACGCCACGTACTCCATGACCTGGGTCGTGCAGCCGCACTCCGGGTGGATCATGAACTCGGCGTCCGGGTGCGCGGCCCGCACGTCGGCGATGTCGCCGGGGCGGATGCCGGCGTGCACGTGGCACTCGCCGTCCCACACGTGCATGCGCCGCCCGATCGTCTTCTCGACGAAGGCGCCGAGCCACATGTCCGGGCCGAACAGGATCTCCGTGTCGTCGCCGTGCTCGGCGTAGATGTGGCGCACGACGTCGACCGCGTTCGCCGACGTGCAGCAGTAGTCGGTCTCGGCCTTCACCTCGGCGGTCGTGTTCACGTACATGACGACGATGGCGCCCGGGTGCTTTGCCTTCCAGGCGCGCAGCTGCGGCGCGGTGATCGAGTCCGCGAGCGAGCAGCCGGCGTCGAGGTCGGGCAGCAGGACCGTCTTGCCGGGCGACAGGATCGAGGCGGTCTCGGCCATGAAGTGGACGCCGCAGAAGGCGATCACGTCGGCGTCGGTGTCGGCCGCCTTGCGCGAAAGGCCGAGCGAGTCCCCCACGAAGTGGGCCACGTCCTGCACCTCGGGCACCTGATAGTTGTGCGCGAGGATCACGGCGTTGCGCTCCTCCGCGAGCGCGCGCACCTCGGCCTGCATGCGCGTCAGGTCGGCGGTGCTGAGGGGCGGGGCGGCGCTGGGGCCGAGTGTCGGGAGCTCGATGGGCTTCATGGCAAGGTTTTTGCCTTATGATCGAAAACCGTTGACGCGAAGTATACCGATGGAGCGCCCTTCCCCCACACATGTCACGCTCGCCGTAGTTCTGCAGGTGCGGGACGAATCGCTCTGCGTGCTTCTGTGGCAGCGCGCCCGCGAGCCCTTCTCCGGCGCCTGGTCGCTGCCCGGCGGCTACCTCGAGCACGGCCTCGCGCTCGACGACTCGATCCGCGGCCAGCTTGCCCGCAAGGTGGACGTCGCCGAGCTGTCCTGGCTCGAGCAACTCGAGACGGTCGGCGACCCGGGCCGCCACCCGGCCGAGTGGCAGCTCGCCACCGCCTACCTGGGCCTCGTGCCGCTCGGGCTCGATCCCGCCCTGCCGGGCGACACGGCCTGGCACCCCGTCGACCGTCTACCGCGGCCGATGGCCTTCGACCACGAGGCGATCGTGCTGGCCGGCCGCGAGCGGCTGCGCGCAAAGCTCTCGTACACGAACATCGGCTTCGCCCTGGCGCCGCAATCGTTCTCGATCTCGGAGCTCTCCTCGATCTACACAGCCGCGCTCGGCTACCCAGTCGACCCAACCAACCTGAGGCGCGTGCTCGAGCGCCGCGGCCTGCTGGAGGCCACGGGCGAGCGCCGCTCGCCTGGCCGTGGGGGCGGGCGGCCCGCCGCCGTATACCGGTTCGGCTCGCGCTCGCTCGCGGTGACTGATCCGTTCGCCGTGCTGCGGCCGCCCGGGCCGCGTTCGGCTAGCGGGGATCGAGCAACAGGCTGAAGTCGAGCGCCGGGGCGGAGTGCGTGAGCGCGCCGACGCTGATGTAGTCGACGCCGGTCTCGGCGACCGTGCGGATCGTGTTCAGAGTGATTCCGCCGCTCGCCTCGAGCTCGGCGCGCCCGGCCACGAGCTCTACGGCGCCGCGCAGCTCGACGGGCGCCATGTTGTCGAGCAGGATCCGCGGCACCCCCGCGTCCAGCGCCGCCGCGACCTCGTCGAGCGTCGCGCATTCGACCTCGACCGTCACCCCGTCGGGCGCACCGCTGAGCGCGCTCGCGGCCGCCTGCGCGACGCCGCCCGCCAGCGCGGCATGGTTCTCCTTCACGAGGATCGCGTCGTAGAGGCCACTGCGGTGGCTCGTCCCGCCGCCCGCGCGGACGGCCTCCTTCTCGAGCGCCCGCAGGCCCGGGGTCGTCTTGCGCGTGTCGAGGATCCGGACGCCGGTTCCCTCCACCGCGCTCACGTACGTCGCCGTCAGGGTCGCGACTCCCGACAGCCGGCCGAGAAAGTTGAGCGCCACCCGCTCGGCGGCGAGGATCGACGCCGCCGCGCCGTCGATCTCGGCCACCGGCCCGCCCTCGCGCCACTCGCCCTCCGCGCAGCGCGCCTCCCAGCGGAGCTCCGGGTCGACGCGCTCGAACACGGCCTGCGCGACGGACAGGCCTGACACGACGCCTGGCTGCTTCTGCTCGATCCGGGCCAGCGCTCGGGCATCCGCCTCCACGACCGCCTTCGTAGTGATGTCACCGCTTCCGATGTCCTCGGCGAGCGCCCGATCGATCAGGTCTTGCACGGATGGACAGACGACTTTCGGTTTCGCACCATGGAAGGCAGGCTATGGGAGACACTGAACGAGCACGGGGGGGCCCATGAAGCCGCCACGGAGGGCGGTCCAGTTCGTGAGGGAGATGTTCGAGCGCCGGGCGGACCCGTACCAGGGTGCCGACTGGAATTCCACGCGCCGCGTGGCCGCGGCGATTCTCGCGCTGAGCGCGCTGCTCTCGCTCGCCTTCCTGCCGCTCGAGCCGGTCGACGAGGAGATCGGCGCCGCCGGCTGGGCCGTCGCGGGCGCGCTGATCCTGGCCGGATTCGCCGGGGCCGTCGCGGTGGTGCGGCGGAACCCCTCGTTCGACGAGCTGCTCGTGATCGCCTATCTGGGGGTGGCCGGCATCGCCACGCTCAACTGGCTTGCCGGCGGCGGCTCCTCCGCCTACGAGGACCTCTTCGTGCTGTGGATGGCAGCCGGTGCACTGCACCCGCCGCGACGCGCCGTGGTCCTTCTCGGCGTGCTCGTCCTGGCGCTGGGGCTGCCGCTCGTCTACCAGGGCACGAGCAGCATGGTGGTCGGCGACATGCTCGCCGAGGCCCTGATCCTGATCGCGCTCGGCTCGATCATGATCACCTACCTCTTCTACGCGCGGCGCCAGCGCCTCGGCCTGCAGAGCGGCGCGGAGGTCGCACGCCGGCTCGCCCGCGTCGACACCCAGACCGGGCTCGGGAACCGGCGCGCCTTTGACGAGGCCCTCACCGTCGAGATGTCGCGCACCGCCTTTGACGGGCTGCCGCTCAGCGTTGGGCTCGTCGACATCGACGGCCTGCGCCGCGTGAACGACGGCTGGGGCCACCTCGAGGGGGACCGCTGCCTGCGCGAGGTGGCGCTCGCGATGGAGCGCTCCGTCCGGACGACGGACCGCTGCTTCCGCTGGGGAGGCGACGAGTTCGTCGTCGTCCTGCCGGGCAGCGACCTCGAAGCCGCCGACGACGTGCTGAGCCGGATGGCTGCGAACGTCGGCGCCGCCTGCAACGCGCCCGACGGCACCAGGATCGAGCTGACCTGGGGTGCCGCCGCGATACCCGTTGGCTCGAGCCCGGAGGACGCGCTCGCCCGGGCCGACGTTGCGCTGATGGAGCGCAAGACGGAGAAGCGGCGCTGACGGAAAGGGGTCAGGTCTTGCTTTCGAGCACCGTGCTCGATTGCAAGACCTGACCCCTTCGTCGTTCCTTTGTCGTTCAGGCCTGGACCTCGAGCGCCTTTCCGGTCTCGAGCAGCGACTTGAGGTCGCTGAGGATGTAGGCCCAGCCGCCTCCGGCGCCCTCGACGTCGCCGGCGACCTGCGCGGCGGTCTGCGGGGCGTTCTCGAGCTCGTGCGTCACGGTCAGGCTCGATACGCCGTTGCCGATCTCCCTGATCTCGAAGGAGACGCGGGTCGGCCCCTCGGCGGCGAGCTCATCCCAGAGGAAGCGCCAGGTGTGCACCAGCCGGTGCGGAGGGTCGACCTCGATCACCTCGCCGTCGACCACCTCCTCGGGCATGCCCATTTCCTGTAGCTCAGGAGTCGCCTTGCCGCTGTACCTGCCGCCGGGGCGCAGCTCGTACTCGTTCAGAGCGCCGTAGCCGTAGCGCACGCTCCACTCGGGGCTCGTGATTGCCTCCCAGATCGCCTCGGGGGTCGCCTTGATGAAGACCCGGTACAGCTGAGTGGTCTTGGTCTCGCTCAACATGGTCACGCTGACTTCTCCAGTTCTGTCTTGAGGTCGGTGAGCGCCGACACGTGGCGCTCCGTGTACTTGTCGATCCAGCGGTCGTGGATCAGGCGGATCGGCACCGGGTTGAGGTAGTGAAGCTTCTCCCGGCCCGACTTCCGCGTGACGACGAGGTCGGCGTCCTCGAGCACGCGCAGGTGCTTCATCACGCCGAAGCGCGTCATCTCGAGCTCGGACTCGAGCTCCGTCAGCGTGCGGCCGTCACGCGTGAAGAGCCTGTCGAGCAGGTGGCGCCGGGTGGGGTCCGCCAGCGCCTTGAAGACACGGTCGTCGTCGGTCACTCCTCGCATTATAGGTGACCTTTTGGTCACATGTCAAGCACGACTGATCCTCCTCTCCGGGCAGGAGAGGAACGGGCGCGCCGCGCTACACCGGCGCCGGGGCGCCGCGGCGGTCGATGCCCGCCACGGCGTATGCGTCGACCTCGTCGAGCGTCTCGCGCTCGAGCAGCGCCTCGGCGAGGTGGTCGAGGCGCTCGCGGTTGATCGAGACCACCCTCGTGGTCGTCTCGTGCTCCTCATCGACGATGCGGCGCACCTCGGAGTCGATCAGCTCCTGGGTCGCCTCGGAGACGGGCTCCGCTCCGGGCAGGAGCGGGCTGCGGCCGTTCTGCGGGGCCACGGTCAGGAAACCGACCTTCTCGCTCATCCCCCAGCGCTCGACCATGCCGCGGGCGATCGCGGTGACCTGCTGGATGTCCGACTCGGCGCCGGTCGTGATGTCGCCGAACACGACCTCCTCGGCGATGCGGCCGCCGAGCGCGACCCGGATCTTCGCGCGCAGCTCCGCCTCGGATAGGTTGAAGCGGTCGTCGTCGGGCGTCGAGAGCGTCACGCCGAGCGCCTGGCCGCGCGGGATGATCGACACCTTGCGGACGGGGTCGGCGCCGGGGGTCAGCATGCCGACGATCGCGTGGCCGCCCTCGTGGTAGGCGATCCGGCGGCGGTCGTCCTCGCTGAGGACGATCTTGCGCTCCGCGCCGAGCACGATCTTCTCGAGCGCGTCGGTGAAGTCGGCGAGCGCGGACCTTGTCGTGGCCCCGCCGCGCCGCCAGCAGCGCCGCCTCGTTCACGAGGTTGGCGAGGTCCGCGCCCACCATGCCGGTGGACGTCGAGGCCAGCCGCTCGAGGTCGACGTCGTCGGCGAGCGGCACCGAGCGGGTGTGCACGCGCAGGATCTGCTCGCGGCCCTTCGAGTCGGGCGGCTGCACCGCGACGCGGCGGTCGAAGCGGCCGGGGCGCAACAGCGCCGGGTCGAGCACGTCGGGGCGGTTGGTGGCGCCAAGGACGATCACGCTGTCGCTCGAGTCGAAGCCGTCCATCTCGGTGAGGATCTGGTTGAGCGTCTGCTCGCGCTCGTCGTGGCCGCCGAGCGAGCCGCCACTGCCGCCGCGGGCGCGCCCGATCGCGTCGAGCTCGTCGACGAAGATGATCGCCGGCGCGGCCTCCTTGGCCTGCTGGAAGAGATCGCGCACGCGCGACGCCCCGATGCCGACTATCGCCTCGATGAACTCCGACGCCGACGCCGAGAAGAACGGCACGCCCGCCTCACCCGCAACGGCTCGCGCGAGCAGAGTCTTGCCGGTGCCGGGCGGCCCCGACAGCAGGACGCCGCGCGGGATGCGCGCGCCGAGCTTCTGGTACTTCTCGGGGTGGCGCAGGAAGTCGACCACCTCGACGAGCTCGTTCTCAGCCTCGTCGATGCCGGCGACATCCTCGAACGTAACCGTCTGGGTCTCCGCCTCCACGCGCTTCGCGCGCGAGCGGCCGAACTGGCCGAGCACGCCGCCGCCACCGCCTGCCGCCGCGGCGCGGCGGAACAGGAAGATGAACAGCGCGACGAGCAGGATCGTCGGGCCGAAGCTGAACAGGATCGTCTCGAGCAGGGAGCGGTCGCCGGGCGGCTTCGCGTTGACGACGACGTCCCGTTCCTCGAGCAGGCTGGAGAGCTGCTCCTCGTCGGCGAAGGTGGGAATCTCGGTCTTGAACCGCTTCGCCTTCTCGCCCCCGTACGAGACGTCCTTCTTGAACTCACCCTGGAGCGTCTCCCCCGTCGACGAGATCTCCTTGACGTTGCTGTCGCGCAGCTGGTTCAGGAAGGTCGGCGTGTACGGCACGCGGATCTCCTTCTCGGCCGGCGCGAAGACCTGGACGAGCGCCCAGTTGAGCACGAACAGCCCGATCAGGATGACGATGAAGCGGCGCGGGCTCCACGGAATCATCGGCTGCCGCTCCTGCTTGCCTCCGCGTCCGTCGGGCGCCGGGGCCACCCGCCAGCCCGGCTTGTCCTTGCTCGCCTGGGGCGGCGGAGGAGTGCGCGGATCCGGCGAACGCTCGGCCATCCCTCAATCCTAGGGACGGCTCCCTTCTATCGTTGGGCGCCGTGAAGCAGCAGCTGCGCCCGATCTTCGACCAGATCGTGATCAAGGAGCTCGAGCCCGACCGAATCCGGCGCTCGGGGCTCGTCCTGCCGCCCGGCGAGCACCAGACGCCGCCCCAGCACGGCATCGTGCTGGCGGTCGGCCCCGGGCTCGACTGGTGGGGATCGGTCGGGGTGAAGATGCCCGTGCGGCCCGGCGATCACGTCGTGTTCCCGGCCTCCGCGGGCGTCTGGGTGGAGGTCGAGGAGGAGCGCCTGCTCGTCTGCCGCGTTGGCCAGCTGCTCGGTGTCCTCGAGGAGCTCGAGGAGCCGCGCGAGGGCCGGCTGCGTGCGGTCGAGGAGGAGGATTCCTAGCGGTCCGCGCTCAGCAGCGCAGGACCCGCTCGTCCGCGTCGAGCACGATCGGAACGCCGAACGGCACGCTCGCCAGGTGCTCGCCGTGGCCCAGCGGCAGCCCGTACAGACAGGGCTTGGCGAGCGGCTCCAGGTGGCGGCGCAGCACCTGCATCAGCGTTTGCGAGCGGTCGGGCCGCGCCGGGGAGCAACGCTCGTGCTCCGAGACGACGAAGCCCACAGCGCCATCCAGCTTCCCGGCCTGGCTCAGCTGGGTGAGCAGCCGGTCGATCCGGTACGGCTCCTCACCGACGTCCTCGAGCAACAGCAGGCGCCCCTCCGTATCGAGCTCCCACGGCGTCCCCAGCGTGGCGCAGAGGATCGAGGTCGTGCCGCCCGTGAGCGGCGCCCGTGCCTGCCCCGGCACGATCGTGACCGCCGTGGCGGCCGGGGCGTCGACGGTGTAGGGGCGGCCGCTGAGCGCCTCCCGGAAGGAGGAGGCCGCGTACTCGCTAGCGGTCGCATGCGTCACCAGCATCGGTCCCCACAGGCACGACGCCCCGGCCGCCGACAGCGGGACCAGCAGATGGGTGATGTCGGACATGCCGATGAGCGGCTTGCCGCTCGCGGCGATCCGCTCGAGGTCGATCAGCGGCAGCAGCTGACCGGACCCGTATCCACCGCGCACGCACATCACGGCGTCCACCGCCTGGTCTGCGAACGCTGCCTCGAGCTCGGTGGCGCGCTCCTCTGCGCTCCCTGCGAGATAGCCGTCGCGGCGGTCCGCCGGAGATAGCGGGCGATATCCGTGCGCCTCGAGCGCCCTGAGGCCGACGCCCACGAGCTCACGGTCGAAGGCGGGCGACGCGGGCGCGACGCATGCGATCGTCGCCCCGGTCTCGAGCTGCGGCCGGGCCGGCACGGGCCGACTACGGCGCCGCGCCGTTCCCCGCGCGCCGCAACAGCTCCGCTCGCACGAACTCGTCGAGGTCGCCGTCGAGCACGCCCTGGGCGTTGCCCGCCTCGACGTTCGTGCGGTGATCCTTGACCATCGTGTACGGGTGGAGGACGTAGCTGCGGATCTGGGAGCCCCAGCCGACGTCCTGGGCCTCACCCCTCTCCTTCGCGAGCGCCTCCTGGCGCCTGCGCTCCTCGAGCTCGATCAGTTTCGCGCGCAGCATCTTCATCGCTGTGTCGCGGTTCGACGACTGAGAGCGCTCGTTCTGGCACTGCACGACGATGCCGCTGGGGCGGTGGGTGATGCGCACCGCCGAGTCGGTCTTGTTCACGTGCTGGCCGCCCGCGCCTGAGGCCCGGTAGGTGTCGATCTGGATGTCGTCCGGCTCGATCTCGATATCGACGGAGTCCTCCACGAGCGGCGCCACCTCCAACCCGGCGAAGGCGGTGTGGCGGCGTGATTGCGAGTCGAACGGCGAGATGCGAACGAGCCGGTGGACGCCCTTCTCGGCTGAGAAGAGCCCGTAGGCGTTCTCCCCGCGGGCGATGAACGAGGCCGACTTGATGCCCGCCTCCTCCCCCGGTGAGACCTCCTTCAGCTCGACCTTCATGCCGCGCCGCTCGGCCCAGCGCATCTCCATGCGCAAGAGCATCTCCCCCCAGTCCTGCGAGTCGGTCCCGCCGGCGCCGGCGTTGACGGTCACGACGGCGTCGCCGGAGTCGTACTCGCCGCTGAACAGACGGGCCTCCTCGAGCTGCCCGAGGCGGGCGACGATCGAGTCACGCTGCTCCTCGAGCTCGGCCGCGATCGACTCGTCCTCCTGCGCCATCTCCTCGAGCGCCTCGAGGTCCTCGATGTCCCGCTCGAGCGAGCGAAACGTCTCGAGCCGCCGCGACCGCGCGGCGTGCTCCGCCGACACCGAGCTCGCCCGCTCCTGGTCGTCCCAGAAGCCGGGCGCTCCCATCTCGTCCTCGAGCTCGCCGAGGCGAGCCTCTAGAGCAGGCGGGTCAAAGGTAGTCCGCGAGCAGCTTCAGCTGGTCGCGGAGGCCACTGGCGTCGCTATGCGCCATGGCACTTCTTGAACTTCTTGCCGGAGCCGCACCAGCACGGGTCGTTGCGGCCGATCTTCTCGTGCTCGTCGAGCCGACGCGTCTCCACGATCGGGATCGACGCGGAGACCTCGTCGCCGGCCATCTCCGCGGCCTCCGAGACGCCCGCCGGGACAGCGGTTCCCGCCGCGGCGGCGATCGCGTCGCGGCCGGCAGCGGAGTGGCCCCCTGAGGTGGTGAGGCGGCTGGTCTGCGAGCTGTTCCCGCCGAAGCCCCAGTTAGGACCGCCCTGCTGCTGCGCCGGCGCCTGCTGCTGCTGGGGCTCCTGAACCTCGATCTCGACGTTGAACACGTAGCGGGCGAACTCGTCCCAGATGTTGTTCATGAGCCCCGTGAACATCTCGAAGCCCTCGTTCTTGTAGGCCACCAGCGGGTCGATCTGGGCGAACCCGCGCAGGTGGATGCCCTCGCGCAGGTAGTCCATGTCGTGCAGGTGCTCGCGCCAGCGCTCGTCGATGATCTGGAGCAGCATGAAGCGCTCGAGCGCGCGCATCAGCTCGTCGCCGAGGTCCTCCTCGCGCTCGTCGTAGGCGTCCACCACGTCCTTGCGGAGATCCTCCACGAGCGACTCGCGGTCGGCGCCCTCCTTGACGTCGTCGAGCTCGTAGGAGACCGGGTAGATCTGCTCGAGCTGCGTGAACAGCGCCTCGAGGTCCCAGTCTTCCTGGTAGTCGCCCTCGGTGTACTCGCGCACGATCCGCTCGATAGCGTCGGCGATCTGAGTGCGCGCGACGTCGGACATGTCCTCGCCCTCGAGGATCTGGTCGCGGTACTCGTAGATGATCTCGCGCTGCTGGTTCATCACGTCGTCGTACTCGAGGACGCGCTTGCGGATCAGGAAGTTCTGCTCCTCGACCTTCTTCTGTGCGCCCTCGATCTGCTTCGAGAGCATCTTGTGCTCGATCGGGAGCTCGTTGCCCTCGTCATCCGCCTGGGCGAGGAACTTGTTGTCGAGGATCTTGTAGATGCGGTCGCCCGCGAACAGGCGCACGAGGTCGTCCTCGGCCGACAGGTAGAAGCGCGACTCCCCCGGGTCCCCCTGGCGGCCCGAACGGCCGCGGAGCTGGTTGTCGATCCGGCGCGACTCGTGGCGCTCGGTTCCGCATATAAAGAGCCCGCCCGAATCGAAGACCTTCTGGCGGTCCTCGACGACCTGCGCCTCCATCTGCGGGAAGTGCTCGTCCCAGGCCTTGTCCCACTCGTCCGTGCCCGGCTGCAGGCCCCGCTTTGTCAGCTCTTGCTGGGTCAGGTGCTCCTCGTTGCCGCCGAGCTTGATGTCGACGCCGCGGCCCGCCATGTTGGTGGCGATCGTGACCGCAAACGGGCGGCCCGCCTCGGCGATCGTCTCCCCCTCGCGCTCGGCGTGCTCGGGCTTCGCGTTCAGGACCGAGTGCTTGATGCCGCGCCTCTGGAGCTCAGCGGACAGCAGCTCGGAGACCTCGACGGAGATGGTTCCGACGAGCACGGGCTGGCCGGTCTGGTTGCGGTCCGCGATCTCGTCGGCGACGGCGACCCACTTGCCGTCCTTCGTCTTGTAGATCTGGTCGTTCTCGTCGTTGCGGACCATCGGCCGGTTCGTCGGGATCTCGACCACCTGGAGGTCGTAGATCTTCATGAACTCGGTGGCCTCGGTGAGGGCCGTGCCGGTCATGCCGGCGAGCTTGTCGTAGCGGCGGAAGTAGTTCTGGTAGGTGATCGTGGCGACTGTCTGGGACTCCTCCTGGATCGCCACGTCCTCCTTCGCCTCGACGGCCTGGTGCAGGCCCTCAGACCAGCGCCGGCCCTCGAGGATGCGGCCGGTGAACTCGTCGATGATCTTGACCTCGCCGTCGATGACGGCGTAGTCGACGTCCTTCTTGTAGAGCTCCTCGGCCTTCAGCGCCTGCTGCAGGTGGTTGACGAGGTTCCCGGTGTCGGCGCGATAGAGGTTGTCGATGCCCAGGAACTTCTCGGCCTTCTCGACGCCGCGCTCTGTCACGGCCACCGTCTTGTGCTTCTCGTCGGGCTCGAAGTCGAAGTCCGCGGTCCAGTCCCTCGACTTTGCCTCGAGCGTCTCCGGCTTCTTGCCGGCCTCCATGATCCGCGCCAGCTTCGCGAACTTGTAGTAGAGGTCCGCCGCCTGCTCTGGCTGGCCCGAGATGATCAGCGGCGTGCGCGCCTCGTCGATCAGGATGTTGTCGACCTCGTCGACGATCCCGAAGCCGTGGCCGCGCTGGGCCTTGGCCCGCATCTCGACGGCGAGGTTGTCGCGCAGGTAGTCGAAGCCGAACTCCGAGTTCGTCCCGTAGACGACGTCGCGCGAGTAGGCCTCCTGCTTGTCGATCTCGTTCATCCCCGACTGGATCGCCCCGACGGTCACGCCCAGCAGGTCGTAGATCGGCTTCATCCAATTGGCGTCGCGGCGGGCGAGATAGTCGTTGACCGTGACCAGGTGGACGCCCTTGCCGCGGACCGGGTGGCCGTTCTCGTCGCGCGAGGCGAGCCCGTTCAGCACGATCGGCAGGGTCGCCGTGAGCGTCTTGCCCTCACCGGTCTTCATCTCCGCGATCGAGCCGTCGTGCAGCACCATGCCGCCGATCAGCTGGACGTCGAAGTGGCGCTGCCCGAGGGCGCGCTTGCCGGCCTCGCGCGTGAGCGCAAACGACTCGTACAGCAGCTCCTCGAGCGGTTCGCCGGCGAGGTGCCGCTCGCGCAGCGCCTGATAGCGCTGGCGCAGCTCCTCGTCGGACTCGAGCTCGAGCTCCGGCTCGAAGTCGTTGATGCGCGCGACGTTTCGCTCGAAGAGCTTGAACTTCTTCGATTCGCCTACGCGCAGTGCGCGGTCGAGGATGGACATTCGAGCTACGGTAGCAAGGCTCGCGGGGCCTCCGATCCCGCTCGGGAAGCCGCGCGGAGGCCGGTCAGGCGGGGTGTGGCTGCTGGCCTGCCTTCTGGGCCTCTCGGCGCCCGCGGCGCTTGTCGCGGTGCTTCTTGACCTGACGCGCGAGGTCGTCCGCCATCAGGTTGATCGAGTGACCCATGTCGGTCGAGCTCTTGCTCGCCCGCAGGGTCGTCCCCTTGAGGTGAAGGGTGGCCTCGGCGACCTGCGAGTCCCGGATGGCGGGGTTGCGCTCCTCGCTCAGCTCGACGTCCAGGACGGCAAGGGGTGAGACCTGGCGACCGATCTTCGCGAGCTTCTTCTCCAACTTGGAAACGAGCTCCTCGTCGACATTGGCGCCGTTGCGGCCCTTCACCTGGATGCGCATCTGCCCTCCTGGGGTGGTCGGGATGCCGATGGTAGAGAGCACGTACTCGGCTTTCCAGGGGGAGAGTCGGAAGTTTGCGCAGCATGGGCTCACCTTCCGAGCGTGCGCGCGAACGCGACCGCCACGACCTCCCTGCAACCGGCGGCCCGCAGCGCCTCCGCGCAGGCGCCCAGGGTGCCTCCGGTTGTGACGACGTCGTCCACCAGCACGGCCCGCCGCGGCACCGGTCCCGCCCCCGTGCGCACACCGTCGGCGGGCCCGGCGCGGCGCTCGCTTCGCCCGCGTCCGACCTGGGTGTGGCCCGGGCCGGCCCGCTCGAGGCAGTCCTCGAGCGCCAGCCCCGTCCGCCTCGAGAGCGCGCCGGCGAGCTCGCGCGCCTGGTTGAACCCGCGTCGCCGCCGCCGGCGAGGGTGCAGCGGCACCGGGACCAGCGCCGCCTCTTCGCGGATCAACCCCGGCGGCGCGTTCGCGGCGATCTGGGCCGCCATCGCTTCGGCCAGCGCCACCGCCCCGCGGAACTTGAGCGCGCGCACGAGCGCCCGCGCCGGGCCCTCGTACCCGACCGGCGCCCAGGCGCTGACAGAGCCGACCCGCACGGGGGCGGCCGGCAGGCGCCGCAGCAGCCGGCGGCAGCCGAGGCAGAGCGGCTCCCGCCTGTGGGCGGGCCCGCTGCAGGCCCAACAGAGGGGTGGTACGAGCACGCACCGGAGCTTTGCGCGATCCGTGTTACGTGTGGGCACCCCACTGCGACAATCTCGCGACAAGTGGATCACCCCCAGCTGCACTGGCTGCCCGACCCCGCCGTGCTGGCGCCGCTGGCGCTGTTCGCGGGCATCTACATATGGCGCTTCCGGGCGGCGCGCCGCGAAGCCGCCGGCCGCGGCGCGGGCCTCAAGGAGGCGCTCGCGTTCACCGGCGCGGCGATAGCGCTCCTGATCGCGCTCGTGTCCCCGCTCGACAGGCTCGGCGAGGACTACCTCTTCTCCGCGCACATGCTTCAGCACGTGCTGCTCGGCGACATAGCGCCGCTGCTGCTGCTGCTCGCGCTCTCGCGCGTGATCATGCGCCCCGCCACGCGCCGGCTCATGCGGGTCGAGCGGGCGCTCGGCCCACTCGCCAACCCCGTGACGGGGCTCGTCCTCTGGCTCGCGCTCATGTACCTCTGGCACGTGCCGGCGCTCTACGACGCCGCCGTGAAGAGCGCGCCGCTCCACGTACTCGAGCACCTCTGCTTCTTCGCGGCCGGCGTGGCGCTCTGGTGGGCGCTGATCCAGCCCGTTCCCATGCGGCGGCGCATGACCGGGATGCAGCCCGTCGCCTACATCGCGGCCGCGAAGGGCGGCCTCGCGGCGCTCGGCCTGTATCTCGCATGGGCGTCGACGCCCTTCTATCCCTACTACGAGACGCTTCCGCGGATCTGGGGGCTCAGCCCGACCGAGGACCAGAACGTCGGCGGCGTGATCATGATGGTCGAGCAGTCGATGACGCTGGTGCTCGTGCTCGTCGTCCTGTTCGTGCGCATGCTGAGCCAGTCCGAGGAGGAGGAGCGCAGGCGCGAGCGGCTCGAGGCTGCGAGAAGCTAGTCGCTGCGGCCCGGGGCCCAGCCCGTGCCCTCGCGCACGGCGGCTAGCCCTCGAGCACCTCGCCGTCCTCTACGCGGCGCGGGCCCTCCACCCGCACGCTTCCGCGTACCACGACGTCGCGCCCGAAGCTCACGTCGCCGATCACCTCGAGGCGGCGGCAGGCTGCCAGTGACGGCGGCCCTTGGGCGAAGCGCTCCTCGAAGTCCCGGATCAGCTTGTAGTAGTCGGTGTCGAGCTCGACGTGAGGCGGCATCCCCTCGCGCTGGGGGACGAGCCGCACCGTCCAGTCGTCGTGCAGGGCGTAGGCGTCCGAGCGCACCACGAGCAGGTCATTCGCCTTCTTGACCGGCACGAAGCGGTCGCGCGGCACGTGCACGGCGCCCGCACCCTCGAAGACCCCGATGGCGGCCCCCATCGCCGTCTCGAGCTGAACTACCTCGGGCGAGGACGGGTCCGTCGGGTCGACCGTCTTGCGGTTGACGATCATCGGCAGCTCGAGCACGCCGCCGCCCTCCCGGAGCTTCTCGTCGAGCGCTCGGAGGCTCACCCAGATGTTGTTGGCGTTGAAGTAGCGGTGGACGCTGATGTCCTCGAACGCCTCCTGATCCTCGTCGGGGACCTGAGCCGTCTCGCGCAGCAGCAGGCCGCCGTCCGAACGCCGGCGTGCCAGGTGGCCGCCCTTGCGGTCGCTCTCGGTGCGGTCGACGACCTCGGACACGAACGGCAGGCCCTCGGCCGCCAGCCAACCGAGGATCGTCGGCTCGAGGGTCGCGCCCAGGTTGTCCGAGTTCGAGAGGAAGAGGTACTCGTAGCCGTGCTCGAGCAGCTCTCCGAGCAGGCCCGTCGCGGCGAGTGAGGCGAAGACGTCTCCGTGGCCGGGGGGCGCCCACTCGAGCGCCGGGTCGTCGGGCCATTCGGCGGGGTCGAAGCTGTCCGCAAGCAGCTTCGGCACCTTGCCCTGGAGGAAGTCGAGCGGGAGGTCGTCCACCTTGAGTTTGGGATAGCGCTCGAGCGCCGCAAGCGTGTCGTCACGCGTCGCGAAGCTGTTCATGAGGAGCAGCGGGATGCCCGCACCGCGCCGCTCGCGCAGGTGCAGTATCTGGCGGGCGATCACGTCGAGGAAGGTGTGGCCGTCCTTCACCTCGAGCAGCGACTTGGCCTTCGTCATCCCCATGCTCGTGCCGAGCCCGCCGTTCAGCTTGAGCACGACGACGCGCTCGATCGCCGATGGGTCACCTTCGCCCAGCTCGGACAGGGGCGGAACGTCGTCGAGCGGCTCGATCTCGCGCTCCGGAATAAGACCCTGCTCACCCGCGCGCAGGCGCTCCTCGTAGCGCGCGAACGTCTCGATTGCGATCTCCGGCAGCCCCTCGGCGCGCATCTTGTCGGTCGCCTTGCTCACGGCCGCGATCCTAAAGCGGCTCGGGCTCGCCGGGCGGTACCGTCCACGCCGTGATAGCGACCGTCACTGAGGCCGATCTACCCGAGCTACTGCCGCTCATGCGCGGCTACTGCGACTTCTACGAGGTGAACCCGTCCGACGAGGAGCTGCTCGGCCTCTCGCGAGAGCTGATCGCGAGCCCCGAGCAGGACGGCGTGCAGCTGATCGCCCGCGACGAGGACGGGCGGGCGATCGGATTCGCCACCGTCTTCTGGACCTGGTCGACGCTCAGCGCCTCCCGGATCGCCGTGATGAACGACCTGTTCGTGAGCCCGGATGCACGCGGCGGCGGCACCGCCGACGCGCTGATCGCCGCCTGTGCCGAGCGGGCGCGGGAGCACGCGGCCACCTCGCTCGACTGGCAGACGGCGCGCGACAACGAGCGCGCGCGGAAGGTCTACGACCGCATCGGCGGAGAGGCCGACGACCGCTGGGTTGACTACAGCCTGGTCCTCTCCCGAAGCTGATCTCGCTTCCGAAAAACCGCAAATAGCGGGAAAACTTCGTCCGGCGCCGTTGCGTACGAAGCGTAAAAAATGTGCGTGATCGGGCTGATCGGGGGAAGTCTTGGAGCAGGTTCACGCGCGTAACCCAGTGCAAAGCGGCCTTGAGCACCTCCCAGAAGACAGCCCGGCGCCAACGGAGAGAGCCTCTCCGACTCGCCGGCGCGCGCGCCGCCGCCGTCCTCATAGCCCTGGCGGCGCTGTTGTGTGCACCGGCATCCGCGCTCGCCCAGGTGCCCGGGGTGCCGGTCGTCGAGGAGCTGACCGAGCCGCCGGCGCAATCCGCGCCGTCGCCGACGCCCCCGGTCGTCGAGCAGGCCACGGAGACGGTGGCCGAGGTGGTCGAGACCGCCTCGACCGGCTGCGGTCGAGCCGAGCCGCCGGCGCAATCCGCACCGTCGCCGACCCCCCGGTCGTCGAGCAGGCCACGGAGACGGTGGCCGAGGTGGTCGAGACCGCCTCACCGGAGCCTCGCTGCCGTCGAGCCGCCCCCGGCTCCCTCTGAGCCGGCCGCCCCGGAGGCCCCGGCCGCCCCGGTCGAGCCCGCCGCCGTCGAGCCGCCCCCGGCTCCGGCCGAGCCGGCGGCTGCCGAGGCACCGGTCGAGCCGGCCGAGCCGCCCGCCGCCGTCGAGCAGGCCGCTCCGGCGGACCCGCCGGCCCCGGCGCCCGCTCCGGCGGCACCGGTCGTCGAGCAGGTAGTGCCGGTGGTCGAGGAGACGACCGCTCAGGTCACCACGGTCGTGGAGGACCTGGGCGTGCCGTCTACTCCACCGGTCGACGGCTCCGGCGGCCCGCAGGTTCCCGAGGTCGCGAACGTGACCGAGCCCGCGGCTCCGGTCGTCGAGGAAGCGACCGAGTCGATTACTCCGGTACTCGGCGACGTGACCGAGCCCGTGGCTCCGGTGGTCGAGGAAGCGACGGAGCCCGTCACGCCGATCGTCGAGAACGTGACCGAGCCGCTGACGCCGGTCGTCGAGGATGTCACCGAGCCAGTCGTCCCGGTGCTCGGCGATGTGACCGAGCCGCTGACGCCGATCGTCGAGGACGTGACCGAGCCGGTCGCCCCGGCGCTCGGCGATGTGACCGAGCCGCTGACGCCGATCGTCGAGGACGTGACCGAGCCGGTCGCCCCGGTCGCTCGACGATGTGACCGAGCCCGCTCGATCGCCGATCGTCGAGGACGTCACCGAGCCGGTCGCCCCGGCGCTCGGCGATGTGACCGAGCCGCTCACGCCGATCGTCGAGGACGTCACCGAGCCGCTGACGCCGATCGTCGAGGACCTCACCGACCCGCTCACGCCGATCGTCGAGGACCTCACCGCCCCGCTCACTCCGATCGTCGAGGACGTCACCGAGCCGCTCGCCCCGGTGCTCGGGGATGTCACGGAGCCGCTGACGCCGATCGTCGAGAACCTGACCGAGCCGCTCGCCCCGGTGGTCGGCGATGTGACCGAGCCGCTGACGCCGATCGTCGAGGACCTCACCGCCCCGCTCACTCCGATCGTCGAGGACGTCACCGCCCCGCTCATCGTCCGATCGTCGAGGACCTGACCGAGCCGCTGGCTCCGGTGCTCGGGAATGTCACGGAGCCGCTGACGCCGGTCATCGAGAACCTGACCGAGCCGCTCGCCCCGGTGGTCGGCGCTGTGACCGAGCCGCTGACGCCGATCATCGAGGACCTGACCGCGCCACTAACTCCGATCGTTGAGACCTCACCGCCCCGCTGACGCCGATCGTCGAGGACCTCACCGCCCCGCTGACGCCGATCGTCGAGAACCTCACCGCCCCGCTGGCGCCGATCGTCGAGAACGATCACCGCCCCGCTCACGCCGATCGTCGAGAACATCACCGCCCCGCTCACCCCGATCGTCGAGGACCTGACCGCCCCGCTGGCGCCGGTGCTCGGCAACCTGGTCGCCCCGCTCAGTCCGATCGTCGAGAACATCACCGCCCCGCTGACTCCGATCGTCGAGGACCTGACCGCCCCACTGGCGCCGGTGCTCGGCAACGTGGTCGCCCCGCTCACGCCGGTCATCGAGGACCTGACGGGCCCGTTGGCGCCTGTGGTGGAGGACATCACCGCTCCGCTGGCACCGGTCGTCGAGGATCTGACCGCGCCGGTGGGCCCGGTGGTGGAGGGTGTGACTGGCCAGCTGCCTCCGCGGCCGTCGCTGTCACAGCCGCCCCCGCTGCCTGGTACGCCGGCGGCGCCGCTGGTTCCGCAGGGTCCCGTGTCGGTCGTTCCGCCGGCGTCGGCTCCGATCCTTGATGGGCCGGGCTCAGCTGCCGATTCGAGCCCCGCCGGTCAGCCGGCCGCGCCGGTCCCGGGGCTTCCCGCATTCGAGGGTCCGCTCTCAGCGTCGTTCTTGACGGCCCCGTCCTCAGCGCCCGGCCTGACGGGCGCCACCGCCGGCGGCGGGTCGCCTGATCCGGCCGATGGCAGCGGCCCCTCGACCCCTCAGCCACTCCCGAGCCCGTCCGGGTCGTCCGCGGCCGCGGGCGGTTTCGGTGGTGCCGCTGGGGGCGCTCTCTTCGCTCTTCTCGTTTCGCTTGCGGCCTTCGGCCTGCGGCATTCCACGCGTTTGCGCCTGTCTTCCTTCGCGTGGCGTCCGCAGGCCTTCGTGGCCGTCATCGAGCGGCCTGGTTAAGCCCGTCGGGGCTTTGACCAGGACCTCCCCGGCGCCGGACGCGCCGGGGGCTGATTGCTCGATGAGGAGACCACGATGGAACGGAAATATTGGAGGCCCGGTTTGCGGGTTGGATTGGGGGCCGTTGCGGCTGCCCTGGTCCTGCTCGTGGGTACGGGCACGTGCGTGGCGAGCGCCGCAACAGCGGCATTGCAGCCGGCCAAGCTGGCCGACGCCGCACCGCTCGACCGCGGCGACGGCTTCGGGACACAGAGAAGCGAGGCACAGCGTGTGCGGACGCTGCAGCGTGTGCTGCGGCGGCTTGGCTGGGCGCCCGGGCCGATCGACGGGTTGTTCGGCCCGCGTACCGAGGCCGCGCTGCTGCGGTTCCAGGCCGCTACAGGCCTGAGCACCGACGGTGTCGCCGGGCCGGCGACCTGGCGTGGGCTTGGACGCTCGCTCGACGTGCGTGCGGTGCAGGTGCGGTTGCGGCGCGCCGGGATGCGTCCGGGGCCACTCGATGGGCTGTACGGGCCCCGCACCACCGCCGCGGTGACACGGTTCGAACGGTCACAGCGCGCCCGGGCGCAGCGCGCCGAGGCGCGGCGGGACCGCCTGGAGCTTCGGCCCGCGCTGGAACGGGCATCCTGGGCGGCGACGTCCATCCCGCTCACGGGTGACATCCCGACCGACAACGATGGCGGGGCAGGGCTAATGCTGGTGCTGGCGCTGCTTGCGCTCGCGCTGACGGCTGGGTCACTGCTGGGCGGACTCATCGTCCGTAACACCCGCCTGCGGCCGGCCGACGCCGGAACAGGGCGCTCACTCGCACCCGCACCGCCGCCTGAGCGCGGCACAGTCACCACCACGGGGCCCAGGGAGCGGCCGGTCGCGATCGGCTATGTGAGCGTCCCGAAGGCGGATGACCGGGCCGCGCTGGATGAGCAGGCCTCACAGATCGAGCAGCTGTGCCGTGAACGCGGTTGGCAGCTCCAGCACGTCGTACGCGATGTCGAGAACGGCCACCCGAAGGGGCTCGAGCGGCCCGGCATGCAGTACGCGCTCGAGCACATGGCAGAAGGCAGGGCGTCCTGCCTGGTCGTCTCAGAGCTGGAACGGCTGAGCCGCTCAGCAGCCGACCTCGGCCAGATCATGGAGTGGCTGACGGACAACGAGTGCCGGCTCGTCGCGATCGACCACAGGCTCGACACGGCCTCCCCGTCCGGTCAGCTCACCGCCCGCACGCTCATGTCGGTCGGCCAGTGGGAAGGCAGGCGCATCGGCGAGCAGACCCGCAAGGGCCTCGCCGCCGCACGCGCCAAACGCGCCACGACAGGCAGACCAGCAGTCGAAGACGTCCCCCACCTGAAACAACGGATCGCCGACATGCGCACAAGAGGCATGACTCTCCAAGCAATCGCCGACAAGCTCAACCAGGAAGGAATCCCAACCCTCAGAGGCGGCTCCCAATGGCGCCCCTCGAGCGTCCAAGCGGCCGCCGGCTACAAACGCCCAAGGAAAGCCGGCCCCACCCACAAGGCGGGATCGACGGAGGGGGGCCATGAGTTGAGCTAGGCCGCCGACCCCCTGACCCTCTCCCACACCTGGTTCAGGTTGCTCTGCATGATCGGGAGGACCGCCAGGTTGACGAGCGGGATGAAGGCGAGGATGAAGAGGAGGACAACCCCGATGTTGTTCGAGCCGAGCGCATGATTCTGGGCCCGCTCGACCCGCCTGAGCGTGCGCCACAGCGAGACGAACGGCGGGATGATGAGGAGCGCGCCGAGCGTGACGGCGAGCACCGACAGCACCGGGTTGTCGCCCAGGTCGACCCCGTTGGCCTGCCCGTAGTCGGCCATCTCGCGGTTGGCGAAGTACCACCAGAAGAAGTGGTAGATGCCAAGCGTGATCAGGCCGAGGCCGAGCACGCCGAGCGGGTTGCGGATCTTCGCGGTCGAAGCCGCATTGGGAATCTGAATCTCCTGGGCCATGTGCGCTTCCTAGCAGGTCTCGGCGGCGCGGAACGGGTACCGAAGTGTGACCAGTACCTCACACAAGGGTTCGACGGGACGGTTGTATGTGATCGCGTGATCGGCGATGAGCAACTGGACCGCTACGACAACCACCAGCGCGACGCCCGAGCAGCTGCTCGAGGTGCTGACGCATCCGGACCGGATTCAGGATTGGGCGCCGGTCGATTTCGACGTCGATGACTGGCGCCGGCTGTCCGCCGGCACCCGCACTCGCGTGACCGGCCGCCTGGCGGGCGTGGCGGTTGAGTTCGACGTCGAAATCCACGCCGCCGACGAGGCCGGGCTGCAGCTGAGCGCCGACGGCCCGATCGGCCTCGACGTCCACTACCAGCTCGCCCAGGCCAGCAGCGGCTCCGCGCTGAACGCCTCGGTCTCGCTGCGCGGCGGCGGTGGCCTCACCGGCCGCCTCGTCGCGAACGCGACCAAGGCGCTCCTCTCCGCCGGCGCGCTCGAGGGCGCCACGGGCCGCATCGCCCGCGCCGCCGAGACGCCGGCCCTCGCCGCCTGAGCGCTCAGGCGCGAGCGCGGCGCCTTCGAGTCCTCGCCCGCGCAGCGAGTGATCCGGCTGCGGCCAGCAGGACGGTCGGCACGAGAACGAGCAGCCAGGGCACGCCCGCCTGCTCGGCGGCCGCCGCCGGCGCGGCCCGCCTCGGCTGACCGGAACCGGAGACGCGCAGCGTGCGCGTGTCGATCCTCGCCAGCGCCCTGTCGCCGAAGACGACCGCAAGCGTCGCGCCACCCCCACCGCCCAGCTCGAGCTTCGCGCCCCAGAGGCTGCCGCGCGGCCGCCCGAGGCCGTCCAGGTCGATGCAGAACGCCTGCTTGCGCACGGTGTCGAGCGCGTGGACGAAGGGGTACTCGGGGCCGTCGTAGAGCGTGTACTCCCAGCGCCCGTCGGTGCTCGTGGCGCGCGTGACCGGCAGGCCGCTCATGCGCTCGCCGGGCTCGCGCGGGTCCACGATCGGCTTCGCCAGCAGCCTCCCCACGCGCAGGTCGTAGGCGCGCACCTCATAGCGGAGGATGTCCGTCGGGGCCGGGTAGTGGATCAGGTACAGCGTCCGTCCGTCGGGCGAGATGGCGTCGAAGCTGAAGTCGCCGCGGAGGCGGAGTGTGCGGCGGATGCGGAGCCGCCGTGTGTCGACGATGGCGAAGCTCGTCCACGCGCGAGGGTAGGCGCGGCGCGGGGTGATCAGCACCAGCTTGCCCCCGTCCGCGGTGATCCCGCTCGGCGTTGCGTCATAGGCGACCGCGGGTACCGACAGCCGGCCCGGGAGCAGCACGCGCCGAAGCCTCCGCTCGCTGTCGGCGTCGATGACCACGAGGGCGGTGTCATGCCCGGCGCGCCGGGTCACGTAGGCGAGCTTCGCGCCGGGTGCGGACACGGGGCGGGCGTCGATGCCGACCACGGGCAGGCCGTCGGCGGCCGCCACCGGCGGCGAGGAGAGCAGTGCGGCGAGCGCCGCGCTGACGACGACGGCGGTGCTCGTGAAGCGCGCGCGAGTGAACATGCCTCCAGTACGGGGAGGCGCGGGCGAGCGGTCCCTCAGGCCGCGAGCGGCATCCCGGACGGCAGCTCGAAGCGGCCGGCCACCTCGCTGAGGATGGCGAGCATCGCCTCGGTGGCGGGCGAGCGATAGCGCCCGTCGATCACGGCGGACACGATCCGGCGCGTCGGCGCCTTCGGGCCCAGCGAGCGGACGACGATGTCCTCACGCACGTTCGTCAAAGCGAGCGCGGGCAGCAGCGAGATCCCCACGCCCGCCGCGATCAGGCCCTGCACGACGTTGTAGTCGTCCGACTCGTAGGCGATCTTCGGCTCGAAGCCCGCCCCGACGCAGGCCGCCAGGTGCAGGCGCCCGCACGGGCCGCGCGTGTCGTTCTGGATCCAGGTGTCCTCGGCGAAGTCCTCGAGCCGCACACGCTGCTTGCGGGCGGCGGGGTGGTCGTGCGGCACGGCGATGTACATCGGGTCGTCGATCAGGTGGCGCAGCTCGACGCCCTCGTAGAGCCGGTCGAACTCGGGCTGCGAGAGCTCCTTGTACTCGAAGGCGATCGCTACCTCGAGCTCGGCGGCGCGCAGCATCTGGACCGCCTCCTCGGGCTCCTCCTCGACGAAGCTGAGCTCGACGTCCGGGTAGCGCTGGGTGAAGAGCGCGACCGCGGGCGGCAGGAGCGAGGCGCCGGCGGTCGGAAACGAGGACAGCCGCACGCGGCCGCCGCGCACGCCGCGGATCGCCTCGAGCT
This sequence comes from uncultured Thermoleophilaceae bacterium, assembly GCA_963827065.1. Classification (GTDB taxonomy): domain Bacteria; phylum Actinomycetota; class Thermoleophilia; order Solirubrobacterales; family Thermoleophilaceae; genus JACVRW01. The sequence continues at coordinate 15,971 of CAWGZM010000005.1, read as the reverse complement.
CGGCCTCGGCGGCCGCCAGCCGGGCGATCACGACGTCGGCGTGCTGGACGAGCGCGCGGCCGGCGTCGGTCAGCCGCACCCCGCGGCTGCCGCGGTCGACGAGCGTGGCGCCCGACTGCTTCTCGAGGGCGGCGATCTGCTGGGAGACGGCGGGCTGGGTGTAGGAGAGCGCGTCGGCGGCGGCGGAGAACGAGCCGTGCTCGGCGACCGCCCTGAGCACCCTCAGCTGCTTGACATCGAGCATAACGAGAGCTTATCGCAGGTCACAGTTTTCCGAATTTGAACTTATGGGCGCCGGCAGCCACAATCATTCGAGAGGCATCAAACAATCACCAGGGGGACACGACATGACCAACTCCACACTCACAATCCGCAGGGCCTCGGGCTCCGACGGCGTCGCGCTGCACCGGCTGGCAGCGCTCGACAGCTCATCCGCGCCGCGCGGCGACGTGCTCGTCGCCGAGGTTGGCGCCGAGCTCTGGGCGGCGGTCGAGGTGGAGAGCGGCGCCGCGGTCGCGGACCCGTTCCGGCCGAGCGGCGACCTGGTCGAGCTGCTGCGCTTCCGCGCCGACGCGATCCGAGGCGAGCGCCGGGTCGAGCGTCGTCGCTTCGGGGGCCTGCTGCCGCGTATCGCCTGAAACCCGGGGAACGTCCCTCCCCCTGAGCGGCCCGTCGCGCAAGCGGCGGGCCGTTTTGCGTTTCAGGCCGGCGTCAGCCGCGCCGCATCAGGCGCCCGACCGCCGCCATCAGCTCGTCGGTGAGCTCCTCGGGGGAGCCGCTCGCGTGCCCGTCCACCACGCAGTGCCGGGCGTGCCCGTCGAGCAGTCCGAGAGCGACCTTGTCGAGCGCCGCCTGGACCGCCGAGATCTGTGTGATCACATCGATGCAGTAGCGGTCGTCCTCGACCATGCCCTCGATGCCGCGCACCTGCCCCTCGATGCGCTTCAGGCGGGTGAGGAGCTGCTCCTTGGATGCTGTGTAGCCCCTCGACTGCGGGCTCGTGCTGGTAGCCATGTGCGTCAGTATACCCCTACCGGGTATGCTAACGTGTCCCACCTCTTCCGATGGAAGCCGCCTCACACACTCACGCTCATCACGAGATGCCGGCCTCGGGCCGCGCGCTCACAGGCGTGGCGCTGTCCGCGACGCTCCACTGCCTGACCGGTTGCGCCATCGGCGAGGTGCTCGGCATGATCATCGGGACCGCGCTCGGCTTCTCCGACCTGGCGACGATTGCGCTCGCCGTGGTCCTGGCGTTCTTCTTCGGCTACGGCCTCACGAGCCTGCCGCTGCTGCGCGCGGGCCTGGCCCTGTCCGCGGTCGTGCCGATCGCGCTGGCATCGGACACGCTCTCGATCGCCGTCATGGAGATCGTCGACAACGCCATCGTGCTGTCGATCCCGGGCGCCATGGAAGCGGGCGTTGGTGACGTGCTCTTCTGGGGCTCCCTGTCGGTGGCGCTGGTTGTCGCCGGCCTGTTCGCGCTGCCGGTCAACCGCTGGCTGATCGCCCGCGGCAAGGGCCACGCGGTCGTTCACGAGACGGGCATCCACGGCGGCCCGTCGCCGAAGCTCGTCGGCGCCATCGCCGTCGTCGCCGCGGTGTTCGGCACCGCCGTGCTGATCGCCGAAGTGCTCTAGGCCGGCGCGGCCGGTCCCCAGGAGCTCAGGTAGGCCTGCTGCTCCTCGGTCAGCGAGTCGATCTCCACCCCGAGCGACTCGAGCTTCAGGCGCGCGATCTCCTCGTCGATCGCCTTCGGCACGTCGAGGACGCGCTTCTCGAGCTGCTCTCCGTCGAGCACCAGGTGCTCGACTGCGAGCGCCAGGTTGGCGAAGCTCATGTCCATCACCGCGGCCGGGTGGCCCTCGCCGGCGGCGAGGTTGACGACGCGGCCACTCGCGAGCAGGTGCAGGCGGCGGCCGTCGAGCTGGTACTCGTCGACGAGTGGCAGCACCCGGCGCACGCGGCCCGTCCGCCACAGCGTTCAGGTCGGCCAGGTCGATCTCGACGTCGAAGTGCCCGGCGTTGGCGAGCACCGCGCCGTCCTTCATGCGCTCGAAGTGCTCGCGCCGCAGGACGGAGCGCGAGCCCGTGACGGTCACGAAGAGGTCGCCGCGCTCGGCAGCCTCGAGCGCCGTCATCACCTCGAAGCCGTCCATGCGCGCCTCGAGCGCGCTCAGCGGGTCGACCTCGCAGACGATCACGGCGGCGCCGGCGCCGCGGGCGCGCTGCGCGATGCCGCGGCCGGTCGGGCCGTAGCCGAACAGCACCAGCGTGCGGCCCGCGAGCAGCAGGTTGGTGGCGCGCAGGATGCCGTCGAGCGCGGACTGGCCGGTGCCGTAACGGTCGTTGAAGGTGCGCTCGGTGCGCGACTCGTTGACTGCGATCACCGGGCAGGCGAGCCGGCCCTCGGCCTCGAGCCGGCGCAGGCGCAGCAGGCCCGTGGTCGTCTCCTCGGCGCCGCCACGGACCGCATCCGCCTTGCCCTGCTCGTGGAGCAGGACGAGCAGATCGGCGCCGTCGTCGAGCGTGATGTCCGGCTCCCATGCGGCGAGCGCGTGGACGTGCTTCGCGTAGGCCTCGACGTCCTCGCCGCGCGCCGCCAGCACCGGGATGCCGTCCTCGGCGAGCGCAGCCGCCACCTCGTCCTGCGTGGTCAGCGGGTTGGCCGAGCAGAGGGCGGGCTCGGCCCCGCCCGCGGCGAGCGCCTTCATCAGGTTGGCCGTCTCCGCCGTAACGTGGAGACAGGCCGCGACCTTCGCCCCCGCCAGCGGCTGCGAGTCCGCGAACCGCTCGCGGATCGAGCGCAGCACCGGCATCTGGCCCTCCGCCCAGTCGACCCGGGCCCGCCCCTGGGGGGCGAGCTCCGGATCGGCTATGTCGGGCTTAGTAGCGGTAATGGTCGCTCTTGAAGGGGCCCTCGACCGGAACGCCGATGTAGGCCGCCTGCTCGGGGCTCAGCTCGGTGAGCCGGGCGCCGAGCGCGTCGAGGTGCAGGCGGGCGACCTTCTCGTCCAGGTGCTTCGGAAGCACGTAGACGAGCTTCTCGTAGTCGTCGTTCTTCGTGAACAGCTCGACCTGGGCGATCGTCTGGTTCGTGAACGAGTTCGACATCACGAAGCTCGGGTGGCCGGTCGCGTTGCCGAGGTTCAGCAGCCGGCCCTCGGAGAGCACGAGGATCGAGTGGCCGTCCGCGAAGCGCCACTCGTCGACCTGCGGCTTGATGTTGATCCGCTCGACGCCCTCGGTGCGGGCGAGCCCGGCCATGTCGATCTCGTTGTCGAAGTGGCCGATGTTGCCGACGATCGCCTGGTGCTTCATGCGCTGCATGTCGGCGGCCCCGATCACGTCCTTGTTGCCGGTCGCGGTGATGAAGATGTCACCGCTCTCGACGACGTCCTCGAGGCGCACCACCTGGTAGCCGTCCATCGCGGCCTGCAGCGCGCAGATCGGGTCGATCTCGGTCACGAGCACGCGCGCGCCCTGCCCGCGCAGCGACTGGGCGCAGCCCTTGCCGACGTCGCCGTAGCCGCAGATCACGGCGCTCTTGCCGGCGATCATCACGTCGGTCGCGCGGTTGATGCCGTCGATCAGCGAGTGGCGGCAGCCGTAGAGGTTGTCGAACTTCGACTTGGTGACGGAGTCGTTGACGTTGATCGCCGGGAACAGCAGCGTGCCCTGCTGCTGCATCTCGTAGAGCCGGTGGACGCCGGTCGTGGTCTCCTCGGTCACGCCCTTCAGCTCGGCGGCGGCACGTGTCCACTTCTGCGGGTCCTCGGCGAGGTTGCGCTGCAGCAGCCGGAGCACGACCTGGAACTCCTCGGAGTCGGCCGACTCCGGATCCGGCACGGCGCCGGCCTTCTCGAACTCGACGCCCTTGTGGACGAGCAGCGTGGCGTCGCCGCCGTCGTCGAGGATCATGTTGGGGCCGTCGTGGCCGGGCCAGTTGAGCGCCTGCTCGGTGCACCACCAGTACTCCTCGAGCGTCTCGCCCTTCCAGGCGAAGACCGGGATGCCGGCGGCCGCGATCGCAGCGGCGGCGTGGTCCTGCGTCGAGAAGATGTTGCACGAGACCCAGCGGACCTCGGCCCCGAGCGCCACGAGCGTCTCGATCAGCACCGCGGTCTGAACGGTCATGTGGAGCGAGCCCATGATGCGCGCGCCCTTGAGCGGCTGGGCAGCGCCGAACTCCTCGCGCATGGCCATCAGGCCGGGCATCTCGTGCTCTGCAAGCGTGATCTCCTTGCGGCCGAAGTCGGCGAGCGAGATGTCCGCGACCTTGTAGTCCGGGGTGGTGGTGGTTGTAGTGGCGTCGGTGACGGTCATGCGACAGAGGTCTCCATCGGTTGCGGGGTCGGGGGTGTCGCGAGAAGGCGCTCGTGCTTGCGCTGCTCCCAGGAGAGCCAGTCGTCGCTGGCCACCTCGGCCGGCTTCTCCGGCCGCTCGGCGAACCAACGGTCGACGGCCGTCCTCAGGTCCAGATCCGAGGCGAGCCGCTTGGCGAACGCCACGTCTGAGAGCGCGCAGTCGAACCGGGTGAGCAGCTCGCGCAGCGTCCGCAGGCGCTGCAGCTCGCCCGGCCCGAAGATGCGGTAGCCCTTCGGGGTGCGTGGGAGCTCGATCAGGCCGGCGCTCTCTATGTAGCGCAGCATTCGAGGCGACCAGCCGGTCGTCTCTGCGGCCTCGTTGATCGTGAGCCCCTTCATCGCGACGCCGCCAACCTTACCACGATCGTGTCAAGGTTTGCTGGAGGCTGCGCTAGTCGAGCGCTTGCTTGAGGCGCTCGATCGCCTTCACGGGAGTCGGGTCGACGCCCTCGAGCACCGCCAGATAGACGCTCACCAGATCGCCGAGGAGGACAAGCGAAAGGGCTCGCTCGAGCCGGCTCTCGCCGCGCGCCTTGACGCGAATTGCGGGCGCCCCCGAGCGCTCGACCTCCTGGCTCATCAGCTCCATGCGGCGCCCGATGCGCGGGTGCTGGTCGGGGTCCTCCAGGAAGACGGCCGCGAGCGGCGCCGTCTTCGTGCCGCGCTCCCAGCCGCAGATCTCGTTGTGGTTGGCCTCCGGGAGCTCCGACCAGAAGGCGGCGCTCTCCGCGTTCTCGTTCAGCTGGGTGTGCCAGCGCCGCGACACCGCCACGGTCGGGCCGCTTCCGTGGATGACGGGCAGCTTGCCCTGCAGTTCCCGCGCGAGCTGCTTCGGCAGCGAGTCGTCGGGCGAGTCCGGCCCCCACTCCTCGACGAGCCGCTCGAGCAGCGCCGATGCCGTGTCGATCTCGGAATGGAGCGAGGGCGCCGCGCCGCAGACCGTCGCGCACTCGAGCGCGCCGACGATCCCGTAGAGGACGGCGGCGCGCGGCTGCATGCCGGACGGCACGCCGATCACGGGGACGCCCTCGGCGCGGGCCGCCTCGGCCAGGCTGCCGCCCGTAGTGAGCACGACACGCCGTGCCCCGGCCGCCCCGGCTGCCTCGAAGCAGGCGAGCACCTCCTCCGTCTCACCCGAGTAGCTCGAGCAGAGGACGAGCGTCTCCGGCGGCGTCCAGGACTCGATCGCGTAGCCGCGCACGACGTAGATCGGCCTCGTCGCGCGATCGCCGAGCGCCGCCAGCGCGAGGTCGCCGCCGATTGCCGAGCCCCCCATGCCGCAGACCACGAGCCCACCGAGGCTGTCCGCCCGCCCGATATTCGCGGATTGGGCGCGCCAGAGCCCGTCGCCGAGCTGGAGCGGCATGGCGAGGACGTCGCCGAGCATGCCGCTGCGGTCGACCGCCTCGATCGTCGCCCGGTCGAGGGTCAAGACACTCGCTCCGCGGCCTGAACGGTCATGCCCGGATCTATTCTCGCGCCCGCGCCGATGACGGCATCCTGCCCGATCACGGCACCGGCGCCCACCGTGGCACCCGGCTCGACGCGCGCCCGCTCGCCCACGCGCACGCGCTCGGCGAGCACGGCCTCGATGATCGCGGCGTCCGCGCCCACGTGCACGCGCTCGTGGAGAACGGAGCGCTCGACGCGCGCGTCGGTGCCGACCGAGCAGTGGCGCCCGAGCACGCTCTGAGGCCCGATGTGCGCGCCCGACAGCAGGCAGTTCTCGTAGACGAGCGAGCCGGTCTCGTCGCGCGGCGGCAGCTCCGAGGCGACGCGCCCGGCGAGCAGGTCCCAGGTCGCCTCGAGGTAGCGCTCGGGTGTCCCGATGTCGACCCAGTAGCCGGCGGCCTCGAACCCGTAGAGACCCTTCCCGACGAGCGCGGGAAACACCTCTCGCTCGAACGACACGGGCCGTCCCGCGGGGATGAGCTCGTCGACCACGTCGCGCTCCACCACGTAGGCGCCCGCGTTGACGAGGTTGGTCGGCGGCGCCTCCGTCTTCTCGAGGAAGGCCTCGACCTGGCCGTCGCCGGCGAGCGGCACCACGCCGTAGCTCTCGGTGTCCTCGACCGCATGTAGGGCAAGCGTGACCCGCGCGCCCGTGCGCTCGTGCACCTCGAGCTCGGCCGTCAGGTCCATGTCGCTGAGGACATCGCCGTTCAGGACGAGAAGCTGCTCGTCGAGCACACCATGGTCGAACGCGAGCCGGACCGGGCCGGCGGTCCCGAGCGGCTCCTCCTCCACGACGTAGCGCAGGCGCATGCCGTTGTAGATGTCGCCGAGCACCTGGCGCACCTCGTCGGACATGAACCCGCACGACAGAATCACCTCGTCGACGCCGTGGCCGTTCAGCCAATCGAGCATGAACGACAGGAACGGACGTCCCGCGAGCGGCATCACCGGCTTGGGCGTCGTGTACGTGAGCGGGCGCAGCCGGGTCCCCTCCCCGCCCGCCAGCACGAGTGCCTGCATTCCGCTACCTACCGCCCGATGCCCTCGTAGGTGAAGCCCGCGGCGCGCAGGCCGTCGCGGTCGAGGAAGTTGCGGCCGTCGATCACGATCGGCGTCCGCATCCTCCGCTTCACCTCGCCCCAGTCGAGCTCGGCGAACTCCGGCCACTCGGTGACGAGCACGACCGCGTCCGCGCCGTCGACCGCTTCCAGCGCGGAGTCCGCGACCTGGGCGCCGGCGAGGAGGCCGTCGGCCTTGGAGGCCGCGACCGGGTCGTACACGCGCACGTGTGCGCCCTCGCCGGCGAGCCGCCCGGAGAGCACGAGACTGGTCGCCTCGCGGATGTCGTCGGTGTTCGGCTTGAAGGCGACGCCGAGCAGCGCGATCTCCTTGCCGACGAGCGAGCCGAGGTGCTTCTGGAGCTTGCCGATGGTGCGGCGCTTCTGAAGCTCGTTGACCTCGATGACCGCCGTGAGCAGCTGGAAGTGGTAGCCGCTGTTGCCCGCGAGCTGCTTGAGGGCCTGGACGTCCTTCGGGAAGCAGGAGCCGCCCCAGCCGATGCCCGCCTGCAGGAACCTCGGCCCGATGCGGTCGTCTAGGCCCATCCCCTCCGCCACCGTCACGACGTCGGCGCCGAGCTCCTCGGAGACGTTGGCGATCTCGTTGATGAAGGAGATCTTCGTGGCCAGGAAGGCGTTCGAGGCGAGCTTGATCATCTCGGCGCTCGCCACGTCGGCGCGCAGGACCTTGGCGCCGAGCGGCGCGTACAGCGCCTCGACGCGCTCCGCGAACTCGTCCGAGCCCTGGTCGGCGCCGACCACGACCCGGTCCGGCTCCATGAAGTCCTTGACCGCCGTGCCCTCCTTGAGGAACTCGGGGTTCGAGACGTAGCCCGTGCCGGGGCGGCGGCGCTGGATCGAGCGCCCGGTGCCGACCGGCACGGTGCTCTTCATCACGAGCGCATGGTCGCGGGAGTCGCCGAGCTCCTCGAGCACCGCCTCGACGCGCGAGAGGTCGGCGTCGCCCGAGTACGTGGGCGGCGTGTCGACGCACACGAACAGGAGCCGGGTCTTCTCGAGCACCGGCTCCATGTCGGTCGTGAAGTGGAGCCGCTCGGCGTTCTTCGCCACCAGCTCCGGCAGGCCCGGCTCGTGGATCGGCACCTCCCCGCGGCTCAGCGACTCGACCTTCTCCGGCACGATGTCGCGCGCCCAGACCTCGTGTCCGAGCTCCGCGAAGCAGGCAGCCGTCACGAGGCCGACCCAGCCGACCCCGATGACCCCGATCGGTTCGCGTGTGGCGTCCATGCGGGCGAGCAGGCTAGTGGAGCCGCTCAGCAGCAGCGGCGCACCGAGCGCGCGATGCCCATCATCTGCTTCGTGGTGAGCGTCTGGAGCAGCGTGTTCGAGATCCAGTAGGCGGCCTTGGGCGTGCGCCACGCAACCAGGCGAAGCCGGTCGCCTGCGAAGTGGAGCTCGTACTCGCGGCCGCCCACGGTGCGCGTCTCGGTCGGGTCGTCGAGGATCGGCGGGTCCTGCCAGGTGGTGCCCTGCAGCCCGTAGTACTCGCCGTTCGCGTTGTACTTGCGCATCACCATCCGGTAGGCGCCGTAGCGCTTGCCGTCGGTGCCGCGCAGCTTGTAGACGCGCGGCGCGTCGGCGAACTCTGAGGAGTTGAGCAGCAGCGTCGGGTAGAAGACGGGCAGCGAGCCGCCGGCGCCGGCCTGGACGGCCTGGAGGCCCTGATCCTCGCCGAGGGCGGTGGCGTCGAAGAGCCCGATCGAAGCGGCGTTGGCGGAGCCGCGCTTGCGGCGCTTCCGTGGTCCCGGATCGCGCTGCTCCGCGTCGCCGCGGGGGCCCGGCGTGTCCTCGACGTTCAGGAACTGCTGGACGAGCTTCTGCACCTGCTCGTTGCTTGCCTCCACGAAGCTCGGCCCGATCGCACCCTCGAAGTGGATCTCCTGGATCGGCTGGTCCGCGGAGAAGAGCGCGAGCTTCAGGAGGCGCAGCACCTCCTCACGCGAGCGCAGGCGCGCCGACGTCGAGGTGTTGCGGCCGAAGATCTTCATCAGCCGCTCGCGCTCGTCGATCAGCTTCGTGTAGGTGATCTGCTGCTTGGCCTGGCGCAGGAAGTCCTGCTGGCGCGCCGAGCGGACCAGGTCGGTGTCGGTGTGGCGGAAGCGCACGTACTGCAGCGCCTTGCGCGCGCACAGTCGCTGGTAGCCGGCGTCGATGTCGATGAACGTGTACTCGGCGCTGTCGTTGTAGTAGTCGTGGTCGATGTCGGCGTAGACGCAGCCGATCGCGTTCACCGCCCGCCAGAAGCCCTTGAAGGTGACGTTGACGACGTGGTTGATCGGCAGGCCGGTGAGCTGCTTGACGGTCTCGAGCGTCAGCTGCGGGCCGCCCGCCTGGTACGCCTCGTTGATCTTCGCCACGCCGTAGCCCGGGATCTCGACCTTGAGGTCGCGCGGCAGCGACATGATCGCCGTCGCCTCCTTGTCCGGGTTCAGGCGAACGAGCATGATCGTGTCCGAGCGCGCGTCGCTCGCGGCGCCCTCGGCGTTGTTCTTGGGGCGCTTGTCGGAGCCGAGGATCATGAGCGTCTGCGGCTCGCCCGGGTCGGTCTCGGCGAGCGACTTCTCGCTCACGCGCAGCTCGGGCCCCAGCTTGAGCGCGTCGACCACCTTGTCGACCTCGTTGAAGGCGGCCACGGTGGTCGCGCCCGCGGCCGCCAAGATCACGATGAAGGCGCCGACCAACAGGCGCTTCCAGAGGCCGGGGCGGGGGATGTCGTCGAACGCCATCGGTCAGGCGATGCGAAGCCGGCGATCGTCCTGGTCGGCCTCGAGTCGGGCGGGTAGGAGTGTGACGAAGTCGACCAGGGCCCTGCGATATTCGCCCAGGGACCGGATCGAAACCCACTCTTCGGGGCCGTGGTGCCCGTCTCCTGCCGGACCGCACTCCACCGCCGGCACGCCCGCCTCGATGAACGAGATGGCGTCCGACGCGCCGTCGCGCCCGACGCCGAGCCGCTCGCTCTGCGGGGGCGCCACCCGCGAGATCGCCTCGCCGAGCGCCTGCACGAACCGGTTCTCACGCTCGACCATCACCGGGCGCCTGTGGAAGACCTGCACCAGGCGCGTGTCCGGGATCGCCTGCACTGCGCGCAGGATCGCCTCGTGGTCCTGCCCCGGCAGGTAGCGCACGTCGACGTCGATGACGCACTGGTCGGGCACCTTGTTGAGGGCGTCCCCGCCGAGGATGCGGCCGAGGTTGATCGAGGGCCGGTCGAACAGATCGGAGGACTCGCGCGCGAACGGCATGCTTTCGATGGCACGGAACACGTCGAGCGCCTTCAGCACGGCGTTGTCGCCCAGCCAGGGCGTGGAGCCGTGCGCCGCCTTGCCGGCGACCTCGAGTCGCATCGCCAGCACGCCCTTGGCCTGAATGCCGATGTGCATGTTGGTCGGCTCGCCCGTGATCGCGAAGTCGCCGACGTAGCCCTGCTCGACGAGATGGTCGGAGCCGCGCTGCTCGATCTCCTCGGACTCCTCGTCGGACACGCAGACGAAGTGGACCTTCACGGCGGCCTGCGCAACGCTCAGCTCGTGGAGCGCGCACATCATCGCGGCGAGCCCGCCCTTCATGTCATAGGCGCCGCGGCCGTAGAGCCGATCGCCCTCGACACGCGGGGTGAACTGCTCGGGGCGCGCGGGCACGACGTCGAGATGCCCGTGCAGGACGATCGTCGGCCCGGTCTGCGGGCCGACGCTGGCCGCCAGCACGGGGCGTCCGTTGTGCGTCGTGCCCGTCACCTCGACGTCCCGCGCCTCGAGCCAGCCCTTCACGAAGCCGGCCGCGGCCTGCATGCCTTCGAGGGTGGAGGTGTCGTAGGTGATCAGGCGCTCGGTGAGAGCGCGCTCATCCATCCCGGGGCGAGGATAGTGCTAGCGCCTCGAAACGGCCATCAGGCGCCGTGCGAGTCGGCCGACAGGCGTACGGACGCGCTGCCGGTATTGCATACGGATGGTGTCGTAGCGCCGCAGGTCGAAAGCACCTGGCCCGGGGTGTGGCGGACCGCCCGTCGAGCGTTGAAAGACCGCTGACGCGCCGAAGACTCCGCAGAAATCGCAATCGCGAATCAGCGCGCTTGTGGATGCAGCCCGGCGAACGTCGATCTCGGCGCAGTCGGAGCTCTCGTTTCGCGGATCGAAGTAGTCGTGGAGGCAAAGCAGCGCTGCCGGTCGGAAGATGACTGGAGAGCGTGTCGAGATCGCGCCTCACCCCCTCGTAGGAGTGATCACCGTCCAGAAACACGAGGCTGGGTGCGAACCCGGGATTCACGGCAAAGAAGGCCGCCGCGCTGCCGAGCACAGGCCAGAGGCGATCCTGGACGCCGTGTGAGCGGGCGGCGGCCGCCGCCTTGCGCCTGAGCCTCGCTGTCGGTGTCAAGGGAGAGCACCACCGCGCTCGATCCGGCATCGCGGGCCGCTGTCGCCATCAGGACGCCTGACTTTCCGCGGTAGGTGCCCACCTCCAGAATGGGGCCGGCCGCCCAGAAGGCGAGCTCGTACAGCTTGAGCGCGTCCTCCTCGCGCAACCAGCCGTCCACATCTGCCACGAGCTCGGAAGCGCGCGAATGAGCCTCCGATATGAATGCCCCGGTCGTGTGGTAATTCGGCTCGTAGTCCGCTGTGTCCGTCTTACTCGGAAGTGGGCGAAACGGAGGCGTGCCGGCACGGGGCTCCACGCCGGGCTTGTACCAGAAGCGCCCGCGGCTACCGGTGAGGGCTCGCGGCGACCGCAGCCGCGCGTTCGGCTTCGACGTCTTGCCGAACCCAGCAGCCGGCCAAGTGGTCGTTCACCAGCCCGCAGGCCTGCATCGCCGCGTAGGCCGTCGTCGGGCCGACGAAGCGAAAGCCGCGCCTCTTCAGCTCCTTGGAGAGCGCCGTCGACTCAGCCGTGACCGGCGGCAGGTCTTCGAGCCTGCGCGGCACGCGCCTCGCCTTTGCGGGCGCGAAGGACCAGACGAGCTCCGCCAGTGGGACGTCGAGCGCCGCCGCGGCCCGCGCGTTCGTGATCGCCGCCTCGATCTTCCCCCGGTGGCGGACGATGCCGGCGTCGTTCATGAGCCTCTTGACGTCGCGCTTGCCGAAGCCCGCGACCGTCTCGATGTCGAAGTTCGCGAAGGCCCGTCTGAAGTTCTCGCGCTTGCGCAGGATCGTGAGCCAGGAGAGCCCAGACTGGAAACCCTCGAGCACCATGCGCTCGTAGAGGCCGCGCTCGTCTGTGACCGGCCGTCCCCACTCCTCGTCGTGGTAGGCGACGTAGTCGGGCGAGCTGACGCCCCACGGGCAGCGGCGGCGGCCGTCGGGGCCGGCGGTGAGCGGTGCGCGAGCGTCGGCCATGGCAAGCCCGTACATCATCATGCCTGCGATGCGGAGGATGGCGAGCGTGACTAGGCCCCTGCGTGCCGTCGGCCGGCGGGCGCGGTCGCTGAAAGCAAGCGCCGCGTCGCCGGCCGCTGCCGATCCGCCTCGCCATGACCTCTGGCTGCGGCTCTTCGACGACGAGCTGAGCGCCATCGACGCCGCCTGTGCCGACATGCGCCCGGAGCGCTTTGCGCTCTTCCGTGACCTCGACGACGACCTGTGGGCGCTCCTCCTCACACAGGAGTTCGACGCGTACCCGAACATCAAGGCACTGCTGCCCGGCGTCCCCGAGCCGGACTTCCAGGAGCTCTGGAACGGCACCAGCGGCGTTGCGCTGGCCGCTCAGAGCAACGCCTTCTACGCGACGCTGCGCGAGCGCTACCGGACGTACTCGGAACGCTCGCTGGCCGACTCGACCGTCCTCGACTTCGGATGTGGCTGGGGCCGCCTCACTCGCTATCTCGCGCGCGACGTAGAGCCCGGAAACCTGTACGGCTGCGACCCTGTCGCGGGCATCCTCGACGTCTGCCGCGCGAAGGGGTTCCCGCCACGCTTGCCACCTCGGCGTTCGTCCCGGAGCGCATTCCGTTCGAGGAGAGCTTCGACCTCGCTTTCTCATTCTCGGTCTTCACGCACATCTCGGAGCCGGCGCATGCCGGCTGCCTGCGCGCGCTCCACAAGTCGTTGCGGCCGGGCGCTGTGCTCGTCCTGACGATCCGGCCGCCCGCCTACCTCCGCCACTCGCCGCTGATGCGCGCGGCGCTCGACTCACTGGAGCCGGACCCGCAGGCGGCGGTCTCCGAGCCGCGCTACCTCTTCGTTCCGCATCCGGCCGACGCCGGACATCTCCAGTACCAGGGCGGCGAGATGACCTACGGCGAGACCGTCGTCACGCTTCCCTACGTGCGCGAACGCTGGGCGCCTGACTTCGAGCTGCTGGATGTGGACCTGCTCGTCGGCGATCTGCATCAGCTCGTGCTGACCCTGCGGCGTCGATGATCCCCCCTGGTAGGGTCGCCGACCGGTGGCGGAGCTGCTCAAGCGATTGCTTCGAGGCGCTTGGCGGGCGCTCGGTCTGCCGCGGGGTCAGGACCTCGGCGTGCGGCTGGCGAAGGCGTGGGCGACTCTCACGCTGCCCCCCACCGTTCTCTTCCTGCTGATCCACAACCCCAGGATCCATCCGGCCTACGGGCTCACCTGGAGGAAGCGGTTCCGACTCGCGCGCCGGATGTGGCGGACCACGCGCGGGGTCACCACAGGGACCTCCTACAAGGCTCACCTCGCGATGGCGGCAAAGCTGCTCGAGATGGATCCCGAGGTCAAGGGAGCCGTCGTCGAGTGCGGCTGCTGGTACGGCGGCTCGACCGCGAACCTGTCGCTCGTGTGCGAGATCGTCGGTCGGCAGCTGATCGTCTACGACTCCTTCGAGGGCTTGCCGCCGCCCGAGGGCAACGACCTGTACGCAAAGGACGAGGCGACCGGGATGCTCAAGGCCGATCTCGACGTGGTCAAGGACAACGTGCGCCGCTTTGGGGCAATTGAGCGCTGCAGCTTCAGGAAGGGCTGGTTCAAGGAGACCCTCCCGAACCACACCGAGCCGGTCGTCCTCGCCTTCCTGGACGTCGACTGGCAGGCAAGCCTCGACGATTGCGTGACATACCTGTGGCCGCACCTGACCGACCAGGGATACGTCTTCATCGACGAGTTCGTTCTCACCGACTACTGCGCGCTGTTCTGGTCCGAGACCTACTGGCAGGAGCGCTTCGGGACGACGCCGCCGGGGCTGATCGGCTCGGGGAGCGGCGTCGGCCTCGGGGGCTATTACCTCGGCCCCTTCGAGGAATGGAACTGGGGTCAGGATCCGACCAGCGTCGCCTATACGCGCAAGGACTTCTCGGGCCACTGGAACTTCGACCGGGACCGGCTCCGGGACGCCGCCCAGAGCTCATTTCAAGACGTGTCCTAGCCCGAAGGGCCATTGGTATCGTGCCGCGCCATGTGGAAGCGGAAGCGCGCTGATAAACAGGCAGGCAACGGCCCCGCGGTGATCGATCGCCCCGCCGGGGTGGTCGACGACTTCCAAGGCTCGGCTGCCGAGCTGCGGGCCGAGATAGAACGCCTCGCCGAATCGAATCGAGAGTCTCCCGAGCGGGGTGCCGAGCGCCGTCTGCTGGCTCTGCGGCACATCGCCGGCATCCGGGCACTCGAGTCGAGCGGCAATCGGCCGGAGTACCCGGAGCCCGACTTCGCGGCGCTTCCCGAGGACGGCGAGCTGCCCGAGTTCGCGCCGGAGGACCTCACCTCAGAGGTCGTACGGGCCGCGATCCTGCGCGACGGATTCGTGCTTGTCAGGGGCCTCGTGGACCGCGACGAGGCCTTGCGCTTCGGCGCCGAGATCGACCGGGCCTTCGAGGAGCGCGAAAAGGCCCTGCACGGTGAGAGCCGCGAGCCTGGCTATTACGAGGAGTTCCTCCCCGGTACGGCGGAGTACGAGGAGGCGCTGACCGTGCGTCCTTGGATCCGAGAAGGCGGCGGTGTGCTGGCCGTCGATTCTCCGAAGCTCTCCGCGCAGATGATCGGCATCTTCGAGACCGCCGGGCTAACGCGACTGGTCGAGGGCTACCTGGGCGAGCCGCCTTTGATCTCGCTCCAGAAGACCACGCTTCGCAAGGCCGAGCCTTCGGTGGCAGGGGCATGGCACCAGGACGGGAGCTTCATGGGCGACGTGCGTGCCCTGAACCTGTGGCTGTCGCTCTCGCGTTGCGGGGACGAGTCGCCGGGTCTCGACATGGTGCCGCGCCGGCTCGACTATCTCGTGACCCAGCAGACCGAGGAAGCCGTGCTCTCGATCCAGGTCTCCCAGGCCATGGCGGAGAAGGCGGCGGGCGACAAGCCGATCATCCGGCCGATCTTCGAGCCGGGCGATGCTCTTCTCTTCGACGACTTGTTCCTCCATCAGACGGGATCGGATCCGTCCATGCCGAGACCTCGCTATGCCGTGGAGAACTGGTTCTTCGGCCCGTCCCGATTCCGGTGAAGTACGGCCCGCTCGCGGTCTGAGGAAGGCGCCGGCCTGCCGGTGCCCGTTCTCCTGCCGCAGGACAGCCCGGCGCATCCCCTGGCGGCCTGGTTTCAGAACCTTCGCCGGCAGCTCGCGCTCGAGCGGGCGGAGCGTCACGCGGCTCGCGGTGGGAGGCCGCCCGCGCGCAAGACCCGGGCGATCATCACGATGGTCCACAACGAGCCCGTCTTCCTCCCGATCTGGCTCGGCTACTACTCCCGCTTCTTCGCGCCGCAGGACATCTACGTCCTCGACAACCAGACGACCGACGGCTCGACCGACGGAGACGGCTTCACGCGGATCCCGGTAGAGCACGGCACCGTCGACCACCTCTGGATGGTGAAGACGATCCGCGACCTGCAGCACGACCTGATCAGCCGCTACGACGTCGTCGTCGTCACCGACGTCGACGAGTTGATCGCTCCCGTACCCGAGCTCGGGGATCTCGGCGGCTACCTCGACCACTTCGACGACGAGTTCGTGAACTGCCTCGGCTACGAGCTGCTGCACATGAAGGACCACGAGCCGCCGCTCGACCTGGGCAAGCCGATCCTCGGTCAGCGGCGCTTCTGGTTTCCGAACGACGCATACAGCAAGCCCGCGGTCGCCACGGTCCCGATGGAATGGAGGGCCGGCTTTCACAAGCGTGGCGACG
>CAWGZM010000004.1:0-23921 GCA_963827065.1 uncultured Thermoleophilaceae bacterium | reverse complement strand
TGGATGTGATCGTGGTGGTCGGCCATCGCGAAGGTCGCGCCGCCGATCTCGAACAGCGAGATGATCTGAGCGGGCGCCATGGTGCCCTGGAGCTGCATCAGCCTGCGCACGGCCTGCTCGGTCACGCCGCCCGGCTCCTGGTGCCCGAGCACCGGGATGCCGTTGATCATCGCGATGTCGACGGCGTTGCCGGAGGAGTGGTGGGAGACGTTGCCCGAGCTGGTGTAGAAGCCGTGGCCGCACTTGAGCGACGTGACCGTCGGCTTGAGCCCGGAGTCGGCGAGGTACGCGAGCGTGGCGAGCACGCGCCGGTCGACCTGGCCCGAGCGGATGTCGTCGCGGCCGCACTCGTAGATGTCGATGCGCGTGTCGGAGAGGACGCGCTTCTCGAGGAGCGGCTTCGGCAGTAGCAGGATCTGGCCGATCGACATCGCGCCGGCGGGGTCGTCCCCGTGGAGGACGTTGCGGCCAGAGGCGCGGTAGACGGCGGTGGCCTCGAGCAGCTTCCAGCCGTCGAGGATCGGCTTCGGATCGATCACCGGGGCGCCGCGGCCCGCGGGGCGGATCGCGAAGTCGAGGTGGGCGGCCTTGCCGGGGACGGTCTGGCCGACGCGGCCGATGATCGTTCCGCCGATCACCTGCGAGCCCTTCTTGAGCGCGCGCAGGCGCACCTTGCTCGGGTCGAGCCCGAACGGGCGCGAGAAGAAGTTCTTGTAGGTCTCGAACTTGCCGCCCTCGCGCGCCAGCATCTCGAGCTGCTGCTCGAGCCCGCCGGCCTCACGCGCGCCGGGCAGGTCCGGGTGCGCGAAGAGGCGCTGCTTGACCGGCGCGGACGCCTGCGTGGCGTCCTGCGACTCGATGTCGGCGCCGCGGTCGCGCTCGGGCGCCGTGTCGGAGTCGTCGAACTGGCGGCCGGCCGAGGCGGGGGTGCGCGGCCTCGGATCAGCGTCGTCCTCTCCGTTGGCCTTCACGGCCTTGGCGGTGCGCACGAGGCCGCTGTCCGCGCCCGCCTTGGGCACCGGGTAGTACTTCGAGACCTCGCCCAGGTGCGCGTAGGTGTAGCGGTTGCCGTAGACGTCCTGGAGCACCAGGTAGCGGCCGAGCTTCTTCGAGCGGCCGACCGCCTTGACGACGCCGTCGTTGACTGCCACGACGGGTGCGCCGGCCTTGGAGAAGATGTCGATGCTGCGCCGGTCGTCGCTCGACTCGATCACGTGGGCGGCGTTCTCGCCGCGCTGGACGCGCTTGAGGAGCTCCTGCTCGGCGAGGTCGTCTGCATACGTCGCGCGCGCGTATACGGGGAAGCGGCCCTCGGTGAGGCCGGTGAGCGAGCCGATCAGGTCGGCGGGTACTCCGGCGATCAGGCGCGCCCGGAGCAGCACCGAGTCGACGTACCAGTCGGCGTGGTTGTACGCCCAGATCGCGGCGCGCACGTCGTTCTCGTAGTTGGCCGCCTTCAGGTAGCGGGCCGCGGCGAAGATCGCGTCGACCGGGTTGTACGGGTCCTTGCGGCCGTCCTTGTTGGCGTCGACGCCGTAGGCCGCCCAGGTCGGCGGCATGAACTGCATCCAGCCGAGCGCACCCGCTGAGGATACGTTCAGGTTGCGGCCGTAGTCGGTCTCGATCTCGTTGATCGCCGCGAGGATCTCCCAGCGGATTCCGTACTCGATGCCGGCGGCCTGGTAGATCGGCAGCAGGAACGGCGGCACGCGGAACTTCCGGATGATGAAGTTCGGCACACCCGTCGCGGTCGACGGACCCGGAAGTGCGTCGACGAAGCCGGGGTTGCTGCGCGAAGGAGTCCCGTCGTCGTTGCGGAGCGGGGCGCGGCGGCCGCGGCGCTCCTCCGACGAAGTCTCATCCTCGGGTTCACCCTTGATGCGGCGGCTGAGCTTGCGCTCGCCGTCGCCCTCGTCGCGCTCGACGCGCTGGCCCGAGCTGCTGCGCTCCTGCGGCGAGCCGCCGCCGGCGCTCGGTCCGGTGTCGGGCTCGGGGTCCTTGGGCGCCGGAGCCGGCGTCGTCTCCGGAGCGGGCTTCGGCTTGGGCTTCGGGGCGACCGGGGCGGTCGGGGTCGTCGGGGTCGTCGGCGCCGGAGTGGTCGGCTGGACGACGGGCCCCGGCAGCTGGATGTCGTTCGGGTTGGTGCCGGGCGGGACGTCGACGGGCACGATCTCGCCGGTCGGCAGCTGCACGTGCACCTGCTGCTGCGCGGCCGCCGGGATGGTCCACGCGGTGAAGGCGGCGCTCACGAGCACGCCCGCGGCGAGCAGGACGGTGAGAAGCCGCTTCTTCATCCGTGCTGGTCCAGGTCCTCCCTCGTGACCCTGCATACCGCGGTGAGCGGGCGCGCGCAGGCGTTCGCCGCCTGCCACAGGGGTAACGCTACTTGCTGAGTTTCTGGTGTGCAACGGGAAACCGTGAGAAGTGGGCGAGAGCTCTTCCCGCAGGCCGCGTCCGGGGCGGGTGTGCGAGTTCACGTCCTTGTATCGACCGTCCCTGCCCATAACTTCAATCCCGCCGTTCGTGTGACTGGACACCTTGCGCGCCGGCGCCGCTGTGTCCAGATCCTTCATTGTGCCAATCTCGCAAACGGCTAAACCAGTTCTCAGGCTTAGGTTGAGGGTTAGCCTCGGTTTCGCGACGACCTCGGGCAGACGTTCGGCTACTCTGCTGCCGCATGACAGAGCCCAGGCAGGATGAGGACTTTCTCGAGCGCATGAGCGCCCGCGCCGAGGAGGCGCTCGGCAAGGTCGCCGAGGAGCTGATCTCGAATCCCGTGGTGAATGGCGCCATAACGCGCGCCTTCGAGGCCCGTGAGAAGGCCGTCCAGGCGCAGGTCACCGCGATGGGCGCCCTCAACCTGCCGTCCGCGGCCGACATCGAACGGGTGACGCGCCGGCTGCGTTCGCTCTCCCAGCGGCTCGAGGGCATCGAGGATGCGATCGATCGCCTCGAGGAGCGCGTCGAGGGCGCGTCGCGCTCGAGCGAGCGCGACCGGCTCGCGTCGCTCGAGGAGCGCCTCGACGAGATCGGGCGCGACCTGGCCGCCGTGCGGCTGGCGGTCGCGCCGGGCGACGATCCGATGCCGCGGGCACAGGAGCGGCTCACCGTCAGCGACTCCTGAGCGCCGCGTAGCCGGCCTCGCCGAGCCTCAGCCCGAGCTCTTCGAGCGCGTCGCCGCCGAGACGCTCCGCGCCGTTCATCCCCGCCCTGCGCGCCACCCCGAGGACGCTCGCCGCGGGCAGCCCGTGGGCGGCGGCCACGCCGAGGACGGCGCCCGACTCGAGCTCGACCGCAACCGCGTCCTGCGTGATCCCGCCACCGCGGCGGTCGTAGAACAGGTCGGTGCTCGCGACCGTCGCGGGCGCAGCGCCGGCCGCGACGAGCTCGGCGAGCATGCCCGGATCCGGGCTGAGCGAGCCGCCGGCGCCGAGGGCCGCGCTTGCCCCGTCTAGCGGGAGGACCGCCGCCGGCGCGATCAGCGTCCCGAGCGGGAGCTCCTCGCCGATGGCCGAGCAGGTCCCGATCCTCACGAGCCGGCGGGCCCCGAGCGCGATCAGCTCCTCGCAGACGATCGCGGCGCTCGGGCCGCCCATGCCGGTCGACTGGACCGTGAGCGGCTCGCCGTCGGCGGCGACGCCGGTGTAGCCCCACAGCCCACGGCTGTGATTGAACATCCTGGGCGGCTTCTCGAGCAGCGCCTGCGCGACCGCGAGTGCGCGATGCGGGTCGCCCGGCAGGAGGACGCGCTCGGCCAGCTCGGTGGCCGGGCGGAGGTGGGTCACGTGGACGGTGGTCACGGGGCGGCGCAGGATAGAAGGCAGGGGGTAGTCTCGAACCGATGCCGCCGCGCCCCAGCAAGCCCAAGGAGCTCCCCGACTCGCTCCGCGAGGCGGTCGAGCGGACCGTGGACGCCACGCTCGGCTCGGCCGAGCGCAGCCGCGCGAGCGCTCAGAGCACGCTTGACGACGTCGTCCACTCGGTCGACGAGTTGCGCCGCGGCGCCGAGGAGCGGCTCTCGAAGAGCCGGCGCTCGATGGCCGGGGCGATCGAAGGCCGGCGGCCCGCGAACCTCGACGACATCCGCGAGCTGAAGGCCGAGCTGCGGGCGTTGTCGCGCCGTCTCGACGCGATCGAGGAGCGGCTGCCGGCGAAGCGCAAGCCCGCCGCCAAGCGGAAGCCTCCGGCCAAGCGCAGCTCCTCCGCCAAGCGCTCCTCCTAGTGGCCGGCCGCCGGGTCCTGATCACCGGCGTCGGCAGCCATCTCGGGACGCTGCTGGCGGAGCGGCTCGAGGCCGATCCCGAGTTCGACTACGTCGCCGGCCTCGACACACGCCGGCCGCGCCGGCAGCTCGAGCACGTCGAGTGGATCGAGGCCGACATCCGCGACCCCGAGATCGTGCGGCTCGTTCCGCGGCTCGAGGTCGACACGCTCGTGCACGAGCAGATCGTCCGGCAGCCCTCCAGGGGCATGTCCGGGCGCTCCATGCACGACATAAACGTGATCGGGACGCTGCAGCTGCTCGCCGCCTGCGAGCGAGCACGCACGCTGCGGACGATCGTCGTGCGCGGCTCAGCCGGCATCTACGGCGCGGAGCCACAGGCCCCGCAGTTCTTCAAGGAGGAGCTGGCGCGGCTGTTCCCGCTGCGCACGCGCTTCCAGCGCGACGTCGCCGAGATCGAGAACTACTTCGAGACCTACGCACGCCGCCACGAGGACGTCGGCTGCACGATGCTGCGCTACCAGCCCGCCATCGGGCCGTCGCTCGACACGCAGATCAGCCGCTACCTGTCGCAGCCGGCCTGCCCCACCTACCTCGGCTTCGATCCGCGCATCCAACTCGTGCACGAGCGCGACGCGATCGACGCGCTCGTGGCGGCGGTGAGGCGGCCCGTGCGCGGCGCCGTCAACGTCGCGGGCCATGGCACGATCGGGCTCGGGCGGATGATCAGGCGCGCCGGCCGCGCCAGCCTGCCGATCGCCGGACCGCTGTTCGGGCCGCTGACCGGCGCGGCGCAGCGGCTCGGGATGGGCGCCTATTCGGAGGACTTCCGGCGCCTGCTTCGCTACGGGCGCGGCGTCGACATCGCCCGGCTCGTCGATGAGGTCGGCTTCAAGCCGCGCTTCTCGACAGTGACGTCGGTCGAGGACTGGGTCGCGCGGCGGGCGGAGGGGGCCCTGGCGGCGTGACGGAGAACGCGCTGGCGTTCATGCGCCGCCTGCGCGAGGGGCTCGACGCGGGACTCGACCTGCCGGAGGCGATCGCGCGCGCCGCGACGGCGCTCCCGCGAGATGCGCGCGCGACCGTGGGCCGGCTGCTGGAGCGCATGGAGGGCAACTACACAGAGGACGAGTGGGGCTTCGACGAGGAGTTCGCCGATCTCGTCGAGCCCTTTTTCGGCTTCCTCTACGACACCTGGTGGCGCGTCCGGGTCGAGGGTGCCGAGCGCGTGCCCGCGCACGGGCGCGCGATGCTGGCGGCGAACCACGCGGGCATCCTGCCCTGGGACGCGACGATGATCTCGATGGCGCTGCTGCGCGAGCATCCGCTCCCGCGCCACCCGCGCTTCCTCGTCCTCGACTGGGCGTTCGAGCTGCCCTGGATCTCCACCGCGATCCGGCGCGTCGGCGGGGTCGTCGCCTCGCCCTACAACGCGCTGCGGCTGCTCGAGCAGGACAGGCTCGTGGCGGTGTTCCCCGAAGGCGTGAAGGGGACCGGCAAGCCCTATTCGGAGCGCTACCGGCTGCAGCGCTTCGGCCGCGGCGGGTTCGTCGAGGTGGCGCTGCGGGCGGACGCCCCGATCGTGCCGGTGGCGGTCGTCGGAAGCGAGGAGATCTATCCCAAGCTCGCCGACGTCCCGGCGCTCGCGCGGCTGATCGGCGCGCCCTTCTTCCCTGTCACGCCCACCTTCCCGTGGCTCGGCCCGCTCGGCGTGGTACCGCTGCCGTCGCGCTGGCGGATCGAGTTCCTCGAGCCCATCGAGACCGCCGGGTACGGGCCCGAGGCGACCTCCGACCGCGCGCTCGTGCTGGAGTTGTCGGAGCGCGTGCGCGCGGCGATTCAGGAAGCCCTCTACGCGAATCTGGTCAAGAGAGGAACAGCTTTCGTCTGATTTTCCTGCACGGAGGCGGGCATTGCTTGCTGCGCCGGCGGAGGTTCCCTACCTTGAGTAGGGAATGCGCCGGCTGGGCACTGCAACCCTCTTGGTGGCCGCATTGCTGCTGCCGGGGGGAACCGCCGGAGCCGCGGCGGACGACCCCTGGGTCGCGTACGTCGTCAACTCGGTCGTCACGCGCGGGGGTCAGCCGTCCGCCGTCGTCGTGCGCTCGAACCCCGCCACCGGCGCCCTCCAGGAGGTCTCGCGCAACGGCGCCCAGGGCGCGCTCTTCCAGCACCCCTACGACATCGCCGCGGCTCCCGGGGGCCGCAGCCTCTACGTGGTCGACATGGGCGAGTTCGCCTCGGGTACGAATCCCGCCGCCGACGGCCGAATCATCCGGGTGGACCCGGCGACCGGCGTGCAGAGCCTCGTCTCGCAGGGGGGCGAGCTCGTTGACCCGGCGGGGATCGCGGTGGCGCCCGACGGGACGCTGTTCGTGGTCGAGAACGTTGGGGTCGGGCCGGCCCGCGACCCGGCCGTCGTGAGGATCGATCCGGCGAGCGGTGCCCAGAGCGTCCTGACCCGCGGCAACTACCTGTGCTACCCGTTCGGCATCGCGCTCGAGCCGAGCGGCAACCTGATCGTCACCGACTTCGGCGATCTGACCGCCGGCGGAGCCATCCAGATCGACTGCCTTCAGGACTTCGGCTCGGTGGTCCGCGTACGCCCGTCCGGCGAGCAGCAGCTGCTGTCCTTCAACGAGATGCCGGCCCCGGGCAACGTGCTGCGCGGGACCTTCGGCGCGGCAGTCGACCCGAGCGGCGCCGTTCTGGTCGTGAACCAGACGAGCGCGCAGGCCGCGGTGGCGGCGATCGACTCCGCCAACGGCAGCCAGATCGCCGTGACGCCGAACTCGACCACCGCAGACGCGTTCGAGCTTCCCCAGCGCGTGACCGTGCTTCCGGACGGCAACCTGCTCGTCGCCGACTACGCGCTCAACGACCAGGAGGGCGGCCTCGTCGGGGTCGAACGGGCCACCGGCGCGGCGCGCATCTTGCGCCAGGGGGCGCTCTTCAACAACCCGATCGGCGTGACGACGGTAGTCAACCGCCCGCCCTCCGCGGTGCTCACGATCAGGCCGCGGCAGGTCGCGGGAGGCGAGGCCGTGACCTTCAGCGCGTCAGGCTCGGCGGACCCCGAAGGGCTGCCGCTCCGCTACGCGTGGGATCTCGACGGCAACGGACTCTTCGAGCGGGCGACGGGCAGCAGCCCCACGACGAGGAAGAGCTTCGGCGGGAGCACCACGCTGATGCCGCGCGTGAAGGTCCTCGACCCACACGGCGGGGAGGCGACCGCAGGGGCGAGCACATCGCTCGTCGTCGACGCGATCCGGCCCGTGATCGCGCGCTTCCGCGCCTCGTCACGCACGATCGCGACTCCCGCAGTCGCGAGGGCCGCGGCCGCGCGCAGGGTCAGCTTCCGGTTCCGGCTGTCGGAGGCGGCGCGCGTCCGCGTAGCGATCGAGCGCGGCCGCGCGGGCCGGCGCAAGGGCGGGCGGTGCGTTGCGCCCGCCAAGGCACGTCGCGGCGCTAAGCGCTGTACGCGCTGGCGCGAGCTCGTGGCGCTGCGTAAACGGGGGAAGCCCGGGCCGAACAGCGTGCGCTTCTCGGGCAGGGTTCGCGGGCGCGGCTTGCCGGTGGGCCGCTACCGGGCGCTCGCGAAGGCGACCGACCGGGTCGGGAACCGGTCGCGCCCGCGCACGGCCGGCTTCAGCGCCGTTCACGGCTCGGCGCGCTAGAAGTGCACCCCTCGCAGTAGGTACGCCATCGCCACGGCTTCCGTGGACATCTCCTCGCTGCCCTTCTTGTCGTCGGCAGGCGCGGGCTTGCCATCCTTGTCGGCCTTCGCGGCCGTCGAGTCGGGGAAGAGGTTGTAGGCCGTGTTGAGAACGATGTCGACGCTCTTCGGCGAGACCGCGTAGAGCACCTCGCCGAACGTCCCGAGCCTTGAGGCGAGCCGCTTCGGCTTGTCGATCATCGCGTCGGTCAGCATCTGCGCGGCCTCGTCCGGGGTCAGCGTCGGGAAGGCCTTGTAGATGTCCGTCGGCGCGATCATCGGCGTGCGCACGAGCGGCATGTAGACGGTCGTGAACTTGACGTTGTCGCCCACGCACTCGGGCGCCACGCAGCGCGAGAAGGCATCGAGCGCCGCCTTGGAGGCGACGTACGCCGAGAAGCGCGGCGTGTTCGTCTGCACGCCGATCGAGCTGACGTTGATGATGTGGCCGGACTTGCGCTCGCGCATGCCGGGCAAGAAGGCGAGTATCAGCTTGAGCGCCCCGAAGTAGTTGAGCTGCATCGTGCGCTCGTAGTCGTGGAAGCGGTCGTACGAGCGGGCGACCGAGCGCCGGATCGAGCGGCCGGCGTTGTTGAGGAGCACGTCGACGCCGCCGTGCGTCTCGAGCACCTCGGCAGCGAGCCTGTCGATGTCGCCCAGGTCGGACAGGTCCGCCGGATGGACATGCGCGGTACCGCCCGCCTCCTCGATCTGCGTCGCGACCTCCTCGAGCTTCTCGCGCGTGCGCGAGACGAGCAGCACCTCGCCGCCGGCCTCGCCGACCTTGAGTGCCGTCTCTAGCCCGATCCCGCTCGAGGCGCCGGTGATCAGGACCTTCTTGCCGCGCACCGCGCTCGTCAGCGAGCGCTCGCGGAACAGGTCCGGATCGAGGTTGCGCTCCCAGTAGTCCCAGACGCGTGGCGCATAGGTCGACAGCGGCGGCACCGCGATGCCGGTGCCGGTGAGCGCGCGCTGGGCGTCGCGCGCGTCGAACTTGCACTGGAAGTCGCGCAGCTCCATGGCGACCGGCGGGACCCCGAGGTCGTGCAGAACTTGCTCGCGGATCCGCTTGACGGTCGGCAGCGCCATGATCCCCGCCCGCACGGGCTTCGGGATCGCGTCCGTCATGTGCTGGTCGATGCGCATCGCGAACTGCGGCGCGTGCGCGGCCTTGGCGAACTCGTTGATCGCCTCGCCGACCTTCATCGGTTCGGGGTTGACGAGATGGAAGGTGTCCGACGGCAGCTCGCTGTCCGGCAGGTGGGCGATGTGGTCCATCGCCTTGGCCACGAAGTCGACCGGGACGATGTTGGTCTCGCCGCCCTGCGGCCCCGCCAGCGGGAACCACTCGGGCAGGGCGTAACGCAGCTTCTGGAGGACCTTGAAGTAGTAGTAGGGCCCGTCGATCTTGTCCATCTCGCCGGTCTCCGAGTGGCCGACGACGATCCCGGGCCGGTAGATGAGCGTCTGCGCTTCCACGCCCTCGCGCACGAGCCGCTCGGACTCGTACTTGGTGCGGTGGTAGTGATGAGGCAGGCGCTGTCCCTCGTCGAACATGTCCTCCTGGAAGACGCCGTGGTACTCGCCCGCGACCGCGATCGAGCTGACGTGGTGGAAGCGCCCGACCTCGTGGGCGTTCGCGAACTCGATGACGTGCTTCGTGCCGTCGACGTTCGCGCGCTCGGAGGCCTCCTCGTCGGCCTCGACGTCGTAAACGGCGGCGAGGTGGAACAGGTGGTCGATCGGATCCTCGAAGCTCCCGACCCCGAGCCCCGGCCGCGACAGGTCGCCCGATACCGCCTGGATGCGCCCCTCTGGCGCGCCCAGCCGCTGCAGGAGCGCGTCCAACTTGCCCCGCGACCCTTCTCGAACGAGCACGTAGATCGTGGCCTCGCGCTCGAGCAGCTCGGCCAGAAGATGCCGTCCGATGAAGCCCGTCGCGCCGGTGACGAAGTAGTTCAAGGTCCCTCCACTCCTCCTGTATGCAGCCGGATCGATCCTATTCTCTCGGGCGACCGTGGACGAGGTACTCAGCCTGAAGGAAGCAGCCGAGCGCGTCGGCGTGACGCCGGCGACGCTACGGCGCTGGGCTCAGTCCGGGCTGATCCCCGAGGTCGACGGCGGCGGGGAGTGGACACAGGCGGCCGTGGCCCACGCCCGGATCGTGGCGCGACTACGCCAGCGCGGTCACAAGCTCGAGCACATCCGCGAGGCCAGTCGGCAGGGCCGGCTCGCATACGGCTACGTCGAGGAGATCTTCAGCTCGCCCGAACGCGTGACCTCGCTCCGGGAGGCGTCCAAGGAGACCGGCCTCGACGAGAAGCTGATCGAACGCTGCTGGATGAGCCTGGGGCTTCCGACCGAGGGGCTCGAGCGGCTGAGCGACGACGACGTCGAGGCGCTCCGCTACATCGCGTCGGTGCTCGAGGCCGGCTTCCCGCTCGTCGCCTTCCTGCAGCTGCTGCGCGTCTACGGGCAGGCGCTGGCTCAGATCGCCGACGCCGAGGTGCGCCTCTTCCACCTCTACGTCCACGAGCCGCTCATGCGCGAGGGCGTCCCCGGGCTGCAGATGGCCGAGGAGATGGAGGGGCTCGCGCGCGACCTGCTGCCGCTCGCCTCGCCGCTCATGGACTACATGCACCAGCGCTATCTCGGTCACTTCGTAGAGCAGGACGTGGTGGGTCACATGGAGGCCGAGCTCGAGGAGGAGGAGTCGGCGCTCGGGCGCGTGCGCGTCGCGATCGGCTTCGCCGACCTCGCCGGGTACACGCGCTTCACCGAGGAGGAGGGCGAGGAGGAAGCGCTCTCGTCGGTCGAGCGCTTCGTCGAGGGCGTGTCGAGCACGCTGCCCGAGGACGCGCGCGTCGTCAAGACGATCGGCGACGAGGTGATGCTGGTCGGCCACGACGTGCGCGCGCTCGTCGACTGGGCGGTCGGCTTGGTGAGCCGCTGGGACGAGCGCCCCGAGCCGCGCATCGGCATCCACCTCGGCACCGCGCTCTACCGCGACGGCGACTACTACGGGCGCGAGGTCAACCTCGCGTCGCGGATCGTCGCCCGTGCCCGCGGCGGGGAGGTGCTCGTGAGCGACTCCGTCGTGGACGCGGTGCGCGATGCTCCCGAGCTCGGCTTCGAGGGCATCGGCCAGGTGAAGCTCAAGGGCTTCCACGAGCCGCGCCGGCTCTGCCGGGCGACTGTGCGCGAGGGGTCATGAGCGAGGCCCCGCTCGACGCGGCGCGTGCGAGCGGCCTGGTGCGGGCGGGCGAGCCGCTCCTGGTGCTGGTCTCGGGCGGCGGCGACTCGGTCTGCCTGCTCGACGTTGCGCTGCGACTGGACGCGCGCGTGAGCGCCCTGCACGTGAACTACGGGCTGCGCGAGGGAGCGGACGGGGACGAGGCGTTCGTGCGCGAGCTCTGCGAGCGGTTGAGGGTGCCTCTGCACGTCGAGCACGTGCGCCTGCCGGAGGGCGGCAACCTGCAGGAGCACGCGCGCGACGAGCGCTACGCATTGGCGGAGCGACTCGGCCCGGGCGACTACGCCGCCGCCCACACGGCGAGCGACCAGGCCGAGACGGTGCTCTACCGGCTGGCCGTGTCGCCCGGCTCGCGCGCGCTGCACGGCATGGCGGCGCGCCGCGGGCGGCTCGTGCGGCCGCTACTCGCCGTGACCCGCGACGAGGTGCGCGCCTACCTGCGGGCGCGCGGGCTCGAGTGGCGCGAGGACCCCTCGAACGCCGACCGGCGCTTCGCCCGCGCGCGTGTGCGCCACGACCTGCTGGCGGCGCTGCGCGAGATCGGCCCGGCGCCGGAGCGCACGATCGCCGCGACGGCTGCCCAGCTCCGCGAGGAGGCCGAGCTGCTCGAGCGCGCTGTCGACGCGGCGCTGGAGGAGCTCGGCGGCGGACCCGCCGTGTCGCTCGCGGCGCTGCGTGAGCAGCCGCCGGCGCTGCGGCGGCTCGTGCTGCGACGGCTGGCCGGCGACCGTCCGGTGCCGGACGAGGTGCTCGAGCTGGACGAGCGCGGCAGCAGCTCGCTCGACCTGGGCGATGGGCTGCGCGCCGTGGCCGAGTACGGGACGCTGCGCTTCACGTCGAGCGCCGAGCCCGCGGAGCCGGAGCCGGTGGAGCTGCGCGTGCCCGGCAGGGCGCGCTTCGGAAGCTGGGAGCTCGAGGCCGCCCCGGGAATGGAGGGCGACGTGTCAGTCTCAGCCGCGGCGCTCGGCGAGTCCGCCACCGTCCGCGCATGGCGCGCCGGTGACCGCATGCGCCCGCTCGGCCTCGGCGGGACCAAGACGCTTCAGGATCTGTTCACGGATCGCAAGGTCCCGCGCGCGCTGCGGCGCACGCTGCCGGTGGTGGAGGTCCGCGGTGAGGTCGCCTGGGTGGCGGGCGTGGCGCTCGACGAGCGCTTCGCGGCGCGCCCGGGCGAGCCGACCGTCGGGCTGATCGCCCGCGCGCGCTGAGGGCTACGTCGTGCCGAAGACGCGGTCGCCCGCGTCGCCGAGGCCCGGGCGGATGTAGGCGTTCTCGTCGAGCTCGCGGTCGAGAACGGCCGTCCAGACCGGCACGTCGGCGTGCTGTTCCTCGACCGCGGCAAGGCCCTCGGGTGCCACGACCAGGCATACGAGCGAGAGCCGTGTGGCGCCTCTTGCCTTGAGCCGGTCGAGCGCGTGCACCGCGCTGCCGCCCGTGGCGAGCATGGGGTCGACGACGAACACGTGCGCCTCGTCGAGCCGCGCCGGCAGGCGCTCGTAGTACTCGAAGGGCTCGTGGGTCTCCTCGTCGCGATAGAGGCCGAGATGGCCGACGCGCGCGTCCGGGAGCAGGCGCAGGAAGGCGTCGACCATGCCGAGTCCGGCGCGCAGCACCGGCACGACGGCGATCTCCTCGGGAAGCCGGCTGCCGGTCGTCCGCTCGAGCGGGGTCTCGATCTCGACGGGCTCGACGGGCAGCTCGCGCGCCGCCTCTACGGCGAGGATCGCCGAGGCCTCGAAGAGCGCCTGGCGGAAGGCCCCGTGGCCGGTCGAGCGGTCGCGCAGCACCGTGAGCCGGTCCGCAAGAACGGGGTGGTCGACGACGATCACGCGCTGGGGCATGAGGCGAAGATAGCCGCAAGCACGTGGCTCGGCCGCGTGCGCGCGGACCGATACATTCGCCGCACCTTGCCCGCGAGCCGCAACATCGAGATCAAGGCACGCGACCGCGATCCGGAGCGGACGCTCGAGCTGGCGCTCGCGCTCGGGGCGAGCGACGAGGGCGAGCTCCTGCAGCGCGACACCTACTACTCACGCGCGCGTGGACGGCTCAAGCTGCGTGAGCAGGAGCCCGGTGAGGACGAGCTGATCGAGTACCGGCGCGCCGACGAGGCGGGCGCCCGCGCGAGCAGCTACTGGCGCGTTCCGGTCGCCGCCGCGGCGGAGCTGCGCGAGGCGCTCGACGCGGCGCTCGGCACGCTCGTGGTCGTGGCGAAGCGCCGCCGGCTGCTCCTGCTCGACAACGTTCGCATCCACCTCGACGAGGTCGAGGGGCTCGGCAGCTTCCTCGAGCTCGAGGCGGTGGCCGCCGGCGCATCGGACCTGGAATCGGAGCACGCCCAGGTTGCCCGGCTTCGCGAGCAGCTCGAGATCGGCGACGAGGCGCTCGTCGGCGAGAGCTACTCCGACCTGCTGCTCGACTCGCCGGAGCTGCTCCTGCGCGCCGCCGCCGAGGCGATGGAGAACGCCTACGCGCCGTACTCGAACTTCAAGGTGGGCGTGGCGCTGCGCGGCGCGGGCGGCGGCCTCTTCACCGGCGCCAACGTCGAGAACGCCTCATATCCGCAGGGCCAGTGCGCCGAGACGTCGGCCATCGGCGCGCTCGTGACCGCGGGCGAGACCCGCATCGCCGCGGTGGCGGTGACGGCCGAGCGGATGGACATCTGCCCGCCCTGCGGCGGCTGCCGCCAGCGCCTGTCCGAGTTCGGCGGCCCGGAGACGCCCGTGCACCTCGGCCGCCCCGGCGGCCCGCGCCAGTCGACCACGCTCGGCGAGCTGCTGCCGCTCGCCTTCGACCTCGAGGCGCCGTGAGCTGGCGCGAGGCGGCGCGGGTCCTGGAGAGCCGCGGCGGCGCGCACGCCCGCGCGTCGGCGTCGTGCTCGGCTCGGGTCTCGGCATGGTCGCCGAGGCGGTCCGCGAGCCGGTCGAGGTCGCCTACGAGGAGCTGCCGGGCTTTCCGCGGCCCACCGTCGAGGGTCACGGCGGCCACGTCGTGCTGGGCGAGATCGGTGGCGTCGCCGTGGCGCTCCTGCAGGGCCGAGCGCACCTGTACGAGGGCGGCGACCTCGACGAGCTGCGCACGCCCGTGCGCGCGCTCCACGGCGCCGGCGCCGAGGTCCTCGTGCTGACCAACGCGGCCGGCTCCCTGCGGCCCGAGGTTGGCCCCGGCGAGCTGATGCTGATCACGCGACCACATCAACCTCAGCGGCACGAACGTCCTCGCGGGCCCGAACGACGACGAGCTCGGCCCTCGCTTCCCGAGCCTGCGCGACGCCTACGACCCGGCGCTGCGCGGCGAGTTGCACACGGCCGCGCGCGAGCTCGGCATCGAGCTCGCCGAGGGTGTCTACCTGGCGGTACAGGGTCCGAGCTTCGAGACTCCCGCCGAGATCCGCGCCTTCCGGACGCTCGGCGCCGACGCCGTCGGCATGTCGACTGTCCACGAGACGATCGTCGCCCGTCACTGCGGGCTGCGCGTGGCGGCGCTGTCGGCGATCACGAACCTGGCCGAGGGGATGTCCGACGAGCCGCTCGGCCACGACCAGACGCTGCGCGACGCGGCGCGCGCTGCCGAGAAGCTCGCCCCCCTTCTGGTCCGCTTCGTCGAGCGGCTGGCGGCCTGAGCGCATGCTCGTACCGGAGCTGATCCGCACGAAGCGCGACGGCGGCGAGCTCGGCGAGGACGAGATCCGCTTCCTCGTCGAGGGCATCTCGGACGGCTCGGTGAGCGACGCGCAGGTCGGCGCGCTCGCGATGGCGATCGTGCTGCGCGGGATGAGCGCGGCCGAGCGCGTGGCCCTGACGGGCGCGATGACGCGCTCCGGCGAGGTGCTCGACTGGTCCGACGCCGGCCTGCCGGGTCCGGCGCTCGACAAGCACTCGACCGGCGGCGTCGGCGACAAGGTGAGCCTGCTGCTGGCCCCGATCGTCGCTGCCTGCGGGGGCGCCGTGCCGATGATCTCGGGCCGTGGGCTCGGGCACACGGGCGGCACGCTCGACAAGCTCGAGGCGATCCCCGGCTACGACACCGCGCCCGACCCGGAACTCTTCCGGCGCGCGGTGGCAGGCGCCGGCTGCGCGATCGTCGGCCAGACCGCCGCGCTCGCGCCCGCCGACAAGCGCCTGTACGCGATCCGCGACGCCACCGGGACGGTCGAGTCGATACCGCTGATCGTGGCCTCGATCCTGTCGAAGAAGCTGGCCGCCGGGCTGAGCGCGCTCGTCATGGACGTGAAGGTCGGCTCGGGCGCCTTCCTGCCGGGCCGCGAGGCGGCCGCGGAGCTGGCGCGCTCGATCGTCGAGGTGGCTCGCGGCAACGGCCTGGCCACCTCGGCGCTCCTCACCGACATGGACCGCGTGCTTGGGCGCACGGCCGGCAACGCGCGTGGAGGTCCGCGAGTCGCTCGACCACCTGACCGGTGCCGCGCGCGACGAGCGCCTGCTCGACGTGACGCTCGCTCTGAGCGCGGAGCTCCTGCGGCTCGGCGGCGTCGAGCCGGACGAGGACGCCGCGCGCGCGGCCGCCGAGCGCGCGCTCGA
Source organism: uncultured Thermoleophilaceae bacterium (assembly GCA_963827065.1). Classification (GTDB taxonomy): domain Bacteria; phylum Actinomycetota; class Thermoleophilia; order Solirubrobacterales; family Thermoleophilaceae; genus JACVRW01. The sequence goes on along the minus strand of CAWGZM010000004.1, from coordinate 8,193 downwards.
GAGCGGTGCGGCTGCGGAGCGCTTCGCGGCGATGGTGCGCGAGCTCGGTGGCCCGTCGGACCTGCTCGAGAGCCCCGGACGCCACCTCGCGCAGGCGCCGGTCACGTCGCCGCCGAGCCGGCCGAGGCGGGGACCGTCGCGCGCGTCGACGTGCGCGCGGTGGGCCTCGCCGTCGTGGCGCTCGGCGGCGGCCGCACGCGCGAGACCGATCCCGTGGACCACGCCGTCGGGCTCACCGAGGTGGCGGCGCCCGGCGAGGAGGTCGCGCCCGGCGGCCGTCCGCTGGCGCTCGTGCACGCGGCCGACGAGGAGGCGGCGACCAGGGCGGCGGACTCGCTGCGCGCCGCCTACACGCTCGGCGACGCGCCCGCCGCGCCGCACCCCGTGCTCGAGCTGCTGCGCTGATGGTCCCCAAGGCGGAGCTGCACGTCCATCTCGAGGGGACCGCCACGCCGGAGCTCGTCCGCCGGCTCGCCGAGCGCAACGACCTGCCGGTCCCGGAGGGCCTGTTCGCCGACGAGGAGACCTACGCCTACACCGACTTCCTCGACTTCCTGCGCGCCTACGACCTCGCCGCGGGCGTCATTCGCAGCGGCGACGACTACCGCGACGTGACCTTCGAGTACCTGGCGCGCTGCGCCGCCGAGGGGGCCATCTACGTCGAGCTGATCGTCTCGCCCGACCACGCCGCACAGGTGGGGCTGAGCGACGAGGAGCACCTCGACGGCGTCGGCCGCGGCATCGACGACGCCCGCGCGGCAGCACGGCATCGAGGCGCGCATGCTCGTCACTGCGATCCGCAACTACGGCGTGGAGCGGGCGATCCGCGTGGCCCGCTACGCGGCGTCGCGTCCACACCCGTACGTCGTCGGCTTCCAGCTCGCGGGCGACGAGGCAGGCTTCCCCGCGGACGACTTCGCCGAGCCCTATCGGATCGCCGCAGAGGCGGGCCTCGGCTGCAGCGTCCACGCCGGCGAGTGGGGAGGTCCGGAGAGCGTGCGCGCCGCCCTCACGTTGCCCGTCACGCGGATCGGTCACGGCGTGCGCGCGATCGAGGACCCGGCGCTCGTCGAGGAGCTGGCGGAGCGCGGCACGGTGCTCGAGTGCTGCCCCAGCAGCAACGTGGTGCTGGGCATATACCCGAGCTACGAGGAGCACCCGCTGCGCGCCCTGTGCGCCGCCGGCGTGCCGATCACGCTCGGATCGGACGACCCACCCTGGTTCGGGGCGTCGATAGGCGGGGAGTACGCGGTGTGTCGCGAGCGGCTCGGCTTCACCGACGAGGCCCTGCGGGAGTTCACGAGGACCGCTCTGGAAGCCGCATTCTGCGAGGAAAAGCTCAAAGAGAACCTAATAAACGCCCTACGGTGATCGGTATAGGGTGGCTCGGTCACGGGCATCAGGCCCGGCCCAGACTCATGGAGGGAAGTTCAGCGTGGATAGGAAGCTTCGCGCGATCCTGCTGGCGCTCGTAGCGGCGCTCATGCTCAGTATCGCGGCCTGCGGCGACGACGACGACGACGATGGTGGCGGTAACGGCGGTGGCGGCGACCAGGCCGCTCAGGAGGGAGAGCCGATCAAGGCAGGTGTCGTCACCGACATCGGCGGGCTCAACGACCGCTCGTTCAACGCATCGGCCAACGCCGGCATCAAGAAGGCGGCCGACGAGCTCGGCATCGAGGAGCGGGTGCTCCTCTCGAAGCAGCAGGGTGACTACATCCCCAACCTCACGACGCTCGCGCAGCAGCAGTTCGACCTGATCATTGGGGTCGGGTTCCTCATGGCGGACGCGATGAACACGGTCGCGAGCAAGCTGCCTGACGACAACTTCGCGATCGTCGACTTCTCGGCGACCGGCCTGAAGGACAAGCCGAAGAACGTTCAGGGCCTGCTCTTCAAGGAGCAGGAGGCGGGCTATCTCGCCGGCTACCTCGCCGGCCTGTGGGCGAAGGACAACGACGCCAAGGCCGTCTCGACGGTGGGCGGTCAGAAGATCCCGCCGGTGGACCACTACATCGCGGGCTTCCAGGCGGGCGCCAAGAAGGCCAATCCGGGGATCCAGACGCTCACCGGGTACTCCCAGGACTTCGTCGACCAGGCGAAGTGCAAGGAGATCGCGCTCGACCAGATCGCCAAGGGCTCGAAGGTCGTGTTCCAGGTGGCGGGCGGCTGCGGCCTCGGCGCGCTCGACGCCGCGAAGGAGAAGGGCGTGCAGGGGATCGGCGTGGACGCCGACCAGGGGTTCCTCGGCGACCACATCCTGACCAGCGCCCTGAAGAAGGTCGACGTGGCCGTGTACGAAGCCGTCAAGCGGGCCCAGGAGGGCCAGTTCGAGGGCGGCACCGATGTGGTCGCGACCGTTGAGAACGGCGGCGTCGGGCTCGGCAAGATCAGCGCGGCCGGCCAGAAGTACGCCGACCAGGTCAAGGAGATACAGGATCAGATCGCCGCGGGCGAGATCCCGAACATCCCCGACACGGTGAAGTAGGTAGTAGGTTCCGCCGCGTTGAACGAGACAGCTCTCGAGCTACGCGGCATAACGAAGAGGTTCGGCCCGGTCGTCGCGAACGACCGGGTCGACTTCGACCTCCGCCGCGGCGAGGTTCACGCCCTTCTGGGTGAGAACGGGGCTGGCAAGTCCACCCTGATGTCGATCCTCTACGGGCTCTACAGCCCGACGGAGGGCGAGATCCTCGTCGACGGCGAGCAGGTCGAGATCCACTCGCCGTCGCGGGCGATCGAGCTCGGCATCGGCATGGTGCACCAGCACTTCATGCTCGTGCCGGTGATGACCGTCGCCGAGAACATCGTCCTCGGCGCGGAGCCGCGGAGCGGGGGCGGCATGCTCGACGTCCGCGAAGCGCGCAAGCGGGTCAAGGAGCTCTCCGAGCGCTACGGGCTCGCGGTCGATCCCGACTCGGTCATCGAGGACGTGACGGTGGGCGCGCAGCAGCGCGTCGAGATCCTGAAGACGCTCTACCGCGGCGCGCGCATCCTCGTGCTCGACGAGCCGACCGCCGTGCTGACCGCCCAGGAGGCGCATGACCTGTTCAAGGTGCTGAAGACGCTCCAGGCGGACGGTGTTGCGATCGTCTTCATCAGCCACAAGCTCGGCGAGGTGCTCGAGATCGCCGACCGCGTGACGGTGCTGCGGCGCGGCAAGAGGATCGACACGGTCCCGACCGAGGGCGCCACCGAGCAGAGCCTCGCGCGCCTGATGGTGGGACGCGACGTGCTGCTCCAGGTGGACAAGCCGAGTGCGAAGCCCGCCGAGCCCGTGCTCGAGGTCGAGGATCTCCGCGTGCTCGACGACCGCGGCCTCGAGGCGGTGCGCGGCCTGTCCATGGAGGTGCGCGCGGGCGAGGTCGTCGCGCTCGCCGGCGTCGACGGGAACGGCCAGCAGGAGCTCGTCGAGGCGATCGCCGGCCTGCGCGCGCCCGAGTCGGGCCGCATCCAGGTGATGAGCGAGGACGTCACGGGGCGCGGCGTGCGCACGACCACCGAAGCCGGCGTCGCCCACATCCCGGAGGACCGCCAGCTGCGCGGGCTCGTGCTCGACTTCACGCTCGCCGAGAACCTCGCGCTGCGCCAGTACCGCTCGGAGCCGTTGTCGAAGTACGGCTTCCTCTCCATCGGGAACATGCGCAGGCGCGCGAGAGGGCTGCTCGAGGAATACGACGTCCGCAACCGCGACCCGGAGCTTCCCGCCTCGGCGCTGTCGGGAGGCAACCAGCAGAAGGTCTGCATCGCACGTGAGATCGCCTCGAATCCCCAGCTTGCTGATCGCGCACCAGCCGACCCGCGGGCTCGATGTCGGCGCCATCGAGTTCGTGCACCGGCGGCTCGTGTCCGAGCGCGACGCCGGCCGCGGCATCCTGCTGGTGTCGCTCGAGTTCGAGGAGGTGCGCGCCCTGGCGGACCGAATCGTCGTCATCTACGAGGGCGAGATCGTGGGTGAGTTCCCGCCCGACGTCTCCGAGGAGGAGCTCGGCATCGCGATGACCGGCGGGGGCGCCGGCAAGAGCGCCGCGTGAGCGACGAGGAGGTCATCGCAACCTCGCAGACGCCGGCGGCGCGGCTGGCGGCCTACATGCGCGGCGGCGGTCTGATCGTCCCGCTGATCACCGTGGTGCTGGCGTTCGTGATCGGCGGCTTCGTGGTGCTGCTCGCCGGCAAGGACCCGATCGCGACCTACGAGGCGATCTGGAGGGGCACCGGCCTCCAGTGGCTGTTCCCGTGGACGACCGGCGACGACCGCGCCCTCGCGGCGATCAACCTCCAGCAGACGCTGATCCTCACGACGCCGCTGATCCTGACCGGGCTCGCCGTGGCGTTCGCCTTCCGGGCCGGCCTCTTCAACATCGGCGGCAACGGCCAGTACATCATGGGCTCGATCGCGGCGGTCTGGGTCGGCTCGTCGTTCGCGGACATGCCGGCCCTCCTGCACGTCGTGCTGGCGATGGTTGCGGCCGTCGCGGCCGGCGCCTTCTGGGCCGGGATCGCCGGCTTTCTGAAGGCGACGGTGGGCGCCCACGAGGTGATCACGACGATCATGCTCAACTACACGGCGGTCTTCATCGGCCTGTACCTGTTCGGGCTCGGCGGACCGCTGCAGAGCGACACCGACAGGAGCGTCCCGGTCTCGAACGACATCGTGGAGGGCGCAAAGCTGCCGGTGTTCTGGGGCGACCCGATCCTGCAGGGCCTCCACATCGGCCTCTTCATCGCCATCGCGGCGCTGCTCGTGTTCTGGGTCGTCCTCAACCGCTCGACCACCGGCTACGAGGTCCGGGCGGTCGGGCTGAACCCCGAGGCCGCCCGCTACAGCGGCATGAGCGTCAGCAAGAACTACGTGCTCGTGATGGCCGCGTGCGGCGCGTTCGCGGGCCTGGCCGGCTCGCTCGACGTGCTCGGCTGGCAGTTCCGGCTTGCCACCAACGACATCCAGATCACACTGGTCGGCTTCACGGGATCGCGGTCGCGCTGCTCGGACGCAACACGGCGCTCGGGACGGCCGCGTCCGCGCTGCTCTTCGGCGCCCTGCTCAGCGGGACCTCGCAGCGGAATCTGGACGCCTCGGTCTTCGAGCCAGAGCTCGCCGCGAACCTCACCTACATCATCCAGGGCCTCGTCATCCTCATCGTGAGCGCCGACGTGCTTGTGCTCGGGCTGCTGCGACGGGGCAGGGGGTTCATCGGGCGCGGCACCGGCAGATCCGGTCCCCCGCCCGCCACCGTGGTCGCCCGCTCCGACGGCGCACCACCTCCGGAGCCGGGCCCGTGAGCGCGCTCGCCGAGGCGGCCGTGCCGAGCCGGGTCGGCGCACGCGAGCTCGCCTGGGGGGCCTTCGCCCTGGGCGTGCTGGCGGCCTTCATCGCGCTGCCGCCGATCATGCTGCGCACGCCCGTGCCCTCCCTGGTGCTGGCCGCCGCGGCCGTCGCCGCGGGAGTGTTCGTGGTGCGCGAAGGCGAGAAGCGGCTCGGCTGGATCGCGATCGTGATCGGCGTGCTCGCTGGGGTCGGCGCGGTGGCGGCGACGCAGACGAACGAGTCGAGCCTCGACGCCGTGTTCGTCTGGTCGGCGCTGGTTGCGGCGATGCTCCGCTTCGCGACCCCGCTCATCTTCGCCGCGCTCGGAGGGCTCCTCTGCGAGCGCAGCGGCGTCATCAACATCGGCCTCGAGGGCATGATGCTGATGGGCGCCTTCTTCGGGATCTTCGGCGCCGACCTCACCGGCTCGTGGCTGCTCGGCTGCCTGATCGGCATGGCATCCGGAGGGGCGCTGGCACTCATACACGCGGTGCTGTCGATCAGCTTTCGCGCCGACCAGGTGGTGAGCGGCTTCGGGATCAACTTCCTCGCGCTCGGGATCACCGGCTACGTCTTCGTCGCCCACTACGGCGACCAGGGCACACCCGGCGACGTCCCGCGAGTGCCCACGGTGTCGCTGCCGCTGATCGAGGACGTCGGCTTCTTCGGCGAGGCGATCGGCAACGCGAACCTGCTCACCTGGGTCGCGCTGCTGCTCGTGGTGCTCACGACGGTGTTCCTGTTCAGGACGCCGCGCGGCCTGCGGCTGCGCTCGGTCGGCGAGAAGCCGCGTGCGGCCGAGACGGTCGGCGTGTCGGTCATCCGCACGCGCTACGTCGCGGTGATCGCCTCGGGCTTCCTGGCGGCGCTCGGCGGCGCGTACCTCTCGATCGCGCTGCTCGGCTCGTTCAATGAGGGCATGACCGCGGGCCGTGGCTACATCGCGCTGGCGGCGGTCATCTTCGGCGCCTGGCGGCCGTTCGGCGCGCTCGTCGCCGCGCTCCTGTTCGGCTTCTCGAGTGCGCTCGCGCAGCGCCTGCCGGAGTTCTCGGAGTCGACCGCCGTGCTCTTCCAGGCGCTGCCCTACGTGATCACGCTGATCGTCGTCGCGGGCGTCGTCGGCGCGCTCGCGGCCGCCCGCCTCAATCGGCATCCCGTACGTGAAGGAGTGAGCGGGTGACCATCTCGCGGCTCGTGCTCACCAGCCCTCCCGAGGAGGCCGGCCGCCTCAGCGACGAGGTCGAGCTCTACCAGCGGACCTACAACACGCTGCTGCGCTCGAGCGGCGAGACGGCGATCCGCGTGCTCGAGTCCTCGCACCGCGCGATGGGCTCGAGCCTGCACCCGCTCGCCGCCAGCGACGAGCCGGACCTCGGCGCGCTCATCTACGCGATCCGGCGCCTGCCCGACGGGATCGCGGGCGCCGAGCTCGTGATCATGGGCCAGGAGGCGGAGGTCTTCGCCCGCAACGGGATCATCATCGACGAGTGGGATGAGGCCGACGCCCCGGCGCGCCGCCGCCGCTGGCACGACAGCGGCGGCGGGATCCACGCGGTGCTGCTCGCGAGCGCCTCCGACGTCGACGACCTGATCCCGACGCTCGTCGCCCTCCAGATCGAGTGGAACAAGATCCGCGTGCGCCAGCGCGCCGCGGGCTGGCCGCCCGACACGCGAGCCGACGCCCGAGGAGTGCGCCGCGGCGCTCGGCGGCAGCGCCGACGACTGGGGCCGCCTGCGCGCGGCCTGGGGCGAGCGCTTCTTCGAGCGACTGAAGATGATCGCCGAGCGGCGCATGGCGCTGCGGGTGCGGATGCTCGGCGGCACCCACGTCGGCTACGCGCGCATGACGAGGCGCTGGTGGCTGCCGGTGCAGAACCAGCTCAGCGAACAGGGTTTCGCGGACGCGCCGACCTACTTCGTCAGCTCGAACACGCACAGCCTCGTCAACATCGTCACGGGGACCGCGCGCGAGCGCGAGGACCGGCTGATCGAGTTCGTCGAGAGCCTGCCGGAGGACGACATCCTGCGCGAGGAGCTCGCCGCCTTCCGCGAGGGCCGGGCCGAGGGATCGTGGGACAACTTCCTCTACTTCGTCGCGCGGCTCTACTTCGACATGCACGGCGAGGACGGCCGGCGCGTCCGGCGCGAGTCCGAGGCGCGCAGCGGCGTCTCGCACATCCCGTCGCGCACCGCGCTGCGCGTGCCCGCCCAGATCATTCCGCTCGCCACGCTGCTGCCCGACCGGCTCGACCCGCGGCTCGGCGATGTCGACCCCGAGATGCTCGCCGAGAGCGACGCCGTGATCGTCAACATCGACTACCCGCTCGGCGTGGCCGCGTACAACATCCTGCGCGAGGTGGCCGTCTCGACCGCCGGGCTGCGGGGCGTCTACGTGCTCGGCAAGGCGGCCACCCTCAACGCGGACGTCGGCGACGTGATGCTCTCGAGCGTCGTCCACGACGAGCACTCCGGCTCGACGTACTGGCTCGACAACGCGTTCGGCGTCGAGGACCTGATGGGCGACCTGCGCTTCGGCACGGGCCTCGACAACCAGCGCGCCGTCACCGTCAAGAGCACGTTCCTGCAGAACCGCGCCTACCTCGACTTCTACTACCGCGAGGCGTTCACGGTCGTCGAGATGGAGGCCGGCCCGTACTGCAACGCGATCTACGAGATCGCGGACGCCGATCGCCACCCGGTCGGCGAGGCGGTCAACTTCTCGAAGCTCCCGATCGACTTCGGGATCATCCACTACGCCTCAGATACGCCCTACACCCAGGCCCGCACCCTCGGCGCCCGCGGGCTCTCGTACTTCGGGATGGACTCGACCTACGCGTCGTCGCTGGCGATTCTGCGGCGGGTGCTGCGGCTGGAGGGCGCGCTGG
>CAWGZM010000003.1:0-269883 GCA_963827065.1 uncultured Thermoleophilaceae bacterium | reverse complement strand
CGGCGGGCGGCCCGAAAGCTCATCACCCGGCGCCATGCAGCGTCTCGAGGGGCGTTGCCGCAATCGAGGGCCCTTCATTGCGCAGAGTTCCACAGCACGATCCTCCGGTGCGTTGGCGCAGCGACACCATCACGGGCCGCAGGCGTTGCAGGCCAGGCCGTCTGTCCGACAGCCGCTGCCGTGTCGACGCGAGATCTGGGCCGAGCAAGGCGCTCGAACGGCTCCCAAAGCACCTGCATCTCAGCGCTTTTAGCGGAGGGGGAGGGATTGAACCCTCGGTGGACCGTAAGGCCCACAACGGTTTTCGAGACGAGGACGTATGGAGCTGCTTTTCCGCTCTGGGAGCGGGTTTGCGGGCTCCCGAAATGGGGTGCGCTGCACTATGCGCTGCACTGAGCCTCGTTTTCCTGCCAGTTACGAGGCGGTCCACCGGTACGACGGAGCGGTGATTCAGCGGGGCCGCCGCGGCGAGCTCGTGCCGTGTGCGGTGCAGCCGCGCGACCTTGCTCTCGTACGAGACGTACGCCGGTACAAGTTCCTGACGGCGCCGCAGTTGCGAGAGCTGTGGTGGCCGAAGAGCTCGGTGCAGGCCGCCGACCGGCGGCTGCTGAAGCTCTTCCGCGCCGGCTACCTCGACCGCTTCCGTCCGCTCTCCCGGCGCGGGTCGTTCCCGTGGACCTACAAGCTCGGCCTGGAAGGCCACCGGCTGCTGCAGCGCGCGGGGCTGGTCGAGCGACGGGAGCGCTTCGCGCCGCGCGAGGTCTTTGACTACGGGCATGTGCTCCACGAGTTGCAGCTCAACGCCTGGATCCTGGCCTACCGCGCCGAGGCCGGCGAAAGCTTTATCTCCTGGGAAGGAGAAACGCACATCGAGCCGCCGCGCGAGGCACGTGCCCGGCAAGGCGTGTTAGGTGTGGGCGACTACTGGTCCGCCGAGGGCCTCCGCGATCCGCGGCCCCGGCTCGTGCGACCGGATGCGGTGCTCGAGGTCGCGCGAAACGACGGCGACGGAGCCCACGTGCTGTTGATCGAGTACGACCGGACCCGGCGGGTCGACAAGAACTACGAGAAGATCCGGCGCTACGACGCCTTCCTCTGCTGGTGGTGGCAACACACCAGCTTCGCGGATCGCGGTCGGCCGTTCGTGATCTTCGTCTGCCAAGACGAGGACCAGCGCGACCGATTTCTGAGCGCGGCGGACCGGGAGCTGACGGGCAGACTGTGGCATCCGTCAGCGTCGGCCGACGAGCACGCGTACATCGGCCGGGAAGGCCTGCTGTTCGCCAGCGAGGTCGATGTCCACTCCGGGAGCCTCGAAGCCCGACGCGCGACCAGGCTCCCGCCCGGCGAAGCGCAGCGCCGTCTAAGAGAGGGCGTGCGGCGAGTACGGCTGCCCGGGCGTCCCGACCGGCTCAAGCGAGCCGCTTAGGCGAGGCTCCGGCAGCCGCCAAAACAGAACCGCACCGAGGAGCTCGCCATCCTCGCCGGTAGCGACGCGCGCGCGCCCAAGGCTCCCAGGCATGAGGAGCGCGTGTTGGACGTCTACTCGTCCAGCGACGGCCAGTGCGTCCGCAAATGTGAGTCCAGATAGCGATCCGACGCCGTCGAGGCGACGGGCCTAGATCATGGGCTGAGAACCACCGCTTATCGCGCAAAGCGGCGGTGACCCCCTGAGTGCTGCGTTTCCACAGTTGCGGCACTGATCCAGTGGATGGCGAACGCTGTTGGCCAGACCGATCGCGGCTGCTGCGGCGAGTCGAGGATGGTGGGGCGACACGTCCGCGATTTGGCGATGTCCTTGAGTCCTGGCAAGAGCGCGGGACAGGTTCTGCGGCGAGGGTGATGATCAGCGTCACGGCCGTCAGGATCGCCGTGGATTGCGGATCCGACCGGGGCTCGTCGTAGGCGATGGCGACGGCGATGCTGTGGATCGGTGTCGCCAGCGGAGAGATGATCGCCGGAACGGCGCCGGCCCCCAGATAGGCGCGTTGCGGATCTCATCCGGGGTCGGCACTCGCTTGTCGCTTGACGATGCTCGCCACGTGTGTGCCCGCGGCAGTCTTTGATTCGATCGGGCCGTTTCCTGGGCGGCTCAGCGGATGGACGACCGCGGGGCGTGGTTGGCGGCCCACGTCGTGCTGCGGAGGGCAGGAGATATAGCCTGCTGGCTGGCCACCGCCTCCGCGGGGCTGGTCGGGAGTGACCAACACGCCGAAGGATTGATGGGAGCGGCCGATGAGCGAGGCGGCGGATCGCCGGGGTGACGCGAGCGAGGCGACCAGGGCGGCGAACGCGGAGATGGCCGCGGGGCTGGACTTCAGCGACCGCCGCGACTTCGAGGAGGCGGCGCGGGGTCTGGTCGCGCCGCTGCCGGACGGCGGGAAGGTGGTCGGGGCCGACGGGAAGCCGGTGTGGGATCTGTCGCGCTTCGGGTTCATCGCGGAGGGGGCAGACGCTCCGGAGACGGTCAACCCGAGTCTGTGGCGGCAGATGCAGCTCGTGGTCCAGGGTGGGCTTTACGAGGTGGTGCCGGGCCTTTACCAGGTTCGGACGCTGGATCTCTCGAACATCACCATCGCTGAGGGCGACGACGGCATCGTGGTCTTCGATCCGTTGATATCGACCGAGACCGCGCGCGCGGCGCTGGACCTGTACTACGCCCACCGTCCGCGCAAGCCGGTTGTGGCCGTTGTGCATTCGCACAGTCACGTCGACCACTACGGCGGCGTGCGGGGAATTGTCGAGGAGGCGGACGTCCGCGCCGGGCAGGTCAAGATCGTCGCGCCCGAGGGCTTCCTCGAGGCGGCGCTCGCCGAGAACGTGCTCGCGGGCACCGTGATGAGCCGCCGGTCGAGCTACATGTACGGCAACCTGCTGCCGGCCGATCCCAAGGGCCAGGTCGGCGCTGGGCTGGGCGTGAGCACCTCGTCGGGAACCGTCACGGTACTGCCGCCGACCGACCACGTGACCGAGACCGGGCAACGGATGACGATCGCCGGGATCGACTTCGAGTTCATGCTCGCGCCCGACAGCGAGGCGCCGGCGGAGATGCACTGGTTCATCGAGCAGTTCAAGGCGGTCACTGCGGCCGAGAACTGCTGCCACACGCTGCACAACACCTACTCCATCCGCGGCACGAAGATCCGCGATCCGCTGGCATGGTCGAAGTACCTTGAGCAGACGATCGAGCTGTGGGGCGACCGGGCCGAGGTCATGTACGGCATGCACCACTGGCCCGCGTGGGGCCGCGACCGCGTGCTGGAGCTGCTCGGCATGGGCCGTGACGGCTACCGCTTCATCAACGACGAGACGCTGCGGCTGGCCAATCACGGCTTCACCCCGAGCGAGATCGCCGAGCAGGTCGAGTTCCCTCCAACGCTTGGGCGGCACTGGGCACTGCGCGGCTACTACGGCACGCTCAACCACAACGTCAAGGCGACCTACGTCAACTACTTGGGCTGGTTCGACGGCAACCCGGCGACGCTCCACACACTCCCGCCCGAAGACGCCGCCAAGCGCTACGTCGAGTTCATGGGCGGTGCCGACGCGGCGCTCGACAAGGCGCGTGGGGCCTTCGAGCTGGGCGACTACCGCTGGGTGGCCGAGGTCGTCAACCACGTCGTCTTCGCCGACCCCGGCAACGAGTCCGCCCGCGAGCTGCAGGCCGCCGCGCTCGAGCAACTCGGCTACCAAGCCGAGTCGGGCCCGTGGCGCAACTTCTATTTGACCGCCGCCCAGGAGCTCCGCGACGGCGTCCGGCAGCTGCCGACCCCCAACACCGCCAGCCCCGACTCCGTGCGGGCCATGAGCACCCAGCTCTTCCTCGACTACCTGGGCATGCGGCTCAACGGCAGCAACGCCGGCGACCGCACAATGACCCTCGTGCTCGCGCTCACCGACATCGGCGAGACGTGGACGCTGCTGGTGCGCAACGGGGCGCTCAGCCACCGCGCGACCGACACCTCCGACGCCGACGTTCGCATCAGCATCGCCCGCAGCGACCTCAACGAAGTGATCCTCGGCACCGCACGGCTCGCCGACCAGATTGCCGACGGCCGCGCAAAGCTCGACGGCGACGAGCAGATCCTGCACGAGTTCGTGGGCCTGCTCGACGACTTCGAGTTCTGGTTCAACATCGTCACCCCGTAGCGCCCGGCGACTTGCGGAATCACGAGGCGTCCACGAGTGAGGCCGAGCGGGTCACCGCAAGCCGAATCCCGACGGGACAGGTGCCGGCGGCACACCCACTGCGCCGATCCGCGACCCTGGTTGTCCCGTAAGCCCGGCCGATGGAGTGTCCGGTGATGGGGCGTCCATCGGGTCACCCCGCCGCTACCGCTCTGGCGACGTAACCAACTCCCGCACGCGTCGAGTACGGAGACGCTCGCAACCAGGCGATTGCGCAAGCGAGTTGACTTAGGCCTCCGTCCCGTCGGCGCCCCTGCTCTGCATTAGGTCATGCCTATGCACCATGTGGTGGTCCGGTGGATTGCGTGGCGCTGGGCAATCGGTCCCGGGCAGGAGCGCCTGAGTCTGGCCGGGAGGCCCTCGCCTACGCCTGCACATGGGCGTGGCGCGGTCCCGGTTGTTATCCCCTCACCGGCACACATCACCGAACCAGTGTTACGGCACACCGCCCTCGGCCAGTGCGCTCGGGACGGGCTCCACGCGACGGTGTGCCGGCACCGGTTCCTTTCCGTACGGAGTATCTGCTTGGCGTGGTGGTCAGCTGGCCCTCGGTGTGGCCTGACCGATGATTTTGCGCGCCGTGCTGGTCTGTACGCCGAAATGCCGACTCATGGGAGGCTGACGCCATGCGGAAACTGACCTTTGGCATGAATCTGAGCCTGGACGGCTACATCGCCGCGCCCGGCGACGACCTCGGCTGGAGCGTGCCGAGCGACGAGCTGTTCGAGTGGTGGTCCGACCGGGTGGGGGCGACGGGCCTGGCGCTGTACGGGCGCAAGCTGTGGGAGACGATGAGCTCCCACTGGCCGACCGCCGACCAGCAGCCCGGCGCCACACCGGCGGAGATCGAGTTCGCCCGCCGCTGGCAGGACATGCCGAAGGTGGTGTTCTCCTCGACGACCAGCACGGTCGACTGGAACACCCGCCTGGTCACCGGCGACGCGGTCACCGAGATCGCCAGGCTCAAGGCCGACGACGGCGGCCCCATGGACATCGGCGGTGCCACACTCGCCGCGGCGGCCATGCGGGCCGGGCTGATCGACGAGTACGTGCTGGCCACCGCACCGGTCTTGGTGGGCGGCGGCACGCCGTTCTTCACGGCCCTGGACAACTGGGTGAACCTGAGCCTGGTGGAGACCCGTACGTTTCCCGACGGCGTGGTGCTGACCAGGTACGAGACCAGGCGCTGAGTGCCCGCCGTCGGATCAGCGCGGGCTTCGGGCCGCCCAAGGATCTCGTGGCGCTGTGTTCCGAGGCGATCGTGACGTCGCTGCCGGATCCTGTTCTTCACCGCAGACGATCCGTCCGGATCGGGATCCGCTTACGGCATTCCGCGCCCCGCTCTCTCATGAATGCGGGCGTCCTAAGGCGGTGCCGACGAGGTGCTCGCTTGGCGACGACCCACGGAAGCGCCACTTGGCCGGACGCGTTGCGTCCCGTGCATAGGCACAATGAGGGCGCGCGTGAGCTGCCGATCGGATGGAGGTCGAGCACCATCGCTGTCGCCTTGAGGCAACGGCCATAGTACGACCGATCCTCGAGTCGCCGCCGCTTCGATCCCGGAGCGACAGCGGCACATCGGCAGCGCCGTCGGGCGTACGCTTCCCGTCGACCTGACCGATCCTCGGACTCCTTCTACGAGCCCAAAGGAGGGGTCATGTCCGAGCTCCTGCTCGACCGCGCCGGCCGACGTCGATCGCCCGCAACGATGCCCGGATTCCATGCCGGTCGACCGCCGCACAACAAGGGTCTGCGCTACCCGGCCGACCCGCCCAATGTCGAGGAGATCATCGCCGTCATGGGCGCCGCCGGTGACGGCGCCCACGGCCGGCGGCTGCGCGGGCTGATCGTAATCTTGTGGCGCGCGGGGCTGCGGATCCAGGAAGCCCTCGCCCTTTCCGAAGCCGACCTCGATCAGCGCCGCGGTGCCCTGCTCGTCCGGCGGGGGAAGGAGGCCGGCGTCGCGAGGTCGGCATGGACGCGTGGGGATGGGAACAGCTGCAGCCGTGGCTCGAGCTGCGGCTCCAGCTACCCGTCGGGCCGCTGCTCTGCGTCATCAACGGTCCGACACGCGGACGGCACTGGTCGAGCGCCGCCGCACGAGCCGACTTGCGCAGGACCGCCGTCCACGCCGGGGTCCGGCGGCGCTTCGCGCCGCACCAACTCCGGCACGCCCACGCGGTCGAGCTGGCGCGCGAAGGCGTCCCGCTGATCGTCATCCAGCGCCAACTCGGCCACAGCAACCTCGGCATCACCTCGGTCTACCTGCAGGGGATCGACAACGCCGAAATAATCGAGACCGTCCATGCCCGCCACCAGCCGATGATCCCAGTCACAACTTTCCCATCGCGCTGATCAGAGCCTGGCGCGACGCTGGAGCCTGGCGCGACGCTGCCGGTCGTCGCGCAAAGCGCAACTCGACGCGGGAGTGCTCCGTCGCACGGAAAGCGGCAGCGGAGGCCGCCCTCCCGCTTCGCGCAAACCAACACTTCGGTGCTGGCACGCCCACGCGCGTGGTGCGGCGCGGCGGCGCCTTACCCCGGTCCCACCTCGGCCTTGATCTCGCACCGGTCGATCGAGGCGCGCGTCCCTGGCGTGTCCGCCGGGTCCATCGCATCGAGTGCGTCCTCCGCGGCCGACATGTCGTCGGCCGTCTCGAAGAGCTGTATTACGACCGCGGTGCGCTGGTCCGGGTCGTGGAGAATCTGGATGCCCTTGGCCGGAATGTCCACGGGCGGTCCCTCGCTCGCCTCAACCTCGTCCAAGCGCCCGGCCATGTGACCGGGATCCACGTCCGTAAACCTGACCACGCGTGCGTACATCGATACTCCTTTCGGTCGCCAGTGGCAGAACCAATAGGGCGGCGTCGGTAGCTTGCGCATAGCAGCACCGGTGCCCAATGCTGCGTTGGATAGGAGAGAGCGATCCGATTGCTTGCTCCCCGCTAGGCCGTTGGCATGTCGACTGCTACCAGCGCGTCGCTGCTGACAAGGCCCCACGGGGTCGCACTGCCTACGAGCGCGCGTATTCCTCCGCCGAGCGCGCCTCGAACTCGAAGCCGACGAAAGTCTCATCGCCTACCACCCAGCCGTCATGGCCCGGCTCGATCACGTAAGCGTCGCCCGGCCCGATGTCGGCCTCGGTTCCGTCCTCGTGCGTGATGTGGAGCCTGCCGGACTGAGCGACACCCACGTGCCGGACCTGACAGCTGTCCGTGCCCACGACCGGCTTCACGCACTCCGACCACCTCCAGCCCGGCTCGAACGTCATGCGCGCAGCGGTCGTGCCCCCAACGCGAATCACGTCGACGCGAGTCTTGTCGGGCGTCCGCGTCTCATCCGGTGAGTCGAAATTGAGCGCCTCTACCCCAGCCATCCCGACCTCCTAAGAATTGCGAATTGCCCGCTGCGACGAACCTAGCCGCACGGCGCTCCACGATCAAGGTCGTCCGGGTGCACGGCTTGGGACGAGCTGCAAGGAGCGCCGCGAGCTCGACGCACTGCGCGTCGTTCCCGGCGACCTCAATAGTCGTGCACGTGGTCAGGTGGGCGGTGCACACGTCGACCTCGATTCGGGTGGTCACGCACAGCCACCGGCGCCGCTCGATGCCGGCTTGCGCCTCGAACGCTTGGCTGTCGCTGCTCTGATGGCTGCCTCGGTGAGCACCGCCTCACCGAAGAGTCCGCGGCCGCCCGGTCGAACGCAGCTGGAGGCGCTCGCCGTGGTAAATCACCCCCTCGAGAAGCGCATGTGGTACCCGTCCGCCGGGCAGGCACGGCTGTCGACTCGCTCAGGCGTGCGCCGGCACCCGACTCTCGCGCTCGCTCGTGCGCTCCGCCCGGTAGCCGTACGCGGCCTCGCGCACGGCCTCGTCGCTCTCGAGGCCGGCGCCCAGGCCGCCGGCGACCGTGCCGAGCGAGCTCGCCATCCAGGCGAGGGCCGCGTAGTCGCCGATGCCCGCGTCATGCCCGAGCGCCTGCGCCATGACGCCGCTGTCGATGACCAGCGCCGCCCCCAAGAGCGTCATCGCGAACAGCGCCGCGTAGAGGAACGCGGCGCCCAGCAGCAGCGTGAGCGTCGTTGCGACGTTGAAGAGCACGGTCTGCTCGCGGCTGGCCCGCCCCCGCGGCCGCTCCCACAGGCGGTGCGACGCGATCAGCCAGAGCACCGTCGCGCCGACCGACAGCACCATCAGCGCGAGTAGGCGAATCCAGTCGAGGGCATCCGAGAGCTTCCAGAGGTCTGAGGTCACGAGCGCCAGCGCCACCGCCGCGGCAGCGGCCGCGAGCGCGCGCGAGAGGCGCACGATCAGGTGCCAGGGCCGGTTGGCGCGGATCATGCCGGTCAGTAGCCGAAGGTTCCCGCGCGCGACCGCGGCGACGAAGCGCAGGTCCACGTCGTCGACATCCGGCGCCTCGACCGCGCGGATCGGTGCCGCGAGCTCGGCCAGCCGCCGCCCGACGCGGACCCGTCGTCCCGCCACGCCGTGTCCTGTCTCGAGGCTCTCGCCGACCAAGCCGTCGACCAGCCGGATCACCGCGTCGCGAGCTCGCCGGCGCGTCTGCATCGCCCCGAGCGCCGGCAGCGAGATCAGCGCAACCCCGTGCGTGGCGCTCGCATCGGCCACGATCGGCCGCCTCCCTATGCGCAGCGGGGCGTCGGTCACGCACACGGCGAGATCCCATCCGTGACGCAGCATGCGCTCGCGACCCAGGTCGATCGCGTCCAAGCCGCTCGTCAAGTGAGTTGCCTCGGGCTCCGTGAGGACGGGGACGCGCCACGAGACCGCGTCGGTGACGCGCTCCGCGAGCAGGGGCGGCAGGTCGGCCGCGAGCTCCTCCGCGATCTCGGTGGGCAGCCCTGGAGCGGCCAGCAGGCCCAGCACCAGCTCGTCCTTGTCGAGCGGGGCCTGGGTGCGGCCCAGTGTGACGGTTTCCTCGCCTACGAGAGCACCACCCCTGGCCTACGTCACGGTTCCGGCGGCCTCGGCATGGCTGGTCGCTCGGGCACCGGACGCCTCCACGTGCAGCCGCCCGTCTCGCAGCTCGACGCGCACACCCTGCCCCGGCTCGATGTCGCCGGCGAGGAGCCTCTCCGAGAGCTCGTCCTCGAGCAGGCGCTGGATCGCGCGCCTGAGCGGCCGCGCCCCATACTGCGGGTCGAAGCCCGCGTTCGCGAGGAACTCGACCGCCTCGTCCGAGACCTCGAGCTCAACACCCTGCGCGTGCATGCGCCGCTCCACCTTCGCGAGCAGCAGGCGCGTGATCTGCTTCAGCTGCTCGCGGTCGAGGGCGCGGAAGACGATGATCTCGTCGATCCGGTTGAGCAGCTCCGGCCGGAAGCTCTGGCGGAGCAGCTCCATCAGGTCGTCCTTCAGCTCCTCGAACGACTCGTCCCGGCGCGCGTGTGCCTGGATCCGGTCGGCGCCGAGGTTCGAGGTCATGATCACGACGGTGTGCCTGAAGTCGACCGTCCGTCCCTGGCCGTCCGTCAGGCGACCGTCCTCGAGCAGCTGGAGCAGCAGGTTGAAGACGTCGGGATGCGCCTTCTCGATCTCGTCCAGCAGCAGCACCGAGTACGGGCGCCGGCGCACGGTCTCCGTGAGCTGGCCCGCCTCCTCGTAGCCGACGTAGCCCGGCGGAGCTCCCACCAGGCGCGACACGGTGTGGCGCTCCTGGAACTCGCTCATGTCGAGCCTGACCAGCGCCTGCTCGTCTCCGAATAGCGTCTCGGCGAGCGCCCGCGCCAGCTCGGTCTTGCCGACGCCGGTCGGCCCCAGGAGGAGGAACGAGCCGACCGGCCGGTTCGGGTCGCCCAGCCCCGCGCGCCCGCGCCGGACGGCGCGCGCGACCGCGTCGACCGCCTCGTCCTGTCCGACCACGCGCTCGTGCAGCTGCGCCTCCAGGCCGAGCAGGCGCTCGCGTTCCTCCTGTGTCAGCTGCGCGACCGGAATGCCGGTGCGGCGTGACACGACCTCCGCGACATCGTCGGCGAGCACCTCCGCGGCGCGCCCCCGGCCGCCCGAGCGAGCCGCCTCGATGTCCTCGCGCAGCTCATCGATGCGCGGCTTCAGCTCGTTTGCGCGCTCGTAGTCCTCGGCCGCGATCGCCTGGTCACGCTCGCGTTCGTTGCGGGCCAGGTCGTCGTCGAGCGCGCGCCGGTCCGCCGGCTTCGTCTTGGCGCGCAACCGCACCCGCGCGGCCGCCTGGTCGATCAGGTCGATCGCCTTGTCGGGGAGGTAGCGGTCGGTGATGTAGCGGTCCGACAGCTCAGCGGCCGCCACGATCGCTTCGGGGCTGATGCGAACGCGGTGGTAGGCCTCGTAGCGGTCCCTGAGGCCGTTCAGGATCTCGATCGTCTCCTCAACCGACGGCTCGTCGATCAGGACCGGCTGGAAGCGCCGCTCCAGCGCGGCGTCCTTTTCGATGTTCCGCCGGTACTCGTCGAGCGTCGTCGCGCCGACCATCCTCAGATCGCCGCGCGCCAGGGCCGGCTTCAGCATGTTGGAGGCGTCCATCGAGCCCTCGGCCGCGCCGGCACCCACGACCGTGTGCAGCTCGTCGATGAACAGGATCAGGTCGTCGCCGTGGTCACTGACCTCGTCGATCACGGACTTCAGCCGCTCCTCGAACTCGCCGCGGTACTTCGTGCCGGCGACCATGCCGGCCAGGTCGAGCACGACCAGGCGCTTGTCCGCCAGCGTCTCAGGCACCTCGTCGTTCACGATCCGCTGTGCGATGCCCTCGGCGATCGCAGTCTTGCCGACGCCAGGGTCGCCGATCAGGACAGGGTTGTTCTTGGTACGGCGGGAGAGGATCTCGATCGTCTCCTCGATCTCGTCTGCGCGCCCGATGACCGGGTCGAGCCTGCCCTCGCGCGCGGCCTCGGTGAGATCGCGGCTGTACTCGTCGAGCGTCTTCGTTTGGCTCGCCGGCCGCCCGCCCTCCTCAGTAGGCGTCACGCCCCGGATGACGGCACCCCGGAGCGCCGTGTGCGAGAGCCCGAAGCGTGCCAGGAGTCGCCCGGCGTCCGACTCCGTGTCGCGTGCAAGGGCGAGCAGCACGTGCTCGGGCCCGAGGTACGACGAGGCCAGCTCACGCATCTCGTCGAACGCCCCGAGGAGCGCGCCCTTAGCCTCGGGCGAGAGCGGGGGCGCCACGTCGGTCCGCCCTCCCCGCTCCGCCTCGTCCTCGACCTGGGCCGCGATCGCCTGGGGATCCCCGTCCGCGTTGCGCACGATCTGCGCAACCAGGTCGTCCTGCATCGCAGCCCAGAGCAGGTGCTCGGTGTCAAGGTCGAGGGAGCCCCACTCGAGCGCACGCTGCACGGCGCGTTGAAGGAGCTCGCGCGTGGCGTCCGAGAAGAAGTCGGTGATGTCGACCTGTTCCACCGGGCGACGCGCAGCCGGCGCCGCCGTTCGCACACCGGGCGGACGCGCGCCCGTGTCGGCCCCGAAGGGGCGGTCGAAGAAGTCCGAGAAGAACTCGTCGAACAGGCTTCCGCGCCGACGGCGGAAGTCGCCGAATGGGTCATTGGTAGCCATATCGTGGATGTACCCGCTGTGCTTCGCCGCATACCGGGGTTGGACGAGCTCGTCAGCCGCGTCCGAGCAGTGCGACCACTGCTCGCATCGCGTTGTTCCGGCAGCGCCGCTTTTCGCGCAAAGTGACACTCCGGGATATATGCCCGAGGCCGTCGCTAGCAGGCGAAACGAGAAGCGCGAGAGCAGCGTCGCGGTTAGCAGGCGCAAGGGTGCACGAGCCACCGGCGCCTCAGTGCTCGTCCGGGCTGAGCAGGCGCGCCATGAGTAGGGCTGAGCGCAGGGACCCGTCGCGCCGGCGGTAATGATCACGGCGCAACCCCTCGACCTCGAACCCAGCCGAGGCGTAGAGCGCGATCGCGCGCGCATTGTCGGACCAGACCTCGAGTTCCAGCTTGTGCGCGCCGCACGCGCGACCGTGCTCGACGATCACCTCGAGCAGCGCTCGGCCGCCTCCCAGCCCGCGCGCCTCGGGAAGGATCGCAATCCCGAGCGAGAGGACGCCGGAGCTGGCCTCGTGCACATCCGCATGGCCCACCACCTGGTCGCCGTCCTCGAGCACCCATAGCGCGTCGGGACCCTCGCCCTCGATCGTCTCCCGGAATCGCTGGGCACGAGCG
Source organism: uncultured Thermoleophilaceae bacterium (assembly GCA_963827065.1). Taxonomy (GTDB): domain Bacteria; phylum Actinomycetota; class Thermoleophilia; order Solirubrobacterales; family Thermoleophilaceae; genus JACVRW01. The sequence goes on along the minus strand of CAWGZM010000003.1, from coordinate 257,535 downwards.
CCGATGTCCACTGGCGGCTCGGTCGCTATCAAACCCTCCTCGGCGACCACGGCCATTACTCGCGCCATCGCCTCGGCGTCCTCGCCTCTCGCCCCTCTCACAGTCACGAGGAAAGGATCCCACCGCCCAGCAGCTCCTTCTCGCGCAAAGCGCAACTCTGATCGGCCTCGTCGGCGCGCCTGCGTACAGGCGAAAGCAGGAGTCGTTCGTGCCACCTGTGGTATCGATACCGCATGCCTATCTCGTCGTTGGATCGTGACCTCGCCGAACTTGCCGCTGCGGTGCGGCTGGATGGAACCCTCGCCGCGCTCGCGGGTCGCGCGTCCATAGGCGACGCCTACATGCTCGGCATGCTGGTGAGCGGTATGACGGTCTATGGACGCACGACCTCGCCCGTAGATTTGTTCGCGCGGATCAACGAGGAGAACGCGAAGATGATCGAGCGCGGTCGCGCACACGGTGCCGAGAGCTGGTCGGATCAGGAGATTCGCAAGGCGATCGAGGACGGCGACACGACCGTGACACTGGCCGACGCGACCGTGTTTCCTCCGGGGTCGCCGCGCTACGAAGTGCCGCTGCTTCGCATCCGACTTGCGCAAGTCGCCGGCTGGTGGCTCGTTCCGACCGACGCCGAGGGCAAGGCGTCGTTCACGCACCCGTCGGCTGGTTAGCTCGCGGCTTCCGCCGCTGCTCCGGTTCATCCATTGCCGTAGGCGGGTCGCTCCGACGTCCGACGGCTGCGAGGCTACGGGCGAGATGCGGCTGCGGCCTTCCGGTTCGTTAGGACTCTTGGGCGATCAGCGCGGATGGCCTGGCCACGCATGGAGTCATTAGGTAGGCTCGTCCGAGCGCCGGGCGCTCAGGCTCGGCTTCAGCGCGCCCCGGCACCGTCACGTACCCAAGACCGTCGCTGCGACGGTCACCCTAGAGGGAGGTTGACATGCCTGCATCGGACCAGCTGACGAGGTTGGCGGCCAGGGCGAAGGAAGCTGAGGATCGGGCCGCGGCCGCACAGGGGAAGGCCGAGGCGGACCTCGAGCAGGACGTTGCGACAGCGCGCGCATCAGCTCAGGCCCAGGCTGAGAAGCTGCGCCAGTCCGCGGACGCAAGCAAGGGAAAGCTCTCCGTCTGGTGGCATGACTTGCAGCGCTCGTGGAACGAACACGTCGCAAAGGTTCGCGAGGACATCGATTCCAAGCGGGCGGAGCACGACGCGGACAGGGCGCAGCGGTACGCCGAGATCGCCGAAGACGACGCCTCGTTTGCGGTTGAGTACGCGTATGCAGCGATCGAGGAAGCCGAGTACGCGGTGCTCGACGCGGCCCTTGCGAGGAAGCACGCTGACGAGCTGTCACCACAGTCGGGCGCTACCGCCTGAACGGCGCGTTGGGCTGTGCGCCGAGGTGGCACAGATCTCGGACGCTACGAGGAGAGAACGTAAGAGCAACGCGAGCGCACAAACCGCGAAGGGTCGGCGCGCCTGTCGATTCGCGCGGTCGGGAGCGCTGAGCTGCCGATCAGTGGTCGGCCGTAGGCGAGCCTCGACCCCGACGCACTGCTCGACGTGTGAAACCGCCACGTTGGTCGGCCGTGCATTGACAACAAAGCTGGTCGCGCGGAAGGGTCAGTTTGCCGTGCCATCCATGACGCCCGAGCTCGAGCAGTCCTTCACGCAGCCTTCGCGGAATCGACCGCGCTGAGCCAGCGGTCGACGAACGCGCCCAGCGCATCGAGCGCCTCGACACCCTCGTCGAGCATGCTCGCGAAGCTCTGAAAGACATGCGGCACCTCGGGCCAGACGTCGAGCCCGACGCGACCGTCGCACTCCGCCACGCGACGAGCCAGACCCATGGCATCGCCCAGAAGGATGTCGTGCGAGCCGGCCTGGACGAGCAGCGGGGCGAGCCCGGAGAGGTCGGCGAACAGCGGGCTCGCCGCCCGGGCATCCGCCGGCGTCACGTACTCGTCAGCACGCCGTCGCAGCGCCTGCACCGACAGGATCGGATCGACGTCGGCCTTGCTGTCCAACGTCGGACTCGTGAGCGTCAAGTCCACCCACGGGGACATCAGGCACGTGCACGCCGGCTGGGGCAGCCCACCCGCCTTTGCCCTCACGAGCGTCGCGGCTACCAGCCCCGCTCCGGCCGATTCGCCAACGATCGCGATCTGCCGCGCGTCGACGCCGCTGTCGAGCAGGCCGCGATACGCGGCAACGGTATCGTCGACGCCGGCAGGGTAGGGATGCTCGGGCGCCAAGCGGTAGTCGATCGAGTAGGCACGTGCCCTCGCACGCCGAGCGACCTCGGAGGCCAGCCCAACGCCGACACGCGCCGATCCGAGCGCGTACGCGCCCCCATGCAGGTACAGGACCACACGATCAGAGCGCGTCTCGGGCGTCTCGACGAGGATCGCTTCGATCCCGCCGAGTGTCGCGTCGCTCGTCGTGACGTCGTCGGCCAGCGGGGTCGAGGCCGTCATCTGCTCGATGACCACTCGCTGCTCGGCCACCTCCCCGCCGAGGTCCAGGGGCACCTCGCGCAGTAGCGCGTCGAGCGCCTCGTGCTGCTCGCGACTCATGAGTCCCCCTCACGATGCAACGTCAGTGTTCCGGCACGCTCGGCGGCCTCGTTGGCACGCGTCGCGACCCTCGTGAACCCGTCTGATATCGCCATGTCACTCCTTTGTAGTGGTCCGCTGGAGGGTGATGGCGAGGCGGGTGACCGGTCGTCACATATTTCCGATGATTCACCTCGTCATGAGCGGCCGGCCAGGCGGAGCCCGCGGCGTACGGCGACCAGCGCGGCCGGTAGGTGCTCGAGCACCTCGGCGATGGTGACGCGGCCGGGGGGGGACTGGTGAGCCACGAACGCGCCGTCGAACGTCGCCGACTGCCCTCACGGTCATTCGCGCCCGTCACGTCTGAGGCGTGGCCGCTCGCGAGTGGGCGGGTCTCCACCTCCCCGCCGAGCGCCCTATATGCGTCGTCCAAACGGGGTTCAATTCCGAGCAGATTCCACTCGACCAGCGGGCCGGACCGCTTCGCTTTCGCCGGTATGCCACCTGCCGTTGAGCGCGAACGAGCGCGAGTCCTGTGTAGCCGCGCGTGCACAGACCCCGAGCGGAAGCGCTGTGCTGCTCGACGAGAACGGCCGTGTGCAGCCCTCCGCGTCCGAAAAGGGCAGTTCCCGCAGACGCGCCGCACCTACGCCGCGATTTACCGGGCCTTCGGCGTCTTCTTGGGACCCGACGCCACGTCGGATCACGTGACGGCTGAAGCCGGGCCCGCCTAACGCGACGCGCTCGAGCGCGCGGGTCGATCACCGGCCACGGTGGCACGGCGATGGACCAGATCACATAATGCGTGTGACGACGCGTCACGCGACCGGCGTCCAGCCTGAAGTCCATGGCCCAACCAGTATCCCGTGAGTTGCCGGGTCCGGTGGCCTTGCAGGGCCGTCGGCTGTGGCTCGTCCTCGGCGCGCTGATGCTCGGGATGCTGCTCGCCGCGCTCGACCAGACGATCGTGGCGACGGCGCTGCCGACGATCGTCGGCGACCTCGGCGGCGCCTCGAACCTGTCGTGGATCGTGACCGCGTATCTGCTGGCGTCGACGGCCTCGACGCCGCTGTGGGGCAAGCTCGGCGACATGTACGGCCGGAAGCGGTTCTTTCAGGCCGCCATCGTGATCTTTCTCGTCGGCTCCGCCCTGTCGGGACTGAGCCAGTCGATGGGCCAGCTGATCGCCTTCCGCGCGCTGCAGGGGATCGGCGGTGGAGGGTTGATGATCGGCGCCCAGACGATCGTCGGCGACGTGGTCGCGCCGGCCAACCGCGGTCGCTACCAGGGCCTGTTCGGCGCCGTGTTCGGCGTGGCCACCGTACTCGGGCCGTTGGCCGGCGGGCTGCTCGTCGACAACGCCTCGTGGCGCTGGGTCTTCTACATCAACCTCCCGGTCGGCGTTGTCGCGCTGCTGGTCACGGGCGCGTTCCTCCCAACGACGCAGCGCCGTGTCTCGCACGTGATCGACTACGCAGGCGCGGCGCTGGTGACGGCCGGCACCACCTGCCTGGTGCTGATGACCAGCCTCGGCGGGACGACCTACGCGTGGGGCTCGGCGCAGATCGTGACCCTCGGTGTGGCCGGCGTCGCTCTCCTCGCGCTGTTCGTGGCAGCCGAGCGGCGCGCCGAAGAGCCGATCCTGCCGATGCGGCTGTTCAAGAACCGCGTCTTCGGGGTGAGCAGCGCGTTGGGCTTCGTCGTCGGCTTCGCGATGTTCGGCACGATCACGTTTCTGCCGCTCTACCTTCAGATCGTGAAGGGGGTCAACCCGACCGTCTCCGGGCTTTGGCTGTTGCCGCTGATGATCGGGCTGCTGCTCACCTCGGTCAGCTCCGGCCAGCTGATCAGCCGCACCGGGCGCTACAAGATCTTCCCGATCATCGGCACCGCGCTGATCACGATCGGACTGCTGTTGCTGTCGCGCCTGGGACCAGACACCAGCTGGCTCGACGCCTCGCTGTCCATGTTCGTGTTCGGCGCCGGGCTGGGCTCGGTGATGCAGGTCACCGTCATCGCGGTCCAGAACGTCGTCGACTACAAGGACCTCGGCGCCGCCACCTCCGGGGTGACCTACTTCCGCCAGATCGGGGGGTCGTTCGGCGCGGCGGTGTTCGGCTCGATCTTCTCCAATCGCTTGGAGGCGAACATCGCGCACTATCTCGGCGGGCTGGCGCTACCGGGCGGCGTGAGCAGCGAGACGCTGAGCCCCGACGCGCTGAGCAAACTCTCCCCCGCGGCCCACAGCGCCTTCATCCACGCGTACGCCGACTCGCTGGAGACCGTATTCCTGGCCGCTGTGCCGGTCGCCGCCGTCGCCTTCCTGATCTCCTGGCTGCTGCCGCAGGTCCCGTTGCGAAAGACGGTGACCGCCACCGATCCCGGGCAGACGTTCGGCATGCCGACCGACCGCAGCTCCGCGCAGGAGCTCGAGCGCGGCCTCGGAGTGCTCGCGGGGCGCGAGGACCGGGTGGCGCTCTACCGCCGCATCGCCGCACAGGCAGGATTGAGCGGCGTGCGCCCGGCCGCCGCCCTTCTGCTCACGCGCGTAGCAGCGGAGTCAGGCGTCACGCGCGCGGGCCTGGCCGAGCAGATCGGCACTTCCACCGCGAACCTCGCACCCAGCCTCGACCAACTAGCCAGCCGCGAGCTCGTGACGATCGAACCGAGCACCCACGCGCTCCACCTGACCGGTGACGGCCAATCCGCCGTCGAGCGGCTGCGCCGTGCGCGCGAGGACGGCCTCCGCGAGCTGCTCGACGACTGGTCGCCCGAGCAAGATGCCGAGCTCGACGATCGCCTCAAGACGCTCGCCCGCGACTGCATCGAGCGGGACGCGGCCAGACTGCGCCACGACGAAGGCTTGCGCGAAGCGGCCTGACGCGCCGACTCCAGTCCTGGAGGCGTCGCACATGGAGCGTCACGTCCCGTAGCGGGTCGCGTCCCCTTCGCGCTGTAAATTCGCCGCGGCCTCGTTCACCAATGCCGTAGCGTTCAGCCCTACCGATGTGATGTCGCTGACCAGACGGGTGAAGATGATGATGCTGGCTGAGGCCGCGGTCTCGGCGATGACCACCCTGTTGGTTGCTGCGCGGGCCGCGAACACTCTCCGCTAACGCCGATGGCAGCGAGAGCCGCACAACCGATGAGGTTCGACGCTTCGCGCTTCGCGGCGGTCTATCGAGTTCCGGGAAGGCAGCGTCGGCCGGCAATCTGGTCTACGCATCTGGCCGACGCCGGGCCGCCGGCAGGCTCGGGGGAGTGGTCGTTCTCCTCGCAGTCCTGGCGCGAGCAGTGACAGCCTCTCGCGTCCGGCGCTTCGGCCGTGAGCTGGTCGGTCTGTATTGGGACTCGGGAGTCGCCAACGACGTCCCAGCGCTCGCCTGGTTCCTGCTCTCGTCGCTGGTGCCGCTGGCACTCGGTGTCACGGCTCTGGCAGCGGTCGCGCTAGGCGACTACGCCGAGGCCCAAGCGCTGTCGGTACGGATCTCCAAGGTGCTGCCCAAGGACGTCCAGGATCAGCTCGTCACTCTGATCCTGCGGACCAAGGAGCAATCACCGCTGCTGATCGCCGCATCGATCATCGGGATGGTGTGGGTCAGCTCGGGAGCGGTGGGAGTGATCGAGCGCTGTCTGCTACGCCTGCTCGCCCGGCCGGGTTTAGGAGTCGTGCGCGGCAAGCTCCGCAACCTGGCGGTCGCCGCGGTGGTGACCGTGGTGATCATGCTGATGGTTGCCGTGGCCACGGCCGGCACCGACCTCGTAGGACGCCTGAAGATCAACCCGACGGCGATCCGCCTGGCTGCTCCGCTGACCTCGCTCGCGTTGAGCACCCTGCTGTGCGGCGCCGTCTTCCGCGCGCTTGCCGGCGAGTCCCTGCGGTGGCGCGCGGCGTGGGCAGGCGCAGCAGTCAGCGCCGTGGTCCTCAACATCACGCCGACCGCTGCCGGTTACTACATCAGCCTTGTGGCCGGGAGGACTCCCGTCGAGGTGTTTCTGGTGCTCGCCGGTGTTCTGATCACCTGCTACCTCGCCGCATTCGGGCTACTGCTCGGGACCGGCGTCGCCGCGCGTGTGCAGCTAGGCCAGCAGCTGCACGGCTGAGTCCAGTCCCGGTCAACCGAGCCGAGAAAGGGGGTCGCTGCTCCACGAGCTACTGCGGAAACCGCGCTGGCCGCGACGTCGCTGCCGACGACACTAGAACCAGCGTCCGAGGAAGGAGAAACATCCGGAGCTAGGCACAATCGGATACGGTCGAGCGGCGGCCGCGGGCTTCCGGATCCACACGGCCGAGCGGAGTGCAACATCGTAGTTACGCTTGGGACGACGACCAGTCGTCCGCCGGCGCGCGATCCGCTCCCACCGCACTCCTGCATCGCGGAAAAGCGCAGTCCCGCGGCGGTATCGCCTCCATGCGACTCGACACTGCGCCGCCAGCTCCCTCGGGCTACGCACGCACTGCTCCTATCGCGTGAAAGCAGGAGTCCGCTCGCGGTTCGGCCACGAGCGGTCGACCCGTCGCCAACCAGCTCGTCGAGCGCCCGCCCAGCGTTGTTGATCTCTAGGTGTTGATCTCTGCCTGTTGATTTTTAGAGGGCAACAGGCCGCCGCCCCGCCTCCGGGTGTTTCCTTGGCTCCACGTCTGGTCTCACCGAGGAAGGGGGTCCGCCGCTTCGCGCCGGACCCCCTTCCTCGACCTACCAATATAGAAGGGACCTAGGTAATTGAGACCAGACGTGGAGCCGGTGAGTCGGGTAGGCGGGGCGGCGGCAGGTAAGGCAGACAGGGTTGGGTGCAAGGCAAGGCAATGAGCTGGGTTGTGGAGCTGTTGGGATGGGTGTGGGGGGAAGAGTTGGATGTGTGTGGTTCGGTAGGCGGGGTCGGGTGGCGTGAGCGGGGCGGGTTAGGCGGATAGCGGTGATGTAGCCCGGGTTGCGTTTGGTGGGCGGGGACTGTTGCGCCGTCAGGGGGCCATCTTTGCGTTTGCGCCCTCTCTCATACAGAACCATGTTCTTGACGTCCGCCAGCTCCAGCGCCTGCTCTGGCTCGGTGCCGCACCCGGCGCGCTGTACCCCTTGGCCCGGTGCCGCGACACGGAGCTGCGCCGGCGTCACGGTCGCGCGGCCGGCGCACCGCCGGCGTGGGCAGCGCCTACCGCCCGCCGCAACTCGGGGGGCCAAAACGCCGCCCAGGCCGTCCTCACAAGTAGAAGCCATGCAACCGCCCGCCGCCCAGCCGGCCCATCCCAAGCCTCCCTCGCTCGCAGGTACCACCGCCCGTGCGCAGCGCCCGGGTCTCGGCGCGACATGAGCGATCGCCGATACGAACAGCCGGTGGCGGACCTGGCCTCAGTCGTCGCCATTCCCGGGCAAATCAGCCTGCCGGTTGACGCCCGCGCGCCCACACCAAGAAGCCCGAGTCGATCCGAAGGTTCGACGCGCGCGTCGGGTACGCCTCGTCTTGCCGTCACTCGAGCCGAGGCGGCTCGTGCGCTCGGGATGTCGGTCAACTCCTTCGAGCGCCACGTACAGCCGGAGCTCCGAATCGTGAGGCGAGGCAAGCTGCGCCTGATACCCGTTCGTGAGATTGAGCGTTGGCTCGAGGTCAACGCAGAGTCGACGGTAGAGCGCCTTTGACGACGCGATTACGCTCCCGGCGACTCAGGACCACAAAGGAGAGCACTCATGTCGAAGCGCCTCCCAGAGGGCATCTCCCTCCGTCACGCGCGCTCGTGTCCGAGCCGATCGGGTGACCGCTGTCGCTGCACGCCTCGCTACCAGGCTCAGGCTTGGAGCCCGCGCGATCGCAAGCGCCTCACTCGCACCTTCCCGACGCTTGCGGCGGCCAGGAGCTGGCGCTACGACGCGCTCGTCGGCCTCCGTCACGGCACCCTGCGTGCCGCCGGCGGCGTCACCCTCAACCAGGCTGCCGACGAGTGGCTCAGCGCCGCGCAGGCGGGTCTCGTGCGCAACCGATCAGGCGATCCCTACAAGCCGTCCGCCCTGCGCGGCTACGAGCAGTCGCTGCGTGCCCGGCTCCTCCCCGCGCTCGGCGGCGCAAAGCTCAGCGACATCCGCCGCTCGGACGTTCAGCGGCTCGTCAATCGGATGATGAGCGACGGCCTTGGCGCGAGCACTGTCCGCAACTCGTTGATGCCGCTGCGAGCGATCTACCGGCAGGCGCTCGCGCTCGACGAGGTTGCCGTCAACCCGACAAGCGGCGTCCAGCTCCCCGCCGTCCGCGGCAAGCGCGAGCGGATCGCCTCACCGACCGAGGCCGAGCAGCTCATCGCCGCCCTCCAGCCGCGTGACCGCGCTGTGTGGGCCACCGCCATGTACGCCGGCCTGCGCTCGGGCGAACTGCAGGCGCTCACGGACGAGCTCGTCGACCTCGATGCCAACCTGATCCGGGTCCACTGGAGCTGGGACCCCAAGGAGGGACGCGTGGCGCCCAAGAGCCGCTCCGGGCGTCGCACAGTCCCGGTGCCGGCCGCCCTCCGCAAGCACCTGCTCGAGCACCGGCTCGCCCGCGGTCGCCGCGGCGGCCTCTTCTTCGGCCGGCCCGACGGCCGGCCGTTCTCGAACCAGGCACTCAGCCAACGAGCAACGAGGACCTGGCGAGCGGCCGATCTTCGAGCCGATCGGCCTCCACGAATGCCGCCACACCTTCGCCTCGCTGATGATCGCCGCAGGCGTCAACGCCAAGGCCCTCTCGACCTTCCTCGGTCACGCCTCCGTGACCATCACGCTCGACCGCTACGGCCACCTCTTCCCCGGGTCCGAACAGGAGGCCGCGGGACTCCTCGACGGCTATCTCGAACGCTCGGTCAGAGGGATCGAGCAATGAGGGTGCGCTGCACGTGCGCTGCACTGCGCTGCACAAAACGGGCCTTTTCTGGGGTCGAGAGGGGCCGCCTGGGGCCGAGCGAACGCGACCCAAACGGCCCGCAAACTTCCTGCAAATCAAGCAACTTCTACGGAGGGGGAGGGATTCGAACCCTCGGTGGACCGTAAGGCCCACAACGGTTTTCGAGACCGCCCCGTTCAACCGCTCCGGCACCCCTCCGGGGCGTCAATCGTAGACATCGCGCCTGGGCCCGAACGCGGGCCGCCTCTAGCTGCCCTTCTTCGCGCCTCGTGGCTTCTTCGCCCGCGCCGTGCTCGATCCGCGCGAGGGGGTCTTGGCGTCCCCCGCCGTGCGGCGACCCGCGTCGCCCTCGATCTGGGAGACGGGGATGGAGTCGTGCGCCACGTTCACCGCCAGCTCCGGCAGCAGGTCGGCGAGGTAGAGCGCCATGCGCTCCTCCTCGCGGCGGATGTCGCGCGCGAGCTTCGCGGTCTCCTTGTCGCCCACGGCCGTCGCGAGCGCGTCGATCACGGTGTAGGTCGCGATCTCCTCGGCCTCCTCCTGATACTCGGCGCGGGCGTTCCGGAGCATCGTGTCCTGCTCGCCGGTGCCGCGCATCGAGTCGAGCGGGCCCTGGGCGGCGGCCTTCGCCTTGCCCACGACCTCGCGCACGCTCTTGGCGGCCTTCGTCACGCCCTCCCCTCCCGGGACGTGGACCGTCCTCCGCCGTCCCGCCGAGCTGCTTGATGCGCCGCTCGACCGAGCTCGCGTGCCCCTTGGTCTCCTTCAGGTGCCGGCGCAGCTGCTTCTCGTAGTCGTCACGCGTCGTGACGCTCAAGTGGTTCTCGAGCGCGTTCTCGAGCTGGCGCTCCTGGCCGTAGGCCTCGTTCAGGAGCTCAATGACCTTCGCGTCTCTCTCGTTCACTTCGGGCATCGTGCCTCTCTCCTAGCGTTGCGTTCCCGGCCCCTGCTACCCGGTGGAACGCCGATTCATCCCCCGCTAGCGCAGGATCTCGACGAGCAGCACCCAGGCGTTCGCGACCGCGCCGGCTATCGCCAAGGCGATGCCCGCCGCGATCCAGTAGAGCCCACCGCCGGCCTCGGCGAGCAGGCTCACGGAGCCCACCAGCAGCGGGACGGTGCCGAGCGCCATCAGGAGCCAATGGCTCACCACGTGCGAGAGGCTCCGGTCGTGGTCGGCCCGGCTGGGGCTGGTCTTCACGAAGATCAACCCGGTGAACGCCAGCGAGACGCCGAGCAGCTCGAGCCCCAGCGCCGTCTCGGTCTGTCCCGGGAAGAGGCCGATCAGCGAGATGAGCACCACGTTCAGGAGCAGCAGAACAGTGGCGAGTGCACGCTCGGGCAGGCCCTTGAACTGCAGGATCCGCTCGATGTTGATCGAGACCGCCACGAACACCAGCCCGGCGAGCGCCGCGGACGCGCCGGCGCCGGCCACGAAGAAGTCGGTCCACTCGCTGGCGTCGTAGGCGCTCACGGCTCCGGGCGGACCCTAACCCGCCCGGGCGCTCTCAGAGCGGCAGCTCCGCCTCGAGCAGCTCGTCGAGCTCCTCGGGCGGCAGCGGGCGGGCGAACAGATAGCCCTGCCCGATCGGACACGCGAGCTCGCGCAGCGATGAGGCCTGCGCCTCCGTCTCGATCCCCTCGGCGACGACGTCCATGCTGAGCGCCCGCCCGAGCGCCAGCGCCGCGGCGACGAGCGCCGTGTCGGACGAGTCGGGCGCGATGCCCTGCACGAAGGAGCGGTCGATCTTCAGGACGTCCGCCGGCATCTTGCGCAGGTGGTCGAGCGACGAGTAGCCGGTGCCGAAGTCGTCGATCGCCACCCGCACGCCGGCCATGCTGAGGTCCGTCAGGGCACGGAAGCCCGAGGCGCGATCGGCGATCGCGGTGCTCTCGGTGACCTCGATGCAGAGCGACGAGGGATCGATGCCCGCGTTGCGCACCGCGCCGAGCACGGTTGCGACGATGTCCGGGTGGGTCAGCTCGCGGGCACCCAGATTCACGGACAGGCTCAGGTCCTTCGAGATCCCGCGGCGCTGCCACTCCCTAAGGCGCCGGCATGCCTCGCGCACGACCCAGGCACCGATGTCCACGATCAGCCCGCTCTCCTCGGCGACGGACAGGAACGCCGCCGGCGGCAGCAACCCGCGCTCCGGGTGCTCCCAGCGCAGCAATGCCTCGGCGCCGATCAGGCGGCCGCTCGTGAGGTCGACCTGAGGCTGGTAATAGAGCCGCAGCTCACCGCGCTCGAGCCCTCGCTGGAGCTCCTGTTCGACGGTCATCGCCTCTACCGCGCGCTCGCGCATCGCCGCATCGAACAGCTCCGCGCGCGCGCCCCCGCGCTCCTTGGCGCGGTACATGGCGGCGTCGGCGTCCTCGATGAGGCGCCCGCCCATCACCCGTTCGCCCGCCTCGGCGAGCGCGAAGCCGATGCTGGCGCTGAGGCGCAGCTCGGCGCCGCCCGCCGTGATCGGCTCTGAAACCGGGCGCTGCAGCCGGTCGGCCACGCTGACGGCCTCGAACACGCCGCCGACGGACTCGCAGAGAATCGTGAACTCGTCGCCGCCGAAGCGGGCGACCGTGTCTTCGGGACGGAGCGCGCTCTGCAGCCGGCGCGCCACCTCGCGGAGCACCTCGTCCCCGGCAGCGTGGCCGAGGCTGTCGTTGATGCGCTTGAAGCGGTCGAGGTCGACGAAGTAGACGGCGGTGACGCTCGTCTTGGCGCGGCGCCCGAGCGCGTGGCTCAGGCGGTCGCTGAAGAGTGCGCGGTTGGGGAGTCCCGTCAGCGGGTCGTAGAGAGCGAGCCGCTCGAGCTCCGACTCCATGCGCTTGCGGTCGCTCACGTCGAGGAAGACGCCGTAGAAGAGCGGGTCGAGTTGATCGCCGGGGCCGCGCACCACCGTCATCTCGTCGCGGATCCAGATCCAGCGGTCGTCGGCCGTGCGGAGCCGGTACTCCTGGACGAGCGTCTCGCCGGATCGCGCGCACTCCGCCTCGGCGCTGGTCACGCGGACGAAGTCGTCCGGGTGCACGCTCCTGTCCCACATGGCGTGGTCCGTCATCCATTCCTCGCGCGTGTATCCGAGTACCCGCTCGATCGACGGGCTCACGTACAGGCAGCTGCCCTGCAGGCCCGGCTCGTAGATGTATGCGACGGATGGCAGGCCCTCGGGGAGGGGCCGGTAGCGATCTTCGATCTCGCGCAGAACGCGCTGCAGATCATGCGCCATCCGGACCTATATCGGCAGCAAATCGCGGGTAATTAGCGCCGCGTTGAAAAGAACGCGCGGAGGAGGCCCGCGGCCTCCTCGGCGAGCAGCCCGCCGACGGCCTCCGGACGGTGGTTGAGGCGCGGCTCGGCGAGCACGTTCATGACGCTTCCCGCAGCCCCGGCCTTCGGGTCGTCGGCTGCCCACACGACCCGCGGCACCCGCGCCAGAACGATCGCGCCCGCGCACATCGCGCACGGCTCGAGCGTCACGTACAGCACGGTGTCCAGCAGGCGCCAGCTGGACAGCGCCGTCGAGGCCTCGCGCAGCGCGAGGACCTCGGCGTGCGCGGTCGGGTCGCCGCGCAGCTCGCGCTCGTTGCGCGCGGCGGCGATCACCTCGCCCCCGTGGACGACCACCGCGCCGATGGGCACGTCGTCGTGCTCGAGCGCGCGCTCCGCCTCGCGCAGGGCGAGCCGCATGTAGTACTCGTCGCGCGGAAAGAAGCTCACGGCGTCACGAGCCTCCGGCCGACGCGCCGCTCGGCGGCACGCAGCGGAGCGAGCAGCCCGGCCCGGCCCGCCAGCCGGACCCCGAGCGCGGCCAGCGAGAGCGGCGAGGGCGACCCGCCCCCGAGCCGGCCGCTGTCGATCAGCTCTCGGTACCAGTCGATCGTGTCCCCGAGCGTGCGATCGAGCGGCCGAGCCCGGTAGCCGAGCTCGCCGCGTGCCTTGCGCGAGGAGTAGCGCCAGTTGGCGCTCATCAGGACGAAGCCCTCGGCGCGGATCGGCAGCGGCAGCCCGAGCTCCTCGAAGGCGCGCGCGACGTCGCCCGCCTCGGGCGGCAGCACGATCAGCGGGTGGCGAACGCCGGACAGACCGGCCACGCGCTCGAACAGCTCGACCCAGCTGAGATCATGCCCGCCCAGCACGTAGCGCTCGCCCGGCTTCCCCCGCTCCGCTGCCAGCACGTGTCCCTTCGCGACGTCGCGGACGTCGACGACGTTGGTCTCGCCGTCGACGATCGCCGGCAGCCGCCCGCGCAGGTAGTTGCCGATCATGCGCGTGGACGTCTCGCCGGGCGTCTCCCTGTCGAGCGCCGGCCCGAATACGTAAGCCGGGTTCACGACGACCACCTCGATCCCGAGCCGGGCGCCAGCGGCGAGCGCCTCCGCCTCGCCCTCGTGCTTGGCGTCCGGATAGGTGAGCCCGAGCCCGCCGCCGCGATAGAGGTCGTCCTCCGTGCCGGGCCGCCCGGGCGGCCCCGGTCCGATGCCCGCCACGCTCGAGGTGACGACTACGCGGCGGACCTCCTCGGCGGCGGCCGCCTCGACGACGACGCGCGGCGCCAGAGCGTTCATGCTCCAGACGAGCTCGGCCGGGCGCGCCGCCACCAGGCCGGCGCAGTGGATGACCGTGGTGCAGCCGCGGAAGGCCCGGCGCAGCGCCGCGCGGTCGAGCACGTCGGCGCGAACCGGCTCCGCCTCGGTCCCAGCGAGCCGGGCGAGCCGGCTCTCGTCGCGGTAGGTCACTCGCGGCGGTCCGAGCCGCTCGGACACAAGTTTGGCCACGTGCGCACCGATGTAGCCAGTGGCGCCTGTAACGCAGACGCTCACAACTTCCGTCTCCAGCGGTTGTTTGTGCGTACATACACTGCGAAGCGCACCGTAGACCAATGCCGACCCGCCTCCTCCTCACTGCACTCGTCCTGGGCGCACTGGCCCTGCCCGCATCCGCGGCGGCAGACGGCTACGTCCCGGGTGAGGTGATCGTCCACTACGACGACGGGATCACCGCGAGCGTCGCGGCGACTGCCCAGGACGACACCGGCACGGTCGTCGAGCAGGCGCTGCCCGGCGGGTCCGAGCAGCTCGCCATCGAGGACGGCGAGTCCGTGCGCGAGACGATCGCCGAGCTCGAGGACGACCCGAACGTGAAGTACGCCGTGCCCAATTGGAGGGCGCACGCCGCCGCGCTTCCGGCGACCGACCCGGGCACGCGGCGCCAGTGGAACCTGTTCCAGCCCTGGGGCATCAACGTCATCGAGGCGTGGACGCTCGCCGAGCAGCTCGGCGCCCCGGGCGGCCGCGGGGCAACCGTCGCCGTCCTCGACAGCGGCGTGGCCTACGAGAGCCGCGGGCGCTTCAGGCGCGCACCCGACCTGCGCCACTCGACCTTCGTCAGGCCGTTCGACTTCATCGACAACGACCGGCACCCGAACGACTCCTTCGGCCACGGCACCCACGTGGCGGGCACGATCGCGCAGACGACCGGCAACGGCGTCGCCACGGCCGGGATCGCCTACAACGCGAAGATCATGCCGCTGCGGGTGCTCGACGACCAAGGTTCGGGCGACTCGGCGGCGATCGCACGCGCGATCCGCTGGGCCGCCCGCTACGGCGCCGACGTGATCAACCTCTCGCTCGAGTTCCCGGCCGAGGTGCGCGCCGCCGAGATCCCGGACGTGATCGGCGCGCTGCGCTACGCGCGCCGCCACGGCAGCCTCGTCGTCGGCGCCGCCGGCAACCAGGCCGACTTCACGGTGGCCTATCCCGCGCGCGCCACATCGGTGCTGGCCGTCGGCGCCACCACGATCACGGGGTGCCAGGCGGACTACTCAAACTCGGGCCGCGACCTCGACGTCGTGGCGCCGGGCGGCGGCGCCGACGCCCCCAACGCGGACAGCGTCTGGGACAGCCAGCACTGCGACCCCGACGGGTTCGGGAAGCCGATCTTCCAGCAGACCTTCGTGACGAAGGGCGTGCGCCGCTTCGGCCTGCCGGGCGGCTACGAGGGCACGTCGATGGCGGCGCCGCACGTATCGGCGATCGCCGCGCTGATCATGGCGACAAATCGGCTCGGAGCGAACGCGTCGCCACAGGCCGTCGAGGCGCACATCGAGGCGACCGCCCGGCCGACCGACCGCCCCGACCGCTACGGGGCGGGACTCGTGGACGCCGGAGCGGCGCTCCGGTAGGACCTCGGCCGCTGTTTAGGTCGTCCGGATGATCATCACGCTGCAGGGGGCGTGGTGGGACACCTTGTTCGGGACGCTTCCGAGCAGGAAGCGCTTCGCGCCCGTCATGCCCTTGTTGCCGACGACGATCAGGTCGGCCTCCTCCTCCTCGGCCACGTCGAGGATCGCGTCCGCAGGGTCGCCCTCGCGGGCGTGTGTCTCGACCTCGACCCCGGACTCGCGCAGGCCCTCGGCGGCGGCCTCGAGGGTCTGGCTCACGTCCTCGCGCGGGTTGACCATCCACTGGAGGTCGCCCGGCACCTGCTGGCGCTCCTCGCGCAGGCGTCCCTCCGAGACTGGCTCGTATGCGCTGACCAGGTGGACCTTGGCTCCAAGCTTGCCAGCCAGCTCGGTTGCCTGGCGCACGGCTTCGCTCGCCGTCTCCGATCCGTCAGTTCCCACCACTATCGAACCGAACAAAGGTCCTCCTCGCCCATAGGTCCGAAAAAAGCATCCTGATCATAAGTCGTTGGCCGAATAGACAAATTGGCATTACTGTAGGCCCGATGTCCACCACCGTTAGGTGTCTGGCTGTGGACGATCACCCGACCGTGAGGCAAGGACTCGGCCACATGTTCGGGCAGGTGCCCGACATGGAGCTCGTCGGGACGGTCGAAAACGGCGAAAGCGTGATCGACGCATGCAAGAAGCTGCGCCCGCAGGTCGTGATCATGGACGTCCGCCTGCCGGGAATCGACGGCATTTCCGCCATCAAACGGATCGCCGAGTCATGTCCGGACGTTCAGACGGTCATGTTCTCGGCCTATGGCGACAAGCGGCTGCTGTCGGACGCGATCGCGGCCGGCGCGCGCGGCTACGTCATGAAGGGCTCGCCGCCCGAGGACCTGCTGCGTGCGGTGCGCACGGTGACGACCGGGAAGCCGTTCGTCGACCCGTCGCTGTCGCCGACGCTCCTGATGTCAGCCGTGGGCCCCGACGCCCCGCTGTCCGAGCGCGAGCGGGAGATCCTGCAGCTGCTGGCCGAGGGGCTCCACACCGAGGAGGTCGCCCGCCGGATCGGCCTCTCGGTCGAGACGGTCAAGTCGGACACGAAGCGCGCGATCCTCAAGCTCGAGGCCGACACGCGCGTGCACGCCGTGGCGATCGCACTTCGCCAGGCGATGATCGAGTAAAACCCCGCGGGTGCAGGAAACCCCCCGCTTCTGGATCGTCGTCCTGGTCCTGATCGTGATCTTCGTGCTGATCGGCGCGGTGATCGCGATCACGAAGCTGGTCTGAGCGGCTTCGCCTCCGCCTCATCCGGGGCCAGCTCCTGCTCGAGCGACTCGGGCAGGTCGATGTCGGGCCGTTTTCGCTCGGCGTGCTGCGCCTCGACCGGCTTGACCCAGAACTCCTCGACCGCGATCACGACGAGCGACAGGATCGGCACGGCCACGAACAGGCCCACGAAGCCGAACAGCTGCCCCACCACGACCACGCCGATGGCGACCACCGCGGGATGCAACCGCACCCGCTGAGCCATCACGACCGGGATCGTGACGTTGCTCTCGATCTGCTGGACGAGCACGTACGCGCCGAGCACGATGAGCGCCTTTCCGGGCGAGTCGGTCAGCGCGAACAGGGTCGGCGGCACGGCGCCGGCGATCGCGCCGAAGTAGGGGACGACGACGAGCAGCGCCGAGAGAACCGCGAAGAAGATCGCGAAGTCGAGCCCGATGATCGTGAGCGCTACGAAGAGCAGCACGAACGTCAGGACCATGTCGATCGCGACGCCCTCCATCCAGCCGATCCAGGCCCGGCGCAGTCGCTCGAGGACATGCCGGACGTGCGCGCGGCGGCTTGGCGGCGCCAGCCTGAGGAGGCCGTTGACGAGCGGCTCGGGGCGCACCGCCATGTAGTAGGCCGTGATCAGGATCAGCACGAGCGCCGCGGCGATGCCTGCGAGGTTCAGGCCGATCGAGGTGATGGGCCCGATCAGGCGGTCCGGGTCGTCCGTCAGCCGCTCCGCGAACGTCTCGACCTGATCGCCGACCTCGCCTGAGTCCTGGCCGGTCAGGTCGGCGTACATCTCCTCGAGGTTCGTGACGATGCCCGGAACGTCGTCCACGAACTCCTCCGTCTGGTCGACGAAGGGTGGAATCAGGAGGTAGACGACGAGCGCGATCGTCCCGACGCCGGCAAGCAGCGCGAGCAGGGTTCCGATCGGGCGCGGGACCCGGTAGCGCTCGAGCCGGCCCGCGACCGCGGCCAGCGGGATGGCCACGATCACCGTGATGAGGATCGCCAGCAGCAGCGTTACGAGCTGGCGGAAAAGCAGCCCGAAGAGGAGCAGGCCGGCGGCCAGGAGAACCGCCCGGTAGACGACCTGTGGCGTGGCTGGCCGATGCTCCTCCATCGGGCCCTACGGTATCGCCGGAGAGCGCATTGCCCTCCGGCGATTCATGAGGGGAAGCTCAGGTGCGCCGCTCGAGGTCCGCGACGTCTTGGGCCTTCTCGTCGGCGCGCTCCTGCGCCTCGGCGAGCTTCTCCTTCTCCTCGCCCTTGCGCTCCTCGCGCCGACCCTGCTGGCGCAGGCTCGCGTCGCCCGTCAGGTCGCCCGCGGCCTTCTTGCCGCGGCCCATGATCTTGTCGAGAATGCTCATTGCGGTCCGCCCCCTTGGGTCGCTGTTCGAGGTTCGGCTACCCGGCTCTCGAAGGCCGGAAACGCGCCGCAGGTAGCGGTAGCGTCACGGCTCGTGACGAACGAGGAGGCCAACCGGCTCGCGCGCGAGAAGGGGGTCTCGCGGCCGCTCTACGTCTGCGTCCGCTCCCTGATCGTTCCGTTCATGCGCATCTACTTCCGCATGCACATCGCGGGCGCCGAGCACATCCCCGCCGAGGGGCCGGCGATCGTTGCGCCCAACCACAAGAGCTTCTATGACTCCTTCTTCATCGCCGCCTGCACGCGGCGGCACCTGCGCTTCATGGCGAAGAGCGAGTTGGTAGAGGCGCGCTACGGCCGGCTGCTCGTCAGGCTCGGCGCGTTCCCCGTGCGGCGGGGACAGTCGGACGCCGACGCGCTCGAGACCGCGCGCACGATCCTGCGCCAGGGCGGCCTGCTCGCGCTCTTCCCGGAGGGCACGCGCGTGCGCGACCCCGAGGGACTCGGCCACCCACGGCGCGGTGCGGGCCACATCGCGCTCGACTCCGGCGCGCCGCTCGTCCCCTGCGCGATCACCGGCACGGAGGCGCTCTTCGCCGGGCCGTTCCCAAAGCCGCGGCGGGTGCAGGTGGCGTTCTCGGAGCCGATCCCGGTGGAGCAGCTGCCGCCCACCCCCGAGGGCGCCGGCGAGTTGATTGAGGGCAGGCTCTGGCCCGAGGTCGAGGGCGAGTACCGGCGCCTGCGGGCGCGCCCGACGCTGATCGCGGCGGGCCTCGCCGCGCTCGGGATCGGCGTGGGCGCGCTGATCCGCAGTCACCGCAAGCGCTAGACCGGGGCTCCGACCTCGCCCTCGACGGGCAGCCCCGCCTCGATCCAGTCGGCGATTCCCTCGGCGTACTCGCGCACGTCGGTGTAGCCGAGCGCCACGAGCCGGTTCGCCGCGATCTCCGAGTTGGGGCAGGCCAGATTGGCGCAGTAGGTGACGATCCGGGCGTCCCTGTCCGGCAGCCGCTGCGGGGCCTCCTCGGCGACGCGCTCGTGATCGAGCTGGATCGCACCGGCGATGTGCTCCTTTCGGAAGTAGGGCTCCGGTAGCGCATGGACGAGCGTCACCTCGCCGCGCTCGATCAGCTCGCGAAGCTCGGGTCGCGTGATCTTCTCCGCCATCTCGATCTCCTCTCGTGTATCCGGACTAACGTCCGCTTATCTGATCGTGAAAGATAGCGGACCATAGTCCGGTTGACGAGGAAGGCCTTCGCTGCCTACGGTGAGCCCGTGGATCTCCCCGTCTCCGGCCGGCCGCGCGAGCGCAGCGACGCCGCCCGCAACCGCGAGCTGATCCTCGCCGCGGCCCGCCGCCTCTTCGACGAGGAGGGACCGGCGGCGGTCTCGATGGATCGCGTGGCCGAGGAGGCGGGCGTCGGCAAGGGGACGCTCTACCGCCGCTTCGGCGACCGCGCCGGCCTGGCGCTCGCTCTGCTCGACGCGCGCGAGCGCGAGTTCCAGGAGCAGGTCATCCGCGGTCCCGCGCCGCTCGGGCCAGGCGCGCCGCCGGTCGAGCGCATCGTCGCGTTCGGGCACGCCTGGCTCCACGTGCTCGACTCGCACGGCGACATCGTGCTGGCCGCGGAGAGCGGGCCGGTCGGCGCACGCTTTCGCGGCAGCGTCTACGCGAGCCACCGCACCCACCTCGAGCTGCTGATCGCGGAGGCAGACCCGGACGCTGACGCCGGCTACCTCGCCGACGCCCTGCTGGCGGCGCTCGACTCCCAGCTCGTGCTCTTCATGCGCACCGACCGCGGACGCACGCTTGACGAGATCAAGGCGGGCTGGGAGCAGCTCGCGCGCCGGGCCGTCCGAACTCCGGTCTAGCGTCCTTTCGCGTGCGCCTGATCGTCGCCCGCTGCGAGGTCGTCTACACCGGCCGGCTGACCGCCCTGCTGCCGGAGGCCCTGCGACTCGTGATGGTCAAGGCGGACGGCTCGGTGATGGTGCACGCGGACAGCGGCGGCTACAAGCCGTCCAACTGGATGACGGCGCCGACGATCATCGAGGAGGAGCCGGACTCGATGACGGTCCGCAAGCCGGGCACGGAGGACCGGCTCGAGATCCGCATCGCCGACGTGATCTCGGACACGAGGCACGACATGGGCGAGGCGGCCGCGCTCGAGAAGGAGGGCGTCGAGCGCGAGCTGCAGGAGCTCCTCGCGGACGCGCCCGGCTGGTGCGGTGAGGGGCTGCGGCTAATCCGCCGCGAGTGGCCCACGGACATCGGCCCGGTCGACCTCATGTGCCGCGACGCGTCCGACCACTACGTGGCGGTCGAGATCAAGCGAATCGGGACCATTGACGCCGTCGAACAGCTGACCCGCTACCTCGAGCGCATCCAGACCGCGCCGGGCCTCGGGCGCTGCCGGGGCATCCTGGCTGCCCAGGTAATGAAGCCCCAGGCGCGCGTGCTGGCGGAGGCGCGCGGGATCGCCTGCGTCGAGGTCGACCTCGCCGTCCTGAAGGGCGAGCGCGAGCCGGACCTCACCCTGTTCGCCGCTTAGCCCGGCCGGCCCATCAGAGCAGCTTGGTGTACTCGTCGAGCTGGCGCTCGACCGCCTCCGGCTCCTGCGGTTTCAGGTAGAGGTGGGCTCGGTCGACGCCGACCGCGGCGAGCCGCTCGAGGAAGCCCGGGTCGGGCTTGGCGCCGAAGACCGACACCGGCACCCGCCGTCCGGCGCGCTCGCGCAGCTCCTCGATGCGCGTGCCGAGCGCCTCCGGGTCGGTCACCCGGTTCGGCATCCACTCGTCGCCATATGCAAGTACGCGGTCGAGCACCTTCTTCCCCGTGCCGCCGACGAGCACGGGCGGATGCGGCTTCTGGACGGGCTTGGGCCAGCACCAGATCGGATCGAAGTTCACGTGCTCGCCGTGGTACTCGGCCTCGTCCTCGGTCCAGATCGCCTTCATCGCCTCGACCCGCTCGCGCATGATCGAGAAGCGCTTCCGCGGGTCGGTCCCGTGGTTCGCCATCTCCTCGCGGTTCCAGCCGGCGCCGACGCCGAACAGGACGCGCCCGCCCGAGAGCGCGTCGATCGAGGCGACCGCCTTTGCGGTGATGATCGGATCGCGCTGGATCACGAGGCAGACGCCGGGCCCGATCCGGATGCGCTCCGTGACCGCCGCGGCCATCGCCATCGCGACGAGCAGGTCGTGAGTGTGGCTGTACTCGGGCGGCAGCTCGCCGCCGCCCGGATAGGGCGTCTCGCGCCTCACCGGTATGTGGGTGTGCTCGGGAAAGAGCAGCGAGCCGAAGCCGCGCTCCTCGGCGAGCTGCGCCACCCGCGCCGGGGGCATCGTGTAGTCCGTTGGGAACAGCGCCAGCCCTATGTCCATCTGATCGGGAGCCTTTCCAATCCGTAGATGCCGTGGATCGAGCCGAGCTCCGGCTCGCCGTCGAGCGCCAGGCCGGGCATCCGCTGCGGCAGGAAGCTGAGCGCCTCCTGCAGCTCGGCGCGGGCCAGGTTCGCCCCCAGGCAGTAGTGGATGCCGGCGCCGAAGGTGAGCGGCTTCGCGGCGCCGCGCTCGGCCGTGATGTCGAACGCCTCGGAGTCGCCCTCGACCCCATCGCGGTTCCCCGTGAACGAGCAGACCATGACGATCGTGTCCGCGGGGAACGTCACGTCGCGGTACTCGACCGGCTCGTGGAGGAGGCGCGCGGTGAACGGCGTGATCGGCTCGTAGCGGAGCAGCTCCTCGACCGTCGCCTTCGCGCGCTCGGGCTCCGCGGCGAGCAGCTCCCACTGCTCCGGGTGCGCGGCGAACACCCGCAGCCCGTGCGCGAGCTGCGACTGCGTCGTGTCGACGCCGCCGACGAGCACGTTCAGGACGAGGTTCATGCACTCGGCCTCGGAGAGCCGGTCGCCATCCTGCTCAGCGGCGATCAGCGTCGAGATGAGGTCGTCGCCGGGGTCCCCGCGGCGCTTCTCGATCAGCGCTCCGGCCCACTCGTAGAACTCCTCGCAGGCGCGCTCGATCAGCTCGCGCTCACCCATCAGGCTGGCCGGGTCGAACTGGCGCTGGATCATGTTCGACCACTCGTGCAGCTTCGGAGCGTCCTCGAGCGGCGCGCCCATGACCGTCGCGATCGTCAGCGACGGATAGGGCTTCGCGAACGCCTCCACAAACTCGCACGAGCCCGCGCCCTCGAGCGGCTCCCACAGACGCTCGAGGAACTCGCGCATCGCGGGCCGCCAGCGGTCGGCGGCGCGCGGCGTGAAGGCCGGGTTGACGAGGTTGCGCAGGCGCCGGTGCGCGTCGCCGTTGATGTGCAGGATGTTGCGCCTCATCTCCTCGAGTAGCGGCCCCTCCGGCACCTCGAACATCTCCGCGATCCGCATGCCGGGGAAGGTCGCGCTGCGCGTGCGCAGGAAGAAGGCGGCCGCCTCGCGGTCGAGCACGATGAAGCCGATCGGCGAGCTCGCGATCCAGCTCCGCTCGCTGAGCTCGCGCATCGTGTCGTGGAAGCGCTCGCCCTTCAGATCCGGGCCGAGGTAGTCGAGCACCGGAAGCTCGAGGTCCGTAACGAGCGCCATTGACGCGGGACACTAACCTCAATAGGTATGGCCTTCCTCTTCCGCAACAAGACCGAGATGCCCGAGCCGGGCGACGCCCTGCCGGGCCGCGACACGCGCCCCTTCGAGGTGCCCGACACGCACTTCGTGCTCGGCACGCCGCTCGAGCCGCCCTTCCCCGAGGGCGTCGAGACCGCCGTGTTCGGGCTCGGCTGCTTCTGGGGCGCCGAGCGCAGCTTCTGGCAGGCGCCCGGCGTCTACACGACCGCCGTCGGCTACGCCGGCGGCTACACGCCCAACCCCACCTACGAGGAAGTCTGCAGCGGGCGCACCGGCCACAACGAGGTGGTGCTCGTGGCCTACCGCCCGGAGGAGATCTCCTTCGACGAGTTGCTGCGGATCTTCTGGGAGGGGCACGACCCGACCCAGGGCATGCGCCAGGGGAACGACGTCGGCAGCCAGTACCGCTCGGGCATCTACGTGACCTCGGACGCACAGCGTGAGGCGGCGCTGGCGTCACGCGAGATGTACCAGGCGAAGCTGCGCGAGGCCGGCTACGGCGACATCACGACCGAGATCGTGGACTCGCCCGAGTTCTTCTACGCCGAGGACTACCACCAGCAGTACCTGGCGAAGAACCCGAGCGGCTACTGCGGTCTGGGCGGCACCGGCGTGTCCTGCCCGGTGGGCGTCACAAGGGCCTAGCGGACAGCATCCGCGCCGTCAGCTTGAGGCGCTCGTGCGCGTCGGCGGGCCAGTCGCCGACGGCCGCGGGCCACCAGGCCCATTCGTCGTGCTCGGCGTCCGGGACGGGCTCGGCGCCCTCTGGGACGATCGCGAGCCCGATCAGCATTGTCATGCCGTTCGGAAGCCCGACGAGCGCCTCGACCGAGAGGCGCTCGGGCTCGAGCGCCCACTCCTCCCGGAGCTCGCGCGAGAGCGTGAGCGCGGGGCTCTCGCCGAGGTCCACCGCGCCGCCGGCCCCGAGCGCCCAGCGCCCCGCCCAGACGGACACCCAGTCGGCGCGCCGGCCCGCCAGCCAGCGGCCGTCGGCGGAGCGCACCACGCAGAGCGCGGTCAGGCTGTCGCAGGCGCCGCCCTCGAGCAGGCGCAGCGCCCAGCGCACCGGCTGAAGCTCGAGCTGCAGCCGCCCGCCGTCGTCGCGCCAGTCCGCGAGCCTGGTCGCCATCCCGTCGTGCGCGGGCGAGCCGCGCCGGCGCAGCTGGTCGACGGCCGCGTCGGCCTCGCGCAACACCTCGGGGGGCGGTTCGTAGGCGTCGTCGCGCCAGTGGGCGTCGACCTGCTCGGGACTCCACGGGCCGGTCGCGAGCACGCCGGGACGGGAACGGGTCACGCCCCTCAATCTAGTGTCGCGGGGACCAGCGCTCCCTGCTCCGCGTCGAAGCGGCTCAGCACCGACAGGAAGGCCGCCACCACACGCGGGTCGAACTGGCTGCCGGCGCAGCGGAGCAGCTCGCCACGTGCCGCGCGGTCGCCGATCCCGGGCCGGTACACACGATTCGCGGTCATCGCCTCGTAGGCGTCGCCGACCGCGAGAATCTTCGACTCGAGCGGGATCTGGGCGTCGCCCAGCCCAAGCGGGTAGCCGCGCCCGTCCGGCCGCTCGTGGTGGGCCATCACCCAGGCGCGCAGGTCCTCGAGCCCGCGGCCGCTCAGGATCTGCCCGCCGATCTCGGGGTGCGTCCGGATCTCGGCCAGCTCCGCCTTGCCGAGCTTGTCGGGCTTCTGGAGGATCGCGTCCGGCAGCCCGATCTTGCCGATGTCGTGGAGCATTCCGGCGATCTCGATGCGCTTGATCCGCTCTGGGGTCAGGCCGAGCTCGCGCGCGATCATCCCGCAGTAGCGGCCCACGCTGCGCGAGTGGTCCGCTGTGCCGGTGTCGCGCAGGTCGAGCGCCTCCGCGAGCGAGAGCAGCGTCGCGAGCTGCACCTCGTCGGCGCTGCGGCCCGCCTCCGGGGCGAAGATCGCCGCGATCTCCCGGTTGAAGATCACGCAGCGGTTGCGGCCGAGCGCCTTGGCGGCATAGAGCGCCTGGTCGGCGGCCTCGAGCACGGCGTCGGCCGAGCGGCCGTGCTCGGGGTAGGTGGCGACGCCGAACGAGAACGTGAGGGCAGCCGAGTGGGCGTGGAACTCGCGCTGCACCGCGGCGCGCAGGCGCTCGGAGACGAGGTAGGCCTCGTGCTCGCTCGCGCCGGGCAGGAGGATCGTGAACTCCTCGCCGCCGGTGCGCGCGATCGAGTCGCCCGCGCGCCGGTGACGTTCCAGGATCGCGCCCACGCGGACGAGCGCCTCGTCACCCGCGCGATGGCCGAGCCGGTCGTTGACGGACTTGAAATGGTCGAGGTCGCCGATCACGACGCTGAGCGGCTCGTCGGCCCGCAATGCCCGCTCGACCTCGGCGGTGAGCTGCTGGTCGAGCGCGAGCCTGTTGTTGAGGCCCGTGAGCGCATCGGTCAGCGCCGCCTCGGAGAGGCTGCGCACGAGCTGCGTGACCCCGTCGCGGACCACGCGCAACAGACCGGCCGCGGGCAGCAGGGTCCCGGCGAGCGTGACCCAGCTGGCCGCCACGGCGTCGGGCGGGGCCGATGCGAGCAGCACGACGAGATAGGCGCCGGTCATCAGCCCGAGCTGGCCCGCGGCCTCGCGCGCGGGAAAGAAGTACGCCACGTAGAGACCGAGCCAGACGTAGAGCAGCTCCCCCGAGAGCGTCGAGCCGCTCCCCCACTGCCACGCGTGCACCGAGACGAGCAGGGTGCCGAGCGCGACGCTCAGCTCGAGCCACGGCAGCGTTACACGGTCCGCGAAGAGGTGCAGCAGTACTGCGACGACGGCGCAGATCGCCGGGATGATGATGCGCGACTGGGACCAGGCATTCGGGTTCGGGAGAGCCGCCACCGCCAGCAGGACGGCCGCCTCGCCGCCGAAGATGCCCGCGGCCACGCGTGCAGCGAACCGGGTGCTCGGCTCAACCGACGTGAATGCAGGGGCGGGGCGCTCCCCCCGCTGTCCCGGGACCGGGGGCATGACAATCTTGTCGGCTCCGCGGGACCCGCTCCACACCCGTATGGACGGATATCCAGGTGCGCTTCGCTCAGGCGCCGAGCTCGCGGCGCAGCGCCTCGAGGCCCTCACGCAGCTCCCCCAGCTCGCGCTCGAGGCGCTCCATACGCTCTGCGAGGCCTTCGGCGGGCGGCGTCGCGACCGGCTCAGGCGCCCGCTCGGCCGGCGCGGCAACCGCCGCGGGCGGCGCTGCGTCCACATCGCTCTCGGCGTCGTCTCCCAGAAGCTGGCGGTAGCGCTCCTCGCGCTGGCCCGGGCGCCGGCCGATGCCTGTTACGAGCTGGCGCCCGATCAGCCGCTCGATCGTCTCATCGAGCTCGGGTGCGTCGGCAAAGCGGTGCAGGCGCTCGGTGCGTGCCCGCAGCTCGCCCGGGGTCTGCGGGCCGCGCAGCATCAGGACCGCCAGCAGCGCGAGCTCGGCATCGTCCAGCTCGAGCGCCCGGTCGAGCGTGTGCCGGTACTTCATCGTCCTGCGGTTGGCCCAGCTCGCGAGCGTCGCCCACTTGCGCTGAACCAGGCGGTCGAGGGCGCCGCGAATGACTCCGTCGTCGTAGTCGACCACCGGGTCACGGTTGGTCGACTGGTTGCAGGCGAGCCGCAGCGAGTTCAGCGTCAGCGGGTAGACGTCGGGCGTGGTGCGCTGCTTCTCGATCAGGCAGCCAACCACCCGGATCTCGACGGCGTCGGGCTCCATGCGCCTAGGGCTTCATCTGCAGTCCGCCGGCACCTGCGTCTTCTTCAGCACGCGCTCGAGCGCCCTCGGCTGCGAGGTCATGATCCCGTCCACGCACATGCCGACGAGCCGGCGCCAGCTCGGCGGATAGTCGCGGTCGTCGGCTGAGAACCAGTTCTGCCACGCATATCCCTGAGCGTGCGCCCGCGCGACGTTCTCCTTCGTCGTGATGTCGAGCAGGTTGCCACCGACGACGTAGGTGATCGGCACCTGGAAGGCGACCACCCCGGGCCCGGGCGAGCCGCCGCCGAGGATCCAGGTGGCGGCTCCGGCGATGCCGGGCGCCACGTCGATGCGCGGGGCCAGCTCGTGGAAGCGGTCGACGGCCGCCTGCTGGAACGAGACGACGATCAGGTCCCTGCGCTTCGTGTTCTTCAGCAGCCCCGCCAGCACCTCGGCGTTGCGGACGTATTCCGGCGTCTCCTCGTCCGGCGTGCGGCCCTTGATCTCCACGTTGATGGGCGTGCGCGGGAACGCGCGCATGACCTCGATCAGAGTGGGCACCCGGAAGTCCCTCGCCCGGTACCCCTTGGGCGGCTTATTCTTGCCGGTCGCGATACCGCGGAAGCGATAGGCGCGGCGCGGCAGGTCGTGGCTGTAGTGGTCGCTCGCGCGAGGCGCGAACCAGTAGGCGGCGTCGAGCCGCTTGATCTGGCGCAGCGTCAGCGAGGAGACGTTTCCTCGGCCGTTCGTCTTGCCGTCCACCGTGGTGTCGTGCATGACGATGACCTTGTCGTCCCTCGTCACGCCGACGTCGAGCTCGAGCATGTCGGCACCCGCCTGCCACGGCCTCGCGGAAGGCGTACATCGTGTTGGAGGGAAACTCGTCCTCGCCGCCCTGATGGGCGATGTTGACCGCCTTCGGCTCGCGCCAGCGGTTCTGCGCGTCGGCCGCGGCGACCGGCAGCAATGCACCCACCACCGCGGTGACGATTAGGGCTCTGATCGGCGTCCTGCTCACGGCGCGTCAAGCTAACACGAGCGACCTGCAATGCTCAGCAAGTGGGGGTCTACGGGAGCATTCTGCGCGTGCCGGGGGTCGCCGCGATCGTTCTGTCGACGTTGATCGGGCGGCTTCCGATCGGCATCACCGGGCTTGCGATCCTGCTCTACGTCGAGGACGTGAGCGGCTCGTTCGGCTCCGCCGGGCTGTGCGCCGGCGCGCTCGCGCTCGGCAGCGCAGCGGGTGCGCCCTTCCAGGGCCGCCTCGTCGACCGGCGCGGCGACGGGGTGCTTATCCCACTCGCCCTGATCCACGCCGGGGGTCTGCTGCTGATCTGGCTGCTCGGCGCCGCGAGCGCGCCCGTCGGGCTGCTCGCGCTCGCCTCGCTCGTGACGGGCGCAGCACTGCCGCCGCTCTCGTCCGTGCTGCGCTCACGCTGGCCCTTCCTGCTGGAGGAGCGGCCGCAGCTGGTCGCGAGCGCATACGCGCTTGACTCGGTGATGATCGAGCTGATCTTCGTGCTGGGACCGCTTCTCACGACGGTCGCCGTGGCGCTCGTCGGAGCCCAGTACGCGCTCGTCGTGTCGGCGGCCTGCGTGCTGACCGGCACCGTCACGATGCTCGCCGGGCTCCGCGGCTACGGCCATCCCGAGCGGACCGCCGAGGGCACGCGCGCGCTCGGGCTCGGGGCGCTTGCGGCACCCGGCCTGCAGACGCTTGTGCTCGCCTCGCTGCCCGTGGGGTTCGCGCTCGGAACGCTCGAGGTCGTGCTCCCCGCGTTCAGCGACGAGGAGGGCTCGAAGGAGCTCGCCGGGGTGCTGCTCGCGATCTGGTCGCTGGCGAGCGGCGCGGCCGGGCTCGCCTATGGCGCGCGGCCCGCGCGCGAGGCGCTCACCCGCACGCACATGCGCTTCGCGCTCCTGCTGCCGGCCGGCTGCGCGGTCCTGTTCGCCGCCAGCTCCCCGCAGACGATGGCGTTGCTCGTGATCCTCACCGGCCTCCCGATCGCGCCGCTGATCGCCTCGCGCAACCAGCTTGTCGAGCGCGTCGCGCCGCGCGGCACGGCGACCGAAGCATTCACGTGGCCGCTGACCGCGCTGGTGGCCGGCGTGTCGCTCGGAGCGGCGACGGCCGGCTCGCTCGTCGAGGAGTACTCGTGGAGCGCCGGGGTCGTCGCCGCGGTGGCGGGGTCGTCGCTCGGCGCGCTCGTCCTGCTCGCGCGCCGCGACACCCTGAGCGCGCAGCCGCTCGCCGCCTGACGTAGGCTCGCCGCCATGGGAAACATCAGTGGTGAGCGCAGTGTCGAGATCGACGCCCCGATCGAGCGCTGCTTCGCGATCGCCGCGGACATCGACAACGCGCCCGACTGGCAGGGATCGCTGAAGGACGTCGAGGTCCTCGAGCGGCACCCCGACAAGCGGGCGGCGCTCGTCGAGACCGAGTCCGACGCGAAGGTCAAGACGGTCAGGTCGCTGCTGCGCTTCAGCTACGAGGAGCCGACGGCGATCCGCTGGGTGCAGGAGAAGGGCGACACCAAGGCGCTCATCGGCTCGTGGACCTTCGAAGATCTTGGCGAGGGACGGACGCGCGCGACCTACGCGCTCGACGCCGACCCGGGCCGCATGCTCGGCCTGCTCCTGCGCGGGCCGGCCGAGGGAAAGGTGCGCGACTTCCTCCTTGGCGACGCGGCCGCCGGGCTGAAGGAGCGGGCCGAGAGCGAGGGCTAGTGGCCGACTACACCGTCGTCAACCTCAAGCGCGACGTCGAGGACATGGCGCCCAAGTTCGAGCTCGCGCCCGGGCTCGAGTCGCGCTTCGCGCGCGTGTCGCTCGGGCTTGCCAACTCCGGGGCCAGCTACTTCAAGATCGCGCCCGGTTTCCGCATCCCTTTCGGGCACCGCCACAGCGAGCAGGAGGAGGTCTACGTCGTCGTGTCCGGCAGCGCCCGGATCAAGCTCGGCGACGACATCGTCGAACTCGAGCAGTGGGACATGGTGCGGATTGCGCCCGGCGTCTGGCGCGGAGTCGAGGGAGGTCCCGACGGCACCGAGCTGATCGCCTTCGGCGCACCCAACACGGAGAACAAGGACGCCGAGATGCAGCCCGGCTGGTGGAGCGACTAGTGGGCCGACTCACAACGTTTCCCCAGAAATGCGAGACCCAGGAGTCGCCAGGCAAGGACGCAGGGAGCCCGGGTAGCAGCGCTACCTGGGCGACCGAGGACGCCGCATGGCGGTTCCTGGGGCCGCAGTTTCGGGTGGAACGTTGTGAGGAGGTCCACTAGGGCCGGTTCGCGAGTGTCTTCGGATAGTCGCCGCGCGCGAGCAGCGTCGCGGCCGCCTCGCCCAGTGACGCGTACGCGACTCCCATCGGACCCGGCCCGAAGCTGACGCGCGCCACCCCGGCGCCGGCGAGCTCGCTCAGCGGCGGCGACACCGGCAGCGCGAGCACGTTGACCGGCGCCCCGCCGAGCCCCTCGATGAGCCTGCGCGTGTCCTCCAGCTCGACGAGGCCGGGGATGAAGAAGCAGTCGGCCCCCGCCTCGAGGTACGCGCGCCCGCGCGCGATCGCCTCGTCGAGCCGGCGCTCGCCGAGCAGGAACTCGTCCGAGCGGCCGTTGATCACGAGCGGCACGCCCTCGCGCTCGCCGCGCTCGCGCACGGCGGCCAGGATGGCCGCGTGCTCGTTCGCCGGGCGCAGGCGATCTTCGAGGTTCACGCCGACCGCGCCGGCCGCGATCACCGCGGCCGCCGTGTCGGAGACCGCGGCCGGCGTGTCGCCGAAGCCCGCCTCGATGTCGGCGGTCACGGGAAGCTCGACCGCCGCCGCGATCCGCTCGACCGCCGCGAGCATCAGCTCGAACGGGATCTCCTCACCGTCGGCGTAGCCGTGCGCGGCGGCGATCGACCAGCTCGCCGTGGCGATCGCCCGGCAGCCCTCGGCGGCCGCGACCGTGCGGGCGCCGGCCGCGTCCCAGACGTTGACGAGGATAAGCGGGTCGCCGGGGCGGTGCAGGTCGCGCAGGAGGTTCGCCTTATCGGCCGTCATCGAGCCGCACAGTATCCCCGGCCGCGTCAGGCCGCCTCGGAATACGCGGGCTCGGCCTCGCCGGCCTCCTCCACACGGACCGCCGCCGGCGACCGCAGCACGGTCACCGCCACGACCAGCGCGGTCAGCACGAGGCCCCCGCCGATCACGAAGGCGAGCTGGTAGCCCTCGGTCAACGCGGTGGCCGTCGAGTCGCCGCCGGCGAGCAGGTCGTCGGTTCGCGTGCTGGCGAGGGTGGCGAGGACGGCCAGGCCGAGCGCGCCGCCGACCTGCATGGTCGTGTTGATCACGCCGGACGCGAGGCCGGAGTCGCTGGCGGTGGCGCCCGACATCGCGAGGGTCATGAGCGCCGGGAACGCCACGCCGGCGCCGATGCCGAGCAGGATCATCGAGGGCAGGACGTCCGCCACGTAGCTCGCGTCGACCGGCGCCCGGGAGAAGAGCAGCAGGCCGGCGGCGACCAGGACGAGGCCGGGAATCAGCGTCGCGCGCTCGCCGAAGCGCTCCATCAGCTTCGCCGAGAAGCCGAGCGACAGCACGCCGATCCCGACGGACACCGGCAGGAAGGCGAGCCCCGTCTCGATCGCGTCGTAGCCGAGGATGCCCTGCAGATAGAGCGCACCGAGGAAGAACATCCCGAACAGGCCGGCCACCATCAGGATCTGCACCAGGTTGGCGCCGGTCACGTTGCGCGACCTGAAGATCCGCAGCGGCACGAGCGGCGTCGAGGTGCTCGCCTCACGCGCGACGAAGCCACCGAGCAGCGCCAGCGAGATCGCGCCGAGCACGAGCGTGCGCGCCGCGCCGAAGCCGTGCTCGCTCGCCTGCACGATCGTGTAGACCATCAGCATCAGCGCGCTCGTGATGAGCGCGGCGCCCAGCACGTCGGCGCCGCGGCGCAGGCCGATGCCGGGCTCGCGGTCGACGAGCCGCAGCGCGAAGAGGCCGGTCGCGATGCCGATCGGCAGGTTCACGAAGAAGATCCAGTGCCAGTTGATCGCCTGCGTGAGCGCGCCGCCGGCGAGCAGCCCGATCGACGCGCCCGCCGAGGCGACGAAGCTGTAGACGCCGATCGCCTTGGCCTGCTCCCGGGGCTCCGGGAACATCGTCACGATCATCCCGAGGATGACGGCGGAGGTCAGCGCGCCGCCGACGCCCTGGATGAAGCGAGCGCCGATCAGAACTTCCTGGCTCTGCGCCACGCCGCACAGAAGCGACGCGAGCGTGAACACGACCAGACCGATCATGAAGACGTCCTTGCGCCCGACCAGGTCGCCGAGCCGGCCGGCGAGCAGCAGCAGGCCGCCGAAGGCGATCAGGTAGGCGTTCATGACCCAGGCCAGGTCCGATTGGGAGAAGCCGAGATCGCCCTGGATCGCGGGCAGGGCGACGTTCACGACGGTCGAGTCGAGGATGATCATCAGCATCCCGACGCAGAGGACGTAGAGCGCCAGCCAGCGCCTCCGGTCCGTCGACTGCGTCTGCCCGCTGAGCACTGCCCTGATCTCGGTCATGGCCGGACCGTAGCAGATCGTCCTGAGCCGGATCATCCCGATCCGGACGATTTAACGAGCTATCTACATCCGCCGGCGGGCCCGTCGCCGACGAGCCGCGCCAGGCCGCTCAGCAGCGCCTCGCGCTCGCGGGCCGGCAGCCGCGCCAGCACGTCTGCCTGCACCTGATCGATGACCTTGCGCGCCTCGCGGACCTTCGCCTGTCCCGCCTTCGTCACCGCGATTACGCGCACACGGCGGTCGAGCTTCGAGGGCCGGCGCTCCGCGAGGCCCGCCTCCTCCAGAGCGTCGATGGTCGCCACCATGGTGGTCTTGTCGAGCCCGATCAGGTTGGCCAGCTCGATCTGCGTGCGGTCCTGCCCCAGCGCCGTCGCGAGCACGCAGTAGCGCCGCGAGGAAAGCCCGAGCGGCTCGAGCGCGAGCCCCAGCTCGGCTGCGAGGACGTGCTCGGCGCGGCCGAGCAGCCAGCCGAGGTTGTTGCTGAGGCACTCGGCCTCAGCGGCCGGAGCCGTGTCCACCGGCGCGCTCCTCAGCTTCGTTGCCACGCCCCTGATGCTAGCCGCCCCTCAGGGCGACGGCTCGAAGCGCAGCCGTCGCTCGTCCGCATCCGGCGCCACGAACTCGAGCAGGCGCTCGCCCTCGGCCGCTATCTCGTCGAGCGCTCCGGGCGGGTCATCGGGCACCGGGGAGAAGCGGTCGATCGTCAGCGTCGCGATCCTGTCCTCCGTGGTGATCTCCCAATAGGAGCGGAAGAAGCCGTCGAGGAGAAGCTGCCCGATCCACTTGCCGGTCGGATACGGGAGCCCCGGACCGAGCCCGCACAGTACGCGCGAGCGGTCGGCGTGCGAGAGCAGCAGGTTGTCGTACTCCGGGAGGAAGCGGACGGGCGCGGGGACCTCGGGGTCGGCGAAGGCGCCGTCCGGCACGTCGAGGAGCTCCTTGCCGTTCTCGTCCCTGAAGCTGCGCAGCTGCGGGCGGAGCCGCGCGACCACCTCGCGCAGGCCGGTGATGCCGCACCAGGTGCGCAGGTCGGCGACGCTCGCCGGGCCGAAGGCCCCCAGATAGCGCAGTACGAGCGCCTCGATCGACGGGCACGGCTCGATCTCGGCGCCGAGCCACTGCTCCGCCGGCGCCCAGGTGGCCTGGCCGGTCTGCCGCCAGAGGCCGCGCGGCGTCGTCTGGACGAGCGGGGCCTTCAGGGTCACCGCGTAGGCGAGCGCGGACGGGTCCGCCTCGGGAAAGCGCTCAGCCAGCAGCGCGGAGAGCTGCGCGCGCGTCCGCGGCGCCTCCTCGAGCCGCTCGACCCC
Organism: uncultured Thermoleophilaceae bacterium; assembly: GCA_963827065.1. GTDB lineage: Bacteria > Actinomycetota > Thermoleophilia > Solirubrobacterales > Thermoleophilaceae > JACVRW01. The sequence goes on along the minus strand of CAWGZM010000003.1, from coordinate 224,099 downwards.
CGCGGCCACCACCGCATCGACGTCGGCGCCGTTCAGCAAGGGGGCGAAGGGACTGTTGAAGGTCTTGCCGAGGACCGGCAGCGTCAGCGGGTGGATCGCGAGGCAGTCGCGGGCCGAGACGAGATGGAGGGTCGAGCGCATCAGCCCCGCGCGCACCGCCTCGCGCTTCTCGATCAGATCGCTCAGCTCCTCCGGCCGGAAGCCCTCGAGGCGCGACCAGAGTGCCACGTAGGGGTTCTCGGGCACCTGCGCCTGCATGCCGACGAGCCGCTCGATCATCTCGAGCGGCGCGGTGCGCGAGCGCTCCAGCAACCCCTGGCGCCGGAGCAGGGCGCGGTTGAGCGCCCGCTGGCTGAGCACCGCCTCGGCCACCGCTAGGCGCGCAGCTCCGCGGCGGTCTCGCCGAGCGCGGCGATGTAGCCGAGCGGGTCCTCATCCGGGGTCGAGACGAGCAGCGCGTCGAGACGCAGCCGTCCCGCGAAGTCCGCGATGCGATCGGCGTCGAGCGAGTCGGCCGAACCGCCGGGGCCGACGTTCGCGGCCCGCACGATGGCGCCCGGGTCGCGGCCGGCCCTGCGCGCCGCCTCGTCGATCGTCCGCTGGCGCTCCGGCACGTCCTCCGCGGCGAGGTAGCTGCCGCCCACGCTCGGCAGCCAGCCGTCGCCGAGGCGCCCGGTCAGCCGCAGCATCCGCGGCCCGTAGGCGCCCACCCACAGACCGATCCGGTGGGCCGGCGGCGGCCCCGGCTTCGCACCGGCGGCGCGGTAGTGCTTGCCGTCAAGCCGCACGGACGGCTCCGTGTCGAGGAAGGCACGCATGATCCGCATCGCCTCCTCGAGCGCCTCGACGGACTCGCCCGGCGTCCGGCGCGGCCCGCCCATCGCCTCGACGGCCTCCCAGAATGCGCCCGCCCCCAGGCCGAGCTCAATCCGCCCGCCGCTCAGGACGTCCAGCGAGGCGGCCGACTTGGCGAGCACGGCGGGCTGGCGCAGCGGCAGGTTGATCACGTCAGGCAGCAGCGTGATGCGCTCGGTGCGGGCGGCGACGTACGAAAGCAGCGTCCAGGTGTCGAAGAAACGGCGCTGGTAGGGATGGTCCTGGACGCCCGCGAGGTCGAGCCCCGCGCGGTCGGCGGCGACGATCTGCTCGACCGTCCCCTCGGGATCAGTCGCGTCCGGAACCACGAACACGCCGAGCTTCGTCACCGCGAGCGCACAGGCTGCGCCGCCGGCTCGTGCCCAACCGCGGCCTCGGGCTGCGCCGGCAGCAGGCGCGCGCTCGCCATCAGGCGTGCGGCGAACAGCCCCAGCTCGTAGCCCATCACCGCGCCCACGAGCACGTCGAGCGGGAAGTGTGCGCCGAAGAGGACACGGGTGAACCCGATCATGACGAGATAGGCGAGCAGGGGCCTGCGCAGCGCCGGCAGAGCTGCGCTCGCCGCCGCGGCCATCGCGGCGGTCACGATCAAATGCCCGGAGGGATACGAGGCCAGATGTGCCCAGCTGCGGTCTTCCGAGAGCAGCACCTGTGCGCCCAGGACCTCCTCGGGGCGGGCGCGCTCGACGAACAGCTTGATTACCTCGATCGCCGCCCCGGCGAGGTACGCGGCGAGAACGACGCCCAGCGCCGCGCCCAGCACGTAGCGCGGCCGGCGAAGGAACACGGCGCCCGCCACCAGTGTCGTGAGCAGCAGGACGATGTAGTTCCGCGTGTGCGGGTCGAGTGCCTGGTAGAGCCACTCGGGCCCGTCGCCGAGCCCGTTCACGGCCAGGAAGAGCGAGTTGTCGAGCGGCTGGAAGAGCGGCAGCGCCAGGCCGAGGGCAATGGCGGCGAGAAGCAGAGCGGAGAGGCGTGGCGCCCAACCGCGCAGCACCGCCAGCGCATCCGCGGCGCTGCCCGTGCCGGCGGAGCCCGCCGGGGCCGCCACGAGCGCCTTGGCCACATGCGCCGTGTCGGCGAGCGGCCGGAAGCCGCTCGGCTCGCCTTCGTAGATCGTCGGGATCTCGACCGAGCGCACCTGGCGGCCGGATGCCAGGAGCGCCCGCAGATGCCTGCTCTCGGCCTCGTATCCACCCGCCGGCAGCGGCACCGCCTGGAGCGCCGCCGTGCGGAACAGGCGCATGCCGTTCTGCGTGTCGGGGATCCAGGCCCGCGCGGTCGCCGCGAGCAGCAGGCTGGCGGCGCGGTTGGCCAGCCGGCGGTCGAACGGCATCGAGCGGCGTTCGCGGCGATGGCCGATGACGACGTCGCCCTTGCGCGCGGCCTCCACGAAGGCGGGGATGCGCTCAGGGTCGTGCTGACCGTCGGAGTCGAGCACGACGATCGCGTCGGGCGGCGCCGGCGCCCCGAGCAGCAGTTCGACACCGGCGTTCACGGCGCTCCCCTTGCCTCCGTTGTGGCCGAGGCGAACCACCTGGACGCGCTCGTCCGAGGCGACCGGCTCGAGTGAGTCCGCGATCGCGGGCGGCGCGCCGTCGTCGACCAGGACGAGCTCGTCCACGTGGCGGAGCGCCGCGCGCGCCACGTCCGCCGCCCGGGCGGACGCGAAGACCGGGACCACGGCGGCCACTGTCGACGGCCTCGGGAGGAGCGGCGCCAGCGTGTCGCCACGGCGGCGGCGCTCCGCGAGCGTGAGCGGCACCAGCGCCACGAGTGCCGCGCCGCCGAGCCACAGCACCGCGGCGTAGCTGCCGCTGGCCTCGGCGGCGAGCCCCGCCAGCGGAAGAGCGGCCGCGGCCGCGACGGCGCGGCCGGCGAAGAAGAGGCCGCTGTAGCGCCCGCCCTCGCCCTCCGGCACGAAGCGCGCGAAGTACGGGAAACCGAGCGCGGTCACGAGCCCGGCGCCGAGCGCGGCGACCGCGAACGCGGGCGCAGCGGTCATGAGGCCGTCCGCGGGAGCGGCCGCCAGCAGGCCGGCGCCGAGCATCGCGGCGCCGACAAGCAGCAGCCCGTGCACACGCTCGGGACGGGCCCGTGCGCCGAGCAACATCCCGAGCGCGGTGAGCACGCCGAAGGCGAGTGGAAGAGCTCCGGCGGCGGCGAGGTCGAGGCCGAGGTTGTTCTCGGCGTAAAGGACGAAGAACGCGGGGAGCGCGGCGTAGGCGAAGACCCAGAGCGTCTGCGCGAGCAGCACCTCGCGCGCGCCGTCGCGGCGCAGCGCCTCGCGCAGGCGCGCCCGCTCCGGGCGGGCGCCGCGTGCGCGCTCGTGCTCGCCGAGCGCGAGCCGGCGCCCCAGCGCGAGCGTCGGCAGGGCGGCCAGCCCGACCACCACGGCAACCAGCGCGAAGGCCGCAGCGGGCGCGGGCTCGATCAGCGCGCCGCCGATCGCGACCGCGAGCACGGCCCCCAGCAGCCCGGCCCCCTCCTGCGCGCTCGTCGCGGCGGGCCGGCGGGCGTCCTCGACATCGTCCGCAACGATCGTGCGATGGGCGGTCGTCAGCGCGTTCAGGCCGGTGTATACGAGGGCCGCCGCAGCCGCCAGCGCGAGGTAGGAGGTGCCGTTGCCGAGCCCGATCGCCACGAGGCCGCCGGCCGTCACCACGGCACCGCCGGCGATGAAGGGCAGGCGCCGGCCGCGCCGGTCCGACCAGATCCCGATGGCGATCGGGATGGCGAACCCGGTGACCGCGTTGACGGTCATCACGGCGCCGATCAGCGTGGGCGCGTCGTCGATCCGCTCGAGCAGAACCGGCAGGTAGGTCGTGGTGAGCGCGCGCCCCGCGCCCGCGCCGACGGCCGCCAGCGAGAAGACGATGAGGATCCGCGAGCTCACGGCGCCGCCACCCTCAATCGTCCCGGCTCGACTGTCACGGTCGCCGTCGTGACGCCGAGCGGCACCGTGTCGGCCACGAGCGGGAGCGGCTCGACCACGCGCGCGAAGCTCGCCGTGAGGCGGCGCACGCCGCGCCTGCCGATGTGGCGGCCACGCCTCGCGGCGGCCAACAGCCACAGCAGCCTGCGGCGGCTGCGTGCCTCGATCGCGATCGCCTCGAAACGGCCGTCCGCCGGGTCCGCACCCGGGTCGACCTCGAAGCCGAAGCCGAAGTAGGGGAGGTTCGAGAAGAAGAGCTGGGCTGCTGCCCGGGAGCGCAGCACGCCGCCCGGCACTCGGATCACCGCCGCATAGGTGTGGAAGCCGGCGAGCGCGCGCAGGAAGGCGCGCAGGCCCTGGCGCAGGTCGGCCGAGTTGTCCGAGTCGTAGCCCGCGCGCGCCTCGGCCTGGAAGCCGGCGCTGACGGACTCGAGCGCGTAGACGAGACGATCGGGCGTCACGACGCGCAGCGCGTCGAGCGGGCGGGCCGGCCTGCCCGCGGCCACCGCCAGGGCGGCCGCCCGCTCCACCGGGATGCCTAGCGCGCGGGCGATGTTGTTCGCGCGGCCGGCGGGCACCAGTGCGAGCTCGGGCAGGCGCCGCAGCGGCGCGTTGGCGGCCGCATGCAGGGAGCCGTCGCCGCCAACGAGCACGACCCGCCTGCCGTGCCCCGCCGCGCGCCGCAGCTCGGCCCAGAGCTCCTCCTCGGTGCCCGTGACCACGGCGTCGGCGTCCGCGCCGATCCGGCGGACGAGGCCCGCGAGCTCAGCGGCGGTGCGCTGCGGATCGGCTATTCCGCTCGCCCGACCGTTGACGACGATCAGCAGCGGCGCCGCCCTCTTGCTAGCGTCCGTTGCTCTCGAGCGATGGCTTTCCTGCTCGACCTTGACCGTGCCCTGATCGAGGCCGCTCCGGCCTTCGAGCACCCCTGGCTGACCGCGCTCTTCGTCGTCCTGTCCGCCTGGTGGGTGAAGGGGCCGCTGCTCGTAGGCCTGGGGCTGTGCTCCGACCTGCGCTGCCGGCGGCTGCCGCTCGCCTTCGGAGCCGCCGCGCTCGCGGTCGGCGCCGCCTCGCTCGCGTCTGACCTGCTCAAGCGGGCCTTCGACCGCGCTCGCCCGCCCGAGCTCGACACTTCGCTCGGCTCGCTCGCGCCGCTGCCCGACAACGCCTCGTTCCCGTCGGGCCACAGCGCCACCGCCTTCGCGGCGGCCACCGCCATCGCGATCATCAGTCCGCGCCTGCGGCCCTGGGCGCTCGGCATCGCCGCGGCCGTGGCGCTCTCGCGGCTTTACCTCAGGGTGCACTTCCCGCTCGACGTGATGGCCGGCGCCCTGCTCGGCGCGGGGCTCGGCGCCCTCTGCGCGCTGCTCGCGCTGCGCCTCTTCCGCCTGCCGGCCGCCGCTTGAGCGCGGCCCCCACTCGGTGAGGCGCTGGCGGCTTTTGCGGATCCGTTCCATCGTTCGAGGGTTATCGAAGTGTTATCCCAACGAAGGTAGCGACGGCTTGGCGTAGGTTGTGTGCGCTGTGTCACTCACCTTCGGTGTCACCGTCCTGCCCGACCCGCCCTGGCAGCGGCTCATTGAGCTGCTGCAGATGGCCGAACGCGAGGGCTTCGAGTACGGCTGGACCTACGACTCGCACGTGCTCTGGCAGGACTCGATCCCGACGCTCGCGCTGGCCGCCAAGGCGACCGAGCGGATCAAGCTCGGCCACATGGTCACGAACCCGGGCACGCGGGAGCCGACCGTCGTGGCGAGCGCCTACGCGACGCTTCAGGACATCTCGGACGGGCGCATGGTCATGGGCATCGGACGCGGCGACTCGGCGCGCCGCTATATCGGCCAGAAGCCGGTCAGGGTCGGCCCGTTCGAGGAGGCCCTGAAGATGATCAAGCCGTTCATGAACGGCGAGAAGGTGCACTGGAACGACACCGACATCGAGCTCGCCTGGGTGCGTCCGGAGCTGCCGCCGATCGAGATGCACGTGGCGGGCTACGGCCCGCGCGTGCTCGCCGTGGCGGGGCGCGTCGGCGACGGCGTGATCATCCAGCTCGCCGACCCGGACATCATCCGCTGGACGATGGAAACCGCACGCGCGGCGGCCGCCGAGGCGGGCCGCGACCCCGCGGCGCTCAAGTGCATCGTCTGCGCCCCAAGCCACATCTCGGACGACATCGCGGCGGCGCGCGAGCAGGTGCGCTGGTTCCCCGCGATGGTCTCGAACCACGTGCGCGACCTGATCGCGCGCTACGGGGCGGACGGCCAGGTCGTGCCGCGCGCGCTGACGGACTACGTGCCGGCCGAGACGGGCTACGACTACGACGAGCATTCGCGCGTCGGCGCCCGCCACGGCGCGTTCGTCAGCGACGAGATCTGTGACCGCTTCTGCGTGCTCGGCACGCCCGAGCAGGCGGCGGCCAAGCTGGCCGAGCTCGAGTCGATCGGCGTCGACCAGTTCAACATCTATCTGATGACGGAAGGCCAGGAGCGCACGCTCGAGACCTACGGGCGCGAGATCATCCCGCGCTTCGCCGGCGTGACTGGAGGTTCACAATGAGGACGCTCATCCAGGGCGGAACGGTGGTCGGAGCCGACCACGAGACGGTTGCCGACGTGCTCATCGACGGCGAGGAGATCGCCGCCATCGGGTCGTTCGGGGAGCTGGACGCGGAGGTCGTCGACGCGAGCGGCTGCTACGTGCTGCCCGGCCTGATCGACAACCACACGCACATGGCGATGCCGTTCGGCGGCACGCGCTCGATCGACGACTACGACACCGGCACGCGCGCCGCCGCGGCCGGCGGGACCACGTGCATCGTCGACTTCGTCATCCAGCAGGAGCCGGGCGGCCTGCGCTCGTCGCTCGAGGAGTGGCAGGAGCGCGCCGCCGGCGCCGCGCACGTCGACTATGGCTTCCACATGGCGATCACGAACGCCGATGAGGGCACGTTCGCCGACATGCCGCCTCTGGTCGAGGAGGAGGGCATCTGCTCGTTCAAGGTCTTCCTCGCCTACAAGGGCGTGCTGATGGTCACCGACGACCTGTTCTTCCGCGTTCTCGAGACGACCCGCGACCTGGGCGCGCTCACGATGGTCCACTGCGAGAACGGCTGGACGATCGACGTGCTCGTCGAGCGGGCGCTCGCGGCCGGCCAGACCGAGCCGATCCACCACGCCCACACGCGCCCCGAGATCCTCGAGGCGGAGGCGACCCATCGCTCCGTGCGACTGGCCGAACTGGCGGGCGCCAACCTGTTCATCGTGCACGTGACCTGCGGCCTGGCGGCCGACGAGATCGCCGCCGGACAGGAACGCGGCGTCGCGGTCTCGGGCGAGACCTGCCTGCAGTACCTCACGAACACGGTCGAGGACCTCGCGCGGCCGGACTTCGAGGGCGCCCTCTACGTCTGCTCGCCGCCGCTGCGCTCGGCGCCCAACCAGGAGCTGCTCTGGACGGCGCTCCGCCGCGGCGTTCTCGAGAGCGTGTCTACCGACCACTGCCCGTTCAACAGCGAGCAGAAGGCGCTCGGGCGCGACGACTTCTCCAAGATCCCCAACGGCCTGGCGATGATCCAGCACCGGCTCGTGAAGCTCTGGGACCTGGGCGTCGAGGGCGGGCGCATCACGCGCAGCGAGCTCGTCGACCTGACCTCGACGGCGATCGCGCGCCGCTTCGGCCTGCCCCGGAAGGGCGCTGTGGCGCCCGGCAAGGACGCGGACGTCGTCATCTTCGACCCGGCCACGCCGTTCGAGTTCTCGACGCGCACCTCGCACATGAACGTCGACTACGACCTCTTCGACGGGCAGCGCTCGAGCGGCAGCGTCAGGCAGACGTACTGCCGCGGCACGCTCGTCTACGACCGCGGGGAGATCAGGACGCAGCCCGGGCACGGGCGCTTCGTGCCGCGCTCGCTCGGAGCGCCGGCGCCGGTCGCCACGTGACGGCGGTGGACGCGGACCTCGTCCTCGAGGACCTGCGCGAGCTGGCGCGGCTCACCGGCGGACCCGACGGAGCGCGGCGCGTGTGCTGGACCGACGAGTGGGTGAAGGCGCGCGAGTTCCTGCGCTCGCGGCTCGAGGAGCTGCCGGTGGAGATCGAGGTCGATCCCGCCGGCAACCTCTGGGCCGACCTGCCAGGCGACGGCGAGGGCTTCGTGATCGTCGGCTCGCACATCGACTCCGTGCCGGCGGGCGGCTGGCTCGACGGCGCGCTCGGGATCCTCAGCGCGGTGGGCGCGCTGCGCGCGCACGCCGATGGGCGCCCGCCGGTGAGCCTGCGGCTCGTCGACTGGGCCGACGAGGAGGGCGCGCGCTTCGGCCGCAGCCTGTTCGGGTCGTCCGCCTGTGCGGGCACGCTGGAGGTCGACGAGGTGCGCGACCTGCGCGACCGCGACGGCGAGCGGCTCGAGGAGGTGGTCGCCCGCCACGGCGTCGAGCTCGACCGAGTACACGAGTCGGGCGCGCAGCTGCGCGGGGCCTGCGCCTACCTGGAGCTCCACATCGAGCAGGGCCCCGTGCTCGAGAGCCGCGGCGAGCCGGCGGCGACGGTACTCGGCACCTGCGGCGTCGAGCGCCACGTGGCGGTCTTCACGGGCCAGGCCGCGCACGCCGGCGCCACCCCGATGGAGCTGCGGCGCGACAGCTTTGCCGCCACGGCCCAGGCCGCGCTCGCGATCCGCGAGATCGGCCTCAGCCACGAGGGCGGCGTGTGCACGGTCGGCGGCGCCACGAGCGAGCCGGGCGTCGTCACGGCGGTCGCCGGCCGCACCGAGATGCTGCTCGACCAGCGCCACCTCGACCCGGACGAGCTCGCCACGATGCTCGCCGAGGCGCGTCAGGCCTGCGAGCGGGCGGCGGCCGACCAGGGCTGCGAGGTCGAGCTGCGCCACCTGTGGTCGATCCCGCCGATCCCGTTCGACGAGCGGCTGATCGATTCCGCGCGCGAGGCCGTGCAGGAGTCGGGCGGCAGGGACACGGCGATTCCCAGCGGGCCGCTCCACGACGCCGCGGAGATGGCGCGTCTCATCCCGACGGTGATGATCTTCTCGTCCTCATCCCCACCCGTCTCGCACACGAAGGAGGAGGACACGCCGGAGGCCGACCTGCGCGTGGCGATCGAGGCCTACGGACGCACCGTCGACGCCGCGCTCGGCCGCGCCGCCGCGGGCGAGCTCACGCCGTACGTCTGAGGGGTCAGGTCTTGCATTCGAGCATCCTGGGGCGCACGCGGATGCTCGACCGATGCGGGATGCTCGAATGCAAGACCTGACCCCGCTCCAGCAGCAGCTCGAGTACCTCGAGGCGGCGAGCCCGTTCTACCGCGAGCGGCTGCACGGCCTGCGCGAGCAGGTGCGCGAGCCGGGCGACCTGTCCCGGCTCCCGTTCACGACCAAGGAGGAGCTGCGCGAGGGTCAGCGTGCGCAGCCGCCCTTCGGCCCCCAGCTGTGCGCGGCGCCCGAGCGGCTCGTGCGCATGCACGTGACCTCGGGCACGACCGGCGAGCCGGTCGCCGTCGGCTTCACCCGCGCGGACCACGAGGCCAACAGCGCCGTCGGCGGCGAGGCCTTCCGGATCGCCGGCGTGCAGCCCGACGATGTGATCGCACACTGCCTCAACTACGCGCTCTACGCCGGCGGGATCGCCGACCACATGGCGCTCGAGGCGAGCGGCGCGACCGTGGTGCCAGTCGGCACCGGGCAGTCGCGGCGCCTGCTCGACCTGATCCCACGGCTCGGCATCACGGCGATCTTCGGAACGCTCTCGTTTCCGGCCTACCTGGCCGCGCGGGCGCGCGAGGAGGGCATCGAGCCGCGTGAGCTCGGCCTGCGGCACATCGTGACCGCCGGTGAGCCCGGCGCGGGCCTCGCCGCCGTGCGCGCGGAGATCGAGGCGGCCTGGGGAGCGAGCGTGATGGACACGTTCGGCATGTCTGACGTCTGGTCGACGATGGGCGGCGCCTGCGGCGAGGGCGAGGGCCTCCATCTGACGACGGCCGAGCACGCCCTGCTCGAGCTGGTCGAGCCCGACAGCGGCGAGCCGCTGGCACTCGAGGACGGCGCGAGCGGCGAGCTCGTCTGGACGCACCTGCGGCGCGAGGCCTCGCCGCTCCTGCGCTACCGCTCGGGCGACCTCGCCCAGGTCTGGACCTCGCCCTGCGCCTGCGGCCGCGACTCGCTGCGCATCCGTATCGACGGCCGCCGCGACGACATGCTGCGCGTCCAGGCCGTCAACGTCTACCCGCAGGCGATCGCCGCCCTCGTCGAGGCCGACGGGAGACTCGGCCGCCACTGTGTGGTTGCGCACGGCGACCCCGTCGCGCCGCCGGTCGAGGTCTACGTCGAGGCGGCGCCGGAGGTCGAGCTCGACGGGCTCGCCGAGTACCTGTACAAAACGCTCCGCGTGCGCTTCGCGGTCACGCGCCTCGAGCCCGGCTCGCTGCCCGTGGCCGAGCACAAGACGCGCATCGTCCACCGGACCGCGCGCGGCGACGCGCTGCCGCCAGCGGTCGACAGCCTGAGGAGAGAGACCGTTCGATGACCGTCACTTCGAGCGATCAGGGCGCCGCCCGGATCGTCAGCTGGGACCGCCAGGAGCGCCGCAACGCCTGGGACCTCGAGACGATGACCGGCGTCGCCGACGCCGTCGACGCCGCCGGCGCCGATCCAAGCATCCGCTGCGTCGTCCTGCGCGGCGCCGGCGAGCACTTCTCGGCGGGCGACGACCTGCAGGCGGCGATCGAGGCCGACGCCGCTGCCTGGGCGGCCACGATCGAGGCGTTCCAGCGCATGACGCGCGTCGTGCTCGCCAGCCCGCTGCCCGTGATCGCAGCGGTCGACGGCGTCTGCGTGGGCGGCGCGCTCGAGTTCGCAGCGAGCTGCGACCTGCGCCTCTGCACCGACCGCATCCGCCTGCTGACCCCGGAGGTCGGCATCGGCCTCGTGGCGAGCAACGCCGGGACGCTGTTCCTGCCGGAGGTGCTTGGCGAGAGTGCGGCCCGCGAGCTGCTCCTCGGCGGACGCGAGCGCGACGCCGCCTGGGCGCGCGAGCACGGCTTCGCCACCGAGATGGTGGCCCCGGACGAGCTCGACGGGCGCATCGCCCACTGGGCCGAGGTCTTCGCGGGCAACTCCCGCGACGCGCTCGCCGCGACCAAGTCGATGCTGAACGAGCGCTTCGGCGATCTGGTCGCTGCGGCCATGGACCGCGAGACGCACCACTGCGTGCGGCTCTTCGACGAGCCCGACGCGCGGGCGGCCCTCGGCGAGTTCGCGGAGCGCCGCCGGGGCTAGCGCAGCCTCACCGCCTCGCCGTCGAGATCGTTCTCGTCGTAGTCGATGCCCATCGTCTCGAGGATGGTCGGCAGCACATCGACCAGGCGCAGCTCCTCCCTCGAGTCACGCGAGCCGACACCGGGGCCATAGAAGACCATCGGGATGTTCTGGACGAGGCGGTTGTGGCCGCCGTGGTCGCCCATCACCCCGTAGGTCACGTCCGTCTCGAGCAGCGCGACGGCATCCGGGGCGTACGGGGCCGCCATCGTGTCGACGAGCTGCGGGCCGTGCGTCCAGAACCAGAGGAGCTCCCCGAAGCCCATGCGGTTCGTCCCCACCAGCCGGTAGTCGTCCGCGTCGTCGTTCAGGCGGAAGCTCGCGATCACGCCCGGAAGGTCGAGCATCGCCCTCGCCGCCTCCAGCTTGCGCTCATGTGAGTTGTCGTTCAGCCACGCGGCGACATGTCCGTCCTGGTAGGAGAAGCGGAGGTTGGTGTCTCCACCGGCCGGCGTCAAGGCGTCCCTGAGCTCCGCAATTGCGGGGCTGGGATCGAGGTAGATCTCGTTCGCGTCTTGCCCGTAGTACCAGTTGCAATCCGAGCGCAAGCCCGTGGAGCCGGTGGCGGGATCGCAGAGGTTGCTGTCGGGTACCCCGGGCGGGAATGTGTCGAGGCGTCCGTGGAACTCACGACCGGTCTGGGCGGCGTGGTCGGCGGTGATCACCACGAGCGTCTCGTCCAGGATGCCGCGGATCTTCAGCGCGTCGATCAGCTTCCCGACCTGCGCGTCGGCCGTCTTGGCGATGAACGGCAGGTGGCGCATTTCCTGGTTCGAGCCGGGCGGGCCGGTTTTCTCGTCTTCCGGGCCCCACATGTGGCCCAGCTTGTCGATCCCGCCGAGGCTCACGAGCATGCCGCGCCAGGCCCGGTCGTTCTGGATCACCCGAATGGCAGCGTCGGCGGACCAGACGTCGCCGCCCAGGTGTGCCGGATCGCGCCCGGGTACGAAGCGGTTGCCCTCGAGCGGATAGATCCGCGCCGGCAGGATCGAGCCCGTGCCATACGCGTTCGCGCCCTGCCACGTCCACCAGCGGTTGCACGGCTTGCCCAGGTCGAAGTAGGCCGGCGCCGACAAGTTGGCGTCCTCGGGCACTCGCCAACCAGAGACGCCGTCGCATTGGATCGGCGCGGAGTCGCCGCGGATCTGCAGGATTATGTCCTCGGGGTCGGTACCGTTCCCGTCCGCCGCCAGGCTCGTGTGGCCGGCCGGGCAGACCGCCGTGCGCTTCTGCGCGATCGAGACGAACTTCGACGTATCGCCGAAGCGGTCGTCGAGGTAGTCGGGAAGCTTCCTGTAGCCGCCGTGCTCGATCAGCGCCTTGAACTGCGCGCACGACATGCTCGAGGTCACGTAGTACTCGCCGCGGGCGCCGAGCACACCGTCGACGTCGCGATGGACCTCGTTCGACCAACCCATGTGCTTCGGGAACTGGCCGCTCGTGATCACGTTGTGGCTCACGACCGTTTCGGCGGCCATGTGACCGACCAGAGCGTTCGGGAAGGAGGTGCCCTTCCGCATCAGCGCCTGGACGTGCTTCATCCCGTAGCGCTCGATCGTGTCCGGGCGCGCCTGGTCGAGCATGATGATCAGCACGCGCGATGGGCGGTCCGGGTGGCGCCCCGCCTGCGCCGCGGGCGCCGAGGCCAGCATCGTCGCCAGTAGTGCCGAAGCGGCCAGGAACATCCAGCGCCGATGCCTCATCGAGAACTCCTCCTCCGTAGGGCGCCTACCCACGCTGCTTCTACCGCACCCCACTCGGGCGAGTCAAGGCCGACCAGGGTTGACTGAGCCCCCTTTAAGGGATATAGCTCGCGCGCCAGATGCGCGGAACGGGTCCCCGCGCCCTGGGGCTTCCCTCGCGCCCCCCGACCGGAGGTCGTCATGCCCGATGCCCTGCAGTCGCTCGAAGAGGCGCTGGCCGGCCCGATGGATCGCCGCCGCTTCCTCCAATTCACCGGGGCGCTGGCGGGCGCGGCCGCGTTCTGCCAGGTGCGCGGTGACCTGGCCCACGCGGCGCCGCGGCTGAGCGGCTATCCGTTCAGCCTCGGAGTGGCGTCGGGCGACCCCGCGCCCAACCGGGTCGTGCTGTGGACGCGGTTGGCGCCGGAGCCGCTCGAGCCCGACGGCGGCATGCCCCATCGCTGGGCGCCGGTCGTGTGGCGCGTTGCGAAGGATCCGGCCATGCGACGGGTCGTGCGCGCCGGCATCACGCTCGCAGTGCCCGAGCTCGCGCACTCCGTGCACGTGGAGGTGGGCGGCCTGGAACCACGGCGCGAGTACTACTTCCAGTTCCGCTACCGCGACGAGCTGAGCCCGGTCGGGCGCACGCTGACGGCGCCGTCACGCTGGCACTCGGTCAGCTCCCTGAACTTCGCGTTCGCGTCCTGCCAGCGCTGGGACGAGGGCTACTACTCGGCCTACCGGCGCATGGCGGAGGAGGACCTCGCCTTCGTCGTGCACCTCGGCGACTACTTCTACGAGTACGGGATCGACGAGAACGGCGGCTTCAGGGGCGTGCCGGTGCCGGAGCAGTATCGGCCAGAGTGCGAGACGCTCGAGCGCTATCGGCTCCAGCACGGGCTCTACAAGACCGACCCCGACCTGCAGCGGGCACACCAGCTGTTCCCGTGGGTGATCGCGTGGGACGACCACGAGGTGCAGAACGACTATGCCGGTCTCGCCCCCGTCGGCGGCCAGCCGAGCCCGGCGTTCACCGCCCGCCGGGCGGCGGCCTACCAGGCGTTCTACGAGCACATTCCGCTGCGGACCTCAGCCCGCCCGCGCAACGGCTCGGCCCTGCTCTACCGGCGCATGACGTGGGGCGACCTGGCCGAGTTCAGCGTGGTCGACGAGCGCCAGTACCGCACCGATCAGCCCTGCGGCGACGGCGAGTTCCCGCGCTGCGAGGCCTCGCTCGACCCGGACGTGACGATGCTCGGCTTCGACCAGGAGGCCTGGCTGCGCGACGGGCTCGAACGCTCCCGCGCGCGCTGGAACGTGATCGCCCAGCAGGTGATGATGGGCCAGCTCGACCACGACCGCGGCGACCCGCGCATCTACTGGCACGACGCCTGGGATGGCTACCCGGTGGCGCGCCAGCGCATCATCGACCACCTGGCCGAGGCGCGGATCCGCAACCCGATGCTCATCACGGGCGACTGGCACTCGACCTTCGTCAACGACATCAAGGCCGACTTCTCCGACCCCGACTCGACCACGGTCGCGACGGAGTTCGTCGGGACGTCGATCTCGTCCAACGGCGACTTCCCGGTCTATGGCCCCTACTACGGGCCGATGATCGACGCGAACCCGCACATCAAGTTCTTCGACGGGGACCGGCGCGGCTACGTCCGCTGCCGGGTCGATCGCGAGGCGTGGCGCACCGACCTGCGGATGGTCAAGACGGTGAGCCGCAGCGACGCCCCGGTCTACACCTTCGCGTCGTTCGAGGTCGAGGACGGGCGGCCGGGGGCGGTTCCGGTCTAGACGACGTACTCCATCAGCAGCTCGTCCTCCCATTCGCCGCTGAGCTCGTTGAGGTTGGACTTGCGGGTGACGCCGACCGGGCGAAAGCCCACCTTCTCGTAGACGCGGATCGCGCGAGCGTTGTCCACCGCGGTCGACAGCGTGATGCGGTGGTGGCCGCGCTCCTCGACCAGGTGGCGCACGATGATGCGCAGCGCCTCGGTGCCCAGGCCGCGGCCCTGGTGCTCCGGCCCGAGGAAGATGTCCACGTCGGCGGAGCGGCAGCCGGGGTCCGTCTCCTCCCAGAACTGGATCGCACCGGCCGGCTCGCCGTCCACCGTGATCGCGAAGCGCTCGACATCGGGCTCAGGCCCGAGCGGCCACTCGTCCGGCGGCGGATCCCACCAGCGCGCCACCTCGGGATCCGCACGCAGCTCGCGCAGCCGCTCCGCGTGCTCGGGCCGGACCGGCTCGATCTGAAGTTCCGCTGACTGCGTGCGGGACGGACCCGGTCCGCTCACTGCCCGAGCCGGAACGGCGGGTACTCGTCCGTCACCAATATGAGGGCGTAGGCGACGACGCGGTTGTGCCAGCGGATCACGCCCTCGACGAAATCGAACAGGCCGCGCGGGTAGCGACCGGTAAACAGGATCGCGAACCAGGCGATGATCACGACGACGATGACGCCGAGATAGAGGAACGCGAGCACGATGTAGTGGGGAATGGCGAGGAACCACTTGACGAGCGGAAGCCAGCGGTTGAGGCCGGTTCGCGCGTCGGGATACGGCATCTCCAGCGCCACGTACTGATGCTCGTCCGTGGACGGATAGCGGTCCTCCATCAGCGCGAAGTAGGCCCCGACGCGGTTCGCGAAGCGCAGCAGCTCGAGGTTCCAGTCGAACCACCAGCGCGGGTACTTCTGCCGGAACAGGATCATGAGGAGCGGGGGGACGAACAGCAGGCCGACGCCGCCGATCACGATCGTCGCGCTCTCCCCGCTTGCGTCGTACTGATTGCTGTATCCGGCGATCGAGCACAGCACGATGGCGATCGGAATCACCGTGAACACGCGAAAGGCCGTCGTCAGCCGGTTGAGCGGTCGATCGGGAAAGTCGATCGAGAGGGTGACGGGATAGGAGTTCATGAGCGGCACGCTAGGCGGCGGAGTAGCCGCCCGCAACCCGACGGGGCGTGTGTCGCCCCGCCCCACCGGGTAGCCGGAAGGCATGGCCGACAACGTGAATCGACTGCGAGAGATCGAGGCCCTCGGGCAAGCGATCTGGATCGACAACCTGAACCGCCAGCTGCTCGACGACGGCGAGCTGGAGCGACTCATCAACGAGGACGGGATCAGCGGCGTCACCTCGAACCCCACGATCTTCGAGAAGGGCATGGGTCACTCGGACCGCTACGACGACGCCTTCCGTGAGGTCACCCGCGAGACGGACGACCCGCAGGAGATCTTCGAGCGGCTCGCCTACCAGGACGTCCGCGACGCGGCCGACCTGATGCGACCGGTCTTCGAGGAGACGAAGGGCCAGGACGGCTACGTCTCCTTCGAGCTGCCGGCCTCGCTCGCCTTCGACGCCGAGGGCTCGATCGCGGAGGCGCAGCGCCACCGCGACGCGATCGACCGGCCCAACGTGCTGATCAAGGTGCCCGGCACCGAGCCCGGGGTTCGCGCATTCGAGGAGCTGACCGCGCTCGGCGTCAACGTGAACGTGACGCTCCTGTTCGCCGTCGAGCGCTACCGCGACATCGCGGAGGCCTTCCTGCGCGGGCTCGAGCGCCGGTACGAGGCCGGCGAGCCGATCGACCGCAGCGCCTCGGTCGCGAGCTTCTTCGTCTCCCGGGTCGACACCAAGGTCGACGCCGCGCTGGAGGAACTCGGCCGCGAGGACCTGCGCGGGCGTGCCGCGGTCGCCAACGCGAAGCTCGCCTATGCCGAGTTCCAAGAGTTGTTCTCCGGCGATCGCTGGGAGCGGTTGGCCGCGGCCGGCGCAAACGTCCAGCGACCCTTGTGGGGATCGACGTCGACCAAGAACCCGGACTACCCCGACACGCTCTACGTGGACGAGCTGATCGGCCCGGACACCGTCAACACCATGCCCGACGCGACGATCGAGGCGGCCCGCGACCACGCGACCGCCGAGCGCACGGTCGACCGCGACGTGGACGCGGCGCGACAGTTGATGACGGAACTGCGCGAGCTGGGCGTCGACCTCGACGACATCGTGATGAGACAGCTCGTCGACGAGGGCGTCGACGCGTTCGCCGAGTCCTACGACGGTCTACTCGAGGCGCTGCGACGCAAGGCGGGCGAGCTGGCCGGGACGCGCTGAGCTCACGCGCGCGCGAGCAGGAAATGCCACTCGTTCTCGAGCCGGTAGCTCCCGTCCGGGCGCCGGTGGGGCGCGAGCGCTCCCAGGATGGCGTCGGCCACTGCCCGCTCGCCGGAATGACGGACCGCCTCGCTCACCGGACCCGGTGACAGCAGGTTGCGCAACAGCGCGCTCTCGTCGGCGAACTCGAAGCTCGTACTCAGGTCGAAGCTCTCCCCCGGGGCGAGCCCGGCCTCCGAGGCGACTTGCTCGAGCACGCCCGGCTGCCAGAGCGGCGGCGGCGCGGCGGCCGGCTCGGGCTGCGGCGGCCTTAGGCTCCCGGCCGCCGCGAGCATCGGCCTGAGCTGGCAGCGCTCGGGCCGGCCCCAGACCTGGATCAGCACGGGCGCACCCGGCTTTGCGACCCGGACGGCCTCGCGCAGGGCAGCGACCATGTCGTCCGCGAAGAAGAACGAGTTGAAGCCAGTCACGACGTCGAAGAAGTCGTCCTCGTGGGGCAGGGACTGCAGGTCGCCGACCCTCAGGTCGGCCTCGGGAACACGCGCACGGGCGACGCGAAGTAGGCCGCGCGACGCGTCGAGTCCGTAGGCGCGGCCGCCGAGATCGGTGACCGCGCGCAGAAACACGCCGGAACCGCAGCCCACGTCGAGGACGCGGTCACCGGCCTTCACGCCGGTGCGCCGGATGCCCTCTTCGTAGGTCGGCAGCTGCTGCTCCTCGACCTGTGCCCAGTCGTCCGCTCGCGCGCCCCAGAGCTCGCCCTGTCTCATGTCGCTTCCGACCGCGGCGCTCGTCGTAGCCATCTCCGTCTCCTCATACGCTTAGCCTATGGGTCGTAGCTATCGTAAGCTATGGACCATAGTATGTCTAGAGCGGAATTGAGCCTGTTTTCCTACGAGATCCTCGGCTTGGTGGGCCGCGGCGGCGCGGGCGCGCACGATCTCCTGCGACTGGCCCAGCGCGGCAGGATCCTGGCCTGGGCCGGTGAGAGCCAGTACTACGTCGAGCCCAAGCGGCTCGCAAAGCTGGGCTACCTAGAGGCGCGCCGCGAGCCCGGCAAGACACGTGAGCGGACTGTCTACTCGCTCACCGACAAGGGCCTCGAGGCGCTGCGCGAGTGGGCGGACACCCCAGCGCACGTCACCCCGGTGAAGAGCGAGCCGCTCCTCCGCATGCTTGTGGCGGACCTGGTCGGCGAGGGCCCAACGCGCGCGAGCATCTCGGCGCTGCGCGAGGACATCGCCGACCTCGAGGCCCGCCTCGATGCGAGCATGGAGAGCGCCGAGGAACTGCCGCACCGGCGCAAGTACCTGCAGCTCGTCAACGACTACCTGCGCGACCTGCTCGCTCTCAAGCTCGACTGGGTGGAACGGGTCGAGGACGAGCTCGACCCGCGCATCACCTAGTCGACGATCAGCTCGACGATCCCGGGCGGCAGCCCACTGCTGTCGACGCTGTCGGTCCCTCCTCCGGTGAGGAGCGCGAGCCGGTCGAACGGGTCGAGCAGCGTCAGCTCCACGAGCGCCGAGAGGCCGCTCGCGTCGACCGCGCGGCCCACGCCGCTGACGGCGATGGAGTCGGCGCGTGGGGTGCCGGTGACCTCGATCGTGTCCGGGGCGCCGTCGCCGGTCGAGCCGCCCGCCGCCATGTTCGCGTGCACGAGCGACACCGGAGTGCGGCTCAGCTCGCCGATGCGGAGCGTGTCGGCGCCGCCGCGGGGAACCGCGTTGACCTCCTCGATGCCGCCGATGTCGGTCACGCTCGACTCGACGTCGCGCGTGATCCGCAGCCTGCGACCGTCCGCCGCGAGCGTCACGAGCTCGGGCGCGTCGGCGCCGTTGAACGAGATCGAGTCATGGCTCGCTCCGCCGTCGACGACGTCGTTGCCGTCGCCCGGGTTCCAGGTGAAGCGGTCGAAGTAGTTGCCGAGGTCGGCGCTGTCGTCGCCCCCGCCGCCGTCGACGTCGTCGAAGTCGTCGCCGCCCACGAGCACGTCGTCGCCGGGACCGCCGAGCAGGACGTCGCTCGCCGCGCCTCCCCGCAGCGTCATCTGCATGGCGGTGCTGGACGTGCTCACGAGATCGCGGTTGCCGCGCCCGTCCACCACGAGCTCGTCGCCCTGCTCCGGGTTCTCGACCTGGACGAAGGCGAAGGTGCCGATCACGTACAGGGTCTGCCCGAAGCCGGAGGCAGAGATCTGCTCCTGCTCATCCGAGCCGTCGACCGCCAGCCGGTCGCGCTGCCCGTCGCCGAGGTCGGTGTGGACCTCCTGCAGCTCCGTGCCGGTCAGGTCGCGCACGTGGAGCTCGTCGCGGCCGGCGCCCGCCGGCAGGTCGGCCCGCTCGAGAGCGCTCGTGAGGAGGCGCACGCGGCCGTCGTCGCGGCTGAGGCGCGCGTGCGCGCCGGCGGGCGCGGCGCGCAGGTCCTCCGAGCTCTCCGAGCCCGCGAGTGTCGCGGCGTCGTAACCCTCGCCGCCGTCGAGGCGGACGGGCTCGAGCAGCAGGCGCGGCGGCGCGTCGACGCGCACGCTGTCGTCACCCGCACCGCTCTCGACGACGATCTGCTCGAAGTGCCGGCGCGGCAGCTCCAACTCCGCAGGGCCGCCGCCGTCGAGGTCTACCTGCATCAGGTTGGGAGAGGACGCCGGCACGGTCAGGCTCACGGTGTCGGCGTCGGGGCCGCCGCGGATGACGAGCCGCTGACCCTCGATGTCGACGGAAGGGGCCGCCGCGGCGGGAGCGGCCGCGACGAGCGCTGCGGTGAGGGTCAGGGCCGGCAGGAGTGTCTTCGGCAGAAGGCGCATGGCCTCGTTGACGGATGCTGCCGAGTGCTTATTCCACTCGTCGATGAGTTCTCAGCCCGCCGGCGGTCCTATGGGCAGATCCGCCTACCGAGAGGAGAACCGTGAGCAGCACACGTTCGAGCGACGGCACCGGCATCGGCTACACCCGCTCCGGCGAGGGCCCTCCCCTCATCCTCGTGGGCGGAGCCTTCCAGTACCGAGCAATCGACCAGTCGACCGCGGAGCTCGCGGGGCGGCTGGCACCTGCGTTCAGCGTGTTCCACTACGACCGCCGCGGCCGCGGCGAGAGCGGTGACAGCGCGCCCTACTCCGTCGAACGCGAGGTCGAGGACCTGGACGCGTTGATCTCCGAGGCCGGGGGCTCGGCGTTCGTGTTCGGGATGTCGTCGGGCGGGGCGCTCGCGCTCGAGGGCGCCGCGCGCGGCCTCGCGATCACGAAGCTCGCCCTCTACGAGCCCCCCTTCGCGCTCGACGAGAACAGCCACGACGCACCGGACGACTTCCTCGAGCGGCTCACCGAGCTCAACGCCGACGGGCGTCCCGGCGACGCGGTCGAGTACTTCCTGACGACAGGTCTCGGGATGCCGCGCGACATGGTCGCCGAGATGCGCGGCACGCCCGTGTGGCCCGGCTTCGAAGCGGTGGCGCACACGCTCGTCTACGACACGATGCTCATGGACGGCCAGGACGCGCTGGTCGCGGACGGCGTACCCACGATCACTCAGCCGGTGCTGCTGCTCGACGGCGGGGCGAGCCCGCCCTGGGCCGCCGCGGCGGTGGACGGACTCGCCGAGCTCCTGCCGCACGCCGAGCGCCGCACGCTCGCCGGACAGACGCACGACGTGGCCGCCGATGCGCTGGCGCCGGCCCTCGAGGAGTTCTTCTCGGCGACGGTCCGCGTGTAGCGGCGGCGCCCTCGTGGGAAAGGGCCTGCTGAGAGGCGACCCGCGGAGGGGAATTGGAGCAGCTGATCGAGGACGTCACGCGCGGCAACGTGACGGAGGTGAAGGTGATGCTCGCGAGCGTCGTGCTGGCGCTCGCCGCCTACCAGGTGCTGCTCGCCGGCGTGATCTACAGACGCCTGCGGCTGCCGTTCCTGACGGCGGGCGCGGCCGGCTGGACCCATCGCGCGAGCGGCGACGCGATCTTGGTCCTCTCCGTCGTGATCGCGACGATGTGCATCGGCGATTCCGGCTTCGAGGACGGCGGCACGCACGCCGTGGTCGCCACGATCCTGCTCGCCGTGTTCGCGGTGAAGGTGCTGGCGGTGCGCCTGGGCGGCCGGCTCGGCAGGGTGCTGCCGCTGCTCGGCATCTCGCTACTGGGGCTCTTCGGGCTGACGTGGCTCACCTCAGCGGGCGACTTCCCCGGTGTGAGCTGATGGACCGCCGCCCGCCTCAGGCGGTCCAGATGCTCGGCTCCCTGCTCGTCGCGCTGGCGATCGTGGCCGCCGCCATCGCGATCGTTACGGCGCACTTCGGGCCGACGAGCAGCGCCGAGCTGGACGCACGCGAGGAGCGGCTCGAGCAGCGCGAGTAGAACATCGAGGAGCGCCAGGAGCTCGAGGAGGAGCGCCGCGAGCGCGACCGCTGAGGGCCGACGGCGGGGTTCCTGGCGGGAACGGGCCCGATGCACCAGACTGACGCAGTGTGAGGGACTCGCACACCTCCGGGCGGCGGCGCAGCCGGCGCCTTCGCCTGCTCATGTTCGCCGGCACCGCGGCGGTGCTCACCGGATTCGTGCTGGCCGCGTACTTCACCGACGTGCTCGAGGACTCCGAGCTCGACACGGTCGACGCCCGCTTCGCGATCCGCGGCGAGCTGGCGCCTCCCGAGGACATCGCGATCGTCGGGATCGACGAGCCGAGCTTCAGGGAGCTCGGCGAGCAGTGGCCCTTCCCGCGAACCCTGCACGCGGAGGCGATCAAGCAGCTGCGGGCGGACGGGGCGCGCGTGATCGGCTACGACGTTCAGTTCACGGAGCCATCGGAGAACCCGGAGGACGACCAGGAGCTCGCGGACGCGGTCGCCCAGGCGGGCAATGTCGTGCTCGCGACCACGATCGTCAACGACCGGGGCGGCACGAACGTGTTCGGCGGGGACGATGTCCTCCGCACGCTGCAGACGCGCGCGGCCCACGCGGGCTATGCCACCGATGCGGGGCGCGTCGTCCGCCGGATGGCGCACGACCTCGAGAAGCTCGACACGATGGCCGTGGCGATCGTCGAGCGCGACCAGCGCCGGGAGATCCCTCGTGACGAGTTCCCCGAGGAGCGCGCCTGGATCGACTACCACGGCAAGGCGAACGTCGAGACGATCCCGTTCTACCGCGTGGTGCGCGGCAACTTCCCGGAGGGGACCTTCCGCGACAAGATCGTGATCGTCGGCGCGACCGCCCCCATCCTCCAGGATGTCCATCCCACCTCGGTGAGCGGCGACGACTTCATGTTCGGCGTCGAGGTGCTGGCCAATTCGGTCTCGACGCTGTTGCGCGACTTCCCGCTACGGGAGGCGCCCGCTTGGACAACCGTGGCGCTGATCCTGCTGTTCGGGCTCATCGGGCCGCTGATCGCGATGCGCTTCGGCCCGCTGCGCGCGGCGTTGATCGGGCTCGCGCTGGCGATCCTGTACGCCGTCTTCGTTCAGGTCACGTTCGACGCGGGCGTGATCGTCGGCTTCCTCTACCCGTTGGCGTCGTTGGCGCTGGGCGTTGTTGGCGCGCTCGCGGTCGCGCTCGTCGTCAATGCCTTCGAGCGCCAGCGCGTGCGCGATTTGTTCTCACGCTTCGTGCCCGAGCCGGTGGTCGACGACGTGCTCCGGAACGTCGACGAGGACCTGCGCCTCGGCGGTCAGCGGGAGCTCGTGACGGTGCTGTTCAGCGACGTCCGCGGCTTCACGACCTTCTCCGAGAACCGCGAGCCGGAGGACGTGATCGAGGTGCTGAACCACTACCTCACCACGATGACCGACGTGATCCTCGCCCACGGCGGCACGCTTGTCGCCTTCATGGGCGACGGCATCATGGCGGTGTTCGGCGCGCCGATCGAGATGGACGACCACGCGGACCGCGCCTACGCCGCGGCTCGCGAGATGGCCGGCCCGGCGCTCGACGAATTCAACGGCTGGTTGCGCTCGACCGGCCGCGACGAGAGCTTCCGCATCGGCGTGGGCCTCAACAGCGGCGTCGTGATGGCCGGCAACGTCGGCTCCGAGAAGCGGCTCGAGTACACCGCGATCGGAGACACGACGAACACGGCTTCGCGGATCGAGTCCCTGACGAAGGGGACGCCGCACATGATCATGCTCGCCGAGTCGACCCGCATGATGATGCTGCACGAGCAGCCGGAGCTCGAGCGGATCGACTCGATGAGCGTCAAGGGGCGGCGCGAGGAGGTCGTGATCTGGGCGCCCGCCACGGCGACCGGCAGCGAGGCGCTCGACCTCACCGCTCAGCCGGCCATACCGGCGGCAGGCCGAACTCCGGGAACAGACTCGCGCCGAACGTCGTGACCTCCGCGATCGCGCCGTCCTCGACGCGGATCACGTCGAGCTTGAAGGCGCGGTACTCGCTGTCGCCGTGCGCACGCAGATAGCTCGCCGCGGTGGGCTGGCGGTTGGCGCGCGTCGGCACGAGCAGCCAATCGCCGTCCGAGTCCGGGCCGAAGGCCCGCTCGAGCAGCGGCAGCATGGCGTCGCGGCCCTCGAACAGGAACGGATTCGGCGGCATCGTGATGCGAATGTCCTCGCGCACGACGGCGAGGGCCTTCTCGGCGTCGCCGCGCTCGTGCGCGTCGATGAAGGCATCGAGCAGGCGGCGCTCGTCGTCCGTCAGGTCCTCGGTCGCGTGCGTCCTGCGGTCCCGGGGCAGCAGGTCGCGAACGGTCTCTCGCGCGCGCTGCAACGCGCTGTTGGCCGCCGCGACGGTCATGTCGAGCAGCTCGGCGGTGGCGCGGGCCGTCCACTCGAGGACGTCGCGCAGGATCAGCACGGCCCGCTGACGTGGCGGCAGCGCCTGGATCACGGCGACGAACGTGAGCTCGATCGTCTCGCGCGCCACCACCACGGCCTCGGGCTCCTCGTCCCGCGGCGCCATCTCGTCGAGCAGCCGATCCGGATACGGCTGCAGCCAGGGCACGTCCCGGAAGGACTCGACCGTCGGGACGCGCCGCTTGCTGCGCCGCAGCTCGTCGAGGCAGGCGTTCGTCGCGATCCGGTAGAGCCAAGCCCGGAAGAGCGGACCGCCCTCGAAGCCCTCGCGGTGGCGCCAGGCGCGCAGGAGCGTCTCCTGCACGACATCCTCGGCCGCCTCGAACGAGCCGAGCATCCGGTAGCAGTGGACGTGCAGCTCGCGCCGATGCGGCTCGACGAGCTCCGCGAAGGCGGACTCGTCGCCTCGCTTCGCGGCGGCCACCAGTCGCTCGACGGTGGTCACGGCGCGGCCACCAGCCCGCAGGTGACGTTGGCGGTCGAAGCGGTGATGCCTGACGCGCGGTCGGAGGCGAGGAAGGCGGCCGTCTCGGCCACCTCGGCGAGCCGCGGCGCGCGCTTGAGCATCGCCATGCCGGCGATCATCTCGATGACCTGCTCCGGGTCGGGCGCGCCGGCGTCGACTTTCCCGAGCTTGCGGCTCGTCAGCGTCTCCTGCACTCCGGCAGTGTGGATCGTCAGCACGCGTACGCCGCGCGCGCCGGCCTCCGCCGCCAGGTAGCGCAGGAACGTCTCCGTCGCCGCGTCGGCCGGCCCTGTGCCGCCCATCCCCGGATGCAGGCCCTTCGAGGACCCGCTCGTGACGGTGAGGATCACGCCACCGCCCTGCTCCGACATCACGCGCGCCGCTGAGGTGGCGGTGTTGAAGTTCGCGTGCAGGCCGTTGGCGACCGGGCTGTTGAAGTCGGCCCAGCTCATCTCCACGAGTGGGATCCCCTGGACGTCGTCGCGGGTGACGAGGTTGAAGGAGACGTCGACGCTGCCCGCCTTCTCCGCCACGGCACGAACGTGCTCGTCGACCGCCGGCCCGTCGAGCGCATCGAGCACCTCGATCTCCGCCGCGCCGTTCAGCTCGTCCGCGACCGCCTGAAGGGGCTCGCGCGTGCGCCCGGCCAGGAAGAGCCGCGCTCCCTCGCGCGCGAACGTCCGGGCCACGCCTGACCCGATGCTGCCGCCTCCGCCGTAGATGATGCAGTTCTTCCCCTCGAGCAACATGGCTGTGCCTCCTTGGTCGTTATGGGAGGTCCAACGATGCGGCGGTGCCGAGCTAATCGGAGATCCGCTTGGCCATTCGGACGAGCGGAACGGGAACGCCGCCGGAGTCGTCCATTACCTCCTCGAGCGGCTCGAAGCCGGCCGCGCGGTAGAGCGTCGCGCCGGCGAGCGAGGCCATCAGCTCGAGCCGCCTGAAGCCCTCCGCCGCGGCGGCCGATTCGCACCGCGACAGGATCAGCCGGCCCACGCCCCGGCGTGCGAAATCGGGATGCGTGTACATCGCCCTGACCCGTGCCGCGTCGCGCTGCGGATCGAGCATGGCGCTGTCGCGGCCTCCACTGTGGTCGCCGCCGTAGAGGGTGGCCCGCCTGCTCCAGCCACCACAGCCCGCCGCGCGGCCGTCGCACTCGATCACGTAGTAGGTGCCGTCGTCGATCAGCTGGCTGTCGAGCCCCATGCTCGCGTGACTCGCCGCGATCTGAGCCTCGTCGAGAAAGTCCTTCTGAAGCTCGTCGATCGCCGCCCGCATGAGCGGCACGAGCGCGGAGATGTCCGCGTGGACGGCGGTCCGGCTTGTCAGCTGCATTGGTCGGAGTGTCGGCGGCGGACTCGGGTAGCGCGGTGATCATGCCTTCAACAGCACTGAGAGTGCCATCCGACACAGTCAGCAGCCTCGGCCGCGCCGCACACGACGCGGGCCTGGCAGCGCTGCTGGGAGGAAACCTGTACGGCCGGATCGCGCTGCACCCGGCGCTCGCAGACGTGAGCGACGCGTCGGAGCGCGGCCGCGTGCTCAACCGGGCCTGGCGCCGCTACGGCTGGATCCACTCGGCCGGGCTCGCCGCGATCATCGCCGGCTGGGCGGGCGCCCGCGTGAACGAGGCCAAGCCGAGCAGCCTGTCGGGGCGCGAGCGCCAGCTCGCGGTCGCGAAGGATGCGGCGGTCGCTGCGGTCGCAGTGACCGGCGTGGCGACGGCGGTGGCGGGGATGCGGTTCGCCAAGACCGCCCCCGGCGGCGCGGTGCCGCTCGAGGACGGCAACCATCCGGGTCCCCAGACGCCGGAGCATGCCGCGAAGCTCAAGCGCCGCGTCAACATCCTCAGCACCGCGAGCGCGATCTCCGAGCTGGCGCTCGTGGGTGTCAACGCCGCGCTCGGTCAGGCCAACTTCCGGCGCCCGCCGGTGCGACGGCTACTCCGGCGATCGTACTGAGGTGTTGCCGCCCATGCTGACCTCGCCGCGATCGGCGGCCTCGATCTCGATCCGCTCGTCCTGAGCCGGGGACGCGACGCCCCCGACCACGATCTCGAGCATGCCGAGCTCGAGAGTGGCCCGCAGCTGGTCCCGCTCGACGCCGGGCGGCAGGTTGATCGTTCGCCTGAACGCCCGTAGCGGCGCTCGCGCGCAGCCGTCTTCGCGCAGGCGGCCGGCACGCGGTTAGCCTCCCCGCTGCGATGCCCGGTGCCGAGACCTTCCGCACGTCGGCCGACGCCTATGACCGCCATGTCGGACGCTACGGCGGCGAGCTGGCGCGCGCGCTGATCGAGTTCGCCGGGATCGCTCCCGGCATGCGCGTCCTCGACGTGGGCTGTGGGCCCGGTGCGCTCACGCGCGCGCTCGTCGAGCGGCTCGGGGCGGGCTCCGTATCGGCCGCCGACCCCTCGGAGCCGTTTGCCCAGGCCTGCCGCGAGCGGCTTCCCGGCGTCGAGGTCGCCGTCGCTCCGGCCGAAGGGCTGCCGTTCGACTCCGGGAGCTTCGACGCCGCTCTCTCGCAGCTCGTCGTGAATTTCATGGGCGATGCGCCCGGCGGGGTGCGCGAGCTGGCCCGCGTGACGCGGCCGGGCGGGGTCGTCGCCTCCTGCGTGTGGGACTACGCGGACGGCATGGAGCTGCTGCGCGGCTTCTGGGATGCCGCGCGCGAGGTCGAGCCGGAGCGCGCCGCCGCCGCCGACGAGGCGGTCGTGATGCGCTGGTGCCGCGAGGGAGAGCTGGCCGAGCTGTGGCGGCTGGCCGGCCTCGCGGACGTGCGCGCCGGAGAGCTCGTCGTCCGCGTTGGCTACCCGTCCTTCGAGGACCTCTGGGCGCCGCTCCCGACCGGCGTGGCACCCTCAGGCGCATTCTGCAAGTCACTCGACGACGACGGCCGCGCTGCGCTTCACGACGCCTACCGGCGCCGCCTCGGCGCGGGCGACGGCCCGTTCGAGCTGAGCGCGCGCGCGTGGGCGGTCGCGGGCCGCGTGCCCGGCTGACACGTCGGGACTTCCTCGCTAGCGCGAGTACTCGAAGCGGGTCTGGTCGCTGAAGCTCTCGAGTCCCGAGGCGTTCGTGGCGTCGGCCCAGGCCCTGCCGCGCACCGTGCA
This sequence comes from uncultured Thermoleophilaceae bacterium, assembly GCA_963827065.1. Taxonomy (GTDB): domain Bacteria; phylum Actinomycetota; class Thermoleophilia; order Solirubrobacterales; family Thermoleophilaceae; genus JACVRW01. The sequence continues at coordinate 196,788 of CAWGZM010000003.1, read as the reverse complement.
GCCGCTGCCGCCGGCCTCGAGCCGGACGCTCGCCCGGCGGCGGCGCTCGGCCGGCGCGCGGGCGCCCGGTGCGAGCCGGACGCGCGCGATCTCGGAGGGTGGGAAGTGGAGCTTGCGGCGCACGGCCTCTCCCGCGCACGTGCGCACATACTCGACCGATACGCGGACGCGACCGGTCCCGCCATCCTCGTCACGTGTGATCGCGGTCAGCTCGAGCGTGGGGCGATCCAGCCGGACCGGCGCGTCGCGGTCCGCCCACACCGGCGCCACCGAGCTTACGACGCGCTCGCCGGAGCGCAGCAGCAGCGCTGCGGCGGGCGGGGTGGGGTCGGCCTCGGGCACGCGGACACTCTCCGGCGCGCCGGCGGCGGGCTTCCGTGAAGCGAGGATCTCTGTCCGCAACGGCTCGGCCCGCCCCGCGCCGGCCGTGAGGCGGAAGCTGACCGCGCCGGTCCTCGGCAGGCGGGGAAGAAGCGCGCTAAAGCGACCGTCGCCGGCGACATTGACGCGCGCCACCCGCGTGCCGGACGCGGCGGCGAGCTCGATCGGCGTCGCGGCCGGCACCACCCGGCCGCTGATGATCGGGTCGGCGACGGCGGCCCGGAGGAGATAGCGGTCGCCCCCGTGGCCGGCTTGGGTGCCGGCATCGGGCGCACCCGCCTCGGGGCGCGGCAGGTCGAGCTCGACGCGGACCATCTCGGGCTCGGGCGGCCGCTCCCCGGCGCCGTCGCCGTCGCTCTCCTCGCACCCGCCCGCGAGCAGCCCCGCGACGAGTGCGATCGCCCACCATCTCGGCATTCGGCCGACCATAGCCGTGCGCTGCCCTGGCCTTGAGAAGAACTGCCGGCGCTCAAGAAGCAGCGGAAATGACCGGCTGTGACGCCGCCCGCGCGGCCTGCGCGAAGCTCCGCGCGGGCGGCGAGAGCTCGCCGTCCGCCGCCGCCGGAGTGATCAGGTCGATCCGGAAGAGCGCCCTCTCCTCGAGCGGGATCGTGCGGATGCCGCGCAGCGTCGAGGCCGCCGACATGCGTGTCGTCAATCCCACGCAATCGCCGCTGCGCACCGCGGTCTCCCATGCCATCGGGCCGGCGGGCCGCTCCGCCAGCTCTGGCTCGAAGCCCGCCTCGAGGCAGAGCTCGCGGACGGCGCCGTTGTAGCCGGGGCCTTCGAGCGGGTCGACTTGGGCGAGGCGGCGGCCGGCCAGCTCGCGAAGCGCGACGGTACGCCGTGCGGCCAGCGGGTGACCGCTCGCCACGGCCGCCACCGCCGGCACCTCCCCGATCGCCTCTAGCCGGACGCCGCGCGCGGGCTGGGTTGCGAAGCCGAGCCCGATCTCGAGCGTCCCGTCGGCGACCTGGCGGGCGACCGAGCCCGTGTTGGCGGCGATCGCGCCCACGCGCACGTGCGGGTCGGTCTCGGCGAGCCGGGCGAGCGCGCGCTCGGCGAGATAGTGCACGCCGGGCGAGAGGCCGACCGCGAGTGTGGCCTCGGTCGAGCCGGCCGCCTCCTGCGCCGCGCGCTCGACCGCCGCGGCCGCCGCCACGGCCTGGCGCGCGTACGGCAGGACGGCCTCGCCCTCCGCGGTGAGCGAGACGTGCTGCGTGCTGCGCTCGAACAGGCGCACGCCGAGCTGGTCCTCGAGACGCTGGAGCTGCTGGCTCACCGCCGGCTGCGCGACATGGAGCCGCCGCGCCGCACGGCCGAAGTGAAGCTCCTCGGCGAGCACGGTGAAGGCCCTGAGCAGGCGCGGATCGAGAGTCCCGCCGGACGACATGGTCGAGCCATCGTAAACCGGGTGGTCGCGCCCCATGGCGAACCAAGGGATGACGCCGCAGCACTTCGAGCAGCCGACCGAGCTCGTGACGGAGGACCTCCTCGCGGGGGGGCGGTCCCCTGCGGCCCGGACATGGAACGCCACCTCGCGGCGATGCAGGAGTTCGCGGATGCGGGGTCGACGAGCTCTACATCCAGCAGATCGGCGGGCCCGGCGAGGAGTTCTTCTCGACCTACGCGCGCGAGGTGCTCGAGCGCTTCTCGGCCGCCGAGTACGCGAGCGGAGCGAGGTCGGCTACCGAGCGCGCTGCACTCAGAGGCGAAACGGCGGCTCGCCGACGCTCGGATCCTGCAGGACGTCCCGCGAGCGTTCCAGCGTCCGGGTCCACTCGTACGCGAGCCCCTTGCAGTGGTTGAGCTCCACTCCCGCGTTCGCCATCCGAGCAAGGCCGCGCTCATGCATCTCGCCCGGGGAGAAGACGGCATCCTCGACGACCACCACGCGCATGTCGCGCTCTCTCAGGCCGATCGCGGACTGGGCGACGCACACGTCGGTCTCGAAGCCGACCAGCACGGCGGTCCCGCGACCCGTCCGCTCGATGCGCTCGACGATCTCCGGCGTGCCGGTGAGCCCGAAGGTCGGCTTGACGAGCGCGGCGATGTCGCCGAACGCCTGGGTGAGCGGCGCGTAGGTCACGCCGTTGCGCTCGGGATCCTCTTCGGTGAAGACACCCGGGACGGCCAGCCGGCGCGCGACCTTCGCGAGCCAGGTCATGCGGGCGAGCACCTCGCGGGCGCGGTCGCTCTCGTGCGCCGCGAGGTCGCCGCGATAGAAGCCCTCCTGGGCGTCGATGACGACCAACACACTGTCGGCGGAGTCGACGAGCGGCATCGGTCATCGGGATTATCGACGGAAATGGAGCGCGGGTCGGCCGGAGCCAGACGCGGGAGCGTCGCGCCGTAGTCCGGGCATTGAAATAGCCGCCGTGTGCGGGACAACGGACGCGCATCCAGGCCGCCGCGATCCGCGGCCACTCCGCTCATTCGCGCGCTGACTACTGGGGTAGCGTCCCGCCGGTGCGTGACTTCCCCGACGGCTTCCTGTTCGGCAGCTCGACGGCTGCCCATCAGGTCGAGGGGGGCAACACCGGCAACGACTGGTGGGCCTGGGAGCACGCGCGCGGCTCGACCGCCACCGAGCCGTCCGGCATCGCAATCGACCAGCTCACCCGCTACCGCGAGGACTTCGCTCTGCTGGCGGAGCTCGGCCAGAACGCCCACCGGCTCTCACTCGAGTGGTCACGAATCGAGCCCGCGCCGGGCGAGTTCGATCCCGCCGCACTCGACCACTACCGGCGCGTGCTCGAGTGCCTGGCCGAGAACGGGCTGACTGCCTTCGTCACGCTGCACCACTTCACGAACCCGCGCTGGTTCGCCGAGCGCGGCGGCTGGCTCGCGGACGACGCGGTCGAGCGCTTCACGCGCTACTGCGACGTCGTCGCGAAGGCGCTCGGCGAGCACATGCCCTGGACCTGCACGATCAACGAGCCGCAGATCGTGGCCCTCTTCGGATATCTCACGGGGCACCACCCGCCCGGCCTTCGGGATCCCGAGGCCTGGCAGCGGGTCACGCGGACGCTCATCGCCGCGCACCGCAGCGTGGTCGACCTGTTCCCGCGCGCGGGAGTCTGCCTGCAGATGCCGGACCTCCAAGGCGACGAGGAGCTCCGCGCCACGGCTCAGCACGAGATGATCGACATCTACCTGGAGGACCTCCCCGGCGCGTTCTGCGGGGTTCAGTACTACACGCGCATGGTGCTCGATCCGCGTGCGCCGGGGCTGGTCGCCGGACCGCCCGCGGGCGTGCCGCTGACGCAGATGGGCTGGGAGATCCACCCCGAGGGCCTGCTGAAGGCGCTGCGCAGCGCCGCGCGCGCCGGCCTCCCGCTCGTGGTCACCGAGAACGGGATCGCGACCGCCGACGACGACCAGCGCATCGACTACCTCGAGTCCCACCTTGGCGTCGTGCGTGACGCTCTGTCCGAGGGAATCGACGTGCGCGGCTACCTGTACTGGTCCTCGTTCGACAACTTCGAGTGGGCGGAGGGCTACCGGCCTCGCTTCGGGCTCGTCGGCATCGACCGCGAGGACAACCTGCGGCGTGTGGTGCGGCCGAGCGCGCACGCCTTCGGGCGAGTCGCTCGCAGCGGGCGGGTCGGCGCGCTGCGGGGCTAGGGCGCTCCGCTCAGGACGCTTGCGAGGTCTTGGCGGCGCGTCACGCCGAGCTTGCGATAGGCGTTCTGCAGGTGGTTGTCGACCGTGCGCACCGACAGCACGAGCCGCTCGGCGATCTCGCGGCTGCTCGATCCGCCGGCGGCGAGCAGCGCGATCTCGCGCTCGCGCGGCGTCAGCTCGGCCGCCTCCGGCGCGGCGAGCAGCGTCGGCGGTCTCGCGCCCTCGCACCTCGTCAGCCAGAGCGCGGCCCGCGCCTCCGCGGCACGGGCGCTCGAGTGGCGGCCGGACTCCCGGTGCGCCGCAGCCGCGGCGTCGGCGGCCTCGGCGGCGACGAGCAGCGCGTCGGCGGCGCCAAAGCGCTCGGCGACCTCCATCAGCGCGGCCCCGTCGCCGGCGACGAGCGCAGCGGCGTGCGCGGCCGCCGTCGCGGCGAAGGGCCCGTCGACCCGGGCGACGAGACGGGTGAGCTCGGGTGCGGCGGCGGAAGCGTCGCCGAGCCGGCACAGCTCGTGCAGCGCTCGCACGGCGTACGCCGCCTGGCCGCGCGAGTCGGCGCGGGCGCCGGCCTCGGCGGCGAGCACACGGGCGCGTGAGAGCTCGCCGCTCGCGGCGGTGCTCCAAGCCCGGGCCAGCTCAAGCTCGACCTGGAAGTCCTTGTTCGCGAGCGGGGTCCTCTCCATCTCCGCGAGCAGCTCGCGCGCCTGCTCCGCTTCTCCAGCCTGGGCCGCCGCCTGGACGGCGCCCGCGAGCGCAAAGGCCAGCATTCCGGTGCCGTCGCCGTCGCGCAGCAGCGCGGCTCCCTCGCGGGCGTAGCGCAGTGCCGTCTGGACGCGTCCGCGAGCGAGCCAGATCAGCCCCAGCGAGGTGGCCTCGATCGCGGTGCCCTGGGCAGACTTCTGCGTCACGAGAAAGGCGTAGGTGTCCTCGGACCGCGCCGTGGCCTCGAGCAGGCGCCCCGCGAGCCGGAGGGCGAGCGCGCGCATGCCGAGCAGCACGACCTCGGCGTGCGGCAGCTCGTCTCGGTGCCGCCGGGCGACCGGTAGCGCTGCCTCGACGAGCGCGACCGCCTCGTCGATACGGCCGCTCGAGAACATGGCCTGGATGACCCCCAGCGCGACGGTCGTGCGGGCCCGGCCCGGGACCGACTCTTCGAGCAGCGGCCGGCCCGCGGCCAGCGCCGGCTCGGGGAGCCCCTGCGCGGCGATGAGCCGCACGCGTTGCGCGGCGAGCTCCTGGCGCAGGGCGCCCGCCTCGACGGTCTCCTCGGCTCGGCGCAGAACGGCATCCGCGTCCTCGGCCCGCTCGAGGCCCCAGAACAGGTTGCGCGCGGAGGCCACAGCCACGGCCGCGCGCTCGTCGTCGTCACGTGCCTCGGGCTCGAGCTCGGCGAACAGCCCTTGCGCCTCGGATGCGCGCCCGGCCCCGGCGAGCGCGCGGCCGAGTGTCAGCTTCGGGCCGAAGCCCCCGCCCGACTGCACCGCCGCTCGCGCGAGCCGCTCTGCGAGCACCGGGTCGGGCGCCGACATGGCGCGGTCGGCGGCGCGCGCGAAGAGGCCGGCGTCGCCGCTCGCACCCGCCTCGAGACGCCAGACGGCGATCCGCAGCAGGTCGCCGCTTCGCCGCGCGCCCAGCGCCTCGAGCGCGTCCGCGAGCCGGGTGTGGATCACCTCGAGGCGCGTCGGCGTCAGCTGCGCGCGCACGGCCTCGCCGTGCAGGGGATGCGCGACGTCGGCGAACCGCCGCCGCCCGTCCGTGCGGCGCTCCACGAGTTCCCGGCGCTCGAGCGCATCGAGCGCCTCGAGCTCGGCCGGCTCGAGAAGACCGACTTCCAGCGGCGCCGCGACCGCCACCAGCTCGAGGACGCGGCGCTCGCCCTCGTCGGCGTCCTCGATACGGAGATCGACCAGCTCCGCCAGCCGTGTGCTTGACTCGACCTCGCCGCGCCAGCGCCACAGCCCGCCGTCCTGCGCGAGCAGGCCGTGATCGCTGCCGTGCCGCACGAGCTCGCGCAGAAACAGGGCGTTGCCGCGGGTCAGCTCCCACAGCGCATTGACGCTGCGCCCGTCGACCGGGCCGCCGAGCGCGGCTCCGAGCAGGCTCTCGACCTCGCCGCGCGGCAGCTCGGCCAGCTCGAGGAGCGTGCACAGGTCGTCCTTCCAGAGCGCTCTCAGCGCATCGGGAACCGGCTCGTCGCGCCGCACGCTCACGACCGCGAAGGCCTCAGCGGCTGCCACGAGCTGATGCACGAGCGCCGCTGAGGCGTCGTCGAGGAGCTGCCCGTCGTCCACGCACAGGACGAGCCGGCGGCCGGCCGCGCGCTCGGCCAGCGCCTGGCGGGCGCTCGCCAGCAGCTCGAGCCCGGAGCGCCCGCCCGCGCCGGGCAATAGCGCGGCGAAGGCGCCGAGGGGGATGGTCCGGGCCGAGCGCGACGCGCGCGCCCACTCCACGGCACAACCCTGGGCGCGGGCGAGCTCCGCGGCCTCGGCGGTGAGGCGCGTCTTGCCGACCCCGGCTGGCCCGGCGATCACGACCCCTTCTGCCGAACCACTGGAGAGGGCTGCGCTGACGAGCCCGAGCTCGGCCTCGCGCCCTGTGAACGGCCAGCGCATGAGCGCAGTCTGAACGACCGCCCATCCGAATTGAGTAGTCGTTGCTCAGGTGAGCCGGCGCCGTTCGCTCCACGATGACGTCATGCCCTCCCCGGACTCACAAGAGACCCCCGTCCTGGTGGTCGGGGCCGGCCCAGCCGGCCTCGCCGCCGCCATCGAGCTGGCCCGGCATGACGTCCCCAGCCTCCTCGTCGAGCGCCGGCCCGAGCTCTCCTCGCACCCGCGCGCCACCGTCCTCAGCCTGCGCTCGATGGAGCTCGTGCGGGCGTGGGGGCTCGAGGCCGACGTGCGTGCGCGCAGTGCGGACGTCGACTGGCACATGCTCGAGGCCGAGACGCTCGCCGACGCCGCCGCCGGCTCGCCGCTCACCGTGGGCTACCCGAACCCCGAGCAGAGCCGAATGCTCAGCCCGACGGCGCCCGCCTGCATCGCCCAGGACGACGTCGAGCCGTTGCTGCTCGAGCACCTGCGCGCCTCGCCGCACGCGCGCGTCGAGCTCGGCACTCAGCTGACCGGCCTGTTCGCGGACGCGGACGGGGTGCGGGCAGACCTCCGCGACGCCGGCACAGGGACCGCTCGGACGGTGCACGCCCGCTACGTGGTGGCAGCCGACGGCGCCCGCAGTGCAGTCCGCAGCGCGCTCGGCATACGGATGATCGGCCCGGACAGGCTCATGGAGGGGATGACGACGCTCTTTCACGCGCCCCTGTGGGACGTCGCCGGCGAGCACCGCCACCCGATCTACTCGATCACCCACCCGGAGGTTCCGAGCGTCCTCATCCCGACGGGCCCGTCGGACCGCTGGCTGTTCGGCGGCTTCGACGATACGGCGCGCGACGAGGCGCGGACGATCGAGCTCATCCGGCTCGCAGCGGGGGTGCCCGACCTGCCCGTTCGGCTCGGCCGCTCGCGCTGGTTCTCTGCGGGCGCGCAGCTCGCCGAGCGCTGGAGCCTCGCCGGCGTCTTCCTCGCCGGGGACGCGGCGCATCGCGTCACGCCGCGCGGCGGAACCGGGCTCAACCTCGCGCTGCACGACGGCTACGACCTCGGCTGGAAGCTCGCCTGGGTGCTGCGCGGCTGGGCTCCGCCTGCGCTGCTGGACAGCTACGAGGCCGAGCGCCGGCCCGTCGTCGAGTACACCGCCGCCCGCTCGGCGGACCCCGGCGGCTCGATCCGGCCGGTCGAGACCGAGGTGAGCGTCGACATCGGCGCACGGATCGCCCACGCCTGGGAGGGAGGGCGCTCCACGCTCGATCTGCTCGAACCAGGCCTGACGCTGTTCACGGCCCGCGAGGACAGCGGCTCACTCTCGGCAGCGGCCGGTCTCGCGGGACATGTGCCGGTCGCCGTCCGACGGCTCGCTCCCGTCACGGCCCGTGCGATCGGGGCGGTCGGGGGCTCGGCCCTCCTTGCCAGATCGGACGGCACGCCGGTCGGACTGTTGCCGGCCGGCTCCAACCGGGTCCCCGAGCTGTGCGCCGCGGCATGATCGCGCGGCTCCTCATCGGCCCGTTCGCCTTCTACGCCGGCGGCTACAGGATCTGGCTCCTCAGGGCCGCGCGAGCCGCTCACGCCGAAGCGACCGTGTACGACAGGACGACGATGCCATTCTCGAGCGGCTTCGCGTCCACGAGCCGGAAGCGCGCTGTCGGCGCGTCCCTGTAGAGCAGGTCCTCGGGGCCGCCCTTTCCGATCACGAACGGGTGGATCCAGAGCCGCAGCTCGTCGAGCAGGCCGTGCTCCAGCATCGTGTGCGAGAGCCGGCCGAAGCCGTACTGGACGATGTCCTTGCCGGGCTCCTCCTTGAGCCGCGCGATCTCGCCGACCGGGTCGCCGTCGATCACGGTCGTGTTGTTCCACTCGGGGTCCTTCAGCGTCGACGAGACGACGTACTTGGGCATCGAGTTGATGCGGTCGCTGTAGGGATCGCCGGAGCGCGTCGGCCACACCGGCGCGAAGCCCTCGTAGGTGCGCCGGCCCATCACGACCGCGTCGCATCAAGACCTCCGAAAGCGCCTCAGGTCATCGCATCTTTTCGCGCCATTGAGACTCGATCGAGACCTCGGTGGTACTGACAGGGACCACACGCGTCGGGAGCATCAGGTCCATGACCGTGCGGCAGTGGTGGAAGCGGCCGGCAGCGCTGCTGGCAGCCGGCGCAGTCGTCGGGCTCCTCGCTGACGGGACCCTCGTCGGAGCCCAGAGCGGCGGCAATGTCGTTTACGCGTGCGTCTTCGACAACCCGACCGGCCCGAACACGCGCATCGTCCGGGAGGCCGACCTGCCCTGCCCGGAGCGTTCGGCGCTGCAGAGCTGGTCGATCCAGGGGCCGCCTGGGCCCCCGGGCGTTCCAGGCCCTGCGGGACCGAAGGGCTCGACCGGCGCTCAGGGTCCGACGGGCCCGAAGGGCGCGAAGGGCATCGGCATCGCGTACGGCGCCGCGAAGAGCGCGTCGGTGCAGATTCCCAAGGGCGGGTCGGTCGCCCTAACGCTTCCGCTGCCGGCGGGCAGGTACTTCGTCACCGCCAAGGCGAGCCTCCAGACGGACAACGTCAAGTGCAAGCTGCTCCGCGTCGGCAAGCCCGCGGACCTGGACGCGGGGTCGGTCGGTTCTGTGGAGCACGCGGCGGGCACCGTGTCGCTCCAGCGTCTCCAGCTGTTCAAGTCGGAGGGCAAGATGCGGCTGACCTGCGTCAACCAGAGCAATCAGCTGACGTTCGCCTCCAATCGACGAATCACGGCGGTCGGCGTGGACGGCTTCCTCGAGCTGGGCAGCTGAGACTCAACCGGCCGCCTCCGTTCGCCCCCCGCGAGCCGGGTACGTTGGTGCCCATGACCGACCTGCCTCGCATCCTGCTCTTCGATATCGACGGAACCCTCGTGTCGACCGGTGGAGCCGGCGCGGTCGCCTGGAAACAGGCCTTCGAGGAGCTCTACGGGATCCCGGCCGACATCGGCCAGTACACCGATGCCGGGATGACCGACCCCGACGTGGGCGCTAAGACCTTCGAGGCCGTGCTGCACCGCAAGCCCTCACCGCACGAGCTGGCGCAGCTGGTGCAGCGCCGGCTCGAGCACCTCCCCGAAGCCGTCGAGCAGAGCAAGGGCTATCGGGTGCTGCCGGGCGTGCCCGAGCGGCTCAAGCAGCTGAGCCGAGCGGGCCATGCTCTCGGCCTCATCACAGGGAACGGCGACGGCGCCGCCCACATCAAGCTGCAGCGCGCCGGCCTCAACCGCTGGTTCACCTACGGCGCCTACGCCAGCGCCGGCGTCGACCGGCCCGAGATCGTCCGCCAGGCCGTTCGCCGGGGCGAGGCGATGCTCGGCTGCAACGTGCCGAACACGGAGATCTACGTGATCGGCGACACGCCGCTCGACATCCAGGCGGCGCACGCGGTGGACTGCACCGCGATCGCCGTGGCCACCGGCAAGTACGACCGCGCCGCGCTCGAGGAGGCGGGCGCCGACCATGTGCTGGAGACGCTCGAGGAGGAGCTGCCGATCTAGCGCCTCGTCGTGTTCTCGACCGCCCGTGCGACGTCGGCGCGGGAGGACACCTGCAGCTTGCGGAAGATGTTCCGCATGTGGGTCTCGACCGTCTTCTCGCTGAGGACGAGGGCGCGAGCGATCTCGGGATTGGTATGGCGCTCCACCACCAGTCCCGCGACCTCGAGCTCCCGACGAGTGAGCGTCTCGACTCCATCCCCGTCCGGCCTGGTCGCCCGGCTCCTCCGGCCGAAGCGGCGGCCCAGCTTGCGCAACTCGTGCTGGGCCTCCTCGCGATAACGGCGCGCCCCACAATGCTCGAGAACGCGGGCGGCGCCCTCGAGCTCGGCGACCGCGCGACCCTGCTCGCCGGCCGCGGCGAGCGCCCGCCCCGCGAGCGTCCGCGCACGGGCGCCATCGACGCGGGCGCCGATCTCCTCGGCCGCGACGGCCGCCGACAGGGCGCGGTCCGTGGCGGTCACCGTGTCGCCGGCGGCGAGTGCGACTGCCGCAGCGGCGCGGTCGGCCATGGCGGTCGCCGCCTTGAGCCCGACCCGATCGGCGGTTGTGACAGCGCGGGCGGCCGCCGCCTGGCCCTCCGCGACCCGGCCGAAGCCAAGCCAGCACCGGGTCATCAGCTCCAGGTAGTGGGCCCGCCAGCCCACGGGTATGCGCGGCAGCTCCTCTCCCCCGGCGGCGGTCGCCAGTACCTCGACCGCGGACTCTGGCTCGCCCAGCTCGAGCAGGGCGCTGGCAAAAGCCCATCTGGCGTTCGTGTGGACGAGCCGGTCGTCGAGGTGGTGGGTCACCTCCACGCTCTCCTGGGCGGCACCGAGCGCGAGCTCGAGGTCGCCGGCCACCACCGCCACGTAGGCGCGGCTCAGCAGATTCCAGCCGAGCGCCTCCGCATTGCCCGACAGCCGCGCGGCGTCGACCGCCTCTCCCAGCAACTCGGCGGCCTCGTCCACCCGTCCGCTCGTGTGCAGGACGGCGACCAGCACCGGCACCAGGAGAGGGACGAGCTCACCCCGGCCTGCCGCGCGGGCGACGGCGAGACCTCGCCTGGCGTGGGTGGCCGCGTCGTCGTAGCGGTGTAGGTAGAGGTCGGCGGCGCTGAGGGTCGTGACCGCGTCGAGCCGGTTCGTGAGGGCGTGATCGGGGAGAGCGTCAACGAGTGCGGCGGCGTCCGCGCGGTAGGCGTCCGCTTCTCGGATCGGGCCCTCGAACGCCGTCGCCACCGCGAGCACGGCCAGGCTCGCTGCGGTCAGCGAGGGCTCGAGCGCCTCGGCCGCGGCGAGGGCACGGCCCCCCCAGGCGCGCATGCCCTCGTAGTCCATGCGATAGAAGTCACCCGCCGCGAGATGGATCATGAGCTCGACTGCCTCTGGGCTCGAAGTGTCCGACAGCTCCGCGAGCGCCGCCGTGAGGCGCGCGTGCGCCTCCTCGTGGTGGCCGAGCACCTGCTCGACGCCGGCGCAGGCGCCGATCAGCTGACCCCGCAACGTCGCCGCGGCCTCCGGCGTCAGATCGATGCTCTCGAGCAGCGACGCGCGACTCTCCTCGAAGCGTCCGGTGGCCGCCTGTGCCGCCGCCAGTGCCATTAGAAGCGGTCGCCGCTCTGAATCCCGGTCCTGCTCCGGAACCAGGCTCAAGGCTGCCCTGAACCAGCGCGCGGCGCTCCCCGGCGCCCGCTGGGCCGCGGCCTCGCCCGCTTCCCGCAGGACCGCGACGGCCGCCATGTCCCCCTGGCGTGCCGAGTGCTCCACGTGGTGGGCGCGTGCGACGGCCGGCGCGCCGCTCCTGGCCAGCGCCGTGGCCGCGCGACGGTGGGCGGCGATCCTCGAACCGCGCGGGCATGCTTCATAAACGGCGCGGCGGACGAGCGGGTGCCGGAAGCGGAACCTGCGCGGCACCCGGGTCGATCTGACGAGGTCGCCGTCGAGCAGCTCGTCGAGCGCGTCGAGCGCATCGGCCTCGGTGATGTCGGCGGTTGCCAGGGCCAGGTCGAGCTCGAACTGATCGCCTCCCATGGCGGCGGCCTCGGCGAGCTTGCGTCCGCTGGCGGACAGGCCCTCGAGCTCACCGACGGTGGCCAGCGCAACGGCTTCCGGGACTCCCACGACGGCGTCGGGGTCCCATTGAGACTCACCGTCGCTTCTCATCCGTGCCAGCTCCAGCAGGTAGAACGGGTTGCCGCCACTCGCCTCGTAGAGACGGGCGTATTCCGCTGCTCCTGCGCCTGAGACGAGTCCCTGCGCCTCGTCATGCGGGAGCGGACCGAGATCGATGCGACGGTCGGTCTCGCGAAGGCTCCTGTCGATCGTGGACACGAGTGCGCGGTCGACCTGTGCTCTGCGGAACGTCGCAGCCACCAGCACCGCGGCCTGCGGAGGGCGGCGCAGCAGGTGCGAGACGAGCTCGAGCGAGGCTCCGTCGGCCCAGTGAAGATCGTCGAGCGCGAAGACCAAAGGCCGGCTCGCCGCCAAGTGCTCGAGCAGTGCGCCCACCGCCCGGTGTGCCCGGAAGCGCTCGGCCGCCGTGGTCGGGTGGGTGGATCCGGGGTCGAGCGAGCGCAGGGCGGGAAACACCCCGGCGAGCTCGCCCAGGTCCTCGGCCGCGAGCCGCTGGTAGGCACGCGGATCGAGCGACTCCAGGTGCTCGTCGAGGGCGTCGACCACGGCACCGAAGGGAAGCTCGCGCTCGAACTCGGCGGCGCCGCCCTGGAGCGTCAGGAAGCCGCGCCGTCCGGCGCGCTCGGCAAGGTCGGCCAGCAGTCGGGTCTTGCCGATCCCCGGCTCGCCTGCGACGAACAGGAAGCGCGCCTCGCCCGCACATGTCCCCTCGAGCAGCTGCTCGACGAGCTCAAGCTCAGGCCCGCGGCCCACCATGGGCCTGGCTACGTCGGTCACTTCTTCGAGTCCTCGGATGCGAACATATCCGCGCCCGTACGCTGCGACGGTTCAGATCAGGGTATTCCCCCGATTCCAAACCGTCATCGACTGGTGATGCTGGACCGATGCCGCGCTTCATGCTGGAGCACCGGCACACGGCCGCCGAGTGCGGGGCGGTGTTCGCAGCCTTCAACGCCTCCGAGAGCCCGCTACGCCACCAGGAGGCCACGGCGTCGTGCCACTACGGCGGCCACCGCATCTGGTGGGAGGTCGAGGCCGAGACCGAGGACGAGGCGATGGCACGGCTGCCCGGCTATGTCGCGCAGCGAACCAGGATCACCCAGGTGCGGTGGACCGAGATCCCCTGAATAGGCCGAAGGGGAAATCTCAGGGGTTTCCCCCGATTACCAGGGGGGTTCGAGGACGGACGCTGGACTCCACTGCCGTGACCGCGACCGGGGAGACCTCGTGAAGAAGTCCCACAACCTCGCCGCACGCGCCGCACACTGGAGCGCCGAGCACCGCAAGACCGCCATCTTCGGGTGGCTTGCCTTCGTTGTGGTCGCCGTGCTGCTCGGCAACGCCGTCGGGAAGAACGAGATCCATGGTCCGGACCAGTTCTCCGGCGAGGCCGGCAGGGCCGAGCAGACGCTCTACGACGCGGGCCTGCGGCCGAATACCGAGAGCGTTCTGATTCAGAGCAATGACCTCCAGGTCGGGGATCCCGAGTTCGACGCGGCGATCCAGCAGGCCACGAGGCAGCTCTCGGACACGCAATACGTGCGGAACGTCATGTCGCCACTTACCGGGGACGCGCCGGTGTCCATCGATCAGCACTCCGCGCTGGTGCAGTTCGACCTCACCGGGGATGACCTCGAGGCGCGGGACCGGCTCGAGCCGTCGAAGGAGACGATCAGCGCGGTCGCGGCCGACCATCCCGAGCTCCGCGTCGAGCAGTTTGGGAGCGTGAGCTCCAACAAGGAGCTCAACGACACGTTCCAGTCTGACCTGGCGCAGGCGGAGTTGCTCTCGCTGCCGCTCACACTCCTGATCCTGGTGATCGCGTTCGGCGCCCTGGTGGCCGCGCTCGTGCCCCTGCTGCTGGGCGTGACCACCGTGATGGCGGCCCTGGGCCTGATCGCGCTTCCGAGCCACATCTCCCCGATCGACCCCAACATCCAGTCGGTAATCCTCCTGATCGGGCTGGCGGTCAGCGTCGATTACTCGCTCTTCTACCTGCGGCGCGAGCGCGAGGAGCGGGCGGCCGGGCGGAGCGAGCGCACCGCGCTCGAGATCGCCGCAGCGACGTCGGGAAGGGCCGTGCTCATCTCCGGTCTGACCGTGATCGCGGCGATGGCCGGCATGTTCCTCACCGGCGACAAGACCTTCATCTCGTTCGCCGAGGGGACCATCCTCGTGGTGGCGATCGCGATCCTCTCGTCGCTGACCGTGCTGCCGGCCGTGCTCGCCTGGCTCGGCGATCGCGTGGAGAAGGGTCGCATCCCATTCCTGAACCGCTACCGGCGACCTGCGGGCCAGTCGCGCTTCTGGTCGGCGCTGGTCGAGCGCGTCATGCGCCGCCCGTGGGTGGCGATCGTGATCGCCGGCGGTTTTCTGCTCGCCCTGTCGGTCCCGGCTCTCAACATGAACATCGCGGTCACGACCACCGACGACCTGCCGCAGGACCTCGCAGTGGTCAAGACCTTCGACCGCGTGCGCGAGGCCTTCCCGGCCGAGGCGGTGACCGTCGATGTCGCCGTCAAGGCGGACGACGTCCGCGCGGGCCCGGCCGCTGCGGCCATCGCGGACCTGAAGGCGCAGGCCGAGGGGAGCCTCAACGTCCTGCAGGGCACGGAGGTCGAGTACAGCAAGGACGGTACGGTGGCGCTCGTCTCGATCCCCACCGAGGGCACCGGCAACGACGAGCAGTCCACGGCCGCCCTCGACGAGATCCGGGACGAGATCGTCCCGGCCACGGTCGGCAGCGTCGAGGGCGCCATCGTGAACGTCAGCGGCAGCGCCGCCCAGTCGAAGGACTTCCGCGATCTGGTGAGCGCCCGCCTGCCGCTGGTCTTCGCCTTCGTGTTCTCGCTTGCGTTCGTGCTGCTGCTGTTCACGTTCCGCTCGATCGTGATCCCGATCAAGGCGATCGTGCTCAACCTGCTGTCGGTGGGCGCCGCCTACGGCGTGCTCGTGCTCGTGTTCCAGGACGGTCACGGGGAGAGCGTGCTGGGCTTCACCTCGAACGGGGGCGTCACCTCATGGCTGCCGCTGTTCCTGTTCGTGATCCTGTTCGGCCTCTCGATGGACTACCACATCTTCATCCTGTCCCGGGTGAGGGAGCTGTGGCTGCGCGGCATGTCGACTGACGAGGCCGTCAAGCGGGGGATCTCGAGCACGGCGGGCACGGTCACCTCCGCCGCGGTCGTGATGGTGGTGGTGTTCTCCGTCTTCGTCACGCTGAGCTTCCTCGACTTCAAGGAGATGGGCGTGGGGCTGGCGGTCGCCGTGCTGATCGACGCCACGATCATCCGCGGCATCCTCCTGCCGGCATCGATGAAGGTGCTCGGGGACTGGAACTGGTACCTGCCGAGCTGGCTCGAGTGGCTGCCGCACATGGCGTCCGAGGAGGAGGCAGCCCGACCCGACGAGCCGGGGGCGGTCAAGGAGCGACCGCCGGCGCCGGCGCCGGGCTAGTCGAGAGTGCATGCCACGGCGGTCGGGCCCGTGGGGCCGCGATGTTCAAAGGGGCCTAGGACGCCGGCGCGGCGCAGTACTCCTCGTCGGAGACGTGCTCGCCCCAGCTGACCGGACTGCCGTCGTCGTCGACCTCCTGCATCGCGATGTGGGTCATGAAGCGGTCCGGCGCGGCGCCGTGCCAGTGGTCCTCTCCGGGCTCGAAGAAGACTCGGTCGCCCGTGCGGATGACCTCGACCGGTCCGCCGCGGCGCTGGCAGCGCCCCACCCCCTCGGTGACGTAGATCGTCTGGCCGAATGGGTGGGTGTGCCAGGCGGTGCGCGCGCCCGGCGTGAAGTGGACGCTGGCGGCCTGCACCCGCGATGGCCCTGCCGGGGTTGCCACCGCGTCGATGTAGACGGTGCCGGTAAACCAGTCGCCCGGGCCGGTCGCGGTCTCGATGCTGTTCCTGGTGATCTGCATGGGGCCTCCGTGGCGCTCAGAGCGCCTGGGCAGTTGGCCGGATCAGTATCTCGTTGAGCGTCATGCGCCGCGGCCGCGCGACGGCGAAGGCGATCACCTCGGCGATGTCCTCGGCCGTGATCGCCACCTCGTTGTAGAGCTGCTCGGCCGCCTGCTTGGCGCCCGCGTCGGTGATGTGGTCGGTCAGCTCGGTCGCCACCGCGCCCGGCTCGATGATCATCACGCGAATGTCGGGCTGGAGCTCCTGGCGCAGGGCCTCCGACCAGGCGCCCAGGCCCCACTTGGTCGCGTTGTAGACCGAGGTGCCGGCCCGCGCGGTGCGCCCGGCCACCGACGACATGTTGATGAGGTCACCCCCGCCGTCTCGCAGCTGGTCGAGAAACACCTCGGTCGAAGTCATCGCGCCGAGCAGGTTGACCTCGACCATCTGCCGGATCTCGGCCTTCTGCTCGGAGGTGAACGGTGCGAGCAACATCACGCCGGCGTTGTTCACGAGGATGTCGGCGCCGCCCAGCTCGCTCTGCACGCGCTCGGCGGCGGCGACGATCGAGTCGCGGTCCGTGACGTCGGCCTGGACGGCCAGGGCGCCGCCGCCGAGCTCCTCGGCCAGCGCCTCGACTCGGTCGACGCGGCGTGCCAGCAGCGCGAGCCGGTGGCCGTCGGCGGCGAGCGCGCGAGCGGTCGCCTCGCCGATGCCGGATGACGCGCCGGTGATGACCGCCACGCGGCCCTGATGCCCATCGGTGCTCATGTTGTTTCTCCTGTGCTGGCGGGTTTCGGGGTCAACCGCGCGGCTCGAATCACCCAGCTTCTTAACCAAGCCAGCGATTGCTCTTGAATCGCAACGCCCGCTCCAGGGCAGCGGCAAGCGCCGCGATTCCGAGTACCAAGTTTGCCGCTCCCGGCAGCACGACCGGGGGTTCGTAGTCGGCACCCATCACGCCGCCGATCAGGGCGATCAATTGGGGCACCTCGTAGACCAGCGCGATCACGAGCACGATCCACGAGATGGCGCCGATGAGACGACTCAGGTCCGGTCGCTCACGCGCCAGCTGGAGCCTCCATCCCTCGGCCGTCCCCTCGACGGGCGTCAGCATCGTGGGCTCGCCTTCGACGACAAGATCGACTCGTCGCATGCCCAGAAGGCTCATCGAGGCCTCGATCGTGGCGCTCGCATCCAAGTGGAACGTCGCCGGCGACCTCTGCACCTCTACCTCGAGCCCATCGCGGTACAGATGCAGCCGCTCGCCGAAATCGAAGTAGTCCAGGTCGACGGTCCACACGTGCCCGTCGTAGCGCGTCTCGAACCTGCCACGAGCAACGAGGTCCCAGCCGCCGACTGGCCTCAGGGAACGCGGTGACGCCACTCCCACTCTCTACCCGCATTCGGGCGCTGCTCTACGGGCGACGAGCCAAGAGCTTCGTAGGGCTACGCAGACCTGCTCGGCGTGCGATCGCCCTCGGCCAGCGTGTCGGCGATCGCGACCGCGACGAGCACGGCGCTCGAAGCGGCGATACCGACGATCAGCGTGAGCGGCGACGTCACAACCGCAAGAATCGCGAGCGCCGTCAGTGCCAGCGGCCGGGAGCGCGGGACGTGCCCAACCACCTCGCGCAGGAAGAACACCTGGGCGAGCAGGAACAGCGCCGGGCCGCCGAACGTGAGGATCGTGAAGCCGCCCGTCGCGTCATCGCCGGGGTGGGCGATCGCGAGCTCGTCCCCCACGGCGATTCCAATCAGCGCGAGCACGATCAGCGTCAGCGTCACTGTGCCCCACCACCCCACCGCGCCGGCGTCCTCGGCCGTCTCGGCCACCTCGACTCCGATCCCCTCGGCACGCTGGAAGTAGCACCACCAGAGGGCGACGGTCCCCGTGAAGCCGATCGCCAGCGCAAGCAGGCGCTCGAGCTCGAACGGCTCGTCGGTGAACGCGGTGCCCATCGTCAACACGGTCTCGCCCAGCGCGATGATGAAGAAAAGCCGGAAGCGCTCGATGAGATGCCCGCCCGCGATCTCGGAGTGCCCTAGGTCGATGCGTCGGCCACGGCCGGGCAGCCAATGCAGGGCCCATGTGCCGCAGTGGGTGGCCACCACCGCAACGCCCCAGAGCACGAGGCGCGCGTCGCCGTCCGCGAACGCACCGGCCACCCAGAGGCCGCCCGTCAGCAGCTCCCAGATCAGGTCGTTGACGAAGTGCTCGCCGAGCGGCCGCCCGCGCAGGGCCACGATGAGGAAAGCCGAGCGCCCGACCTGAAGGAGCAGGTAGCCGCTGACGAACAGCCACGCGCGCCCGTCGAATGCGTCGGCGATTGCGACGGACATGAGCAGGCTGGCGAACATCAGCCCGACGAGCAGCATGCGCACCGGCAGCCGGTCAGGGTCGAGCCAGTTGGCCCCCCACGCGGTCATGTACCAGGCGTAGACGACCGCGAGCGCCATGATCACCGTCTCGGCGCCGGTCCTCAAGTCGACGTGCTCGAGCAGGTGGTGCGAGAGCTGCCCGATTGCGAAGACGTAGACGAGGTCGAAGAACAGCTCGAGCGGAGTGACGACGCGTTCGGCGCCGGGAGCCCGCGAGACGGCGATCCTCATCGCGGCGATCCTACGCCCTGCCCGTCGCGTCCGGCCTGCGCGACTCCCGACCCTGAACCGGGGGTGGGCATGCGACGATTGCACCATGCCGAGGCTCAAGCCGAGTGGGCGACTCGGGCTCGTCCTGCATCCGCACAGAGACCCGACGCCGGTGGTCGAGCAGCTCACGAGCTGGGCGCGGTCACACGGGAAACAGGTGATCGTGGACGCCCGGGACGCCGCGCGCTTATCCGACGACGTAGAGCCGGTAAGCGAGGCTCAGCTGCTCGATCAGGCCGACGCCTTGATCAGTCTCGGCGGCGACGGCACCATGCTCGGCGCGCTGCGACTCGTCGCACAACGGCCCGTCCCCATCCTCGGCGTGAACCTCGGAAGCCTCGGCTTCCTGGTCGAGGTCCAGCCGCACGAGCTCGGCACCGCGCTCGACCGACTCGAAACCGGCGACTACACCATCGAGGAACACAGCGCGGCGGTGCTGACAGATGGGTCTGACGAGTCGATCGCTTTCAACGACATCGCCCTCGCCAGCGTTCCCGGCGAGGGAGCGGTACAGGCGTCGCTGACCGTGAACGGGCGGGCGAGTGGGCGATACCGCTGCGACGCGCTTGTGATTGCCACGCCGATCGGCTCCACGGCCTATTCGTACGCGGCGGGAGGGCCGGTGGTGTCGCCGATGCTCGACGCCGTGGTCATCAGCCCCGTGGCGCCGATATCCGGCATCTCCCGAGCTGCTGTGATCTCGGCCGCCGAGCCGCTCGCGTTGGCGCTGCTGGAAGGCAGCGGCCAGCCGGCGCTCCAGGTGGACGGCACGATCATGAGACGGATGCAGCCTGGCGAGGCGCTCGAAGTTCGCCTGCGACCGCGGGCAGGCCTCGTGGTGCGGGTGGACCCCGAGCGGTACCGGCGCCGCAGCGAGGTCAAGCTCAGCCTGCTCGACCTGCCCTACCTACCTGAGGAGATGCGCGACCTGCTCCCAGACGGCGATCCCGTCGCGCTGACCCTGGACACCTAGCCGCTCGAGCGGCAACACCATCAGTCGGATGGTGAACGCGCCCGTCAGGATTCGAACCTGTGACCTCTATCACCTCACTGGTCCAGGACAGTTGTCATCCGTACTTTCGATCTAGTTCGCGCCGCTGCTCCTGCTTTGCATGGAAGCGGTAGCGCGTCGGGATGCGTGCGGCGCTTGCGCTGTCAGGCGAATGCAGCGGTGGGCCGGACAGGGTCCATGGTCATCGGGTGGTGTCGCAGATCGCGGAGGCGATGACCGCCGCGACTGCCTCCGGATGTGAGGTCAGCGCCGTAGCGGGGGCATCTCCAAGCGCGCCCGAGAGGATTCGAACCTCCGACCTTGGCTCCACCCGGGCGCTAGTCAGCCCACCAGTCGCGCTGACCCTCTACGTCTTCGCGCGGATCCTCGCCGAGATTGGGCGCGCCGAAGACGAGGATCTCGAGGCCCTCCGTCCCGCCCTCGTAGCCTCGCCACGTGCCGGGCGGGACGCGTACCACGTCCCACTCCTTGACCTCGACGATCTCGTCGTCGAGTTTCATCCGCCCACTCCCGCGCACGACCACGTACACCTCCTCCTGCTCCTTGTGCGTGTGGCCGTACGGGAAGCGATAGTCGGGCGGGACGCGCTGGTAGCTGAGGCCGCACTGCTCGAGCCCGAGCGCCTTGCTTGCATGGCGGAACTCCAGGTCCGGGGCGCCGTCGAAGTTGGACCCGAGATCGTCCAGATCCTCCTTGAGGTTCCTGCGCGTGAACGGCACGGCCGCGATCCTACCCTTCACTTTCCGCCCCGCCGGGCCCCGCTGGGTCTCTGTGCAGCGCGCCCGACAGGATTCGAACCTGTGACCTTCGGTTCCGTAGACCGACGCTCTATCCAGCTGAGCTACGGGCGCTCGGTCGGTAGAGCGTAGCGGAGGTGCCCCCGAATCCGTGACTTGACGCCTCGTAGCTAACGATATATCGTTGATGCATCGTGATCTTCACAGATAGGAGCTACAGATGCATCGATTCAAGTCACATGGCGGCCACAGGGGCCGCCATGGCTGGGGATCCATGAGGGGCCGGCATGGCATGCACGGCGGCTGGGGCTACCCCGGCGGCGGGCGGCGGCGGCGCATGCGCCGCGGCGATGTCCGCGCGGCCGTGCTCGTGCTGCTCGACGAGGGCCCGATGACCGGCTACGGCCTCATGGGTGAGATCGAGCGGCGCTCTGACGGCGCGTGGCGCCCGAGCCCGGGCTCGGTCTACCCGACGCTGGCGCTGCTCGAGGACGAGGGCCTTGTCCACCCCCAGGCGGGCGAGGGCCGGACTCCGTACGAGCTCACCGACGAGGGCAAGGCCCACGTCGAGGAGCACCGCGAGCAGCTCGGCGAGCCCTGGACCAAGTCGGCCGAGGGCTTCGGCGAGGGACGGCTCGAGGTGCGCTCGCTGATCGGCCCGCTCGCCGCCGCCGCCATGCAGGTGGCGATGGCGGGTGACGACGCCCAGATCGAGCGCGCCAAGGAGATCCTCGGCCAAGCGCGCAGGGATCTCTACCGCATCCTCGCGGACGAGGACCCCGCCGACACAGAGGAGTGAGCGTCGCCGGGTAGCCGCCCCCGGCTACCATCGACGCACTCCGGAGAGGTGGCCGAGTGGCTGAAGGCACTCGCCTGCTAAGCGAGTATGGGGTTAACACTCCATCGAGGGTTCGAATCCCTCCCTCTCCGCTTTCGCACCCATGGTCCCGGAGCGTGCCATCAGTCCTCGCAGATCGATGTTGCAGGCGGTGAGCTACGCCGCAGTGGGCGGCCCGAACCAGGTGGCCAGCGCGTCAGGAAGCCCAAGGTGGGTGCCGTCTCCTACCCAGGCGACGTAGCCGTCTGGGCGGATCAGCACGGCGGTGGGGGCGCTGACCACACCGAGTACTGGGAGCTCCCACTCCCCTTTGTAGCTCGCGTCGATCAGCTGGACCCGGTCAGCCCACGGAGTGACGTCAAATCCGCCGGGCTCACCGAGGTTGAGCAGCACCGGCTTGGCGTCGTGCAGCAGCTTGAAGACTCGGAGCGGGCCGTCGGCGGTCACGAGGTCCAGATCGGGCATGCGGCGTCCGAGCAGCGGATGTCCCTCGCCGAGGTCGTAATGGATGTCCAGCCCGGAGATGCGCCCGGTGAGCTGCTTGCGGGGCTCGTCCATGGTCGCCAGCTCCGAGACCACATCGACCAGGGCCTTCGTGCGGTCGTCGTGGCGCTGCAGCGTGGTCTGGGCGATCGTGTACCGGAGCGCGCGCGCCGTGACCGGATGACGCTCGTCGAAGTAGGTGTCCAGGAGGCTCTCCGGGGAGGTCCCGGCGACCACCTGCGCGAGCTTCCATCCCAGGTTCACCGCATCCTGCACGCCGAGGCTGAGGCCCTGCCCGCCCGCCGGGTAGTGCACGTGCGCCGCGTCGCCGGCCAGCAGCACTCGTCCGGCGCGGTAGGCCGCGGCCTGCCGAGTCATATCGGTGAACCTGGAGATCCAGGTGGGGTTGTGCACCCCGAAGTCGGTGCCGAACACGGCGATGAGCGCCTCGCTCAGGTCGCGCAGGGTGGGCTCGCCGGCGGGCCCGAGCTGCTGCTCGGTCGTGACGACCCGGACCGTCTTCCCGTCCTCGAGCCGGTGGAGGCCGTGGACGCCCGTGGCGTCGTGACGAACCCCGGGCGGCGGCTCCTCGGTCAGCTCGACCTCGGCGATCAGGTTGCTCCTCGTCGCATCCCAGCCCGGGAACTCGATGCCGGCTTCCTTGCGGATCAGGCTGCGTCCGCCATCGCACCCGACGAGATACCGCGCCCGTAGCGGCTCGCCTTCGGACAGCCGGACATCGACCGCGGTGTCGTCCTGCGCGAAGCCCGTCACCTCACGTCCGTAATAGATGCGCACCGGCAGCTCGGCGACCCATGTGGCCATGATCCGCTCGATCTTGTTCTGGAAGAGCGCGAGCGTGTACGGATGCCGCGACGGGAAGTCGCTCATGTCCATCACGGTCGTGCCGAACGTTGCGGCCTGAACCGCCTGCCCCTCAGCGAGGAACCGATCGGAGACCCCACGCTGATCGAGCACCTCGATCGTGCGCGAGTGGATACCCCCGGCCCGTGCGTCGGCGAGCACGTGATCGGGACGCCGCTCCACGACCGCGACGTCGACCTTCGCCAACGCCAACTCAGCCGCGAGCATCATCCCCGCCGGACCTCCTCCTGCGATCACCACAGCATGGTCGGTCATAGCCGCCCTCCCGTCGGATACGTCGAGAAAGACACGCGCATTTCGCTCCTCCATTTCCGTGGGTTCTGGCTTGCGGCGGGCGATTATGCGGCAAGTCTCAAGGCCTCATGAGAGCCTTCTGTGCGGTATAAATTGAAAGTGGCGAGGAGCTGGTTGTCGTCCGCTAAGCGAGTATCGGGGGGAAACCTCCATCGCGGGTTCGAATCCCTCCTCTCCGTTACCGCCTTGCCCGACGTACTGATCACCGAGTTCACCGACCCGGGTTGTCCCTGGGCCTACAGCGCCGAGCCGTTCCGGCGCATCTCGCACGAGCACGGCATGCCGATCGACACGCGCGAGCGCCCGCGCATGGCGGCCACGCTGCCCGCCTGCCGGGCGATCGTCGCGGCGCGGCGGCATGCCCCCGACAGGATGCGCCTGCTGCTGCGCCGGCTGCGGGTGCGTCACTTCTCGGGCGAGCTGCTCGACGAGCCGGCGACGACCGATGCCGCCGCCACCGACGCGGGCATCGATCCGTCCGAGCTCGCGCGCTGATGGCAGAGCCCGAGACGGAGACAGAGCTGCGCGAGGACCTCGCGCTGGCGCGGCGCCCGATGCCCGCCGCCCGCATCCTCGACCACAAGCTCGCCAACTGGTCGGGCGGCAGGCGCTACACCTGCCCCTCCTACGAGATCGTCCGGGCCGCGGACGGCGTCCGCATCGCCGTGCCGGGCTTCCAGCCGTTCGGGGTCTACGACGTCATCACCGCGAACCTCGTGCCCGGCGTGGAGCGGCGCGACCCGCCCGGCTCGGTCGAGGAGGCGCTGGACTGGTCCGGTACGCCGCTCGCGAGCAAGGAGGTCGCGGTGCTCTGTGACGTCACGCTCGAGGAGGCGCGCGAACAGCTCGGCCGCGTGGCCGACGAGGAGCACGTCGGCTTCGACGGCTTCTGGAGCCTGAACGGCTCCCGCGCCTAGGCCGGCGCCTGCTCCGGCTCACCCCCCGGCGGCGTGACCGGACGCAGCAGCAGGCCGAGTAACGCGCCGAGGGCAGCGAAGCCGGCGGCCACGAAGAACGCCGCGTGATATCCACCCGTGAGTGCCTCGAGCGGCCCGTCGCCGCCGCTGCGCAGGCTGTCCGTGCGTGAGTCGGCGACGGCCACGAGCACGGCGAGCCCGAGCGCGCCGCCCAGCATGAAGGCGGTGTTTACGATGCCCGACGCCAGCCCCGCCTCGGAGGGCTGGACGTCGCCCATGGCGGCGAGCAGGAGCGGGTTGAAGGTGATGCCCCCGCCGATGCCCATGAGGATCATCCCCGGCAGCACGTCCGCGACGAAGTCCCCGTCGACGGGCGCCTGGGTGAACCACAGCAGCCCGATCGAGAAGAAGGTCAGCCCTATGACGAGCGGCGGCTTGATGCCGAAGCGCATGACGAGCCGGTCAGACAGTGCGATCGACTCGAAGCCCATGACGAGCGTCGTCGGCAGGAAGGCGAGCCCGACCTCGAGCGGGCTGTAGTCCAGCACCAGCTGCAGGTAGAGCGCGGCCAGGAAGAACCAGCCGAACATCGCTGCCGCCATCAGCGCGCCCACGACGTTCGCCACGCGGATGTTGTGCAGGCGCAAGATGCCGAGCGGCATCAGCGGTGAGTTGACCCGCGCCTCGATCGTGAAGAAGGCGGCCAGCAGGGCGACGGCGCCGGCCAGGAGGCCGAGCGTCACGCCGGACGTCCAGCCGTTGTCGTTGCCGTTGATCACCGCGTACGTCCCCAGCATCACGGCGGCGGTCACCGTAACGGCGCCCGCGATGTCGAGCCGGCGGTCGCTCGCGTCGCCCTTGTCGTCGGGGAGGAGTGAAAGCGAGAACAGGAAGACAGCGATCCCGATCGGGAGGTTGACCAGAAAGATCCAGTTCCACGCGAACAGGTCCGTGAGCACGCCGCCGAGCAGCACCCCGGCGGTGCCTCCCCCGGAGAGCACGAAGCCGAAGATCCCCATCGCCTTGGCGCGCTCGGCCGGCTCGGTGAAGATCGTCATGATCAGCGAGAGCGCGACCACCGACACGATCGCGCCGCCGAAGCCCTGCAGCGCCCTAGCCACGACGAGGGACTCCTGCGAGGCCGCCAGCCCGCACGCGAGCGACGTGACCGTGAACAACGCGAGCCCCATGAGGAACAAGCGCCGCCGCCCGAACAGGTCGCTCAGGCGTCCGCCGAGCAGCAGGAAGCCGCCGAAGGTGAGCAGGTAGGCGTTGACCACCCAGGCCAGAGACGCCTCGGAGAAGCCGAGGTCGGCCTGAATCGAGGGAAGGGCGACGTTCACGATCGTCGAGTCGAGGACGATCAGGAGGTCGCCGAAGCAGAGCACGTAGAGCGCGAGCCATCGCTTGCGCCCCTCGAGAGTCGTTCCTCCTGGCGTCGGTTGAGTGGCGGTCTCGGTAGCCGTCATGTGCGCCAAGCTAGCGATTCAAGCCCGCTTCAAGTCAAGACGCCCTCGAGGCGAAGGAGAAACTCCTTGCGCTCACTGCCGCCCGCGTAGCCCCCGAGCGCTCCGCCGGTGCGGAGCACGCGGTGGCAGGGGACCACGACCGGAACCGGGTTCGCCCCGAGCGCGTTGCCGGCCGCGCGCACGGCGCGCGGGCTGCCCGCCTTCGTGGCCACGCCGGCGTAGGTGCTCGTGTCGCCGAAGCGGATGCGCGCCGTCGCTCGCAGGATCTTCCGAGTGAAGCCAGCGAGCTGCGACCAATCGACCGGCGTCTCGAACTCCCGGCGGCCGCCGGCGAAGTACTCGTCCAGCTCCCGCCGCACCCCGTCGAGCCGGGCCGGCGCCTCGAGCACGCGCGGCGAGACGCGCCTGGCCAGCTCAGCGAGCACGTCGTCGGGTGAGCTGCGATCCGTGTACGCGACCCGCACGAGCCCGCGCGGGGTGGCGGCCACGACGAGCGGGCCGAGCGGGGAGTCGACCCACGTATAGGCCACGTCGAGGAGCCCCTCCGTCTCGGCCCGCTCGCCGAGGTCGGGGGCGGCGGCCGGCAGTTGCTCGGCCGCGCGGCGCAGGATGGTCTCGATCTCGCTCATTCGCTCAGCTCCCGTCTCAATCTCTTCAGGCCTTCGTGCACGTTGCGCCGCGCCGCCTCCTCGGAGGAGTCGAGCAGCGCCGCGAGCTCCGCATACGACATTCCGAGCACGGCTCGGCAGAACACGGCGGTGCGCTGCTTCGAGGGCAGCTCGCGGACGTGCTCCCAGAGCTCCGGACGCCCGTCCGCCACCGGCGCGGCGACCGGCTGCTCGGGCGGCTCGGCCATCGGAAACGCGCGCCGCCCACGCGCCCGGTGCGCATCGATCGCCTTGTTGTGAGCGATCCTGAGCAGCCAGGCGCGCAGATTGTCGGCCCGGCGCAGGCGTGGGTACGCGCGCAGGGCGGCGATCCAGGTTTCCTGGAAGACGTCGTCGGCGTCCGTGGGACCGGCGGTCGCCACGAGGAAGCGGTAGACGTCGACGCGGTGCTCGTCGAGCACCGCCTGGAACGGCGGCAGCTTCACACTCACTTGAACGTCACGGGCGGTCCCGTCGTGAGATTCAGGAGCGTATGAAGACGGGCGCCCCGAGCGGGATCGTCTCGATCAGCCAGCGGACCCGGGCCGCGTGCGAGCGAAGGCAGCCGAGGCTGGCCGCCTGGCCGATGCTCGTGAGGTCCTGGGTCGCGTGGATCGCGAGCCGGTCCCCGCCCGGCCAGTCGGGCGGCAGGTTGGTCTGGTGACCGGTGAGCGCGAGCACGCAGCACCCGTACGGGGAACCGGGATCGGTCACGCGGAGCTTGTCGGTGACGGAGAAGCGTCCCTCCGGGGTCGGGTTCGTGGGCCGCCCGATCGCCACCGGCAGCACCCGCACGGTGTGGCCCTCGCGGCGCACGAACAGCTTGCGCTTGGAGAGGTCGGCGTGCAGTGACCAGGTGGTGCAGTCGAGCCGCGCTTCGCGCGTCCGCAGCCAGCCGACCCTGCCGTTCGGGAGCTCGGGCGCCTGCACGGCAAGCCAATCGCCCTCGCGCCGCACCACCCCGAACACGCGCGGCGACTTCCATTCGGTTCGCGCCGCCACCTGCAGCAGCCGTCTGCCGGCCGGCCGCCGGCGGAGGGTCGCGGGGCGGCGCACGTACGCGGTCGTGTAGCAGGCGACCTCCTGCGGCTCGGACGGGAAGGGAGCGGCGGCCGGTCCGCTCTGCTCGGGGACGAAGTGACGGGTGCCGTCGTCGCCGCCGGCGCGGTCGACAGCGGCCTGGCCGTCGTCGTTGCCGAGCTCGGTGATGCCGACGAGCGCGAGCGCTCCCAGCAGCGCAGCCAGCCCGATGCCGAAGAGGGCAAAGGCGAGGTGCGGGAAGCGGCGCGGCTCGGGCTCGTCCGGGCTATCCGGCTCCGGCTCCGGGGGCGGGCTGACGGGGGGCTCCATGCCCTCGCGCGCGGCGAGCCGCTCGAGCACCGGCTCAGTGGGGACGGGCACCACCGGCGGCTTCGGCGCGGCCTCCGGTTCGCCTGCGACGAACTCGCTGCCCGGCGCGCCGGTGGCGCTCCAGATCTCGTCCTCGAGCAGCGCCTTGAGGACGGCGCCCAGGTCCTCCCCGCGCTGGATCCCGAGCTGGCCGGACAGCCGGTCGATCGCTCCGGCGCGGCGGCGCGCGACCTCGCCGGCATCGATGTCATACATGCGCGCGAGGTCATCGTCGGGCACACGCCTTCGCAGCGAGAGCGACAGCAGCTCGCGGTCCCGAGGGTCCAGGCGGTCGAGCGCGGAGGCGAGCTGTTCGGGACTGATCACCCTGCCCGGAGCGTAACGAGGCGCTCGGCCCCTCTCCGGCCCTCAGTAGAGCGTCTTCGCGTAGCCCTCTTCGAGCCGCGCGGCCACGTCCTCGGTCGTCACATCCGGCGCGTCGATGTGGTCCCGCAGGATCGCCGATGCCGAGGGCAGCTCCTGCGGCCAGGTCTCCGGCTGCCACAGGCTCGAGCGGATGAACGCCTTGGCGCAGTGGATGAACGCCTCCTCGACCTCGAGCCCGATGCCGAGCTTCGGCGTGCGTCCGTTCACGCCGAGATCGTCCAGCAGCGCCTCGTCTCGCGTGATGCAGGCCCGCCCCGCCACGCGCAGCGTCTCGCGCAGCCCGGGAATCGCGAAGAGCATCGCCGCACGCGGGTTTTCGAGAAGGTTGCGATGCGAGTCGGCGCGGCGGTTGCCCGGGTACTCCGGGACGACCAGGCGGCGCTCGTCGAGGATCGTCACGAAGCCCGGCGGGCCTCCGCGCGGCGAGGCGTCGCAGTCTCCTGCCGCGTTCGCCGTCGCGAGCAGGAAGAAGGGCGAGCGGGCGATGAAGTCGCGGCAGTGCTCGTCGAGATGGTCGATCTGCTTGCGCACGGGAGGCGAGTCAGCGGCCGGCGGGGGCACGACCGCGCGCAGCTCCGCCTCCGTCTCCACCAGCACTCCGAAGGGGCCGCTTGCCATGTGCCCACGATAACGGGCCACCGTTTGGACTTCGGCGCCCTCGGGTACCGCTCGGGCCGTTGCGTACGGGAGACCCTCGCTGCGCGACGAACCTGGCCCGCCCGGGCCACAAAGCCCGGCGGGCGTGTCAATCAAAGGAGGAAGGGTGAAGAAGGCCCTCATCGCAGCGGTCGCGGCGCTCGGCGTCGCAATCATCGCTGCCCCAGCAGCCTCCGCCATCGACAAGGTGAAGACGGGAGAGCTCCGTAAGGGAGTGACCGTCGATGGCATCCTCGAGCACGAGCGCGCGCTGCAGGACATTGCAATCGACCACGACGGCAATCGTGCCGCGACCACGCCCGGATACGACGCCTCTGTCGAGTACGTCGCCAACCGGCTGCGGCGCGCCGGTTACCGGGTGACGCTCGATCCGTTCAACTTCCCGACCTGGACGCTGAACGGTCCGTCGACCTTGCAGCGCACCGACGCGGGCAACGAGGCCACGTACGTCGAGAACACCGAGTACATCGTCGCGCAGTTCTCCGGCGCGGGCGACGTCACGGGACCGATCTTCGTGGCCGGCAACACCGAGATTCCGCCGGTTGATGGCGCCGGCACGTCCATCAGCGGGTGTGACCCGGCGGACTTCGACGACATGCCGCCGGAGGGAGCGATCGCGCTGATCCAGCGCGGTACCTGTCCGTTCACGCAGAAGTACGAGAACGCCCTGAATGCGGGCGCAGCCGCTGCGCTGATCTTCAACGATGGCGTGGGCGAAACGCGTGAGGGCCCGGTCGCCACGACCGCGCCGACCGACAACACCATCCCGGCCGCGACGATCAGCAACGACATCGGCGAGGCGCTCGCAGGGGCGCCGGGCGCGACCGTGCACATCGTGGTCGACGCCACGACGACTCCGAACGACGAGTACAACGTGATCGCCGACAGCCCGCGCGGCAACAAGGACCGGACCATCGTCGTGGGTGCGCACCTCGACTCGGTCGAGGCGGGCCCCGGCATCAACGACAACGGCTCCGGCTCCGCCGGCATCCTCGAGATCGCCGAGCAGATCGCGAAGCTCGGCGACCGACCGCGCAACCGCCTGCGGTTCGCGTTCTGGGGCGCCGAGGAGGCGGGACTCGTGGGCTCGACGGCGTACGTCGCCGAGCAGGTGGCGCTTGCCGACGGAGCAGCCCGGAAAGGGCGCCGATCAGATCGAGGCGAACCTCAACTTCGACATGATCGGCTCGCCGAACTTCGTGCGCTTCGTGTACGACGGTGACCTCGAACGCCTTCCCGCCGCCGGCGAGCGGCGCGCCGCCGGGCTCGGGCCAGATCGAGCGGCTCTTCAACCGCTACTTCGATCGCCAGGGCCTGGCCACCTGCCGACCGCGTTCGACGGGCGCTCCGACTACGGCCCGTTCATCACGAACGGGATCGCAGCGGGCGGTCTGTTCACGGGAGCCGAGGGCATCAAGACCGAGGCGCAGGAGGCAGTGTTCGGCGGTGTCGCCGGGCTCGCCTTCGACCCGTGTTACCACCAGGCCTGCGACACGTTCTTCAACCTGAGCCACATGGCGCTGGACCAGATGTCCGACGCCGCCGCTCACGCGACGTGGACGCTGGCCGAGTCGAAGAGCGAGCTCGTGCCCGCCAGCTTCGGCAAAGGCCAGAAGGGCAAGAAGCGCGGCAAGGCCTTGAAGTACAAGGGCCCGTACCGCGTTCGCTGATCGCAGCAATTCAGCGGAGCTGAATCGAGGGGGCGCCTACGGGCGCCCCCTCGTCGTTCTCAGCGAATCCCGTCGATGCGCCAGTCGCCGCCGCTCTTGACGAAGATGAGCGTCGACACCTTGCCTGTCTGCTCCTTGACGCGTGCGGTCGCTCCCGAGCCGTTGACGAGCAGTCCCTGGACCTCGATCGTCTCCTCGGGGACCGCGATCTCCTGCTTGGCCTTGGCCTCGCAGCTCGTGCCGCCGGCCTGCGCCACCTTCGCGGCGTGGTCAGCCGTGAAGATCTCGCGGCAGATCGTCTCCGTGTCGCCCTCGCGGCTCGAGCTCTGCAGCTCGTCGACGACGGCCGCGACGCTCTTCTCCGGGCCCTCGAACCTGTCGGCGTTGGAGCGCTCGTCGTCTCCGCCGCCGCATGCGGCGAGCGGAGTGATTGCCAGGGCGATTACGGCGGTGATGATGGGGCGGGTCTTCATCGTTCCTCCGAAAGCGGGAAGCGGGAGGCCCGAAGGCCTCCCGCTTCGTTGGTTGCGTAGTTGGTCAGACGGTGCAGATGACCTGCGCCGCGACGGTGGCGTCGTCCTGTGTGGTGCCGTTGGTGCCGCTGAAGGCCGACACGACGTTCAGCGTGACCTGCCAGGTGTCGGCGTCAATGGCCCGCGACGTGCTGATGTAGAAGCGCGGACCGGTGTTGCCGAAGCCGCCGGGACCGATCGTGAGCTGCGACCCGCCGCCGAGCACGACCTTGCCCGCCGGGCAGTCGGCCGTATCGGTGATGGTGTCACCGGCCAGGGCGTCCGTGTCCGTCACCGCGGTGATGGCCGGGGTCTGGCTGCTGGAGAGGCCGGCCGGTCCCTGGGGGCCCTGCGGACCCTGGGGGCCTTGCGGACCCTGCGGTCCTTGCGCACCCTGGGGACCCTGTGCGCCGTCGGCGCCGTTCGCGCCGGGAGCACCGTCGTTGCCGTTGGCACCCGGCAGGCCCTGCTCACCCTGCGTGCCCGGCGCACCGTCGGCGCCGTTGGCCCCGTTGGCGCCCGCGGCGCCGTCGTTGCCGTTGGCACCCGGTAGGCCCTGCTCACCCTGGGCACCTTGCTCGCCCTGGGGACCCTGCTCGCCCTGGAGGCCCTGAAGCCCCTGGGGACCCTGCTCGCCCTGCGGGCCCTGGGCACCCTGCTCGCCCTGCTCGCCCTGCTCGCCCTGCGGACCCTGGGCACCCTGCTCACCCTGCGGGCCCTGCTCGCCCTGGAGGCCCTGGAGCCCCTGGTCGGACCCTGGTCGCCCTGGTCGCCCTGGTCGCCCTGGTCACCCTTGTCGCCCTTCTCACCCTGCGGGCCCTGCGCGCCGTCGGCACCGTCAGCGCCGTCGGCGCCATCGGCGCCGTCAACACCGTCAGCGCCGTCAACACCGTCAGCGCCGTCGGCACCGTCAGCACCGTCGGCACCATCAGCGCCGTTGGCACCGTCAGCACCGTTCGCGCCGGCCGGCCCCTGCAGGCCCTGAGCGCCGTCGGCGCCAGGAGCACCCTGAGCGCCATCGGCGCCGGGAGCACCCTGCGCACCGGGAGCACCTTGCGGCCCGGTCAGGCCCTGGAGGCCCTGCAATCCGCCGGAGCCGTTCTGGCCCGAGGGCGCCTTGAACGAAATCTTCTTCTCGCCGCGCTTGCAGCGCGTGAGCTTGCTGGTGAAGCGAACCTTGCCGCTCGAGCGCTTCATGCACGCGTAGAGCCGGGTGCTGGGCTTGGCTGCAGCGAACGCCTCTCCGGCGCTCGGCAGCACGGCGACAGTGCATGCGAGGGCAGCGATCAGCGCCACCCGCAGCTTGCGGGTCAGAAACATCGGTCCTCCTTGGGGACCTCACCGGGGGGTGCAGGTCTGGTTGGTCTTCAGGCCAGTTGAGCCGTTATCGACCGTCGAAGGACGACCCTTAACGATGGGTTGTGAAGAGGCGGAGGGGGAGGGATTCGAACCCCCGGGCCTCTTGCGAGGCCGGCTGCTTTCAAGGCAGCTGCATTCGACCGGACTCTGCCACCCCTCCGGGGCCGCCTCGAATCCTAGGCGCCGTTTGCGGCCGCGATTCGCTCGGGCGCGCCGAAGGGATGGAGCACTTCCGGCACAGCGATGCTGCCGTCGTCCCGCTGGTGGTTCTCGACGATCGCGATGATCGTCCGGCCGATCGCGACCGCTGTTCCGTTCAGCGTGTGCACGTGCCTCGGGGCCTCGCCCTCGGCGGGCCGCTGCCGGATGTCGAGGCGGCGAGCCTGGAAGTCGGTCGTGTTGGAGGTCGAGGTGAGCTCGCGGAAGCGCCCCTGCCCGGGCAGCCACGCCTCGAGGTCGTACTTCTTCGCCGCCGATGCGCCGAGGTCGTCCACGGCGATGTTGACGACGCGGTAGGGCAGCTCGAGCGCTCCGAGGATCTCCTCCTCTATGGAGAGCAGGCGCTCGTGCTCACCGACGGACTCGTCCGGCTCGACGAACGAGAACATCTCGACCTTGTCGAACTGGTGAACGCGGAAGATCCCGCGCGTGTCCTTGCCGGCGGCGCCCGCCTCGCGGCGGAAGCAGGTGGAGATGCCGGCGTAGCGAAGCGGCAGCTCTCCCGGTCCGAGGATCTCGCCGCCGTGAAGCGAGGCGAGCGGCACCTCCGAGGTGCCGGCCAGGTACAGGTCGTCGTCCGGGACGCTGTAGATCTGCTGTTCGGTGTCGGGCAGCATGCCCGTGCCGAAGAGCGCCTGCTCGCGGATCAGCACCGGCGGCACCACCGGCGTGAAGCCCTTCTCCTCCAAGAGCTCGATTGCCCACTGGACGAGCGCGAACTGCAGCCTCACGACCGGCCCCTTGAGATACGCGAAGCGCGAGCCCGCCACCCGCGCCCCCGCCTCGAGGTCGACGAGGTCACCGAGCAGCTCGACGTGATCGCGTCCCTCGGCGCCCGGCTCGCCGACCTCGCGCAGCACCTCGTCGGACGGCGGCGCACTCGGGTCGGGGAGGTTGGGCAGCGCGGCGAGCGCGGCCGCGCGTCGCTCCTCGACCGTCCTCAGCTCATCGGCGAGCTCCTTCTCGCGGCCTGATGCGCTGCGCACCTCGGCAATCGCCTCGGAGGCATCCTCCCCGGAGCGCTGCAGCTCGCCGATCCGCTTCGAGGCCTCGTTCTTCGCTCGCCGCAGCTCCTCGAGCTCGGGCAGGATCGTCCGGCGCCGCTCGTCGAGCTCGAGCGCCTCGTCGAAGATCGCCGGATCGACCCCGCGCCGGGCGAGCGCCTCGCGCGCCCGCTGCGGGTCCTCCCGGAGCTGCCTCAGGTCGAGCACGGCGGCACGTTCCAGCCGGCCGGCGCCCGCATCACTCGCCCGTCTGGCCGGAGGCCGTCGGGTCGTTCGTGCCGCTCTCCTTGCCCGAGTACTCGGAGAGGAAGTCGGCCACCGCCTCGGCGTCCTCGCCCACGACGATGTTCGCCGGCATGATCGCCCCCGAGAAGCCGCCATTGCGGATCGCGAAGAGGACGTCGTCGCGGCTCTCTTTGCGCACGTTGAAGTTCGGCCCGTTGGTGCGCTCGCCGCCTTGCAGCTGGCCTGTGGGCTTCGATCCATAGGCGTTCGCAGCATCGAGCGAGTGACAGCCCGAGCAGCGCTCGTTGAAGAGAACCGCTCCGCGGTGGGCGGTTTGATCGCTCTCGGGAACCTCGATCTCACCGCCGCAGGCAGTGAGCAGCGATGCGGTGAGCGCAAGCGCGATGACGAGCGGACGGCGCACGGGCGAGCCATATTAATTGGCGGCCGGGAGGACCACACCGGACGGCGGCGAAACTAGGTCTGCCCCGGCGACGGCCGGTGACGGCCTCCCATAGCGAAGGATTCGCCCGGCGGTCGTCCTCTTTCGGCGGCGAATGGCCGCCGTCGGGGCGCCAAGCCCCTGGCTCAGAGCAGCGGCCGCTTGGAGAAGCGTAGGAGCGTCCCGCCGACGCCGGGCCGCAGGTCGACCTCGTCCATCAGCAGCCGCATGAACTCGAGGCCGCGGCCGGACTCGGGCATGACCCCGCGCCGAACGCGCGGACGGAAGCGGCCGGTGTCCTCGACCTCGAAGACGAGCGCACCCGACTCCTCCGCGACGGTGATCATGATCGGGTCGGTCGGCGAGGACGAGCCATGCTGGATGGCGTTCGTGACCGCCTCGCTGATGGCGAGCTTCACCTGGTAGGTGTCGTCGTCGCCGAGACCGAATTCGGCCGCACAGCGCTCGGCGAAGTCACGCGCCTCCTTGAGTCGCGCCACATCGGCACTGATCGAATGCTGTCGCGGGGTGAATCCGGCCATCCACCACCTCCAACGCAGGTGTTGCTGAAGTCTTACGCGCCAATTTGCTCAGCGGATTACTCCGGCGGCTGCTGAGACTCTGTCGCACCTGCGACCGGACCACAAAAGTGGTCTATATGCAGGAAGTTCTCGAGTGATCCAACTGCTACGGCGCCGCGAATAAATCGGCCAGTGAGTGCCCGGGACACCCCTGGCCCATCAATCAAAGAGGAGCTCTGATGAAGAGACTCTCGCTACTCGCGGCCCTGTTGGCCCTCGCGGTAGCCGTGCCGCTGAGCATCGGCTCGAGCCATCGTGAAGCGCCCAACATCCTCAAGGACCCGACTGCGGACAACACGGACGTCTGGGCCTACACGGCTTCGGACGCCCCGGGCAGCCTGACGGTGGTCGCCAACTGGATTCCGCTCGCGGATCCTGCGGGCGGACCCAACTTCTACCCGCTGGACGAGAACGCCCGTTACTACGTCAAGATCGACAACACGGGCGACGGGTACGAGGACGTGGCTTACCGGTGGGACTTCGATACGAAGTTCCGCAACCCCAACTCGTTCCTGTACGCGGCACCTGGGGTCACCTCCGTCAATGACCAGAAGTTGAACCTGGTGCAGACGTATGACCTCTACAAGGAGACCTACCGGAACCGCAAGCTCGTCGGCTCGAAGCGGATCGCCAACAACGCTCCGGTCGTTCCGGACAACGTTGGCCCCAAGACGATCCCGAACTTCGCTCAGGTGGAGGCCGGTGGCGTCACGCCGCTGAAGGGCGGCGGCAAGACGATCGTGACCCCCGCGGACGACGCGTTCTTCGTCGACCTCGGCGCGATCTTCGACGGGATCAACATCGACAAGCCGGGCCGGCCGAACATCGGCCTCGGCAACCAGGGCGGCGGCAAGGACGACGTCGCCGGTTACAACACGAAGTCGTTCGTGCTGCAGGTGCCCGAGCGTGAGGTCACGCGCGACAGCAAGCAGGTCTCCGACATGAAGTCGGGCAACGCGGTCGTCGGCGTGTGGTCCACCACGGAGCGCAAGCGCGGTTCCGTGCTCTCGCCGAGCAAGCGCAAGCGCGGCGGCGACGGGTACGTCCAGGTCAGCCGTCTCGGCAATCCCCTCATCAACGAGGTGATCGTCCCGATCGGCAAGAAGGACAAGTTCAACGCAACGTCCCCCGCGGACGACGCGAAGAACTTCGGCCAGTTCGCCCTCAACCCGGAGCCGGCGCGCATCCTGAACGCGCTGTTCGGCCTCGGCATCCAGGAGACGAACCGGAAGGACATCGTCCAGGCGCTGCTCACCGGCGTTCCCGGACTCACGCAGATCGGCAAGAACCCGGCCGCGGCCGACACGCTCAAGCTGAACCTGGGCGTTGCGCCGTCGGCCAAGCCGAACCGCTTCGGCGTCCTGGCGGGTGACCTCGCCGGGTTCCCGAACGGCCGCCGTCTGGCGGACGACGTCGTCGACATCGAGCTCCGCGTGATCGCGGGCGCTCTGCTGTCGCCCCCGAAGAACGTTCCCCTCGGGGACGGCGTCGACCAGAACGACAAGCCGTTCCGCTCGCAGTTCCCGTACGTCGGGCTCGCGAACGACGGCTTCAACAGCACGCTCAAGCGGATCGAGCCGCAGCACGCCCCTGTGCCGCAGCCGCCGCCTGCGCAGCTGCCGTAAGAACCCCCCGTACCGGTGCCCGCCCGCCCTCGTGGCGGGCGGGCGGCCGGGCCGGGCGGACCTTCTCCCCAGAGGACTTCTCAATGACCGCTCTCCGCCCAAATCTCCTCAAGCTCCTGGCCCCGCTCGCCGCCTTCGCCGTCACGCTGGCCGTGGTCCTGTCGCTTGGAGGCGGCCGCGACTTCGAGCTGCCCGCCGGCGGCGATGCGACGGGCGTCGAGATCCCGCCCGCCGCCTCGGCTGCGGAGCGCGTCGAGCTCCTCCAGCGCGCCGCGCGTGACGGCGATGCCGACGCCGGCGTGCTGACCGCGCTCGGCCAGGCCTACCTGCAGCGCGCGCGAGAGACCGGCGACCCCGGCTTCCACTCGCGCGCGGCGCGCAGCTTCGACGCCGCGCTACGGCGCGACGCGCGCAACGTCGACGCGGTGCTCGGCGCAGGCACGCTCGCCGGCCTGCGCCATGACTTCGATGAGCAGTTGCGCCGCGGGCTCGAGGCCAGGCGGCTGGCGCCGAGCCTCGTCGCCGTGCTGCCTGTGGTCGCCGACGCCCAGATAGAGCTGGGCCGCTACGGCGCCGCCGAGCAGACCCTCCAGCAGCTGCTCGACGTCAAGCCGAACCTCACTTCCTACTCGCGCGTGTCGTACCTGCGCGAGCTGACCGGCGATCTTCCGGGCGCCGTCGAGGCGATGCGGCTCGCTGTGTCGGCCGGCGGAGGCGATCCCGAGAACGTCGCCTACGTGCGCGTGCTGCTCGGCGACCTGGAGCTTCAGCAAGGGCGAGTCGCCGCGGCGCGGCTCGCCTACACGGCTGCGCTCCGATCACTGCCCGGCTATCCAGCCGGCATGGTCGGACTCGCGCGCGCCGACGCGGCGAGCGGCGATCTGGGGAGAGCCGCCGCTCGCCTGCGTCGCGCTTCCGCGCGCCTGCCCCTGACCGCCACGCTCAGCCTGCTCGCCCAGGTCGAGCAGGCGCGCGGGCGCGATGGGGCCGCCGAGGCCTCGCTCGCTGCCGCGCGCGCACAGCAGCGGCTGTACACGGCTGCGGCAACGCTGCCCGACGCCGAGACGGTCCTGTTCGAGGCCGACTACGGCGACCCGGGCCGGGCGGTCGAGCTCGGCAGGCGGGTGTGGGAGCGCGCCCCCAGCGTCCGCTCGGCGGACGCGCTCGCATGGGCCCACGTGCGCGCCGCTGACCCCGAGGCGGGCGTGACCTGGTCGCGGCGGGCGCTGCGCACGGGCTCGGACGACGCGCTCTACAACCTGCACGCCGGCATTGCGCTCGCGCGGGTGGGACGGCCCGAGGCGGCCGAACGTCACTTCGACCTCGCCCGGCGCGGCCGGGCTGCCCTGTCGCCGCGCGCGGCGACGCTCCTCGAGGAGGGAACTCGATGAAGGCACGAATGCTCCTGCTCGCGCTGGCCGCGATGGCGATCCTGGCGTTCGCTGCGCCCGGGGCCCAGGCGCACCCTCTCGGCAACTTCTCCATCAACCATATGTCGAAGGTCTCGATCTCCGCCGACCGCGTCGACGTCCGCTACATCCTCGATCAGGCGGAGATCCCAACCGTCCAGGAGCGC
Source organism: uncultured Thermoleophilaceae bacterium (assembly GCA_963827065.1). Taxonomy (GTDB): domain Bacteria; phylum Actinomycetota; class Thermoleophilia; order Solirubrobacterales; family Thermoleophilaceae; genus JACVRW01. The sequence continues at coordinate 159,074 of CAWGZM010000003.1, read as the reverse complement.
AACGTGCCGCGCGCCGAGCTGCTCGAGCGCAAGCTCGCGGAGGTCGAGCGCGGGCTCACGCTGACGGTCGACGGGCGAGAGGCAGCGCTGCGCCAGGTCGGCGAGCCCCGCCTCAGCTTCCCGCCGGGCGCCGGCGGGCTCGACACGACGCGCCTCGAGGTGCAGCTGCGGGCGAGTGTCGACTCGCCACGGCGAGTGAAGCTCGCGGACGACAGCTTCGAGGATCGCGTCGGCTGGAAGGCGATCATCGCCGCGCCGGGCGACGACACCGCGGTTCGCACGCAGGCGCCGAGCGGTGACCCGACAAACGGTCTGCGTCGCTATCCCGAGGATCTCCTGAACAGCCCACTCGACCGTCGCGAGGCGTCTTTCTCGGTCACTGCCGGCGACGGCATGCTGATCGCGCCGCGCTTCGAGGGGACCGATCAGGTGTCGACGAGCCGCACCGGCAGCGACGGCTTTACGGCGCTCTTCGAGCGCGCCGCGGCCGGCGAGGGCGTCCTTTTCGTGCTGCTGCTCGCGGCCTTCGGCTGGGGCGCTGTGCACGCGCTGTCGCCGGGTCACGGCAAGGCAATGGTCGCCGCCTACCTCGTCGGCACGAAGGGCAAGCCGCGGCACGCGGTGGCACTCGGCGCGACGGTCACGATCGCCCACACAATCGGCGTCTTCATGCTCGGCTTCGTCACGCTCGCGCTCTCGCAGTACGTGCTGCCGGAGGATCTCTACCCGTGGCTCAATCTGGTCTCGGGCGCCCTGGTCGTGGCGATCGGCGCCGGAGTGCTGCGCGCGCGCCTGCGCGGGCGCGGGCACTCGCACCACCACCACGACCACGACCACGACCATTCGCTCGGTCACGACCACTCATTCACGCGCGCGGGCTTCCAACACTTCATGGACCACCTGCGCGGCCGCGAGCACGGCCACGGGCACCACCACCACGATCATCACCACCACCACCATGACCACGCGCCCGCCGCCGACCACACGGTCACCAACCGGAGCCTGATCGGACTCGGCGCGGCAGCGGGACTGATCCCATGCCCGTCCGCGCTCGTTGTCCTGCTCGGAGCGATCGCTCAGCACGAGATCGGGCTCGGCCTGCTGCTGATCGTGGCGTTCAGCCTTGGGCTCGCAGGCACGCTGACGGCACTTGGCCTGGCCGTCGTCTACGCGCGGAAGCTGCTTCCGACGCTGGGGCGGCTCGGCGCCGGAGGAGGCGGCGGCGCAACCCTGAGCCGGGTCGCCGCGGCGCTACCGGCCGCCTCGGCCGTGGTGATCGTCGGCGTGGGTTGCCTGCTCACGGCGAACGCCATTCCCGGCGTAGTGTGAACGACTTGCAATTGCGAGTGATCCGATATTAGGTTTGCTCCGTATTGAGTTGACGTGACCGCTCCGCACACAGGCCCCTCGCTCGAAGCCCCCGACGTGGAATCCGCCGTCGAGGCCATGCGGGCGCGCGGGATGCGGATCTCGTCGGCGCGGCGGCTCGTCCTCGAGGCGCTCTATGCCGCTGATGCCCCGATCTCTGCCGAGCAGATCGCCGACGGCCTCGCCGGCCGGCTGCCCCGCTCGGACCTGGCGTCGGTGTACCGCAACCTCGAGACGCTCGAGCAGGTCGGACTCGTCCGGCACTGCCACCTCGGCCACGGCCCCGGCCTCTACATGCCGACAGGCGCGCGCGAGCGCGAGTACCTGGTCTGTGACTCGTGCAACGCCGTGATGGCGGTCGAGCCGTCCGACATGGATGCCGTGCGGACGCTCATCCACGAGCGCTTCGGCTACGAGGCGCGCTTCAGCCACTTCCCGATTCTCGGTCTCTGCGCGGACTGCGCCCGCGAGGAGACCTGAACACCCCCGAGAGAGGAGCCCGCGCATGCTCGACATCCCGATAGCCCTGCACATCCCGGATGGGTTTCTGAGCGGCAGCGTGGCCCTCGCCTGCGGCGCGCTGGCAATCGCCGCCGTCGCCTACGCCCTGCGGATCGCGAACGTCGAGCTCGATGACGCGCGGGTGCCACTGCTCGGCGTCCTCGCGGCCTTCATCTTCGCGGCGCAGATGCTCAACTTCCCGATCGCCGGCGGAACGAGCGGGCACTTCCTCGGCGCGACACTGGCCGCAGTGCTGCTCGGGCCGTGGCTCGCCTCGCTCGTGATGGCGGTGGTCATTGCCGTCCAGGCGTTCGCGTTCGCCGACGGCGGCATCTCGGCGCTCGGCGCCAACGTCCTGAACATGGGCGTGCTCGGCGCGCTGGTTGCGGGCCTCGTCGTCGCGGCAGCGATGAAGGTGCTGCCCCACACGCGCGGCGCCTTCCTCAGCGTGGTAGGCGTCGTCTCCTGGCTCGCCGTGATTGTGGGCGCCGGCGCCACCAGTGTCGAGCTCGCCGCGTCGGACACGATCCCGCTCGCCACGTCGCTGCCGGCGATGCTAGGCGTGCATGCGCTGATCGGCATCGGCGAGGTGATGATCACAGTCGCCGCCGTGAGCGCGGTGCTGGTCTCGCGGCCAGACCTCGTGGCGCTCGCGCCGGAGGAGCTGAAGCAGCCGGCGGCCCCGTCGCTCGGCCGGAGCATCGGACAGGAGGCCTGAAATGCGGAGGATCCCGACAGGAGTGTTCGTGGCCGTCGCGCTGGCGCTGGCGATCGGCCTCGCCACGGCGGTGTCGCCGTTTGCCTCGCCGAACCCCGACGGCCTCGAGAAGGTCGCTGACCAGAAGGCCTTCCTCGACCAGGGCAAGCTCCACAGCCTGCAGGAGGACTCGCCCATCCCGGACTACGCCTTCCCGGGAATCGAGAACGAGCGCATCGCGACCGGTATGGCTGGATTCGTGGGCACGCTCGGCGTGTTCGCGCTCGGCTGGGGGCTCGCCTGGCTCGTGAGGCGTAGGCCGGACGCGACCGGTCCCCGCGGAGCACCGGCCTGACCGCGGCAGGGCCGTGGCCCTCTGCAATCACTCGCTCGAGCTGACCGGGCTGGCGGGGAACCCCGCGAGCCCGGTCCACCGGCTCGACCCGCGGGCGAAGATTCTCGGCCTCGTGGCGGTCACGGTGGTGGCCGTCTCGACGCCGGTCGAGGCCTGGCCCGTGTTCGCGGCGTGCGCGCTCGTGCTCGCCGCGGTTGCGCTTCTCGCGCGCGTGAGCCCCCGGGACATATGGCGGCGAGCCCGTTTCGTCCTCCCGCTGGTCCTGGCGGCAGCGCTCCTCATCCCGCTCTTCCGGACCGGTGGCGAGAGCTGGTCGCTCGGCCCGCTGACCGTCCACGAGGCCGGGCTCGCGACGCTGGGCGCGGTCGCGGCCAAGGCCACGATCGGCACGGTGGCGGCGGTCCTGCTCGGCGCCACGACCAGCTTTCCCTCCGTCCTACGCGGTCTCGAGGCGCTGCGCACCCCGCGCCTGCTGGTTCTGATCGCGGCGTTCATGTACCGCTACCTGTTCGTGATCGTCGAGGAGGTCGGGCGCATGCGCGCCGCGCTCGCCGCCCGCGGCTACCAGCCGCGCAACGCGCTCCACGCGGGTGCTCTCGGCAGGGTCGCGACGGCGCTCTTCCTGCGCACCTATTCACGCGGGGAGCGCGTCTACGTCGCCATGCTCGCGCGCGGGTATGACGGCCGCATGCCGCGGCTCGTGCCGCTCGTGTTCGGCCGCGCCGACGTCGCGTTCGTCGTCTGCGTGCTCGCGGCCCTCGTCCCGCTACGAGTGGCCGCCGGGGTGATGGCATGAGCTGCGCCGTCCACGCCGTCGGGGTCAGCTACAGCTACCCGAACGGCCGGCCTGCGCTGCGCGGCGTCGAGCTGCACGTCGAGCACGGCGAACGCGTGGCCGTGCTCGGGCCGAACGGCGCCGGCAAGACCACGCTCATGCTGCACCTGAACGGGCTCATGCGCGGGGAGGGCAGCCTCGAGGTGGCCGGGCTCGAGGTGGAGGACGGGACGCTCGCCGCGCTACGCGCGCGCGTGGGACTCGTCTTCCAGGACCCGGACGACCAGCTCTTCATGCCGACCGTCGCGGAGGACGTGTCGTTCGGCCCGCTCAACCAGGGCCTGCCGCGCGCGGAGGTAGAGCGGCGCGTGGCGCAGGCGCTCGCCGCCGTCCGCATGGAGGGCGCCGCTGAGCGGGCGCCGTTCCAGCTGTCGATGGGCGAGCGCCGGCGCGTGGCGATCGCCACCGTGCTCGCCATGCGCCCGAGCTTGCTCGTGCTCGACGAGCCGTCCGCCAACCTCGACCCGCGTGCCCGGCGCGAGCTGCTCGACATCCTCGAGGGCATCGATCGCACGATGCTGATCACCACACACGACCTTCCGCTTGCGGCCGAGCTGTGCGAGCGAGCGGTGATCCTCGCCGAGGGCCGCATCGTGGCGGACGCCGAATGCCACGAGCTGCTGGCCGACACCGAGCTGCTGGCGCGCCACGACCTCGAGCTGCCGGCGGGCTTTGCGCTCGACCGGGTTACGAGGCGGCCGCGCCCCGGGAACGACTACACGCAAGACTTGGGGCTCGAGGAAGCGATCAGGAGGTAGGGCCATGAACGAGCACGAGCACGATCACCAGGACTCGCACTCGCATGAGCATTCGCACGGCGAGGTGACGCACAGCCACCCGCACACGTCACACGAGCACAAGCACACCGAGCACGAGCACGAGCACAGCCACGGCGGCGTCACCCACTCGCATCCGCACACCCACGAGGCGGGCGCGGAGCACGACGAGAGCGCCCACGAGCATCCGCACGACTAGGCCGGGCGGCGCTCAGCCACCCGTCTGATATGCCCGGAGCGCGAGCGTCAGGATCAGTAGCGCGCCCACCGTCATCACGCCCATCTCGCCGAGCGCCACGCGCTTTGCCAGCACGACCTGCTCGCGCCGGCCGAGGGCGTCGACGTCCTCCACGTCCTCGAGCTCGCGCTGCGCTATCCCCGCCCGCATCGCCTCGCTGACCACCGTGATCACGAGCGGGGCGACCCCGTAGGCGACGTGTAGGCCGTCGGGCGCGGAGGCCCCGCGAGCCAGCAGGAGGAAGCCGATGATGGCCTGGACGACGACCGTCGCCTGGGCCACGCGGAGCAGTGGCCAGAAGACGAGCGAGGCCCGCGCCTCCTTTCGCAGCCAACCGACCGCGCCCCAGCCGGCGGCCACAGCGTTCGACAAGAGGACGGCGATCCCGACCACCATGTGGATCTCGGTCAGGGGGTGCCCTTTCGCACTATGTGGCCTCGCCGCACAAGGTTGCGTTATACCTCCGCGTGCAGTGCTGAAGAGCTACCTGCCCGCCCTCGTCTTTCTGCTGCTCGGAATCGGCATCGGCACGGCATTCACGATGGCGAACCACCTGCTCGGGCCGAAGCGCCCGGGCCGGGTCAAGAGTGAGCCGTACGAGAGCGGGCTGCCGTCCGACGTCAAGCAGTCGTTCCGCTTCGGGATCAGCTTCTACCTGATCGCGATGCTCTTCATCCTGTTCGACATCGAGGTCGTGTTCCTCTACCCGGTGGCGCTCCAGCTCGATGCCCTCGGCACCTTCGCGCTGGTCGAGACCGCCATCTTCGTCGTGCTGCTGCTGGTTGCCTTCGTGTTCGTCTGGAGAAGGGGTGCTTTGGAATGGAAGTAATACGCACCCCTGTGGATGGGGACCGCAAGGAAGACATGCGCGTGCGCCAGCTGCGTGCCCAGCAAATGCTGCGCGGCGAGCTCGCAGGGAAGGACCTCGACGAGTTCGTCGAGGAGCGGCTCGTGTTCACCACGCTCGAGACCGCGCAGAACTGGGCGCGCAAGAACTGCCTGTTCCCGCTCGGGTTCGGCCTGGCCTGCTGCGCGATCGAGATGATCACCGTGATCGGCTCGCCGCGGAACGACCTCGCCCGCTTCGGCGCCGAGGCGATCCGCTTCACGCCACGCCAGGCCGATTTGCTGATCCTGTCGGGCCGCGTGTCCATCAAGATGGCCCCAATCATCCGCCGGCTCTACGACCAGATGCTCGAGCCGAAGTGGGTGATCGCGATGGGCGCCTGCTCCTCGACCGCCGGCATGTTCAACAACTACGCCGTGGTCGCGGGCGCGGATAAGTTCCTCCCGATCGACATCTACGTGCCGGGCTGTCCCCCCGTCCCGAGGCGCTGATCTACGGGATCATGAAGCTGCAGGACAAGATCATGGGCAGCCCGGATATGGGTTGGCGCGAGCGCTATCAGGCCGAGGGGACCGAGGAGCAACTTGCCTGACGCGACGGGCCTGGAGCTGATCGCTCAGCGGGTGCGCGAAGGCGTCGCGGACGAGGCCGTCACCGGCACGACCTACGCGCGCGAGCAGGCGACGCTCGAGGTCGCCCCCGCCAGCGTGCATGACGTCCTCGCCTACCTGCGCGACGCCGACGAGCCGTGGGAGGTGCTCATGAGCGTGCACGGCGCCGACTATCTGCCCGAGGAGCCGCGCCTCGGCGTCCACTACCAGCTGCTCTCGATGGAGCGCTGCGACCGCCTCAACGTCAAGACGCGGCTCGGCGTCGACGACCCAAACCTCCGATCCGTGATCGACCTCTACCCGGCGGCCGAGTACCAGGAGCGCGAGGTCTACGACATGTTCGGCGTCGTCTTCGACGGCCACCCCGACCCGCGCCGCATCCTCATGCCCGAGGACTACGTCGGCTTCCCGCAGCGCCGCGACTTCCCGCTCGGGGGCGAGCCGGTGATGTTCACCTTCAACGAGAAGAAGTACCCGCGCTGGTATGACTGACCCGCTCTCAGTGCCGTACCGCGAGCGCGAGCGCTCGGTGACGATGGAGCGGATGGGCGAGGAGCCCGTCTCCGGCACCGAGGCGATCACGGAGGGCGACCTCGACCTCCGCGACGAGCTCTTCACGATCAACATCGGCCCGCATCACCCCGCGACCCACGGAGTGCTGCGGCTGCTGACGACGCTCGAGGGCGAGGTCGTGCGCGACGTCAAGCCGATCATCGGCTACGTCCACACCGGCATCGAGAAGAGCTGCGAGGACCAGCAGTACTGGAAGGTCATCACGTTCGTCGAGCGGATGGACTACCTGGCCTACTTCTCGAACGCCCATGCGTTCTGCATGGCGGTCGAGCGGCTGCTCGGCATCGAGGTGCCGCCGCGTGCCCAGTACCTGCGTGTGATCCACTCAGAACTGGGCCGAATCGCCTCGCACCTGTTCGCCCTCGCCACCGGCGCGCTCGACGTCGGCGCGATCACGATGCTCTGGTGGGGCTGCCGCGACCGCGATCTCGTGCTCGACCTCTTCGAGATGTCGGGGGGCCAGCGCCTGCACACGCGCTACTTCCAGGTCGGCGGCGTGATGGAGGACATCCCGCCGGGCTGGGAGGCGAAGGTGCGCGAGTTCATCGAGCTGATGCCGAAGCGCATCGAGCAGTACGAGGCGCTCCTCAACCGCAACGAGATCTGGCTGCGGCGGCTCAAGAACACCGGCCTGCTCAGCAAGGAGCGCGCGCTCGAGCTTGGCGTCACCGGGCCGATCCTGCGCGCGAGCGGACATCCCTGGGACCTGCGCAAGGCGATGCCGTACAGCTCGTACGACCACTTCGATTTCAGCGTGCCGGTGGGCTCGGTGGGCGACAACTACGACCGCTACAGGGTCCGCCTCGACGAGATGCGCGAGTCGCTCAAGATCGTCGAGCAGGCCCTCGACGGGCTGCCCGAGGGTCGCTGGATCACGGACGACCGCAAGATCGCACTTCCGCCCAGGCATGAGCTCGCCACCTCCATGGAGGCGCTCATCCATCACTTCAAGCTCGTGACCGAAGGCTTCCGGGTGCCGCCCGGCGAGACCTACGTCGCGGTCGAGTCACCACGCGGCGAGCTCGGCTGCTTCGTCGTGGCGGACGGCTCCTCGAAGCCGGCGCGCGTGCACGTGCGCGACCCCAGCTTCGCGAACCTGCGCGCGCTGCCCGAGATGGCAAAGGATTCGCTGATCGCCGACTTCATCGCGTGCGTGGCGATGCTCGACCCGATTCTCGGGGGGATCGACAGGTGACGGACCCGAACGAAGGGCAATCCTCCGTCGCCGGCCGGCCGGCGACCTCGGACACGGCGCCTGACCGTATGGTCGCCGTCGGCGACGAGGGCGCCCTGCAGGCCGCGCCGCTGCCGCCCGGCTGGGACGAGGGCGTCCGCCTGGAGGACGACCCGGCCACGATCCCAGATCCGGCCGTCGTCGCGGTGCCCGAGTCGCTGCGCACGGAGGTCGAGCGGCTCATGCGGCTCTACCCCGACCGTCATTCGGCGACGTTGCCCGCCCTCGGCGCGGCGCAGCGCGTGCATGGCTGGTGCTCGCCCGAGGCCATCCAGCAGGTCGCGGCCGTGATGCAGGTGACTCCGGCCTACCTCTCGAGCGTGGCCACCTTCTACGACATGCTGCGCACCGAGCCCACCGGCACGCGCTACGTCTACGTCTGTACGAGCGTCGCCTGCCACGTGCGCAACGCGAAGAAGATCTACGACGCCATCGAGCGCGAGGCCGTCGGTCAGGAGCTCCGGAACGTCGAGCTGCGCGAGTTCGAGTGCCTCGGCGCGTGCGACATGGCGCCGATGGCGTCCGTGGACGGGCGCTATGTCGGCCCGCTCACGACGGCCGACGCCGCCGAGCTCGTGAGCGCGGTCAAGGACGGGCGCGAGGTGCTGCCCGGCCGGGGCCTGGCCGACCCGGGGTTCACGATCCCCGCCTCACCCCGGCAGGAGCCCGGCCCGCCCGAGGAGCCCGACGTGCACCCCGCCGGCGGCACCTGGAAGGAGGCCGATCTCCTCAACGTCCCCGAGGCCGAGGGCCCACCGCCGCACGCTCGCGAGCAGCTGCACCCGCTCGATCCCGGCTCGAGCGTGACTCCGGAGGAGGGGGAGAGCGAGTGAGCGAGACGCGCCTCCTGCTGCGCGACATCGAGGAGCCCGGCCTGCACACGATCGCGGTGTACGAGCGGCTCGGCGGCTACGCCTCGGCGCGCAAGGCGCTCCTCGAGATGGAGCCCGCGGACGTCCTGCACGAGCTCGAGGAGTCGGGTCTGCGCGGGCGCGGCGGCGCCGGCTTCTCGATGGGGAAGAAGGCCAGCTTCATCCCCAAGGGCCAGATGGACAAGTACCTCTGCTGCAACGCGGACGAATCCGAGCCGGGCGCGTTCAAGGACCGCCTCCTGATGCAGAAGAACCCGCACCTGCTGGTGGAGGGCTGCATCATCGGCGCGCTCGCGGCGGGGGCAAACAAGGGCTTCATCTTCATCCGCGGCGAGTACGAGACGCAGGCGGACATCCTCGACGCCGCGGTGGCCGAGGCCTACGACAAGGGCTATCTCGGCGAGCGCATCCTCGGCTCGGAGCACTCCTTCGACCTGGTGGTGCACCGTGGCCAGGGCGCCTACATCTGCGGCGAAGAGACTGGACTGCTCGACGCGCTCGAGGGCAAGCGCGGCAACCCGCGCCTCAAGCCGCCCTTCCCTGCCAACCAGGGCCTCTACCAGGGGCCGACCTTGATCAACAACGTCGAGACCCTCTGCAACGCGCCGATCATCATCGAGAAGGGCGCCGAGTGGTACCGCGCACTCGGCCAGGGCAACTCCACAGGCACCAAGCTGGTCTCGGTGTCCGGGAACGTCCAGCGGCCCGGGAACTTCGAGGTCGAGCTCGGCATCACCGTGCGCGAGATCATCTACGGGCTGGCCGGCGGCCTGCCCGAGGGTCGCGACCTCAAGTGCTTCTTCCCCGGCGGATCGTCGGCGCCGGTGCTCACCAAGGAGCACCTCGACCTGCCCTTCACCTATGAGTCGATGGCGGAGGCGGGCTCGATGCTCGGCACCGCCTCGATGATCGTCGTCGACGACTCGCAGCCGCTCGTCCCCCTCGCTCTGCGGCTCGCCGAGTTCTACCGCCACGAGTCGTGCGGCAAGTGCGTTCCCTGCCGCGAGGGCACGAACTGGACGGTCAAGATGCTCGAGCGGCTCGACGAGGGCGAGGGCACGCCCATGGACCTCGACATCCTCGAGCAGGTTCAGGGGAACATCATCGGCAACTGCCTGTGCGTGCTCGGGGACTCGATGGCGATGCCGGTGGCGTCGATGCTCAAGCACTTCCGGCCCGAGTTCGAGCAGCACATGGAGGCGGCGCGCGAGCGGCGCGACCTCGGCGGCGCACAGGCGATGGGCGCCGACGAGCTCGGGGCGATGGCCGGATCGGGAGCCGCCTAGCCATGGCGAGGCCCGAGCAGAACTGGATCACCTTCGAGATCGACGGGCGCGAGGTGCGCGCCCCCGAGGGCGCGATGCTCGTCGACGCCGCCAAGCACGGCGACGTCGAGATCCCCTTCTTCTGCTACGAGCCGAAGCTCGGCCAGCCGGTCGGCGCCTGCCGCATGTGCCTTGTCGAGATCGAGGGCATCCCGAAGCTGCAGACCTCGTGCTCGACGCCGGTCCGCGACGGGATGGTCGTCAACACGACCTCCGACCGCGTCAAGCACGCGCAGAACGCGATCGTCGAGTTCCTGCTCGTCAACCACCCGCTCGACTGCCCCGTCTGCGACAAGGGCGGCGAGTGTCCGCTGCAGGACATCTCCTACGGCTGGGGCGCCGGCCGCTCGCGCTTCATCGAGCCCAAGCGCCACTTCAAGAAGCCGATCGAGCTCTCGCCGCTGATCGCGATCGACCGCGAGCGCTGCATCCTCTGCTACCGCTGCGTGCGCTTCTCACAGGAGGTGGCCGAGGACTACCAGCTGGTCTTCCTCGATCGCGGCGACCACACCTTCGTCGGCACGCACGACGGCCATCCCTACGTGGCGCCGTTCAGCGGCAACATCATCGAGCTGTGCCCTGTGGGCGCGCTCACCTCGCGCGCGTATCGCTTCCGCGCCCGCCCATGGGACATCGAGGACGCGGGCAGCGTCTGCACGCTCTGCCCGTCGCAGTGCAACGTCAAGCTGACGATCCGCGACGACATCAAGGTCGTGCGCGTGCTCGCGCGCGACAACGAGGAGGTCGACGACGGCTGGCTCTGCGACAAGGGCCGCTTCGGCTACCAGTCCTTCTCGGCGGAGGAGCGCATCACCGTTCCGCTCGTCCGCGACGGCGGCTACCTGCGCGAGGTGTCCTGGGAGCGCGCGCTCTCCGACGCCGCCGCGGCGCTGAAGCGCTCGGGCGCGGACACCGTCGCCGTGGTCGGCGGCTCGGCCACCAACGAGGAGGGCTTCCTCGTCCAGCAGCTGCTGCGCGAGGGGCTCGGCTCGCCGCACCTGGACGCCGGGCCCACGCCCGCGCCACGGCTCGCCCGGGCGCTCGCCCGTCCGGACCTGTCCGCGCGCGTCTCGGACATCGACCACGCCGGCGTCATCCTCGTGATCGACACCGAGCTCGTCGACGAGGCGCCGATCCTCGATCTGCGCGTGCGCAAGGCGGTGCGCCGTAACAACGCACGGCTCTTGGTCGCGTCGAGCCGCCCGTCGACGCTCGACCCGAATGCGACCGCGGCACTGCGCTTCGCCCCCGGTGGTGCCGAGGCGGTCCTGGGCGCGCTCGCCGCGGCGCTCGGCTCGAGCCGCGTCAGCAGCGGGTCGCTCGAGGAACGCGCCACCCGCGCGGGCGCCACGACCGGCTTCATCCCCGGCCGCCCGCAGGCGAACGGCGCCGGGTCGCCCAGCGCCACGGGCGCCGTGCGCGCCGCGGCCGACGTGCTGCGCGACGCCGGCGATGTCGTGATCGTCTGGGGCGAGCGCGTCTTCGCGGGGGAGCGCGGCGAGCAGGGCCTCGAGGCGCTGCTCGCGCTCGCCGAGGCGCTCGGCATCGCCGATCGCGACGAGTCGGGCCTGATCGCAATCCCGGACCGGACCAACGGGCGCGGCCTGCGCGAGGTCGGCTGTTCGCCGGCGCTCGGCCCGGGCCTCACCGACGCCGCCGAGGCGGGCGACCCCGACGCCGCGCGCGGCGCCCTGCTGGCCGTCGACGCCGAGCTGCCGGAGGCCGTGCTCACGCGAGCCGCGTCGGTGATCGCGTTCGCCGGCTTCCGTACCGAGGCACTCGAGGCACAGGCGGACATCGTCTTCCCGGCCGAGATCTACGCGGAGAAGGAGGGCACCGTCACCCACCCGGACGGGCGCCTCCAGCGCGTGCGCCAGGCGCTCGGCCACGCCGGCGAGGTGCGCGCCGGCTGGGACGTGCTCGCCGAGCTCTGCGAGCGGACCGGTGCGGGCCTCGATGTGCTGAGCAGCCCGCAGGTCAGCGCCGTGATGGCCGAGCGCGTGCCCATCTACGCCGGCATGACGCTGGACGCGATCGGCGGCCTCGGCGAGCGCTGGCAGGACGGCGAGGGCGCGGCGGCGCTCGCGCCCGAGCCCTTCTCGAGCGAGCCGCTCGACACTCCGCCGGCCGCGCCCACGCGGGCTGCAGCTCGTACGCGTCCCGACGCTCTGGAGCGGCCCCGAGATCGAGTACTCGCCCTCGCTCAGGTTCCTGGCGACGGGCCCGCGCGCCGAGCTCTCGCCGCGCGACGCCGCCCGGCTGGGTGTGGAGAACGGCGACGAGATCGAGCTGAGCGTGGAGGGTGAGCTAGCCGTCTCGACGGCTGCCGTACGCAGTGCGGTGCCGGAGGGCAGCGTGTTCGTGACGGACGTGGAGTTGCCCGACGGCCCGGTCGCGATCAGGCCGGCACGTGCCGGAGCGGCGGTCGCCTGATGCCGGACGAGGCGGTCTGGGTGATGATCTTGAAGTCGATCCTCATCTTCGTCGTGTTCCTCCAGATCGTGCCGATCGTGCTGCTCGGCGAGCGCAAGATCCTCGGCCGCTTCCAGTCGCGCATCGGCCCGAACCGCGTCGGCTGGCGAGGCGTCCTGCAGCCCGCCGCCGACGTTCTCAAGCTGCTCTCGAAGGAGGCCTTCACGCCGGCCACCGCTGTGCCCTGGATGATGGCCATCGCCCCCGTGATCTCGGTTGTGACCGCGGTGGCCACGATGGCGATCATCCCGTTCGGCCCGGTCGGCGCGTGGGGTGGCGACTTCGGCCTGTTCGGCATGGACGTCTCGATCGGCGTCCTGTACTTCTTCGCGTTCGGCTCGCTCGCGTTCTACGGAACGATGCTGGGCGGCTGGTCGTCGGGCTCGAAGTACTCGTTCCTCGGCGCGATGCGTGCCGCCGCGCAGCTGATCTCCTACGAGGTAGCGCTCGGCCTGTCGCTGCTCGGCGTCGTGATGACGGCCGGCTCGATGTCGCTCGTCGACATCGTCGACGCGCAGGACGGGATGTGGTTCATCCTGCCGCAGTTCGTCGGCTTCTGCATCTTCATGGTCGCGGGCTTCGCGGAGACCGCGCGCGCGCCGTTCGACCTGCCGGAGGGCGACGCCGAGATCGTCGGGGGCTACAACACCGAGTTCGGCGGGATGCGCTTCGGCTCGTTCTTCATGGCCGAGTACATGGAGGTCCTCGTGATCTCCGCGATCGCCGCCACCTGCTTCCTGGGCGGCTGGCACGGTCCCGGCCCGATCGCACTGGCACCGCTATGGATGCTGATCAAGATCCTGGCGGGCACCTTCTTCTTCATCTGGATCCGCGCGTCGCTGCCGCGCCTCCGCTACGACCAGCTGATGTCGTTCGGCTGGAAGGTGCTGCTGCCGCTCGCGACCCTCAACGTCCTCGTAACCGCAATCGTGCTGGTGGTGACCTAGGTGGCCACCTCCAGACCCCCGCACCCGCGGATGACGCCGATCACCTTCGCTGCTCGGCGTCCTCGGGTCTCGCCTTGCCATCAGGCAAGGCATCGACACTGCGTCCTTGATCAGCTTGGTCCTCGGCGCCCCCACGGGCACGCGGACCTGGAGGAGACCACCTGATGGCAACTGACTGGAAGAGCGCCGCCAAGCCGGTCGCGCGTGGCCCCGAGCCGGGCGGCGTCGGCGCGGTTTATCGCGTGTTCGGCGAGACCCTGCGCGGCCTCAAGACCACCTTCGGGCGCGTCGTCGAGGGGACGGTGACAATCGAGTACCCCGAGCAGAAGACGCCCGTATACCCGCGCTTCCGCGGCCGCCACAAGCTGCACCGCTTCGAGGACACCCACCTCGAGAAGTGCGTCGGCTGCTCGCTCTGCGCGGCGGCCTGCCCGGCCAAGTGCATCCGCGTGGTGGCTGCCGAGAACACGCCCGAGGAGCAGGTGTCGGCGGGCGAGCGCTACGCGGCGGTGTACGAGATCAACATGGCGCGCTGCATCTTCTGCGGCTACTGCGAGGTGGCGTGCCCGTTCGACGCGATCACGATGGGCAACGACTACGAGCTCGCCGACTACAGCCGCTCGGACCTGATCTTCACGAAGGAGATGCTGCTCGCCGACCCGCCCGAGCACACTCCGCTGCGCCGAGAGGGCGAATAGGCGCCGGTCATGTGGTTCCAGCAGGTCCTGTTCTTCATCGCCGGGGCGGGCGCGCTCGCGGGCGCGCTCGGTGTCGTGATGCTGCGCAACCCGTTCTACTCGGTGCTCGCGCTCGTCGCGCACCTGATCGCGCTGGCGGTGCTGTTCCTGCTCCTGTACGCCGAGTTCCTCGCCGTGGGCCAGGTCGTCGTCTACGCGGGCGCGGTGATGGTGCTGTACCTGTTCGTCGTCGCCTACATCGGCGGCGCCGACGAGCCGCTCGGCCCTGAGCACGGCGCCCTGCGAACGCTCGGGCCGTTGTTCGCCGCGGCGCTCGGCATCGAGCTCTGCATCGCCTTCATCGCCAGCGGCCTTTCGGCGCTCGACTCACGGGGCGCCGAGCTCGAACCCGGCTTCGGCAGCCCGGGCGGTATCGGCGAGCTGCTGCTGACGCGCTTCCTCGTCGCCTTCGAGGCCGCCTCGTTCCTGCTGCTGCTCGCCGCGGTCGGGGCGATCGTGCTCGCGCGCCGGCGGCGCGGCCTCGAGGAGGAAGGCCCGACCGTCGGCCCGCCGCGCGACCGCGGTCCAGCGGCCTCGGAAACAGAGACGCTCGAGGTCCGCGTCTAGATGGACGTCATCTGGTTCCTCGTCCTGTCGGCCTTCATCTTCGTGATCGGCGCCGCAGGCGTGCTGAGGCGCCGCAACCCGCTGGTGGTGCTGCTCTGTCTCGAGCTGATGCTGAACGCCGGGAACTTGGCTCTGATCGCCTTCTCGCGCATGCATGGCAACGAGGCGGGCCAGGTCTTCGCGCTGATCGTGATGGTGATCGCAGCCTGTGAGGTCGTGATCGGCCTCGGGATCATCGTCGCGATGTACCGCAACCGGCTCCCCATCGACGTCGACGAGATGTCGGAGCTGCGCGGGTGACGGCAACCTCGTACGGCTGGCTCGTCCTCGCCTTCCCGCTCGCGGGGATGCTCGTCATCTCGCTGGGCTGGAGAGTGCTGCCGGGCCGCCTGCCGGGCCTGATAGGGAGCGCCGCGATCCTCGGCTCCTTCATCGCGTCGATCCTCGCGCTCATCGACATGCAGGACCTGCCCGCCGAGGAGCGCCACCTTGTCGACAGCGCCTGGACCTACGCGGCGACGGTCGACCTCAACGTCGACGTGTCGATCCTGATCGACCCGCTGTCGGTGTTCATGTGCCTCGTGGTGTCAGGCGTCTCGTTCCTGATCCACGTCTACTCGGTCGCCTACATGAGCGGCGACCACGGCTACACGCGCTTCTTCGCCTACCTGAACTACTTCGTCTTCTCGATGCTGCTGCTGGTCCTCGCGGCGAACTTCGTGCTGCTGATCGTGGGCTGGGCGTTCGTCGGGGCGGCGTCCTACCTGCTGATCTCGTTCTGGTACCGGCGCGGCACGGCGACCTACGCCGGCATCAAGGCGTTCGTGATGAACGTGATCGGCGACGTCGGGCTCGTGATCGCCGCCTTTCTGCTGCTCGACCACACGGGCCAGCTCGATTACCTCGGCGTGTTCGAACGGGCGCCCGAGGTCTTCTCGACCAACGACCCGGCGATCGTCTGGGCCTGCATCTTCATCCTGGTCGGCGCGTTCGCCAAGTCCGCCCAGCTGCCGCTCCACACCTGGCTCCCGGACGCCATGGAGGGCCCGACCCCCGTCTCCGCCCTGATCCATGCGGCCACGATGGTCACCGCGGGCGTCTACCTGATCGCGCGCTGCTTCCCGCTCTTCGATTTGGCGCCCACCGCCGCCGACATCGGCGCCGTGATCGGCACCGCCACGCTCGTGTTCGCGGCGACGGTCGCGCTCGTCCAAACCGACCTCAAGCGCGTGATCGCCTACTCGACCATGTCGCAGATCGGTTACATGGTCCTGGGCGTGTCGGCGGCCGCCTACGGCGCCGGGCTCTTCCACCTGATGACGCACGCCTTCTTCAAGGCGCTCCTCTTCATGGGCGCCGGCTCGGTGATCGGCGCGATGGCCGGCATCCAGAACATGGACCGGATGGGCGGCTTCCGCAGGGCGATGCCGTTCACGTTCATCACATTCACGATCGGCGCGCTCGCGCTCGCGGGCTTCCCGCTCACGGCGGGCTGGTTCTCGAAGGACGAGATCCTCGCCTACACGCTCAACCGCGGCGGCGGCTTCGTGGTGCTCGGGATCGCGGGCTACCTCGGTGCGGCGCTGACCGCGTTCTATGCCTTCCGGATGGTCTTCCGGGTCTTCGGCGGCGAGCCCGTGCCCGAGGCCAGGGAGCTCGAGGAGGGCCACCTCGCGCACGGCGAGCCGATGAACCCGATGACTGGCGAGCCTGAGGACACGGACGTGGGCTTCCCCGGCCCTGAGCACGTCGTGGCCGAGCGCTCCTGGGCGATGAAGTTCGCGATGGCCCCGCTGGCGGTGCTGGCGCTGGTCGCGGGCGTGGTCGGCATCCCGGGCGTGACCGACACGCTCGAGCACTTCCTCGAGCCCACCTTCGAGTCGTCGACCTACGCCGAGGATCACCCGAGTGAGAGCGCCGAGTGGGTCGGACTGGCCGCCGGCGGGATCATCTCGATCGCGGGCATCTTCGTCGCCTACACCTTCTACGTGCGCCGCCGCGGCGTGACGCTCGAGCTGCGCGACCGCTACCGGCGTCTGCACGACTTCCTCGAGCACAAGTGGTACTTCGACGAGCTCTATGACGCCGTGTTCGTGCGCCCCGCCGCCACGCTGGGCACGTTCGGGCGCCGGGTCATCGAGGCCGACTTCGTGCAGGGCTTCATCGTCGGCGGGGCGACGGGCATCGTCCGCGCCGGGACGCTCTTCGCCCGCGCGATCCAGACCGGCTTCCTGCGTGCCTACGCGCTGCTGCTGCTGTTCGGCGCCACCGCCCTGCTCCTCTACTTCCTCATCGCGAGCTCGTGACGATCCACCTTTCGATCGTCCTGTTCCTGCCGCTGCTCGCCGGCCTTGTCGGGGCCCTGCTGCCGCGCGGGATGGCGCGCTGGGCCGCGCTGGCCGGCACGGTCGCGGTGCTCGCCTACGCGATCGTGCTGCTCGCCGACTTCGACTCGGGCGCCGATGGGCTCCAGTACGTCACCGACGACGAGTGGATCCCCGAGCTCGGCATCCGCTACCAGCTCGGGATAGACGGCCTCAACCTGTTCATGGTCGTGCTGACCGCGCTCGCCTGGGTGCCCTGCACGCTCGTCGCCGCCTTCCGCGAGCACGAGCGCGAGCGCCTCTTCTACTTCTGGATGGCGCTCGCCGAGACCGCGGTGCTGGGCGCCTTCCTGGCCCAGGATCTTGCGCTGTTCATCGTCTTCTTCGACCTGATGCTGGTGCCGTTCTACTTCCTGATCGGCGGCTGGGGCACGGGCGACCGCGTGCGCGCGACGACGAAGTTCGTGATCTACACGCTGGTCGGCTCGCTGCTCATGCTCGGCGCGGCGATCGCGCTCGGCGTGCTCGCGACGCCCGACGGCGGCGAGATCTCGTTCTCGCTGGCCGTGCTCGAGGAGCGCTCGATCCCGGAGGGCTCGCAGCACTGGATCGTGCTGCTGTTCGCGCTCGCCTTCTTCGTCAAGGCGCCGCTCTTCCCGCTGCACGGCTGGGTGCCGGAGACCTACCGCTCCACCTCGATCCCGGTGCTGGCGCTGCTCTCGGCCGTGCTCTCGAAGGTGGGCGTCTACGGCTTCCTGCGGATCGTGCTGCCGGTGATGCCGGAGGGCTCCCAGCACTGGCAGGAGCTCTTCATCATCGTGGCGGTCTTCTCGATTCTTTACGGCTCCGTCCTGGCCTTCTCGCAGAGCAACGTGCGGCTGGTCGTCGCCTACTCCTCGATCGCGCAGCTCGGCTTCATCACGCTGGGCATCTTCGCGCTCGAGGACAAGGGCGCCCAGGGCGCCGTCTTCCAGATGCTGAACCACGGCCTCGTCGTGGTGCCGCTCTTCCTGATCATCGGGGTTATCGCGGCGCGCGCCGGCGGCAGCCAGTCGGTCGAGCAGCTCGGCGGGATGGCGTTCAGGGCGCCCGTGCTCGCGGCGCTGTTCCTGATCACGACCTTCGCCACGCTCGCGATGCCGGGTTCAGCGAACTTCGTGGGCGAGATCCTCGTGCTCTTCGGAGCCTTCGAGGACAAGCTCGTCTACGGCCTGATCGCGAGCATCGGCGTCGTGCTGGCCGGGGTCTACATGATTCGCCTCTTCCAGCGCACGATGCACAACCGCCCCGGGCCGAAGGTCGAGTCGCGGGAGATCGACGGCATCAACCTCGCCGCCATCGCGCCGCTCGTCGCGGTGATCGTGGCCCTCGGCGTCTACCCGAACTTCGTCGTCGAGCGCACCGAGCGCTCCACGGTCGAGTCGATCCAGGCCGCCAAGGCCCTGACGGGCCAGACCGAGGCGTCGGTGATCAAGTGAGCCTGCTCGCACAGGTACAGGCGCCGGAGATCGACTACAAGCTGCTGTCGCCGCTGCTGGCGCTCGTGGGCGGCTGCGTCGTCGTGATGATGGTCGGGCTGTTCCGGTCGCAGTTCGTGCGCCGCTCGCTCGTGCCGGGGCTCACGGCGGCAACGATCCTGATCGCGATCGGCCTCACGATCTGGATCTGGGACCCGGGTGACAACCAGCCGATCATCGAGGGCGCGCTCGCGATGGACACGCTGACGCTCGGGCTCTCGATGCTCTTCTACGCGGCGGGGCTCGTGGCGATCCTGCTGTCGCTGCGCGCGGACGCTCCGCGCACCGCCGGCCAGGGCGAGTACTACGCGCTGCTGCTCGGCTCGATCACGGGCATGGTGGTGCTGGCCGGCGCCGAGAACCTGATCACGCTCTTCATCGGCATCGAGGTGCTCTCGATCCCGCTCTACGTGCTGTGCGCGACCGAGCTCTTCAAGCGCGAGTCGCTCGAGTCGGGGCTCAAGTACCTCGTCATCGGGTCGGTCGGCTCGGCGACGCTCCTGTACGGGCTGGCGCTCATCTACGGCGCGACCGGCTCGATGCAGTTCGACGGCATCTCCTCCGCGCTCGGCGGCGACGAGCTGTCCGCCACCGACCCGCTGCTCCTCAGCGGCATCGGGCTGACGATCACCGGGCTCGCCTTCAAGGCCTCGGTGGCGCCCTTCCACCAGTGGACGCCGGACGTCTACCAGGGCGCGCCCACTCCGATCACGACCTTCATGGCGGTGGCGACCAAGGCGGCGGCGTTCGCGATCTTCCTGCGCTTCTTTGGGCACGCCCTCGGGCTCGCCCAGCTCGAGTGGGCGCCGGCGCTGGCCGTGCTGGCGGCGACGACGATCGTCATCGGCAACGTCGGCGCGATCGCCCAGCGCTCGCTCAAGCGGATGCTCGCCTGGTCGAGCGTGGCGCAGGCCGGCTACCTGCTTGCGGGCGTGGTCGTCGGGACGAACCTCGGCCTCCAGGCAACCGTCTTCTACCTGGCCGTCTACTTCCTGATGAACGTGGCTGCCTTCGCGGTCGTGGTGGCACGCGAGCGCGTGTCCGAGCACGGCGACGACCTCGCCTCGTTCGAGAACCTCGGCCAGAGCCACCCGTGGCTTGCCTGGCCGATGACGATCGCGATGCTCTCCCTGGCCGGCTTCCCCGCGACCGGCGGCTTCATCGGCAAGTTCTTCCTGATCGACGCGAGCGTCGACGGCGACTACACGTGGCTCGGCATCGCCATCGTCGTCGGCTCGATCCTCTCACTCGCCTACTACCTGCGCGTGGTCGCCGCGATGTGGATGGGCCGCTACGAGATCGAGTTGCCCTCGATGCCCGCCCGCCGCGTCAAGCCGGTCTCGGGCTGGTCGCCCGAGGCCGACACGCGCGCCCAGCCCGAGGTGGCGGCCGTCGCGATCGTCTGCGCGGTCCTCACGGTGCTGTTCGGCCTCTGGCCGGAGCCCCTGTTCGACGCGGCGCGTGACGTGGGCACGGCCCTTTCACAGCTGCGCTGACGAAGGGGTCAGGTCTTGCAATCCAGCATCTGGATGCTGGATTGCAAGACCTGACCCCTCTACGCTGCGGGGCAGCAACCGAGGGAGAGAGGGAATGAGCGAGAACCTGGCGCGGATCCTCACGGACACCGCGGCCGAGCACGGCGACCGGGTCGCCTTCAAGCTGGACGACGCCGAGCTGACGTATGCGGCGCTCGACGGCGCGAGCGCGCGCGTGGCGGGCCTGCTGAAGGCGAAGGGCGTCGAGCCCGGCGACCGGGTCGGGCTGATGCTCCCGAACGTCCCCTACTTCCCCGCGATCTACTACGGGATCCTGCGCGCGGGCGCGGTTGTCGTGCCGATGAACGTGCTCCTCAAGGAGCGCGAGGTCGCCTACTACCTCGACGACTCGGGCGCCAAGCTGCTGTTCGCCTGGCACGGCTTCGGCGAGGCGGCCGAGGCGGGCGCCGCCGCGGCGGGAAGCGAGTGCATCCTCGTCACCCCGGGCGAGTTCGAGCAGCTGCTCGGCGAGCAGGACGCGGTCGAGGACGTCGTCGAGCGCGGCACTGAGGACACGGCGGTGATCCTCTACACCTCGGGCACGACCGGCAAGCCCAAGGGCGCCGAGCTGACTCACCCGAACCTGCACAGGAACTGCTCGATGACGTCGGTCACGCTCGGCAAGTTCTCGCACGAGGATGTGCTGCTCGGCGCGCTCCCCCTCTTCCACTCCTTCGGGCAGACCTGCACGATGAACAGCGCGGTCTCGGTTGGGGCCACGGTCACGATGATCCCGCGCTTCGACCCGGAGAAGGCGCTCGAGATCATCGAGCGCGACGGCGTGAGCGTGTTCCAGGGCGTCCCGACGATGTACAACGCGATGCTCCACGCGAACCGCGCCGACAGCACGGACGTGTCGACGCTGCGGCTCTGCATGTCGGGCGGCGCGGCGATCCCGGTCGAACTGATTCGCGCCTTCGAGGAGAAGTTCGACTCACCGATTCTCGAGGGCTACGGCCTCTCTGAGACCTCCCCGGTCGCGTCCTTCAACCACCCTGACAAGGAGCGCAAGGCCGGCTCGATCGGGACGCCGATCGAGGGGGTCGAGATGCGGATCTGGGACGACGACGGCAACGAGGCGGCCCAGGGCGAGGTCGGCGAGATCGTGATCCGCGGCCACAACGTCATGAAGGGCTACTGGGAGCGCCCCGAGGCGACCGACGAGGCGATCGACGCCGACGGCTGGTTCCGCTCGGGAGACATGGCCAAGGTCGACGAGGACGGCTACTTCTTCATCGTCGACCGCAAGAAGGACCTGATCATCCGCGGCGGCTACAACGTCTACCCGCGCGAGGTCGAAGAGATCCTCTACGAGCATCCGGCGGTGCAGGAGGCAGCCGTCGTCGGCATCCCCGACGACTCGCTCGGCGAGGAAGTGGCCGCGGCGGTCGTCCTCAAGGAGGGCGAGACGCTCGACGCCCAGGAGCTGAAGACGTACGTCAAGGAGCAGGTGGCGGCGTACAAGTACCCGCGCAAGGTCTGGTTCCTGGACGAGCTGCCGAAGGGCCCGACCGGCAAGATCCTGAAGCGCGAGATCGAGGCGCCCGCCGAGGTGCGGACGGGCGCCTCCTCCTAGAGCTTGTCGCCCAGCTTCACGACGATCAGCTCGACGTCGTCGGGGCGGTCACGCGCGAGCCAGCGACCGTCGCTGTTCGGGTAGTTGTTGTCGTTGGCGATGAGCAGGCGCCGTGCGCGAGCGCCCGGCTTGGCCGGGTGCGAGCGATGAAAATCGTCGTCGAGGACCTCGAAGCTCTCGACCGACTGCAGCGGGAACGAGAACGGGTCGCCGACGCCGAACTCACCGGGGCGCGCGGGCAGCGACACGCCGTACGGATCACGGATCGCCAGCAGGTCGAGCACGCGCTCCTTCTCGAGATAGCCCTCGTCGTCGACCTTGCGCAGGTCGATCAGGTAGATCTTCTTCTGCTGCGCCTCGACGCCCTGGAAGTCGTCGCGCTCGATCAGAACGAACCGGTTGCGGTCGACGGCCGTCATGTCGCCGATCACGGCGGTCGGGAACTCCGCGTCGACGCGGTAGTTCCAGGTGCGGCCCGTGTACTCGCCTGCGCGGATCGAGAACTCGTTGAGCACGCGCCGGCGCGGGTCGGGATCGGTGCGAAGCGCGCCCTCGAGCATCGGGTAGAGGCGGCGGCCGTCCGTGCTGAGCGCCATTGGCTCGAAGCCGCGGCTCGCCGGGATGTCCCACGCGTCGGGATCGGGCAGGAACGGGTTCTGCGGCGACTGCACGTCCGGCAGGGGGATCGGCGCCTCGAGCAGGCGACCACTCGCGTCGGTGTGCAGGAGGAAGGGCCCGAACTCGTCGCCGAACCAGAGATCGCCGTTCGGCGCTCGGCGCACAGACTCGGGGTCGAAGTCCGCGCCGGTGAGCAGCCGGTCGGGCCGCGTGAGCGGGAAGCTCACGTGGTTGTCCGGGTCGCGCAGCTGCACGAAGCCGAGCACGTCGACGATGCCGCTCCCACCGGAGGCCGTCTTGAAATGAGGCCTAATCCGGTAAAGCCGCAGCAGGAAGTCGGCCGAGTTCGCCTTCGCGCCGTAGCCGTTGTCAGGCATGCCGTAGAAGGTCCCTGCCGGCCCATCGAGAACCGCCGAGAAGCCGGGGAGTGGCTGGCTCGGGAAGGGCGGCGTCACGCCGTTGTCCGGGCTGACGAGCGCGCCAGACGGCGGTCCGGGCTGGTAGGCGTCAGACGGCAGGATCGCCCGGGCGAGCAACCGCGCCTCGCCGTCGCCGGGCTTGCCGCCGCCGCGGGCGCGGACGGCGGTGTCGGCGTTGTCGGAGAAGAGGCCGTCGACGCCGAGCGCGAAGAACTGCTCGTACTCGGCGGCCGCGTTGCCGTAGGCGGCCGGGTCGGCCGACGAGCGCAGCTCGAGCGGGAGGAAGCTGTTCTCGTTGCGGAACGTGTAGGGGTGGACGAGCAGGCCGGCGTCGTGGGCGTCCTCGACGAACGTGGTCGGCGGCAGCGAGTTGCCGGCGGCGTCGCGCGGGACGATGTAGTCCTTCGACGGGCCAACGCCGTCGGCGTACCTCGCGATGTCGCGCAGGCCGGCGGGCGTCGCCATGTCCGCGTAGGTACGCGGGTCGCCCGACACCACGAAGTCATACGGCCTCTGGGTCGGGGCGCCGAGCAGCTGCACCAGCGGGACCCGCAGCTCACGGTCGAGCATCTTCAGGTTGCCGATCTCGAATGACTGGACGAACACCTTCGCGTGCCGGCTGTTGAGGCCGTTGCGCTCGAGTGCGCGCACGAGCGGCTCCTCGAGCGGCAGCCCGATGCCGCGGAAGTAGGTCGGGTGCTTCGTCTCGGGGTAGATCCCGATCGGCCGGCCGAGCTCGCGCGAGAGCCGCTTGGTGAGGTCGATGACCTCCTGGAAGGTGGGCACCTCGTAGAAGCCGTTGAAGCGCGTGTTGCGCGGCCTGAGCGCCGGGATGCGCTCGATCGCCCGTAGCGTCTTCAGCTCGGCAAGCGTGAAGTCCTCGGTGAACCAGCCCGTCAGCGTCACGCCGTCGATCACCTTCGTGGTGCGGCGAGCGGCGAACTCGTGCCGGCTCGCAACGTCGGTCGTCCCGGAGATCTCGTTCTCGTGCCGCGCGACGAGGACGCCGTCCTTCGTCCGCACGAGGTCGGGCTCGACGTAGTCGGCGCCGAGCCGCGCCCCGAGCTCGTATGCCGCCAGTGTGTGCTCGGGCCGGTAGCCGGAGGCGCCGCGGTGGGCTATCACGAGCGGGTCGGCACGGTGGTCCTTGCCGTGGCGGTCGCCGTCGCGGGCGACTGACACTCCCGTGAGCGCCAGGACGAGGAGGAGGGCGAG
This sequence comes from uncultured Thermoleophilaceae bacterium, assembly GCA_963827065.1. Classification (GTDB taxonomy): domain Bacteria; phylum Actinomycetota; class Thermoleophilia; order Solirubrobacterales; family Thermoleophilaceae; genus JACVRW01. Next base: position 134,915 of record CAWGZM010000003.1, on the reverse strand, counting down.
CGACAGCAGGCGGGTGCGGTTCATGGGCGGCATGCTTTCGGGTTACCCGGGGCCTGCTGGTTACGAGCGCGCGTCCAACCCATTAAGAGGCCGTAACCACCAATGGAGACCGGGCGACGGCCAGGTCGTCAGCTAGCCTGCGGCCCTCGGAATGGGCTCGCGGGGCGGCTTTACACGACGAGGGCTGTTTGGGGCGGGCGCGACCGGCGCCGCCGCGCTCGCGGCATCCGCGTGCGGCGACGACTACTTCGAGCCGTCGACCGACCACGACGAGGACGCGCCGAACGTCCTGCTCCTATTCACGGACTCGACGCGTGCGGACTATCTCTCCTACTACAACGAGAACTCGCTGGCGAAGACGCCGAACCTCGACGCGCTCGCCAACGACTCGCTCGCTTTCACCCACGCCGTGCCCGAGGCAATGCCGACCGGCCCCGCCCGGCGCGCGCTCCTGACGGGCGTCCGCTCGTTCCCGTTCCGCAACTACGTCCCGACCAAGGGCCTCCCCGTCGGGCCCGGCTGGATCCCGATCCCCGACTTCCAGCCGATCGTGACCGAGGTGCTCGGCGAGGCCGACGTCGAGACCGCCTACTGCACGGACAACCCGTTCCTGATCGGCCCGCGCTTCTCGAACTTCCGGCGCACGCTCGACGTCGTCAAGCCGAGCTACTCGCAAGGTGCCTACCGCTTCCTCAACAAGCCCTACAAGCGCCCGGCCACGCGCTCGACGATCGAGCGCTACCTGCTGCCCGAGCTGTCGGACACGGTCGAGGTCGGGCGCCTGCGGGCGATGGCGGGCTGGAACTCCGTCTACCGCGACTCGGACGGCGACTACCCGACCGCGCGCGTCATCCGCTCCGGCCTGCGCCTGCTCGACGACCTGAAGGAAGAGGGCAAGCCGTGGTTCCTAGGCATCGATGCATTCGACCCGCACGAGCCGCTCGACGCCCCGCGCGTGTATCAGGCGCGCTTCGGCACGACGCCGAAGGGCATCGAGAAGCAGGGCATCACGCCGATCCAGCCGTTCGAGACCCCGTACTCGTGGGTGATCGACGTCGACGTGGACGACGAGACGATCCAGCGCGTGCGCGAGCTCTATGCCGCCGAGGTCGAGTTCGTCGACGAGTGGGTAGGGCGGCTGATGAACGAGCTCGATCGCCAGAAGCTGCTCGACAACACCGTGATCATGTACATGTCGGATCACGGCCTGACGCTCGGCGAGCACGGCGTCCTCGGAAAGCACGGGGCGCGGGCGCACTGGCACATCTACCACGTGCCATGCATGATCCGGCACCCCGAGGGCAAGCGCGCCGGCGACACGAGCGACTACTTCGCGTCGACGCACGACCTGCCGCGCACGGCGCTCGGCTTCATGGGCGTGCGCGCGCCCGGGCTGATGGGGGGCGAGGACCTGTCGGTCTTCTTCGACGGGCGTGAGCCGCCGCCACGGCCCCACTTCACCTCCTGCTACGACGACTACGTACTCGCCGGCGACCTCGACTGGTTCCTGCTCTCGGACAGCGAGGGCATGCGCAAGCGGCTCTACGACAAGAGGTCCGATCCGGAGGAGCTGACCGACGTTGCGGACCAGCATCCCGAGATCGTCGACCGGCTCTGGCGCATTCTCGAGGACGAGGCCGGCGGGACGCTGCCGCAGTTCGCGCCGAGCGGCGCCAAGGCGGTGATCGGGGGGTGATCAGCCGGCGCTCGCTCCTCCGTCGCGGCGGCATCGGCGCCGCTGGCGCGGGCATCTTCGGCCTAGGCGCGCTCCCCACCGCCGCATCTGCCCAGCAGGACGACCGCGACGGCTCGCAGAACGTCGTGCTCGTCGTGCTGCCGCTCGTGCGCCAGGACCACGTCGACGCCTTCGAGGGCGGCTCGCCGGCCGACACTCCGAACCTGAACGACCTGACCGGTGACTCGCTGCGCTTCGACCGCACCGTCCCCGAGTCGATGCCCGGGCTGTCCGCGCGCCGTGCGCTCATCACCGGGATGCGCGCCTACCCGTTCCGCGACTGGCGGCGCACCGACGGGCTCGCGCCGGTCCCGGGCTTCACGCCGATCTGGGACCACCAGCCGGTGCTGACGGAGACGCTGCGCGAGCACGGCGTCACGACCGCCTACGTGAGCGACAACCCGACGCTGACCGGTGCACGCTGGCCGGATGTGAAGACGACGGGGGCGACGGCGCGCTCCCCCTCGACCGGGCAGGCCGGCATCGAGAGCGAGCTGCTGCCGGCTATCGCGCGCCAGACGAAGGCCGCCGCGCGCACGTTCCGCGCCGGCATCCGCGAGCTCCGGGGACTCGGAGGCGAGACGCCGTTCTTCCTGGCGATCGATCCGTTCGATCCGCTCGACGCGGCCGTGGCCCCGCGCGTGTATGTGAGGCCCGGCGAGGTCGAGGAGGAGGGCATCGGGCCGTTGAACGGCCGCATGGTCGAGCTGAACTGGAGCGGCGCCGACGAAGAGCGCGTTCGCAACGCCTACCGCAAGCACGTCGAGGCCGTCGACGCCGAGGTCGGCCGGCTGATGGACGCTCTGTCGGAGCTCGACCTGCTCGACTCGACGCTCGTCGTCGCGATCGGCGACCAGGGCATCTCGCTCGGTGAGCACGCGATGCTGGGGATAGCGGCGCCCACCTCGTACCGGCCCGCCTACGAGGTGCCGTTCCTGATCCGGCATCCGGGCGGCGACAAGGGCGGCGACGACATCGACTGGTACGCCACGACGCACGACGTCGCGCCGACGATCCTGTCCTTCATGGGAGCGACCATCCCGGGGAAGGTGGGCGGCGAGGACCTGACCGCGCTCTTCGACGATGTGGACGAGGACGACCTCTACGACCGCCCCTTCAACATCACGGCGGTCGGCTCCAACATCATCGTGCAGGACGACCGCTGGCTCATGGTCGCCGACCGCGAGGAGATCGAGCGCCGGATGTACGACGACGACGAGGAGGTCGAGGATGACATCAAGCGCTACGACGACATCGCGAACGAGGATCCCGGCCAGCTGACCGAGATGTCGCTGGTGGCGCTGATGGTCGCGGGCGGCACGCTGCCCGAGTTCGGCCAGGACGGCGCCCTCCGCCCCGCGCGTCAGCGCGGCGACGACGACATCGACGACGACGGCATCCCCAACGACTTCGACGCGATCAACAACGACGAGCCCGAGGACGGCACCGAGCCCGGGGACTTCGAGTTCGACGGGCGCATCCCCGAGGGCGGCCGGCTGCCGCTTAACGAGCGCACGCCGGAGTCGGCGCCCCCGGAGGCGAGCCCGTGAGGCTCAGGCGGCGCAAGCCGGCCACCGCGGGCGCCACGGACGGCGACGGCGCTTCGGCGAACGGGCCCGTCGAGCGCAAGAACCCGCCGACCGAGTTCCTCTACGCGAACAAGTGGCGGATCTTCGGCGTGATGATGATCGGCTGGGCGATGTCCCTGCTCGACGTGTCGATCGTCAACGTCTCGATACCCGAGCTGCAGGACGAGATGTCGACCGACATCTCAACGGTGACCTGGGTCATCAACTCCTACAACATCATCTTCGCCGTCCTGCTCGTGTCGATGGGGCGGCTGGCGGACCAGTTCGGACGGCGCAAGTTCTTCGTCATCGGCCTGACCGTCTTCACGATCGGCTCCGCGCTGTGCGCCATCTCCTGGTCGGTCGAGTGGCTGATCGTCTTCCGCGTCATCCAAGGCGCCGGCGCGGGCATCCTTGCACCGCTCGGGTTCGCGATGACCGTGCTCGTCTTCCCGCCTGAACAGCGCGGCCGCGGCCTCGCGCTGATCGCCGTGGTGGCGCTCGTCTCCTCGGCGCTCGGCCCCGTGATCGGCGGCGCGCTGGTCGAGGTCGCGAGCTGGCACTGGATCTTCCTGATCAACATCCCGTTCGGGATCGTCGGCGTGATCCTCGCCCTGCGCTGGTGGCCCGAGACCTGGGACCTGAGCGCCGGCCGCGAGATCGACGTGAAAGGCATGCTGCTGCTCGGCGGCGCCGTCTTCATGTTCACCGTCGCGTTGACTGAGGCCAACCCCTTCGGTGGCGACCTGCCGCTCTGGCTCAGCCTGATGCAGGGGGCGATCCTGCTCGGAGTGCTGTTCGTCTGGTGGGAGCGGCGCGCGCCCAACCCGATGATCACCCCCGGCCTGTTCGCCAACCAACAGTTCCGGAACGCCAACATCGGGATGCTGTTCTTCGGCGGCGGTGCGATCGGCTCCCTGCTGCTGCTCTCGCTGCTGTTCGTGAATCTGTGGGGCTACACCCAGCTCGAGGCGGCGCTCGCGATCACCCCGGTTCCTCTGATGGGGCTCGTCGTGTGGCCGTTCGTCGGCCGCGCGGCCGATTCGCGAGCGCCCGGTGAGCTCGCGAAGCCGGGCCTGATCGCGATGGCGATCGGGATGCTGATCGTGTCGTTCATGCCGGCGACGGCCGACAACGCGCTCAGCTACCTGCGCATCCTGCCCGGCCTGCTGCTGATCGGCGTCGGCATGGGGATCTGCTTCCCGGCGCTGAACGTGGGCGCCATGGGCGCAGTGGCCGGCCCCGAGGTGGGCCTCGCGTCGGGCGTGCTCAACACCGCGCGCCAGCTGGGCGTGGCGGTCGGCGTGGCGATCCTGATCGCGACCTTCGGCGGAGCGCTGCACGCGCACATGAGCTGGTTCGCGGACGAGGAGATCGACGACATCGTCGGCGAGTGGGAGATCCCGAGACCCGAGGCCGGGCTCGTGATCCAGTCGACGCTGCACGACTACACGGGCGGCACGAGCGACCGCTTCGAGCCCGCCCCCGGCTTCGACGAGGAGATCATCCGCCAGACCGCGGGCTCGGCCCGCGAGGGCTTCGCCTGGGCGTTCAGGCAGGCGGCGATCCTCGTTCTGAGCGTGCTGCCGCTGATGGGCGCGCTGCGCCGCACGCCCGCCCAGGCCCAGGCCGAGTTCATGGCGAAGATGAAGGCTCAGCAGCAGAAGGCGGCCGCGCCGCCGGACGACGAGGACGAGCTCGCCCTGCCGGGACGCGCCAAACCGCACCCAGCTTGAGTACATCCGGCGCCCTGCCGATTATCTTCTAGGCCATGCCTCGCCCGGCAATGCTCTTGCTGGTCTGCGTCCTCATGCTCGTTTGGGCGCCGACCGCATACGCCCAGGACCTCGACGGCCCCAACCCGCTCGAGGGAATCACGCTGTACAACGACCCGGAGGCGCCGGCGATGAGCTCCTGGCGCCATCTCCAGCGCCAGGGCCGCACGCGCCAGGCCGACCTGATCTGGAAGATCGCGCGCGAGCCGAGGGCCGTCTGGGTCGGGCGTTTCACGCGGCCGCGCTTCCACTTCAAGGTCAGGCGCATCATCGACAGCGCCAAGGCCCAGGGCACGGTGCCGGTGATCGCAGTGCTGCGCGCCGAGTCCACCCAGTGCAGCCCGAGCTACACGGCCGGCGGGCCGGCGGCGGACCGGCGCGTGCGGGCCTGGTACAGAAATCTGGCGCGCGCGATCGGTGGCGACCGTGTGGTGATCGCGTTCGAGCCGGACTCCGTCGGCACGATCGACTGCCTTGCGCCCAGTCGCCGCGACGACCGTATCCGCCTTCTGCGCTACGGCGTGGACGCGCTCTCGCGGCTATCCGGCGCGACGATCTACCTCGAGGCGGGTGCCTCCGACTGGGAGCCGGCGCGGCGGACGGCGAAGAAGCTGCGCAAGATCGGCATCTCGAAGGTGCGTGGCTTCATGCTGAACGTCACCCATTACGACTGGACCGCCGCGAACATCCGGCACGGGATCGACCTCTCGCGTCGCCTGGGCGGGAAGCACTTCGTCATCAACACCTCGCAGAACGGCCGCGGGCCGGTGCACTACAAGGCCGCCAACGGGCGGCGCATCAACATCTGGTGCAACCCCGGGATGCGCGGCCTCGGGCCCGCCCCGACCACAGCCACCTCGCACCCGCTGGTCGACGCCTACCTGTGGATCAACCGGCCGGGCTACGCCCAGAGCTGCCAGGGCCGCAAGATCGACTGGTACCTGCCGCGGGCACTGACACTCGCGCGCCTCGCAACGGACTGGGAGAGCCCGCCGAAGGGCACCCGCTTCGGGCACTTCAAGCGCTATCCGCCGAGCGCGTTCGGCGTGCCCTAAGCTCGGACGCATGTGCAGGAACATCCGCCCTCTCCATAACTTCGAGCCGCCCGCAACCGAGGACGAGGTGCGCTCCGCAGCTCTCCAGTACGTACGCAAGATCAGCGGCTACACGAAGCCGTCGCAGGCGAACGAGGAGGCCTTCGAACGCGCCATCGAGGAGGTCGCCGACGCATCGGCACGCCTGCTCGACGCGCTGGTGACCTCGGCGCCGCCGAAGGACCGCGAGGTCGAGGCCGAGAAGCGCAAGGCGCGCAGCGCTCAGCGCTACGCGGCGGCCTAGCGAGCCCGCGTCAGGCGCTGGTCGCGGCCGGCGGGCGCGCGCCCGCGAGCCGCTCGTCGACGTGCTCGATCAGCCGCTCGGCGGACTGCTCGATCGTCTCCGTCTCGGTGTCGAGCGTGAGCTCGGGCGAGGCCGGCTCCTCATAGGGGTCGGAGACGCCGGTGAAGCCCTTGATCTCACCCGCGCGAGCACGCTGATAGAGCCCCTTGACGTCGCGGCGCTCGCACTCGTCGACCGACGCGCGGACGTAGACCTCGACGAAGCGCGTCCCCATTCGGGCGCGCGCCTCCTCCCGCATCGAGCGATAGGGCGACACAGCGGCGGCGAAGGTGATCACGTCGTTGCGCGAGAGGATGTCGGCGACCCAGGCGATGCGCCGCACGTTCTCCCTGCGGTCCTCCGGCGAGAAGCCGAGCCCGGCGCAGAGGTTCTGGCGCACGTCGTCGCCGTCGAGCACCTCGACGCGGTGGCCGCGGTCGCGCAGGCGACCGGCGGCGAGACGAGCCACGGTCGACTTTCCGGAGCCGGAGAGGCCGGTCAGCCAGAAGCAGAGCCCGGTGCTGTCCAGCGAGCGGGTGGGTGCGGCGAGCGTGCCGTGCGGGATCGGCCCGAGGTTCGGCTCGCGCCCGTGGACGTCGAAGTCCCGGAAGCGGCTGAACAGGCGATGCTCCGGCCCGTGGTAGTCGGACGAGCCGGTGGCCAGCAGGCCGAGCTCGGCGCAGCGGTCGGCGAGCAGGAGCGTCTGCTCCTTCGTGTGTGACGCGTAGAAGACCTCGATCCCGTCGAGCCCTGCCGCGCGGTAGCGGTCGATCGCGGCAAGGACCTCCTCGTCGCTCTTGATGTCCCAGAACGGGTGCGCCCAGACCGCCACGCCGGCCGCCTCGTGGATCCAGGCGATCGCGTCCTCCACGGTCGGATGCGTGCGCGCGACGTAGCCCGGCTTGCCCTGGATCAGATAGGCCGGGATGAACGACGACACGTCCTCGTGACCCTCCGCCGCGAGGCGCTCGGCGTTCCCGGGGTGAGCGAGCACTGCGGCGGCGAGGTGCGGCCTGCCGACCGGCTTACCCGCCGCCTTGCGTGCCTCGATCGGCGCGGGGTCCACGGCAAACCCGAGCGCCCGCAGCTTGTCCGCCATCGCCTCGGCGCGGCGCTCGCGATCGGCGCGCGCGTCCTTCAGCCGCTCGCCCAGCAGCGCGCTGCGGTGGTCGATCCCGTAGCCGAGCACATGCAGGTCCTCGTATTCCCCGTCGACCGCCGAGATCTCGGTGGCCGGCACCACCCGGACACCGTGCACCGCCCCGGCCGCGAGCGCCTCGTCGACTCCGTCGATGGTGTCGTGATCGGAGAGCGCGAGCAGCTCGACCCCCGCAGCGGCGGCGTTCTCGACGACCTGCGCGGCGGGCAGAGCGCCGTCCGAATGGAGGGAATGGGATTGAAGATCGAAGCTGGGAGCCGCCAAGGCGGCCATCACTCTAGTGGGGGCGGAGGCCGAATTCGGAGCCGGAGCGCTCCTCATTCCACGGGAATCCCGTGCCGCATCGTGTTCTCCGTGACGATGCGGGGCTCCACGAACTGCAGCAGGTAGTCCGGGCCGCCGGCCTTCGAGCCGACGCCGGAGCGGCGGTTTCCTCCGAACGGCTGCCGACCGACCATCGCGCCCGTGATGCCGCGGTTCACGTAGAGATTGCCGACCGGCGAACGCTCGACCACTCGCTCGATCGTCGCCGGCGAGCGCGAGAAGAGACCGCCGGTCAGGGCCATCGGCAGCGAGTCGACGATGTCCATGGCGGCGTCCACGTCGCGGACCGCCGTGACAGACAGCAGCGGCCCAAAGACCTCCTCGCGGTTCACGGGCGACTCCTCCGGCAGGTCGAACGCCACCGTCGGGGGCACGAACCACCCACTCGCGGGCACGTCGTCGGCGCTGGCGGCGATCCCGTCGGCGGCGAGCGAGCGGTAGCGCAGCACCCGCGCCTGCGCCTCCTCGTCGATCACGGGCGGCACCTCGGTCGCGAAGCTCTCGGCCTGGCCGACGTCGAGGACGCGCACCGCTCCCGCGAGCCGCTCGACGAGCCGCTCCGCGACGGCCTCGTGTACGAGCGCGCGCGCGGCGGCCGAGCACTTCTGGCCCGCAAAGCCGAAGGCCGAGTGGATCAGCTCGGGGACGACGTCGTCGAGATCGGCGTCGGAGTCGACGATCACGCAGTTCTTGCCGCCCATCTCGGACACCACGCGCTTGACGTGGCCCTGGTCGTCCGGCGTCTCCGCGGCCGCGCGAACGATGTCGAGTCCGACCGCTCCCGAGCCGGTGAAGGCGATCACGTGGACGCGCCGATCGCGCACGAGCGCCGCGCCGGCCTCGCCGTAGCCGGGGAGCAGCGCCAGCGCCGAAGAAGGCACGCCCGCCGAGTGCAGCGCCTCCACCAAGGCTCCGGCGCTCGCCGGCGACTGCTCGGCCGGCTTCAGGACGACCGCGTTGCCCGCGGCCAGCGCCGCCGCGGTCATCCCACAGGGAATCGCCAGCGGGAAGTTCCAGGGCGCGATCACGGCCGCCACCCCGCGCGGGGCGTAGCGCATCGTGTTGCGCTCACCGGGCACCTGGAGCAGCTCTCTCCCGCGCCCGAGCTCGACCGCCTCGGCGGCGTAGTACTCGAGGAAGTCGATCGCCTCGCAGACGTCGGCGTCCGCCTCGGACCACGGCTTCGCGCACTCGCGCACCTGGAGCGCCGCCAGCTCGAGCCGCCGCGAGCGCAGGCGCTCGGCGGCATCCCGCAACACGGACGCCCGCTCGGAGGCCGAGCGTGTACCCCAGTCGCGGAAGCCCTCGACGGCCGCTCCCACCGCCTCGGCCGCTTCGTCCTCGCCCGCCGAGCCGGCGCGCGCGACAACGCGCTCGGGCGCCCCCGGGTCGGTGGAGTCGAGCCCGCCAAGGTCGGCGCGGTCCCCGCCGATCAGAACCGGCACCTCGAGCGGCAGCCGTGCATCGAGCTCGCGCAGGGCATCGGCGAGTGACGAGCGCACCGCCGCGCGGCGCAGCTCCAGGATCGGCTCGTTGCGGAACCCGGGCGGCGTCACGGCGCCGCCAGCAGCTCGTCGATCGACACCCCGCGCTGCTGATCGCCCAGGAAGGACTCGTTCGAGGTGTTCTCGAGCAGCCGCCGGACCAGGTAGGCCATGCCCGCGACCATGTCCCCCACCGGGCAGTAGATCCGCACGCGCATCCCGAGCGACGCCAACGCAGCCGCCAGGTCGTCGCCGAGGCCGCGCAGCACCTGCAGCTCGAGATCCCCATCCGCGCGACCGAGCTCGCGGTTGACGGCGATCGCATGCGCCACCGAGCGCAGGTTGTGCGAGGCGATCGCGGGCCGCACGTGCGGCCACGCCTCCAGCAGCCGCTGCGTCAGCACCTCGAAGTTGCGGTCCGAGTCGCGCTTCTCCTCGAACACGGGGGGCGTCCAGCCGTGCTGGCGGGCGTCGACCACCTCGTGGTCCCAGTAGGCGCCCTTGACGAGCCGCACGACGAGCGGCGAGCGGCGCGGCGTCGACCGGGCCCAGGCGATCACCTGCTCGAGCTGCTCGGGCGACTCGCGCAGGTAGGCCTGGAGCACGACCCCGGTGGACGGCCCGTCCCGGAGCTCCAGGTCGCCGAGCATGTCGAAGACGAGCCCCATCGTCGCCTCGAGCGTGTCGACCGACTCCATGTCGATGTGCAGGTGCGCGCCCAGCTCGCGTGCGCGCACGAGCAGCGGGCGCATGCGGCGAGCCGCGTCGTCGCGGCCGACGTCGGGCGCCTCGGGCCGCAGCAGCGGGCTCAGCGCCGACACCTTCACCGAGAGGTTCACGCGCGGCACCAGCCCGAGCGAGTCCTCCTCGAGCACCGGACGCGCCGGCCAGGCGGGCGCGGCGGCGGCGAGCGTCTCGAGGGCGTCCATGCAGCGCTCGGCGTAGCGGTCCGCCTCAGCCGAGGTGACGGTCGCCTCGCCGAGCAGGTCGAGCGACACCCCCGCGCCGTGCTCCCACAGATGCCGGATCGGCTTGATCGCCTCGCGCGGGGTCTCGCCGACGATGAAGCGGTGCGCCATGTGGCGCACACCCGCCGCTGCGGCCGCACCGAGGGCGGCGCGCCCGGCGCGCGTGCCGGACATCCTCATCGCCGCCTCGATCGGCGGCGGGCGCTCGTCCACCTCGTCCAGGTAGGCGGTCAGATGGCGGGCGAGATCGTCGAGCGAGCGGCAGGCCGGGGTCACATCCACGAAGCGGAAGAGAGCCGCCCGCAGCTCCGCGTCCTGGGAGGCGAGCGCCATCGCCTTCTCGTCCAGCGCACGCAAGGGATTGCGCGTCCGCGTGGGGAACGCGGAGTGGATCGAGCGGCCCACAGTCTGAAGATCCGACTCCAGAGCCGAAAAGCTAGTACACGTGTGTTGGCCCCTCGAACGAGGGGTAGGGTCCCTGGATGCCAAGCCTGATCCTCGGTCCCCTTCTTCGCTTCGTGAGCGAGGATGAGGCCGTTTTCTGGATGGAGACGGACGAGCCCTGCGAGGTCGAGGTGCTCGGTACCAGCGAGCGGACCTTCCGCGTGTGCGGGCATCACTACGCGCTCGTCATCGCCGGCGGCCTGGAGCCGGGTAGCTGGCATGAGTACGAGGTGAAGCTCGACGGCGAGGTCGTCTGGCCGGAGCCGGGCGACGATCGCCCACCGAGCGCCTTCAAGACCTACCCGAAGGAACGCCCGCTCCAGATGCTGTTCGGCTCGTGCCGTGTTGCCGCGCCTCACACGCCCCCCTACTCGCTGCGCAAGGACGAGGACGAGCGCGGGCGCGAGATCGACGCCCTCCACACGCTCGCCGAGCGGATGCAGAAGCAGTCGCGCGAGGAGTGGCCGGACGTGCTGCTGCTGCTCGGCGACCAGGTGTACGCCGACGAGGTTTCGCCGGCGACGATGGCGTTCATCGAGACGCGCCGCGACATGGACCAGCCGCCGGGCCGGCGCGTCCTCGACTTCGAGGAGTACACCGAGCTCTATAAGGAGAGCTGGTCCGACCCCGAGATCCGCTGGCTCTTCTCGACGATTCCCTCGTCGATGATCTTCGACGACCACGACGTGCATGACGACTGGAACATCTCCGAGAAGTGGCTCGAGGAGATGCGCGCGACGGACTGGTGGGAGGAGCACTGCATCGGCGCGATGATGTCGTACTGGGTCTACCAGCATCTCGGCAACCTCACGCCTGAGCTGATCCGCGACGACCCGGTGCTCGCCCGGCTCAAGGAGACCGACGACGGTGAGCAGGTGCTGCGCGAGTTCGTCCATGGCGGCGACCGCGAGCGCTCCGGCAGCCGCTGGAGCTATTGCCGCGACATCGGCCGCACGAGGCTGATCGTGATCGACGCTCGCGCCGGGCGTGTGCTCGAGGAGGACGACCGCCAGATGGTCGACGACGCCGAGTGGGACTGGATCGTCGAGCACACCCAGGGCGACTTCGATCACCTCCTGCTCGGCACTTCGCTCCCCTACCTGCTCGGTCCGGGGATGCAGTACGCCGAGGCCTGGAGCGAGGCGGTGGCCGGCGGCGCACTGGGCCAGCGCATGGCCGGCTTCGGCGAGTGGGTGCGACAGGAGTTCGACCTCGAGCACTGGGGCGCGTTCCAGCGCTCGTTCCACAAGATGGTCGAGCTGCAGCGCGCCGTCGGATCCGGGGAGCACGGCAGATCGCCGGCGTCGATCGTGACGCTCTCGGGCGACGTTCACCACGCCTACCTCTTCGAGATCGCCTATCCGAAAGGGTCCGGGGTGGAGAGCGCCATCTGGCAGGCCGTCTGTTCGCCCTACCGCAACCCGCTCGACGGCAAGGAGCGCAGGATCATCCGGATGGGCATGTCCCGCCCGTTCAAGTGGGCCTGGGAGAAGCTCGCGAAGCGCGCCGGCGTCGAGGATCCCGGCATCCGCTGGCGGCTCTCGGGCGGCGGCCCGTGGTTCGACAATCAGGTCGCGACGCTCGTGATCGACGGCCGCCGTATGGACATGCACCTCGACAAGGCGGTGCCCATCGACGACGAGGAGGCCCGCCTCGAGCGGGTCCTCGACGTGCGGATCGCCTGACGCGCAGGCCCGCCGGGACCGGCGCTATCGTGGCCCGGCCCATGGACTACCCGGTCGAGACCTTCAGCGACGCCGAGCGGGCTCTGCTCGCGCCGCACTTCACGAACCTCGACCGGCCGGTGTTCGCGCTGGTCGGCCTGCCGGAGACGGTCAAGGGGGCGATGTTCGCGCGCTACTCCCGCTACCAGGGGACGCTGCGGCGGATGTACCTGGACGAGTTCGCAGGCGACGCCGCGCCCGGTGCCCCGTTCGACGGCGAGGAGGGCGAGCGCGCCCGCGCCCTCTACGAGCGCATCTTCCTCGGCTACGGCGACGACTCGGTCGCGCAGCTGGGCGGCGCCCACATCGCCTGCGAGTGGGTCTCGAACGTGATGACGAAGCTGCTCCAGCGCGGGCGGCTCGCCGCCTACCTCGAGCAGTCGACGCGCTACATGCCGTACGACGCTCCGATGGGTGAGGGACTCGGCTACCGCTACTGGCGCAGCGCCGAGCTCGGGCCGGAGTACGAGGCCGCGATGAACTTCCTGTTCGACACCTACGCCGAGGCGCTGCCGCGCGTGATGGCTTGGGCGGAGGAGCGCTTCCCGCGCGACCCGAACCAACCCGAGGCGGCGCACCGTGGCTCGATCAAGGCCAAGGCGCTCGACCTGCTGCGCGGGCTGCTGCCGGCCGCGTCGCTGTCGCACGTCGGCATATTCGCAACCGGCCAGGCCTACGAGCAGCTGCTGCTGCGGCTGTTCGCGTCGCCGCTCCCCGAGGCGCGCGACTACGCAACGATGGTTCTGGCCGAGCTGAAGGCCGTGATGCCGAGCTTCGTCGCCCGCGTCGAGCGGCCCGATCGCGGCGGCGAGTGGATCTCCTACCTCGAGGAGCGCGGCCGCAGCGCCGAGCACTGGGCGGCCCGTCTCGGCCTCGACCGCTCGCGCGGCGAGGCGGCCGCAGGTCCGGCCGTGCGCCTGCTGTCCGTCGAGGGGAGCGAGGAGCAGCTCTTGGCGGCCCTCCTGTTCGAGGCGGCCTCGTGCTCGGAGGACGAGGCCCGCGCCGCCGTTCGCAACCTGCCGCCGGACGAGCGCGCGACGATGCTTGCTGAGCTCGTCGGCGAGCGGCGCAACCGCCGCCACCGCCCGGGCCGCGGCTTCGAGGCGCTCCGCTATCGCTTCGAGGTCGTCTCCGACTACGGGGCCTTCCGCGACCTCCAGCGCCATCGCATGCTCACGATCCAGTGGCAGACGCTGGGCCCCGAGCTGGGTGCGGGCGTGCCCGAGGAGCTGGAGGCCGCGGGCGTGGCCGACGCCTACCGCGCCGGGATCGAGCGCTCAGGCGCCGAGCACGAGCGGATCGTCGGGCTCGGCCGTCCGGAGCTCGCGCCCTACGCGCTCTGCCTCGGCTTCCGGATCCGCTACATCCTCGACATGAACGCGCGCGAGGCGATGCACCTCATCGAGCTGCGCTCAGGGCGCGAGGGGCATCCGGCGTATCGCGCCGTGGCGCACGCGCTGCACGCGGAGATTGCCCGCATCCACCCGTCGGTGGCGGCGGCGATGAGCTTCGTCGATCGCGACACGGAGCCGCGGCTCGAGCGCATCCTGTCCGAGATCCGGGCCCACGCGCGGCAGACCACGCGCACCTAGCCGCCCGGCGCGCAACTTTTTCTCCCAAGAACGGTTGGAGGGGCACCCACCACCACAAGGAGGATGCCCCTTGAGCCAGCGTAGCAACAGGCTCATCTTCATCATCACGGGCGCCGTAGCGCTCTCGCTCATCGTGGCCACGGCTGCGATGGCGGCGAGGATCGTCGGCGACGATGGTCCGAACACCCTGACCGGGACGCCGTTCCACGACCGGATCCTGGCCAAGGGCGGCGACGACGGCGTCAACGCTCTGGCCGGCCGCGACCTCGTGCACGCCGGCTCGGGTAACGACACCGTCAACGCCGGGCCGAACGCGGACGGTGTCCGCGGATCGGCGGGTGACGACACCCTGAACGGCGAGTCCGGCTGGGACGCGCTGCTCGGCGGCGAGGGCAACGACGCCGTCGACGGCGGCTCGGGCCGTGACTTCGTCCGCGGCGGGCTCGGCGACGACTCGATCAATGGCGGCGGCGGCTTCGCGGGCAGGCGCGGCGACGTGCTGCATGCGAACGCCGGCAACGACACGGTCGTCGGCGGCGGCGGCTTCGACCTCATCACCGGCAACGCCGGGATCGACAACCTGAACGGCGGGCCCGGCTGCGACCGGATCTTCGCCGGTCCGGACGACGATACGGTCGACGGCGGCGCGGGCTTCTCGTTCAATCGGCTGGGCGCAAGCGCTCGGCTCGGCCGGGCGCGCAGCGATGGCTTCTTCCGCTGCGAGCGGTTGCACGGCGGTGTCGGCAACGACACCCTGAACGGCGGCGCCGGCCGCGACTTCATGTCCGGCGGGCAGGGTGACGACGTTCAGACCGGAGGCGGCGGAGCCGACAAGCTCTTCGCCAACCCCGGCCGTGACAAGTCGGACGGCGGCGACGGCGCCGACGTCCTCTGGGCACTGGCGCGTGTCGACGTGACCGCGATCGGCGATCCCGAGGGAGACGAGCTCACCGGCGGGACCGGGCGTGACCGCATCATGGTCCGCGACGGCGAGCTCGACATCGTCCACTGCGGCGAGGGCCGCGACCTCGTGGTCACCGACCAGTTCGATCAGCTGGACCCCGACTGCGAGGTCCGGCGTCAGAGCGACATCACCTCGCTCGACCAGGTCGAGGACCAGGAGGAGAACCGGACGGAGAACCCCTCCGAGGACCGCGACGAGGGCTGAATAGAGGTTCCCCTGAGGTAGACGGGGGGCCCGGGCAACCGGGCCCTCTGTCGTTGTAGGTAGGGTCGCCCGCGATGGCACACGACCTCATGCGAGACGTGCGGGTCGCCCCCTCGATCCTCGCCGCCGACTTCGCCCGCCTCGGCGAGCAGGTCGAGCAGGTGATGGACGCGGGCGCGCGTGTCATCCACGTCGACGTCATGGACGGCCACTTCGTTCCACCGATCTCGATCGGAGACCTGGTCGTCAAGGCGCTGCGCGACCTGGTGCACGAGCGCGGCGGCGTCCTCGACGTGCACCTGATGGTCGAGCGGCCCGAGCGGCGCGTCGACGATTTCGCCGCCGCCGGTGCGGACACGCTGATCGTCCACTGGGAAGCGACGCCCCACGTCCACTACGCGCTCAAGGCCGTGCGCGACGCCGGCCTGCACTCGGCGCTCGCCCTCAACCCCGCGACCCCGCCCGAGGCGGTGGCCGGGCTAACGGAGATGTTCGACCACCTGCTCTGCATGACCGTCAACCCCGGCTGGGGCGGTCAGCCCTACATCGAGAGCTCGACGGCGAAGGTGGCCCAGCTGCGCGAGCTGCTCGGGCCGGACATGCCGATCGAGGTGGACGGCGGAATCGACGCCGCCACGGCGCGCGCGTGCGCGGCGGCCGGCGCCACGCTGTTCGTGGCGGGCTCCTCGATCTTCGGATCGACCGATCCGGCCGCCGCCTATGCCGAGGTGGCGACGGCGGCCGGCGCGGTTTAGCCGGTTATCAGGCGGCCGGACGCGGGGTCTGGCGCCCGCCTCCTCCCGTACGGCGCAAGACGAAGCCGGCGATCAGCAGCACGATTACGACGCCGATGATGGCGCTGATGATGCCGCCGAGGTCGAAGGCGTCGTCGTCACCGATGCCGAGGCCGAGCGTGAAGATCACGTAGCCGAGCAGCGCGCCGACGAGACCGAGCACGATCGAGATCCCCCACGACTTCGGACCCGACATGCCGGCGAAAGCGTCGTTCGGAACGAGCGCCCGCCCGATGAATCCTGCGACCAAACCGAGGATCAACGCACCGATCATCCGTCACCTCCCATTGGTTTGAAGACTGCTGGCTGAATTGTGCCTAACTCGATTTTGCGTCTACAACGCGTGAGAGCGATCGCTCAGTGGCGCTAGAGCAAACGGCCCTCGAGCGGCGGGTCGGTGCCGGTGATTCGGCAGCGGGCGATGCGGTCAAGCAGGGCCGGGTCCATGCCGATGTGCGCGTGCGGGTTGAGCGTCCCCTGGTCGGTGTCCGTGAAGGGCCAGCGCTCCGGGCGGTTCCAGACGATCCGCCCGCCGGCGTCGACGCATTCGACCACGACCTTCGCGGCGCCGCCCGTCGTCGAGCGCTTGTTGAGAGAACGGTCCTCGAGGTAGATGGTGATCTCCGGGAGGCCGCCGGGCGAGCGCTCGACGCGCAGGCCGGCGGGACGCTCATCCGCCTCATCGTCGCCGCTCCCCGCAAGCGCCAGGACCACGAGCGGCGCGGCCACCGCGAGCAGGACAGCGAGCGCCACGAGGCGCGTCCGCGAGGGCCGCTTCATTGAACGGCGATGCTAGCCGCCCGGTTAGGATCGCCGGGGTGACCGCACAGACGAAGTTCACGCTCACCGAGGACCGCATCCCGACGCACTGGGTCAACCTCCTGCCCGACCTTCCAGGCGAACCGCTGCCCCCTCTCAACCCCGGCACGATGGAGCCGGCGGGACCTGACGACCTGACGCCCATCTTCCCGATGGAGCTGATCGGCCAAGAGGTCTCGATGCAGCCGGAGGTCGAGATCCCGGAGCAGGTGCGCGAGGTCTACCGGCTCTGGCGCCCGACCCCGCTCTACCGGGCGCACCGGCTCGAGCGGGCGCTCGATACGCCGGCGCGCATCTACTACAAGTACGAGGGCGTCTCACCGGCCGGCTCGCACAAGCCGAACAGCGCGGTCGCCCAGGCCTACGCCAACAAGGAAGCCGGGACGGAGCGGCTCGTGACCGAGACCGGAGCGGGCCAGTGGGGCTCGGCGCTCGCGCTCGCATGCTCGCTGTTCGGGCTCGAGTGCGTCGTCTACATGGTCGGAGCGAGCTACGACCAGAAGCCGTACCGGCGCGCCATGATGGAGAGCTGGGGGGCGACCGTCATCCGTTCCCCGAGCGACACGACCGCGGCGGGTCGCTCGCAGGCCGAGCATGGCACCGGGTCGCTCGGGATCGCCATCTCCGAAGCGGTCGAGGTCGCCGCGAGCAGCGAGGGCACGAACTACGCGCTCGGTTCGGTCCTGAACCATGTCTGCCTGCACCAGACGGTGATCGGGCAGGAGGCAATGGCCCAGATGGAGATGGCGGGCGACGAGCCGGACGTGATCGTCGGCTGCGTGGGCGGCGGGTCGAACTTCGCCGGGATGGCGTTCCCGTTCCTGCGGCGCGTGCTGCGCGGCGACGCGAAGGCGCGCTTCGTCGCCGCCGAGCCGGCTGCCTGCCCGACGCTCACGCGCGGCGCCTACCGCTACGACTTCGGCGACACGGTCGGGCTCACCCCGCTGATGCCCATGTACACGCTCGGACACGACTTCGTGCCGCCCCCGGTGCATGCGGGCGGTCTGCGCTACCACGGCGACTCGCCGATGGTCTCCGGGCTGGTCAAGGCGGGGCTCGTGGAGCCGCGCGCCTACCGCCAGAACGAGACCTTCGATGCGGCGATCCGCTTCGCACGCACCGAGGCGATCCTGCCGGCACCCGAGCCATCGCACGCCATCCGGGCTGTACTCGACGAGGCCGAGGCGGCCAAGCAGGCCGGCGAGGAGCGGGTGATCCTGTTCAACCTCTGCGGCCACGGCCACTTCGACATGTCGGCCTATGACGCCTACCTCGCCGGGAAGCTCGAGGACCCGGAGTTCTCGGAGGCGGACATGGAGGCGGCACTCGAGCGCCTGCCGGAGGCCCCTTCGATCGCCTAAGGGTCAGGTCTTGCATTCCAGCACCTCGCGGGGGCTGCGCCCCCGCGTGCTGGAATGCAAGACCTGACCCCGCTGCCCGACAGGTCGGCCGACGCGCTCGAGGCCATGAACGAGGCCGTGCTCGCCATCGCGGCCGAGCGCTCCGTCGAGCGGGTGCTCGAGCGGATCGTCGAGGTGGCGCGCGGGCTCGCGCGGGCGCGCTACGCAGCGCTCGGCATCCCCGACGGGGAGGGCGGCTTCGCGCAGTTCATCACGGCGGGGATGACCGAGGAGGAGGTCGCAGCGATGGGGCCGCTGCCCCGCACGCACGGGCTGCTCGGCGCGATGCTCGAGTCGGAGACCTCGCAGCGCACCCCGGACATCACGCGCGACCCGCGCTTCCGCGGCTGGTGGCCCCGCACCCACCCACGCATGGGCTCCTTCCTCGGCGTCCCGATCACCTCCCGCGCCGGCATCATCGCCGCCTTCTACCTCACCGACCGCGAGGGCGCCGACGAGTTCACGGACGAGGACCAGCACCTGATCGAGATGCTGGCGGCGCACGCGGCGCTCGCGATCGAGAGCGCGCGGCTCTACGAGCGCAGCCGCGAGTTGAGCACGATCGAGGAGCGCAACCGGCTGGCCCGCGATCTGCACGACTCGGTGGTCCAGAAGCTGTTCGGCCTCGGGCTGGCCGCGCGCTCCGCGAGCGTCCTGCTGGAGCGCGACCCGCATGCGGCCCGCGAGCAGGTCGACAGGCTCGGCGAGCTCTCACAGGAGGCGGCCGAGGAGCTGCGCTCGCTCGTCTTCCAGCTGCGCCCGGCCGCGCTCGAGACGGACGGGCTCGGCCCCGCTCTGCGCAAGCACGTCGACGTGCTGCGGCGCGTCCACCGGCGCGAGATCGAGCTCGAACTCGCCGGCGGCGCGAGCCTCGCCCCGGGACCGGCGGCGGAGGTGTTCCGGATCGCCCAGGAGGCGCTCGGCAACGCGCTGCGCCACTCGGGCGCCGCTCACATCGCGGTGCGGCTCTCGGAGCCGAACGGACGGCTGCTGCTGACGGTGGAGGACGACGGCGTGGGCTTCGAACCGGAGTCCGCCGCGCTGCGCTCGCGGCGGCTCGGGCTCACGTCGATGGAGGAGCGCGCCGATGCGCTCGGCGGCAGGCTCAGCGTCGAGTCGCGACCGGGCGCCGGAGCGAGGATCGGGCTGGAGGTGCCGCTTGGCGATTCGCGTGCTGATCGCGGATGACCACGCGGTCGTCCGTCAGGGCCTGCGCACCTTTCTCGAGCTGCAGGACGACATCGAGGTGGTGGCCGACGCCTGCGACGGCGAGGAGGCCGTCGCCGCCGCGCTGGACGGACATCCCGACGTCGTCCTGATGGACCTCGTCATGCCGGCGCTCGACGGCATCGAGGCGACCCGGCGCATCCTGCGTGAGCGCCCCGATACGCGCGTGATAGCCCTCACGAGCTTCCTCGACGACGACAAGCTGCTCCCCGCCGTGCGTGCCGGGGCGGCCGGGTACCTCCTCAAGGACGTCGAGCCGGAGGAGCTCGTGCGCGCGATTCGCACCGTCAACGCGGGCCAGGCGCTCCTCCACCCCGCCGTCACGGCCCGGGTGATGCGCGAGCTGAGCGAGAGCGCGCCGGCCGCCGCGCAGCTCGACGGCGGACTCACGCCGCGGGAGCGCGAGGTGCTGGGACTCGTCGCGCGCGGCCTGCCGAACAAGCTGATTGCACGCGAGCTCGGCATCGCCGAGAAGACGGTCAAGGCCCACGTGAGCAGCATCCTCGCGAAGCTCGGCGTGAGCGACCGCACCCAGGCCGCCGTGCTCGCCGTGCGCCGCGGCTGGGTCGACTCCTAGGGCGCTCCGCCCCAGGTCCTAGGCCCAACGTCCGATGGTGGCCGGGACCGCTCCGCACCTAGATTCGGCGCCATGTCCACCGCAATCGTCACAGGCGCATCCCGGGGCCTCGGGCTGGCGCTCGCGACGGAGCTGGCCAGGCGTGACTGGCGGCTCGTCGTCGACGCCCGCGGCGAGGACGAGCTCGAGGCCGCCCGCGGCCGGCTCGCGGCGCTCACCGAGGTGGTGGCGCTGCCGGGCGACATGTCGAGCGAGGCGCACCGGCGCGCGCTCGTCGCGGCTGCCGGACCGCGCGTCGAGCTCGTGGTCAACAACGCGGGCGGGCTCGGCCCCAGCCCGCTGCCGCCGCTCGAGAGCTATCCCCTCGCCGAGCTCGAAGCCCTCTACCGCGTCAACGTGCTCGCGCCGCTGCGGCTGTTCCAGCTGGCGCGGCCGCTGCTCTCAGAGCGCGCGGCGATCCTCAACGTCACCTCCGACGCCGCCATCGAGGCGTACGAGGGCTGGGGCGGCTACGGCTCGTCGAAGGCCGCGCTCGAGCAGCTCACGACCGTGCTCGCCGCCGAGCAGCCGGACTTGCGCGTGTACGCGGTCGACCCGGGCGACATGCGCACGCGGATGCACCAGGACGCCTTCCCGGGTGAGGACATCTCGGATCGGCCGCTCCCGGAGGAGAGCGTTCCCGGCCTGCTCGCGCTGATCGAAGGAGAGCTGCCGAGCGGGCGCTACCGTGCCGCCGAGCTCGTGGAGCTGGCCGCATGATCGTCTCGACCGCGCCTCCACCCGAGCTGCGCGAGGCCGAGCGGCCGCCGGAGCAGCGGGGCATGGGCCGGGACCGCGTGCTGATGCTCGTGGTGGACCCCGCGGACGGCTCGCTCCATCACGGCCACTTCGACGAGCTGCCCGAGCTGCTCGGCCCGCCCGACGTCCTCGTCGTGAACACCTCTCGGACGCTGCCCGCGGCGCTGCCGGCCCGCGCGGCCGGCGGCGCCCGCGTGCTCCTTCACCTCTCGACGCCCGCGCCCGGCGAGGAGCCGGGACGATGGATCATCGAACTGCGAACGAGCGACGGACGACGGCGCGGCGGCCACGCCGGCCAGCGCCTGCAGCTCCCTGCCGGCGGCGAGGTGGAGCTGCTCGCCGGTCATCTCGGCTCGCGGCTCTGGGTGGCCGACCTGCGGCTCGGCGGTCGTGACCTGATCGAGTACCTCGAGGCCCACGGGCGCCCGATCCGCTACGGCCACGCGGCCGGCAACTGGCCGCTCGGCGCCTACCAGAACGTCTATGCGAACGAGCCCGGCAGCGCCGAGATGCCGAGCGCGGGCCGGCCCTTCACGGCTGAGGCGATCACGCGCCTGGTGGCGCGCGGCGTCGACGTGGTGCCGGTTCTCCTGCACACAGGCGTGTCGTCGCTCGAGCGCGGTGAGCCGCCCTACCCGGAGCGCTTCGAGGTCTCCGAGGCGAGCGCCGCGCGCATCAACCTCGCGCGCTCGCTCGGCGGCCGCGTGATCGTCGTCGGCACCACCTCGGTGCGCGCACTCGAGTCCGCGGCCGAACCGGACGGGCGCGTGCGCGCCGCGGCCGGATGGACGCATCTCGTGATCGGCGCCGGGCGGCCCCTGCGCACCGTCGAAGGCGTCCTGAGCGGCTTTCACGACCGCGGCTCCTCACATCTGCAGCTGCTCGAGGGAGTGGCGGGCGCCGGGCTGCTCGACCGTGCCTACGCGAGTGCCCGCGAGCACGGTTACCTGCGCCACGAGTTCGGCGACGTGCTGCTCGTCCTGCCCGGCTGAAGGGTCAGGTCTTGCATTCCAGCATCCCGCGGGCTCTGCGAGCCCGCGTGCTGGAATGCAAGACCTGACCCCTTAGCGGTTGCGGCGCCGCTTGCGCGAGCTCGGCCGGTCCGGCACTGGCTCGGGCTCCGGGCGCTCGGAGGGGTCGAGAAGCGATTCGCCCGGGCCGTCCCCGTCCGCCTGCTGGGCGCCGCGCCGGGCCGGCGTCGGCCACGGCTCCGCCTCACCGCTCTCCCATGCGGGCCCGCGCCCACCCGGCCACTTGTCCAGGAAGACCGTCCCCAGCGCACCGAGCCAGAAGGCCTGGATGATCACGGGAACGACGGGCACGATCTGGAGCACCAGCAGCGCGCCCGTGACGACTCCCAGGATGCCCATGAAGGGGCTGAGCAGCCCGACCCGGCGCGCCCGCAGCGGGAGCATCACGAACAGAAACGCGGTCGCGACCTGGCCGGCGAAGTTGAGCCCGAACACCGCCGCGCTCGCGTTGTCCTCGAGCAGCCGGTCGGCGCGGTCCTCGCCCGCCTCGCCGCGGATCGGCTCGCCGTTTGCGAAGTCGGAGGCCACGTCGAGCTGGCCGACGGCCCCGATCACGAGCCCGATGGCGTAGAGCGCCGGTCCCGCGAAGATCAGGTAGACGAACCAGGACGGCACGCCCGCCTCGCGCGTCTGGAGCGCGCGGAACAGGTAGTAGAAGATGCCCGCGACGAGCAGCGCAGCCACGGCCTGGGCGATGCGCGAGCCGAGCAGCATGGCCGGGTTCTCGTCCACCGACAGCAGGAAGTCCGGGATCGCCTCGGTCCCCGGGCGGTCGTCGATGACCGTTTGAAGCAGAACGATCTGCGCGATCAGAAGCACCGCCGCGAAGAACGCGGCGAGCGCGGCCGGCCGGGCCCAGGTGGCCTCCCACTGAAGCGCTTCCTGCTTGTTCACGGGGTCGGCTTGCGCGCTGGCTCGGAGTGCCGGGTCACGCGCGGAGGGTAATAGTCACTGTCCTCCGGCTCGACGATCTTGGAGACGCGCTCGCCAACCGCCAGGACTACGTCGAGCATCGGCGACATCACCCGGATGAGTCCCTCGACCCGCCGGCGCGTGCGCAGCTGGCCCGCTGTCATGGGCGCCACCGGATCAGCCGCCGCGCTGGTGGAAGTAGAACTCGGGCAGGGCCGCTTTGGCGACCTCGGCGGTGATCTGCTGGGCCTGGTGCAGGTCGCCGGCGCGTACCGCGAGGTCGTCGATGGTCACGATGCCGACGAGCTCCTCACCGTTGGTGACCGGCAGGCGGCGGATGTGGTGCTGAATCATGAGCGCCACCGCCTCCTCGAGGTCCATCTCCGAATCGCCGGTGACCAGTGGCCGCGACGCGTACGACCCGGCCCGGTCGGCGGCCTTGACGCGGTCGGCCACGACCGCCAGCGCGAGGTCGCGATCGGTGATGACACCGACGGGGCGGCCGCCGTCGCAGACGACCACGGAGCCGACATTGCGGTCGCGCATGAGCTCGCCCACGTGCTGCAGGCTGTCCGCCGTCTCGGCCGTGACGACGCCGTGTGTCATCACCTCGGAGATGTGCACGGGGCGACTGTATCGTGCGCGCGGTGAGCATCGTGCTGTACGGAGCGAGCGGCTACACGGGCCGGCTCGTGGCTGCCGAGCTCCGCCGCCGCGCCGTGGAGCATGTCCTCAGCGGGCGCAACCGGGACAAGCTCGACCTGCTCGGCGCGGAGCACGGCACGCCGGTGCGGGCGGTCCCGCTCGACGACGAGCGCGGGCTGCGTGAGCTGCTCGAGGGCGCGAACGCGGTGATCAACTGCGCGGGCCCGTTCACCCTCGCGGGCGACGCGCTCGTGCGCGCCGCTGTCGACAGCCGCACGCACTACGTCGACTCGACCGGCGAGCAGACCTTCATTCGCATGGTCTTCGACCGGCACGGCCCGGCCGCCGAGGAGGCGGGCGTGGCGCTCGTGCCCGCTGTCGGGTTCGATTACCTGCCGGGCGACTGCATCGCACGGATAGCCGCCGAGGGCCACGAGCCACTGGAGGAGCTGGTGCTCGCGTACGACGTCGAGGGCTTCGGGATGACCCGCGGCACGCTCCGCTCCGCGCTCGAAGGCATGAAGGGCGGCGACGTCGTCTATGACGGCGGCGACTGGCGGCCGGCCCCCGGCGGCATCTTGAGGGCCAGCTTCGACTTCCCGCCGCCGATCGGCCGCCAGGTCATGTCGCGCTACCCGTCGGGCGAAGTGATCACGGTTCCGCGCCACACCGAGACACGCCGCGTCGTATCGCTGCTCAGCACCCGGACCGCTGTGCCGAACGCCATCGGCGCCGCGCTCATGCCGTACATGCAACCGGGCCTCCAGCTCGCGCTGCGCACCCCGCTGCGCGGCCTGCTCCAGCAGGCCGTCGGCGTGCTACCCGAGGGCCCGCCCGAAGACGAGCGCCGGGCCGCTGCCTGGACCGTCGTGGCCGAGGCCCGCTCCGAGGAGGGCCGCACGAGCCGGGCCGTCGCGCGCGGAAAGGACGTCTACGGGCTCACGGCGGTGACCCTCGTTCACGCCGCCAAGCTGCTGAGCGCGGCGGGATACGACCGCGCCGGAGCGCTCGGGCCGGCGGCGGCCTTCGACCCGGTCGCGTTCCTCAACTTCCTCGGCGACCACGGCGTCTCGTGGGAGCGCTGACGGTTCCCTAACCTTGGGGCATGTCTTCTGAAGATCCCTTCGGCGGCCTCTTCGGCGACCCCGACGAGCTCCGCCGTCGCATGGAGGAGTTCGCGTCACAGATGCAGGGCGCCCAAAAGGTCGCGTGGGCCGACAACGCCATCAAGCTGGCGGTGGACATGACCGTTGCGGGCCTGGCCCGCATGAACCTTCAGGGCAACGCCGAGCAGCAGTCGCAGGACCTGCTTCAGGCGATGCGCCTGATGTTCCCCGAGGCCGTCATTCTCGTGCGCGAGGCGCGCGAGGGCTTCGGGACCTAGCCGCCGCCGACTCTCCGTTCACAGCCGTCTCCTCGCCGGCCGTTCCCCCCTTCTCGCTCGCCCGGTCCTCCTTGCCGCGCGCGATGACCTCCTTGAAGCTGCGCACTCGGAAGATGAAGACGAGGGCGGTGAAGCCGATGCCGAAGGTGAGTGCGCCGATGGCGATCTGCTGGCCGACCGAGTAGGCGGCGACCGTCGCGCCGGTCGCCGTGCCGGCGAACACCTGCGTGAGCAGCGCCTGCTGGACGCCGGCGCCCTGCGGAGTAAACGGCACGGCGGCGGAGACCGCGTTGACGCCGAGGACGAGCAGCACGTTCTTGACCGAGCCGCCCACGTTGAAGGCCTCGAGCAGCATCCAGAAGGCGGCGAAGCGAAAGCACCAGCCGGCGAACTGCACCGCGAAGACCTCGCGGAAGTAACGCTCGCGGTTCTGAAGGATGGTGAGGCCCTGGCGGATTCGCTCCCAGAACGCGATCGCGCGAGTGCTCAGGAGCGCGAACGCCAGCATCCCGCCCACCCCGAGCAGCGTGAGGACGAACAGCGTCAGCTCGGGGTTCTGCGCGAAGAAGGAGAGGTCGAAGGCGTTCAACTTCGCGAAGTCCGGCGGCTTCGGGAACACTCCCTGCGTGAACGCGAAGATCAGGATCAGCGAGCCCATCGCGATGTCGAAGCCGAGCTCGACCACGAAGCTCGCTGCGACCGCCGGATAGCTCGAGTTCGGTATCGACGTCTTCGTGAGGAACAGGCGCACAACGTCGCCGCCGCGCGCCGGGATCACGGCGTTGAAGCCATAGCCTGCGAAGTAGGCGCCCCAGATCTCGCGAAACTGGAAGCGCTCGGTCGGATAGGCGGCGCGCAGGATGTTGAAGCTCGCCCGGGCGCGCAGCGTCAGGTAGATCGTGAACAGCGCGAATGCAAGCAAGAGCGGGACGAGCCGGACCGACGCCAGGTTCGAGAGGAAGTCCTCGACCGCGTCGAAGAACGACTGAAATGAGTCGCCGAGTCCGGCCGTCTGCACCCGGAGAAAGGTAAGGGGGACGCGCCAGATGCGCCGCCATCGCGAACCGCCGGCCCCAAAGGCGCGTATAACGGGGCGGATGGCCGTCAGTGACGCCCGCCTCGTGGAGCGGATTCCGCACGACCGAAGCGGCGAGGAGCTGCGCGAGCTGTACCGCCGCTACGCGGGTGAGCTGTTCGGCTTCGCCTGCAACGCGCTCGGCGACCGCGAGCTCGCCGAGGAAATTGTGCAGGACGTCTTTGCGAGGCTCTGGAGACATGCCGAGGACTACAACCCCACCAAGGCAAGCGTGCGAACGTGGCTGTACGCGATCGCGCGCAACCGCATCGTGGACGCGCGCCGGCGCGCCTCTGTGCGGCCCGGGCTGGCGCCCGCCGAGGAGGAGAAGCCACCCGAGGAGCTCGACCGCGAGCTCGAGCAGGCCGTGCTGCGCTGGCAGGTCGCCGCGGCGCTCTCGCGACTGTCGCCGGAGCACCGCGAGGTGATTCGGCTCGCGCACTGGAGCGGGCTCAGCCTGCGCGAGATCGCCGAGCGCAAGGGCATCCCGCTAGGCACGGCCAAGAGCCGGGCCTACTACGCGCTTCAGACCCTGCGGCTGATCCTCGACGAGATGGAGGTCGAGCGGTGACCGGCTGCCACACCCACGGCGACCTGCTCGGCGGCTACATCCTCGGCTCGCTCGAGCCCGTGGAGATGCAGGAGATGCGCGGCCACCTCGAGAGCTGTCCGCAGTGCGCCCGCGAGGAGCGCAAGCTCGCCGGCCTGCCGGCGCTGCTCGACACGATCGAGCCGGACGACGTTCCGCCCCCCGAGCTCTCGCCGGAGCTCGAGGAGATAGTGCTCGACCGCTTCGTGCGCGAGCGGCGGGAGCCCGCGCGGAGAGCCGCGCCGAGATGGCGGCGCATGCCCGTGCTGGCTGCCGCCTCGGGTATCGCCGCCGCGCTGCTCGTCGGGCTGGTCGTGCTGCTGATCGGCGGCGGCGCCGAGGACAGCGCCTATGCGAGCTCGTCCATGAAGGGTCGCGGAGCGGCCGCCGACGCGCGCGCGATGGCCTGGCTCACCTCCGTCGACGCCGGCACGCACGTGTCGCTCCAGGCCCGCAGCCTGCCCGGCGAGGGCGAGATGTTCGAGCTCTGGTGCGTCCGCACGGACGGCCGCTGGGTGAGCGGCGGCAGCTTCAAGGCGCGCGCCGACGGCCGTGCCGCGGCGGAGCTGACGGCAGCAGTGAGCCCCGGCGACTACCACCTGATCGTGGTCACCCGGCTCGAGCCCGGATCCGAGCGCGGGGCGCCTGTGCTTCGGGGCAAGCTGACCTACTGATCGATCCGCCCCCCCGGCGCCTGCGTACAACCCGCTGAGATGCGAGTTCGAACCAGACCCCTTGCCGCCCTGCTGGCGGCGTGCGCCCTCGCCGCCGCGGGCTGCGGCGACGACTCGGACGACAACGAGAGCCCGGGCGGGCGCGTCGGACCTCAGGACGGCGAGAGCTCGAACGGAGGCTCGGGCGCTGGCGGCTACTACGACCTGCCCAGCGGGTCCGAGGAGGAAGAGAGCGGCGGCAAGGGCCCCGGCACCAACCTGATGCTCTCCGCCGACCCGAGCGGCGCGCTCAAGTTCGACAAGGCCTCCCTCTCCGCGAAGCCCGGCAAGGTCACGATCGTGATGGACAACCCCTCGGACGTCCCGCATGCCGTCGAGATCGAGGGCGAGGGCGTCGAGGAGGAGGGCGAGACCGTCGGGAAGGGCGGGGTATCCAAGGTCTCAGCCGATCTGAAGGCCGGCGAGTACGAGTTCTACTGCCCCGTGGGCAACCACGCGGACGCCGGCATGGAGGGCACGCTGACGGTCGGCTGACTCAGGCGAGCGCGGCGAGCACCTGCTCGTCGTGCTCCTTGGGCTTGACCTTGCGCAGCACCGCCCGGATCACGCCGTCCTCGTCGATGACGAAGGTCGTGCGCTCGTTGCCCCAGTACGTCTTCCCGTAGTTCGACTTCTCGACCCAGACCCCGTAGGACTCGGCGACGGCGTGGTCCTCGTCGCCCAGCAGGTCGAAGTTGAGCGACTCGTCGTCGTGGAACTTCTTGATCTTCTTGACGGGATCGGGTGAGACGCCCAGAACGACGGCACCGGCGCCCTCGTAGTCGGGCAGGTGGTCGCGCACGCCGCAGGCCTGAGTGGTGCAGCCGGGCGTCGACGCTTTGGGATAGAAGTAGAGAACGACACGCTTCCCCCGCAGCCCCGACAGGCTCACGGGCTCGCCGTCCTGATTGGGCAGCTCGAAGTCCGGTGCGGTGTCTCCCTCGTTCACTTGAGGAGGCGCGAGAGCCGGCGATCCTTCAGCACGCGGCCGCCGGTCTGCTCTTCGGGGCAATAGCACATGACGTAGTCCTTGAAATGGATGGCTTCGATGCGGGCTCCGCAGCGCGGGCAGTCCTCGCCGGCCCGGCGGTGGACCTGCAGTGGCATCGGCAGCTTGTCAGGAACGGTGTCTCCGATGACGTCCTCGTAGTGGTCGATCGCCCCGCCCAGCACCTCGTCGCAGGCGGCGCGGAGCGTCTCGAGCTCATCCTCGTCCAGGTCCGAGCCCTTCTGGAAGGGGGACAGCCGGGCGGTCCAGAGCAGCTCGTCGACCCACGATCGGCCGATGCCGGCGATCGTGCGCTGGTCGCGCAGCAGCGGGTGGAGGTGGCGGGGCTGGTCGAGCAGCCGCGCGAACTCCTCGGCGGACGGCGCCGGGAACGCGTCGGGGCCGAGGCCGTCGACCGCGTCGTCGGCGGCGACCTCCTCCGAGCGCAGCAGCTTCGCCCAGGCCCGCTGCTGCGTCCCGAACTCCCGCAGGCGCAGCTCGCGGCCCCCTTCGAGCCGCACGAGCACCCGCGACGCGCGGTCGCGGAGAGACGCGCGAGTGTCGAAGAGCTGTAGCCGGCCGGCGGACATCAGGTGTATGAGGAGCGTCAGGTCGCCCGCGTCGAGCGCCAGCATCTTGCCGATCCGCCGGACGCCCTCGGGCTCGCGGCCGACGAGCGCGTCGAGCGGCGGGTCGAACGTCTTGAGGGCGTTGATGCCGGGCGCCAGCACCGACTCGATCCGCGCGCCCGAAAGCCCGCGCGTCAGGCGGCGCGCCGTGATCTCGACCTCGGGCAACTCGGGCATGACTCAAGACTAGGCTGGAGCAATGCGAATCTCAGTGGCCGCCGACGAGCGCACCGGGGTGGCGGAAGCCGTCGTCGACGAGTTGCGGCGGCGCGGGCACGAGCCGCTCGTGCATGGTGCTCTCAGCGACGAGGAGCGCGACGACTGGGCCTGGGCGAGCGAGGCCGCCGCGCGCGATGTGGCGGAGGGGCGGGCGCAGCAGGGGATCGTCTGCTGCTGGACCGGTACCGGCGCCTCGATCGCGGCCAACAAGGTCGCCGGGATCCGGGCCGCGCTGTGCGCGGATGCCGAGACCGCCCGCGGCGCCCGCACCTGGAACGACGCGAACGTGCTCGCCCTCTCGCTGCGGACGACCAGCGAGGCCGTGCTCGGAGAGATCCTCGACGGTTGGTTCGAGACTCCGCCGAGCGAGGAGGCGGATGATCTCGCGAACGTCCGCCATCTGGACGAGATCGGGTAGCGAGGCGGAGCGCGGTCCCCGCGCTAGCCTCGCCGCCGTGGGCGTCCGCCGAGTGGTACCGAATCTCTTCGTAGACGATCCAGCCGCGGCGCGCGAGTTCTACGCCGGACTGTTCGACTTCGACATCGCGATGGACATGGGCTGGATCGTGATGTTGGCCTCACCAGAGAATCGCGGCGCCCAGATCAGCTTCTTCGAGCGGGACGCCGAGCAGGGGCGCGATCCGTTCGTGTCGATCGAGGTCGACGACGTGGACGCGGTGCACGCGCGCGCACTCGCGCTCGGCCACGATGTGATCTACGAGCTGCGCGACGAGGACTGGGGCGTTCGCCGCTTCATGGTTCGCGATCCGGGCGGCCGCGTGGTCAACGTGCTGTCGCACCTCGCGGGCTAACGCGGCGGGTCGTCGAAGCCGAGCCGGAAGCGCTTCGTGATCCCGCGGAGGCCGCCCCGGCGCGCGACCGCCGCGTAGTTGCCCGGCACCGCGAGGCGCGGCATGAGGGTCACGCGCCCGCCGCGGTCGGTGCGCCGGCCCGCGTCGGCGACCGTGACGACCGCGCCCGCCACGGGCCGGCCGCGGCGCGTGACCCTGATCGAGATGCGTGGACGCTTCGTCTGAGCGGCCGTGGCGCGGGCGCTCAGCCTCAGGCCGGGCCGCCCGCGGGCGCGCGTGAAGTGGAGCAGCGCCACGCTCGGCGGGAAGCTCGGCTCCACCGCAAGCGGCGCGACCAGCCAGTGGAGCTCGCCGTTCATGAGCCGCATCGCATGCAGCCCCTCCGCCTCGCCCTGGACGCGCGGCAGCTCGAGCTCGAGCCGGCGTGTACCGCGGCGGGTGTCCACCGACCACACCTGATAGGTGGTTCCGCGCGCGCCGGCCAGGAGCAGCCGGCCGCGAACGAAGGCCGCCCCGGTCACGCCGCTCGGCGGCACCGCACCCGCGAGCCGGCGGACAGAGCGAAGCGGCGCGCCCGCCGGCGCGGCCCGCGCGGCGGTCACGTCGGCGGCCCGGTAGGCGAGCAGGTCGCTTCCGCTCGATGTCCAGAGGAGCCGTCCGTCGGGCGAGCTCTCCACCCACATCGCCTTCGCGATCTCGGCCGGGTCGAGCTTCACGTAGTAGCGGAACGCGAGCGTGGCCGGGTCGGCGACGCCGATGGAGCCGGTGCCGCAGGTGTTGCCGCCGTTCGGAGCCCCGGGTATGAAGCATTCGAGCGGCAGCAGCACCCGGCCGCCCCCGGCGCGCTGCCAGGAGATGTCGCCGACGTGGTTGTAGCCCTCGGCCGCCGCCACCGCGGGCGGGATCGCCGGATCGAGCGCGGCCCGCTCGGCGAGCGACGGGGCCGTTCTGTAGAGCCCCTGTGACAGCCCGCTGAAGAAGACGCTGCGAGCGCCGGGCGGTGAGCTGACGCCCTGCCAGTAGGAGTTCGACACCGAGCTGTAGCCCGTGAGGATCCAGCGGCCCGGATCGCGGGCAGCCGCGGGGGCGGCGGCGACGAGCATCGCCGCGAGCAGCACCATCCCAAGCCGGAGTCTCACGACACCGAGCCTACCCGCGCCTTGCCGTCGGGCAGCGGGGTCCGCTCGGGGTCGCGCACGCCGGGGATGAACAGGAACCCGAAGGTGAACAGCCCCAGGACCCCGGCCCCGGCCAGCGTCGTCCGCGCGCCGAGGGCGTCCGCAATCGGTCCGGTAAGCGCAAACGACACCGGGGTCAGGCCGATCGAGACGAACCAGTCGAGGCTCGACACCCGGCCCAGCATCTCGGTGGGGACGAGGGTGTACATCAGCATGCTCCAGATCAAGAGCCCGGCCGTAGCGAGGCCGAACGAGAAGAACGCGAGGAGGCACATCTGCCATGCGGCCCCGGCCAGCGCGAGGCCGATGTCCATCCCGACGCCCACCGCCCAGCACGACCACATGAAAGTCACGTGCCGGCGCGGCAACCCGGTGATGCTGAGCAGGACGGCGGCGGCGATCGAGCCGATTCCCCCGACCGCCAGCACGGTGCCGAACGTGGCAGCGTCGCCGCCCAGCTCGTTCTTGATGATGTACGGGAGCAGCACCTCCATCGGCCCGTAGGTGACGAGCAGAAAGAGAGCGGCGCCCGCGAGCGTCGCCCACAGCCAGGCGTGCGCGCGCACGTAGGCGAAGCCCTCGACCAGGTCCTGCCGGACTCCCGCGGTCTCCTCGCGGGGCGGCGGCTGCCGCGACATGAGGCTCACCGCCAGGGCGGAGACGGCGAAGGTGGCCGCGTCGACCACGAACGCCTCGCCGACGCCGAAGACGGCGATCAGGAGCCCGCCCAGCGCCGGTCCCGCAAAGCGCAGACCAAGCGGCTCCATCAGCTCGCGCACCGCGTTCGCCTGCAGCAGCTGGTCGCGCGGCACGATGTCCGGCACGACCGCGGAGAAGGCGGGCTGGAAAAGCGCCTGGCCGATGCCGTACAGCACCACCAGCGCGATCACCTGCCACAGCTCCGCGGTCTCGGCGAGCGCCAGCGCCGCGATGGCGGCGATCGCCGCGCAACGGAGCAGATCGGCAGCGATCATCAGCCGACGGCGCTCGAAGCGGTCGCTGAGCACACCCGCGATCAGGAGCGACACGACCATCGGCAGCGTCCACGCGAGCCCCACCAGGCCGAGCGCCGTCGGCTCGTTCGAGATGTCGAGCACGAGCCAGGCGATCGCCACCAGGTAGATGCCGTCGCCGACGAGCGAGACGGCCTGCCCGAGCCAGAGCAGGCCGAAATCGCGGTGGCGAAGGACGCGCAGCATGACCCCGGGAGGTTTTCACGGCCGGGCGGCGCGCCCGGACCGCGGCGTCAGCGAACGGCGGTGGAGATCTTCACAACGGACTTCCTGCCGAAGTCGTCGGTGAAGGTCGCCGTTCCGTTGTACTTGCCCGGCTCCATGTTCCTGAGCTTGATCGAGTGCTTCCCGGGCCCGAGCCGCTTGCTCGACGCGGAGCGCTTTGCCTCGCCCTGGAGCTTGATCGACACTTTGGCGGCCTCGACGAGCGTGAAGTTGTAGGTCACCGTGCTGCCGCGCCGCGACTGGGAGAACTTCGAGTGCGACTTCTTGTGCTCGTCGGTACCAACGGTGACCGTGCCCTTCATGAAGGTCTGGTGGGGCTCGCATACGTACGTGAAGCGTCCGGGCCTGTTGAAGGTCTTCTCGAAGGTCGAGCCCGCAGGGTCCACTTCTGGCCCCGAATTCCACCGCTCCACCTGCCCAGCGTCGCTCTTCGTCGTATGGCCGTCATCGACGAAGCTCCAGGTCACCTTCTCGCCCACGCCGACCTTGACGCTCTTCGCGTCGAACTCGAAGTTGATGACCCTGACGGTCGCGTCCGCGCCCAGTGCCGGAGCGGCGAGGACCAGTGGGGTCATCACCGCGAGTGGGATCAGAAGGCGCGTCGGTCGCATGGCTCGGCAGCATAAACGCGCGAAGGCGCCGATCGATTCGGCTCTAGGATCCTGGCGCGAATGAGGTCATCGGACGTCGTCGACACCGCGCGGGAAGCGGCCGAGCTGGAGCTGCCGCCGCTCGTGGTGCGCGAGCCGCTCGAGGCGTTCCTGGACGCCGAGGGGATCGGCGCGGGCCGGATCGAGGTCGAGCCGATCGGCGAGGGCCACTCGAACGTCACCTTCCTCGTCGAGCGCGGCGACACCCGTGTGGTGCTGCGCCGCCCGCCGCGGCCGCCGCTACCTCCGTCGGCCCATGACGTCCTGCGCGAGGCACGCCTGCTCAGCGCCCTCGACGGCACCCCCGTCCGGATCCCGAGGGTGCTGGCGACCTGCGCCGACGAGTCGGTGCTGGGCGTGCCCTTCTACGTGATGGAGGAGGTGCACGGCAGCGTCATCACGAGCGACATCCCGGAGCCGCTGGACAACCCCGCGGAGCGCCGCCGTACCTGCGAGGAGCTGGTGGACCAGCTCGTCGAGGTGCACGCGGTGGACTGGCGGGCGTGCGGGCTCGAGGGCTACGGCAAGCCGACTGGCTACCTCGAGCGCCAGCTGCGCCGCTTCAGCGGCCTGTGGGACCACAACAAGACGCGCGAGCTGCCCGTTGTCGAGGAGGTCGGCCGCTGGCTCGGCGCGAACCTGCCCGAGTCGCCCGCCTCGACGGTGGTGCACGGGGACTACCGGCTCGGCAACGTCATGGTCGCCGACGAGGCGCCGGCACGAATCGTGGCGATCTTCGACTGGGAGATGTCGACCATCGGCGACCCGCTCGCCGACGTCGGCTACCTGAGCGTCACCTGGGCGCAGGCGGGCGATCCCGATGACACGTCCTTCGGGCGCCTCTCGGCCGCCACTCGGCGCGAGGGCTTCATGACGCGCGACGAGCTGATTGCTCGCTACGAGCAGCAGAGTGGCCGCTCGATGGCGGCCGTCAACTGGTACCAGGCGCTGGCGCTCTGGAAGGCCGCTGTGTTCATGGAGGGCAACTACAAGCGCTTCGCGTCCGGCAGCACGGACGACCCGTATCTTGCCGCCTTCGACGAGGGCGTGCCCATGCTTGCGGAGAAAGCGCGAGCGATCGCGCTCTCCTGAGCGCTAGATCCCCGGCAGCTTCTTCAGCAGCGTCTGCAGGCCGAGGATCGACTCGTTCACCTGCGCAAGGGCACGCTCGAGGTTCTCGGCTGTGTTGTCGAGATCGGTGACCTCGCTGTGCAATGGCTGTAGCCACTCCTGCAGGGCGTTGATGTCGGCACGCAGGGTGTGGATGTTCTCGGAGAGCTCGTCTTCCGACTTGGAAAGACCGCGCGCCGCCTCGATCAGCTCTGGCACGCCGCCTTCATGGGAGTTCAAGCGGACGATCCCGTCGGCGAGGCGGTTGATGTCGTCGAGAGCCCGGATCAGCAGCCTGGGAGGTACTGAGAGTGCGTCGAACATGGGTGTCCAGAGTCTGCCAGGCTCCCAGCCTGTGCTGCTCGTGCTCTGGGACGTAGACGGGACGCTCGTCCATACCGCCGGTCATGGCCGCTACGCGTTCGAGGAGGCCTACGAGACAGTGGTTGGGCGGCGCTTCGAGCAGAACGTCCCCTACGCGGGACGCACCGACCGGCAGATCGCCCTGTCGATGCTCGAGGGCGACCACGACCACCTGCCGCGGGTACTCGAGGAGCTCGAGCTCGCCCTCGAGGGCCGGCGCGAGCGGGTGGCCGCCGAGGGAGGCGCCTACCCCGGGGTAGCGGAGACGCTTGCTGCTCTGCACTCCCGTGACGACGTCATCAACTCGCTGCTCACGGGCAACGTGGCCGCCAACGCAGCTTTGAAGGTGAGCGCTTTCGGCCTCGACCGCTGGCTCGACATCGAGGTCGGCGCCTACGGCTCGGACCCGCACGAGGAGCGCTATGAGCTGGTGGCCATCGCGCGCGAGCGCGCCGCCCGCAAGTACGGCGAGCCGACCGGCGCGGTGCTCGTTGGCGACACCCCGCTCGACGTGCGCGCCGCCCGTGGGGCGGGTGCCCGCGCCGTGGCGGTGGCCACCGGGTTCTCGGACCTTGACGAGCTGCGCGCCGCCGAGCCCGACGCCGTGTTGCCGGACCTGAGCGACACCGCCGCTGCGGTCCGAGCTATCTGCGGCTGATCAGGCCTTCCACTTGACCGAGCAGCCCTTGGGCGGGGTCTCGGCGCGGGCGGGCTCCTCACCGGCGAGCAGCGCGTCGAGCGCCTCGCGCAGCCAGGCTGCGTTCAGGCTCGGATCGTTGTGGTCCTGGTCGGGCGCACCGCGGTAGCGCAGCCGGCCCTCGCCGTCGATCACGAAGATGTCCGGCGTCGTCTGGGCGCCGTAGGCGCGGGCGACCTCCTGGGACTCGTCGCGTAGGTACGGCATGGTCCAGTCCTCCTGGGCGACGCGCTCCTGCATCGCCTCGAGCGAGTCGCCCGGGTAGCGCTCGGCGTCGTTCGGGTTGATGGCGAGAAAGCGCACGTCGGGGTAGTCACGCGCCGCGGCCGTGAGGCGGTCGTGCCACGCGAGCGCGTACGGGCAGTGGTTGCAGGTGAAGACGACGGCGGTGACGCCGTCGTCCGACGGCGAGTGCTCGGCGCCGTCGGTGTCCGGCAGGGTGAAGCCGGGAGCGCTGTCTCCGATGGCAATGGTCATTGGTCCTCCTTGGCGCGCCGCACCGCGGCGCGCATGTCCTCTGGATCTGGTGTGGGTGAGATACGACCGTCGCGCAGCCGGTAGACGCGGCACGTGAGCGTGAAGGGCTCACCCTCGCCGGGCGGCACGATGTCCTCGCCGGCTATCCGAATGGTCGGCGAACCCGGGAAGCGCGCGCTCCGGGCCTGCTCGTCGCTTTCGATCTCGACCAGCTCGACCTCCGAGCCGAGGCCCTCCTCGGCGAGGATCCGCTCCAGCTCAGCGAGCGCGTGGGGATGGGAGGGGCAGCCCTCCCACCAGAGCAGCTCGACGGCGGGAGCGGCGCTCACTCCGAGCTCTGGACCTCCATGCGCTCGATGCGCGCGTCCTCGACCGGCCGGTCGCCCGCGCCCGTCTCGAGGCCCTCGATCGCGTCGACCGCCTCCATCCCGGAGGCCACGCGGCCGAACACCGTGTGCTTGCCGTCGAGCCAGGGGGCGGCATCGGTCGTGACGATGAAGAACTGGCTGCCGTTCGTGTTCGGCCCCCGGTTCGCCATCGCGAGCGCGCCGCGGACGATCTTGTTGTCGTTGAACTCGTCCTCGAATTCGTACCCGGGGCCGCCGGTGCCGGTGCCGTGCGGGCAGCCGCCCTGGATCATGAAGTCCTTGATCACGCGGTGAAAGATCAGCCCGTCGTAGTAGCCGTCGCTCGACAGCTTCACGAAGTTCTCGACCGTCTTCGGCGCGTCCTCCTCGAACAACTCGAGCTCGATCGGCCCGTGGTTCGTGTGCATCGTCGCCGTGCTCATTTCCTGCCCGTCACCTCCACCCGGAGCTCCGTGCCCCGGACTCGCTGTCCGCTCACCTTCACCGCAACCTCCTCCGCGCGCGCGGCCGGCACCTCGACGAAGCTGAAGCGCTCGAGCACGCGCACGTTGCGTACGTCGTCGTTCTCGAGATGGGTGTTGTCGACGACCGCGCCGACCACGTCCGCCGGCTCGATGCCGGCCTCACGGCCGGCGCCCACCACGAGCTTCGCGTAGGGGATGCCGTCGCGGCTGTGCGGCTTCGTGTGCCGCGGGCGGCGCGCCTCGGGGCGCTCGCGCGGCTCGCGCCGCGGCTTGCCATTGCCGGCCTGCCACTGCTCGATCTCGGTCTTGGCGTGCCGCTCGATCGCGTCGATCTCTCGTCGCTGCTTCGGGGTTACGAGCGTGATCGCCCTTCCCGACTCGCCGGCGCGGCCCGTGCGGCCGATGCGGTGCACGTAGATGTCGGGCGAGTTCGGGACGTCGTAGTTGACGACGTGGCTGACGCCCGTGATGTCGAGCCCGCGCGCGGCCACGTCGGTGGCGACGAGCAGGCGCTCACGTCCGCCCTTGAACGCGATCATCACCCCGTCGCGCTGACCCTGCGACATGTCGCCGTGAAGCGCCTTGACGCGCACGCCGGCGTCGCCGAGGCGCCGTGCGAGGCGATCGACCCCGATCTTCGTGCGCACGAAGACGAT
Organism: uncultured Thermoleophilaceae bacterium; assembly: GCA_963827065.1. Lineage (GTDB taxonomy): Bacteria > Actinomycetota > Thermoleophilia > Solirubrobacterales > Thermoleophilaceae > JACVRW01. The sequence continues at coordinate 97,784 of CAWGZM010000003.1, read as the reverse complement.
CGCCTGCTCCGGGCGCTCCTCCTTCAGCACGTTCACGAGCGCGTCCGGCTTCTCGCGATCGGGCACCTCGACGTAGAACTGATCGACCGTGTCGATCGTGAGCGTCGCGGCGCGGACCTGGATCTCGACAGGGTCGTGCATGAAGGTGTCCGCGAGGCGGCGGATCGGGCCTGGCACCGTGGCACTGAAGAGGGCGGTCTGCCGGCCCATCGGGGCGCGCCGCAGGATCTCCTCCACGTCCTCGAGGAAGCCGAGGTCGAGCATCTCGTCGGCCTCGTCGAGCACGACGTAGCGGGCCTGATCGAGAAAGAGGTGGTGGCGGCCGATCATGTCCATCACGCGGCCAACCGTGCCGACGACGATCTGCGCATCCTTGAGCCGCGTGGCCTGGTCGCGGATGGGCGCCCCGCCGAACACCGCGACCACCTCGACGCCCTTCTTGGCCCCGTAGGCCCGCAGCGCCTGGGTCACCTGAATGCAGAGCTCGCGCGTCGGCGTCAGGACGATCGCCTGCACGTCCGGGTCGTCTGGGTCCGCGTACTCGATCATCGGCAGCCCGAACGCGGCCGTCTTACCGGTGCCGGTCTGGGCCTGACCAATAACGTCGCGGCCCGCCAGCAACAGCGGAATGGTCTGCTCCTGGATGGGGGTCGGGTGCTCATAACCCAGATGGGAGAGCGCCTCGAGAGTCGTCTCAGTCAAGCCGAGGTCGGCGAACGTCGTCATGCGGCGTACGAGACTACTCGGCGCGGGGCGCCCGCCGCCGGGGGCGAAGTCCGCCGCCTCTCCGCTTAGCGCACCGTATGGGTATGCAGGACGGGCAGGTGGACCAGGTGGTAGCGCGCTTGGCGTCTCGAGCGCACGGGGTGGCGTCGCGACGGGAGCTTCTGGCCGCCGGTCTTTCGCAACGCCAGATCCACGGCAGGCTCCGGCGCGGGAGCCTGATCGCCGAGTTTCCGGGCGTGTACCGCGTAGGGCATCGGGCGCCGAGTACCGAAGCGCGCTATCTGGCAGCGGTGAAGGCGTGTGGTGACGGGGCGGTGCTCTCGGGCCGCGCCGCAGCGTGGCTGTTCGGCCTCATTCATGGCCCCGTGCCGGCGCCTGAGGTCTTCACGCCGACAAACCGCCGCATCCGAGGGGTCCGCGCGCGACGCTCGCGGCGCTTGGACCCGCGCGAGATCACCGTCTGGAGGCGCATCCCCGTTACGACCGTCCCCCGCACAATCGTCGATCTCCCTTCACTGCTGTCCTTCGATGAGCTGAGCCGAGCCGTCCACGAGGCCGACGTCCGCCACGGCACCCGCCCGGAGCACATCGAGTCCGTGCTTGCGCGCTGCCCGAACGTGCGGGGAGCAGCCACGCTCCGCGCGATCGCGTGGGGGGATGCGCCCATCCTTCTCAGCAAGCTCGAGACGAGTTTCCGGGCGCTCCTCATAGGGAACGGATTGGCGCTGCCCGAGTCCAACCGCAAACGCGGTGCCCACTACGTCGACTGCCGCTGGCCCGAGCACCGCCTCACCGTCGAGCTCGACTCATACCGATTCCACCGCTCCCGTCGCGCTTGGGAGCAGGACCGCGAGCGAGAGCGCGCCGCGCGCGGCCGCGGCGACGAGTTCCGCCGCTACACCTGGCGCGACGTCGTCGAGGAGCCGGCTCCCACGGTCGTGGAGCTGCGCGCTCTCCTGGCCGCCTAGCGCGACGGATCCAGCAGCAGCTTGCCGGTCGTTCGCCGGCCCTGAAGGTCCTCGTGGGCCCGGCGCACCTCGGAGAGGGGGTATGTCTCTCCGAGCTGCGGCCGCAGCTCGCCCCGCGCCGCCCGCTCGAAGAGGTCGGCCAGCGGCTCCTCCATCATGTCGCGGCGCCCCAGGCAGTGCATCAGCCAGAAGCCGACGACGGCACGGCTCTTGCGCATCAGCCGCCCGGTCTCGACGGAGTTCTGCTCCCGCCCCGCGATCCCGTAGGCGACGATGCGCCCGAACGGAGCCAAGGCGTCAATGCACGAGTCGAACACCCGCCCCCCAGACATCTCCAACACCACATCCACCTGGCTGCCGTCGTTCGCCGAGACCAAAGCAGCAGTCAGGTCCTCCACCGCGGGATCGACCGCGGCGTCGGCCCCGAGCGACACACACAGGTCTCGCTTCTCAGGCGTCGACGCCGTGGCAATCACGCGGCCGGCTCCAAAGGGCGCAGCCAGCTGCAGCGCCAGTGAGCCCACACCACCCGCCCCCGACACCACCACCACCGACTCACCCGCAGCCAGCTTCGCCGACGTCCTGAACAGATGCCAGGCAGTGAGCCCCTGGATCAAGAGCGCCAGCGCCGCTTCCTCGTCGAGCCCATCCGGAATCGGGAAGACGGTCGCCTCCGGCGCCACCGCGTACTCGGCATAGCCGCCGCTCCGCAGCAGCGCCACCACGCGCCGGCCGTCCGGCGTCGTGCCGGCCACCTCGCCGCCGAGCACGAGCGGCACCTCGTAGCGGGACAAATACGAGTTCTCGCGTTGATGGGTGTCCGCGAAGTTCATCCCCGCGCGCGTCACCTCGATCAGCACCTCGCCCTCCCCGGGCGACGGCTTCGGCAGGTCCACCAGCTGCAGCACGTCGGGGCCGCCGAACTCCTCGATCTGCACCGCGCGCATCGGCGCAGCCTATTGCCGAGGCCGTCCACTAGCCTCTCCCGCCGCATGTCGGTCACGGTTGTGGGATCGATCGCGTTCGACGCGATCAAGACGCCTTTCGGGGAGCGCGAGCGCATACTCGGCGGCGCGGCGACCCATTTCTCGCTCGCGGCGAGCTTCTTCACCGACTTGCGGGTGGTGGGGCCGGTCGGCGACGACTTCGGCGAGGCCGAGTACGCGGTGCTGCGCGAGCGCGGCGTCAACACGGACGACATCGAGCACGTCGAGGGCGGCCAGACCTTCTTCTGGGCCGGCGAGTACGAGTACGACCTCAACTCCGCGAAGACGCTCGACACCCAGCTGAACGTGTTCGGCGACTTCCAGCCGAAGCTCTCCGAGGGCTCCCGCAACGCGGAGCTGCTCTTCCTCGCCAATATCCAGCCCGACCTGCAGCGCGAGGTGCGCGAGCAGTGCACGGGCGCCCAGGTGGCCGGGCTCGACTCGATGAACTTCTGGATCGAGTCGACGCGCGACGCGCTCGTCAGGACGATCGGAATGGTCGACATCCTGTTCCTAAACGACGCCGAGCTGCGCATGCTCACCGAGGAGCCGAACCTCGTGCGCGCCACCCGCAAGGTGATGGAGATGGGCCCGCGCGTGATCGTCGCGAAGCGCGGCGAGTACGGTGCCGCGCTCTTCACGGAGGACGGCTTCTTCGCGCTGCCGGCCTTCCCGCTCGAAACGGTCGTCGACCCCACCGGCGCAGGCGACTCGTTTGCGGGCGGCTTCCTCGGCTACCTCGACTCCGCCGGCCGCGCGCTCGACGAGGGAACGCTGCGCCGCGCCATGACGTACGGCTCGACCCTCGCCTCGTTCTGGGTCGAGGAGTTCGGCTCGGAGCGCGGTCAGCGGCTCACCCGCGAGGAGATCGACGAGCGCTACGAGCTGTTCCGCCGCATCACGACCATCGAGTCGGTGTCGACCGCCTAGCCGGCGGCGGCGCGCAGCACCTCAGCCACCACGAGCTGCGGGTCGGCCATCGGGTTCGCCGACACCGAGCGCAGCCGGCGCTCGCCATCGAGCTCCGTGACCGAGACGAAGCCGCGCTGCATCCGGTCCCGGAGCGCGTCGAGGTCGACGTCGCCCAGTGGGCGCCAGATGACGATGCCAGTATGGGGCCCGGAGCAGAGCTCGAGGCGGTCGTCTGCGTCGATGAGCTCGCATAGCCGGGCCGCGATCTCCATGCAGCGGTCGATCCGCTCCGCGGTTCCCGCACGGCCCCAGGCGAGCAGCGTGGCCGCGAGCGGCAGCGCCGCGGCGCCGTGGGAGCCGAGCACGCCGACGTTCGGAGCCGCCAGGTAGCCGCCGCCGAACGAGATGGCCTCGTGCGCCCGGTCGGCGTCCGCGAACAGGACGAGCGCCGACTCCTTCGGCTGGAAGAGCCACTTGTGCGCGGACACGGCCACCGAGTCGGCCGTTTCGATCCCGTCGAGCAGGCCCGCGTGGCGCTCGCTGAGCCGAAGCGGGCCGGCCCAGGCCGCGTCGACGTGCCGCCACGCCGCGGCCTCGCCCGCACCGAGCGGGTCCACGGCACCCGTCACCGTTGTCCCGGCGGTCAGGACGAGCGCGGCGCGCGAGAGATCCCCGAGCGCGTCCGTCCGCAAGCGGTGCCGCTCGTCCAGCGGCACCGAGCGGTGCCTCAGCCCGAGCAGGGCCGCCGCCTTGCGCACGCTCAGATGGGCCGCCTCGGAGGCCACCACCTCCTCGACTCCGCGCAGCTCGCGCGCGGCCCACAGCGCCGTGAGGTTGGCGACCGACGAGCCCGGCACGAGATGTCCGCCCGACATGCCGAAGAAGGGAGCCAGCCATGCCACCACTCGCTGCTCGAGCCGGCGCGCCACCGGCGCCGTGTCCGGATGGAGCAGGTTCTGGTTCAGCGCGGCGGCCCACTGCGCGCCCGCCCAGGCCACCCAGGGCGTCGGAGGGTCCATGTGCGCGAGGAAGCCGGGATCGCCGAGCCGGCGGGCGCCCCCGACCACGGACGGCGCGAGCCGCTCGAGGGCGGCGAGCTCGCCGGCGCCGTCGCGCGGGAGCGAGGCGGGCAGGTCGAGCGTGGCGCCGGCCGGCTCCTTAAGCTCGCGCAGCAGCAGGCCAAGCGCGCGCCCGAGGCCGTCACGGTCGGGCTGGAAGGAGCCGTCCGTCACGCCGCGACGTCGCGGGTGAGCCCCGCCCACCACGCCTCCCAGCGCTGCCGCAGCGCGTCGAACGCCCCCTCGTCGAGGCCGTAGCTCGTCACCGTCAGGGAAACCCCGCCGGCCTCGCTCGAGTCGATCGGCTGCTTCGCGTGGATGCCCACGAGCAGGTCGCCCTCGCCGCCCGCCGCCACCACGTGCTGAAAGCGCCCCGCATGCCAGATCGGCCCGGTCTGCTCCCGCCCGAGCTCGTCCACGAGCTCCGCCGGAACCGCCTCGCCGGTCAGGTAGATCGTGCGCCGGTCCACGTCGGGGTGGCGCTCGACCGAGTGACGCAGCTGATTGAAGAAGGTGATCCAGCCCTCGCGCATGTCTTCGTAGAGATCGTCCCGGTCAGCGCCCTCGAGGGAGCCCGGGCGAACGCAGATCACGCGCGTCCGCGGGCCCTCCTCGACCAACTCGATCGTCTGGTTCTCCTGACCGTCGTCGAGGACGATCAACCCCGGCGGCTCCTGGCGCGCGTGGTCGACGAAGATGTACCTGATCTCGCCCTCGAGCCCGTCGTAGTCCCAGCCGAACCAGCGCGCGAGCCGCTCCGGCTCGGTCAGCGCGCGCCAGACCGCCTCGCGCGGGGCATCGACCACGACCTCCACGCGGAACGGCTTCTGCTCTGTCATGCGGTCTCCTTTGGACTCGGATAGGCGCCGGCCATCATTGTCGAATCTTCCCGGCGGGGATTCCGGGTAGCATCTCGTCGATGGAAGGCTTCTGGGCCATCTTCTGGATCGCCGTCGTCCTGAAGATCCCGGTCGCGATGCTGCTCTACATCGTCTGGTGGGCGATCAAGGATCCGCCGCTGGCCGGGATCGATGGCAGTGACGGTGGTGGCTCCGACCGCGATCCCCGTCCGCATCCCCGCGGCCCCGTGCCGAAGCCGCCGCGCCGAGGCCCGCACGCCGCACCTCGCCCGTCTTCGCCGGCACGGGTCCGCACCGCCCGTGGCCGCCGGCGCGTGCCTGCCGGCCACGTTTAGGCGAGATCAGCGCGAGGGCGGGTAGCCGAGCCGCTCGGCACCCTCGCGGCGACGGCGGCGCCGCGCCGCCAGCTCCGGTGACAACGCCGTGAACCCCTCCCCTTGTTGCGGTAGCTTTCGCCGCCGTGAACGCCTTCCACGTCTGCGGCATCATCCTGGCCGTCTGGGCGCTCGTCCTGACGTTCATCGGCGTCACGCGTGAGAACTTCCCGGCCACGGACGGCGCGGCCCGCGCGGTGGGCGCGATCTCGATAATCCTCACGATCGCCGCGATCGGCAGCGGCATCTACACCGCCGCGACCGAGGAGCACGAGGGCGGCGAGGTGGAACAGACCGGACTCCTTCTGCCACGCTGAAAGGCATGCCCCCGATCGAAGACGACGGCGTAGCGGTCCATTACACGGCGGTCCGGCCCGGCACGCCGGTGATCAGCTCGGACGGCCAGGAGGTCGGCACGGTCGTGAAGGTGCTCGACAACTACCGCGAGCACATCTTCGACGGGCTCGTGATCCGGACAGCGGACGGCGTCGAGCGGTTCGTCGACGCGCCCGAGGTCACGCGCACCGCGGAGCGCGCCGTCACCCTCAGCATCACGGCGGCCCAGGTCGCCGAGCTGGGGCCGCCGGAGGACGGGCCGCGCGTGAGCGGCTCCGTCAAGCGGCTGTTCGGCGGCCTGCGCCGCCGCTGAGGGCGCGCGTCGCAGATTCGCCTAGCCTTGCCCGCGTGGACGGCGTCCGCCTCAGAACCGGCACTGCCGAGGACGCCGGAGACATCGCCCGGACGGTCGCCCTCGCCTTCGAACGCTTTCGCGAGATCGCGCCGGAGGGTTGGGCGCCGCCCCCTGTCGAGCCCGAGCCCTTCCGGGCGCGGCTGCGTAACCGAGCGGTCTGGTGCGAGGTTGCCGAGGTGGGCGGCGAGATGGCGGGCCACGTGGCGCTGATCCCGGCGTCGTCCCATTCGAGCTATCCGGTCGACGATCCGACGCTCGCGCAGCTGTGGCAGCTCTTCGTGCGCGAAGAGCACTGGGGCAGCGGCATTGCCACGCGCCTTCACGACGCGGTGCTCGAGGAGGCGCTCCGGCGGGGCTACTCGGAGTTCCGGCTATACACGCCGGCCGCCCAAGAGCGTGCCCGCGGGTTCTACGAGCGAGAGGGCTGGCGCAGCGTCGGGGAGGCTTTCGTCGAGCCGGCGTTCGGCGGCATGGAGCTGATCGAGTACCGCCGTGCGCTCGCGGGCCAGAGCGACTTCTCCGAGCGCTAGCTCCGCTTCGGGGCGAGCGTCTCGATTGCCCGGTCGCAGGCCTCGTCGAGCTCCTCGCGCCCGTCCGGCACCGACTGGCAGTTGATGAAGTACTCCTTGTCTCCGTCGAAGACGGCCACGATCGTGCTGCGGCCGTCCTCCGGGTCCTGGAGCCGGTCGACCTCGTAGCGGAACGCGATCGGCCCGCCCACGTCGATCCGCCTGCCGGTGACGTCCGTGCCGGCCAGCCGGCTCAGCACCCGGTCGAGCTCCACCTTGACGGCGTCGGCGTCGCCGGGCGTCACCGGCTTGTTCAGCCCGTATCGCTGCACGAAGATCGCGTTGTCCTCGGACATGGCGAGCGCGACGGACTCCTCCGCCCGGCCCACGCCGCGCTGAGTGCTGATGTCCGTAGTGCGCTCGAAGTCGCCCGGGTACTCAAAGGTGATCGCGAAGCCGTCCTCGTCGAAGGTCTTGGGGTCGTCCGATCCGCAGCCGGCGGCGAGCCCGAGCGCGCAGGCGACCAGGAGGGCAGCGAGACGGGCGGGGACGCTCGGCACGCGCCGCAGTATGCCTTTCCGTCAAAATCGGGGAATAGAGGACGACCAGAGCACTTAGGAGAGAGATGGCCGAGGAACAGACTGAGCGTGGGGACGGTGGTGGCGTCGCCACGGCCAAGGATTCACTCACGGTCACCGACAACCGCACCGGCGAGACCTACGACGTCGAGGTCACCGACGGCACGGTCAAGGCGATGGACTTCCGCCAGATGAAGGTCGACGAGGACGACTTCGGCCTGATGACCTACGACCCGGCGTTCACGAACACCGCGTCCTGCCGCAGCTCGGTCTGCTACATCGACGGCGAAGCCGGCGTCCTCGAGTACCGCGGCTACACGATCGAGGAGCTGTGCGAGCGCTCCACCTACCTCGAGGTGGCCTACCTGCTCATCTACGGCGAGCTGCCCACGCAAGGTCAGCTGGACGAGTGGATCTTCGAGATCACCCACCACACCTACGTCCACGAGAACATCAAGAAGTTCGTCGAGGGCTTCCGCTACGACGCACACCCGATGGGGATGCTGCTCGCCACGGTCGGCGCGCTGTCCACCTTCTATCCGGACGCCAAGAACATCGACGACAGGATCGAGCGCCACATGGCGGCCGTGCGCCTGATCGCGAAGGTGCCGACGCTCGCGGCGTTTGCCTACCGGCACAACCTCGGGCTGCCGTACGTCTATCCGGACAACGACCTCTCCTATCCCGGCAACTTCCTCTCGATGATGTTCAAGATGACCGAGGTCAAGTACGAGCCCGACCCGCGGCTCGCGCGGGCCCTCGACGTCCTCTGGATCCTGCACGCGGACCACGAGCAGAACTGCTCCACCAGCGCCGTGCGCAGCGTCGGCTCCTCCCAGGTCGATCCCTACTCGGCGATGGCCGCCGGTGTGGCCGCCCTGTACGGGCCGCTGCATGGCGGCGCCAACGAGGCCGTGCTGCGGATGCTCGAGCGGATCGAGACGGTCGACAACGTGCCCGACTTCCTCGAGCGCGTCAAGAAGCGCGAGGAGCGGCTGATGGGCTTCGGCCACCGGGTCTACAAGAACTACGACCCGCGCGCGCGGATCATCAAGCAGCACGTCGACGAGGTCTTCGAGGTCACGGGCAAGAACCCGAAGCTCGACATCGCGACCGAGCTCGAGAAGCACGCTCTCGAGGACGACTACTTCGTCGAGCGCAAGCTCTATCCGAACGTCGACTTCTACTCGGGGCTGATCTACGAGGCGCTCAACCTGCCGCCCGACATGTTCACCGTGATGTTCGCCATCCCGCGCACGTCCGGCTGGATCGCCCAGTGGCTCGAGATGGTGACCGACGACGAGACGAAGATCGCACGGCCGCGCCAGATCTACACCGGCGCCCGCGAGCAGAGCTATGTCGAGATCGGCGAGCGCGAGCAGCGCACCGACAAGCCGGTTGCCGAGACCAACCTGATCGACCCCGCCAAGAGCTGAGAGTGGCGAAAAAGCGGATCCTGTTCTAGCGTCGTCCGGTCATCACCCGTGATGCCTCACCCGGTGGGGCTCAGACCGAAAGGACTACATGGATTCGCGTTTCAGGAGGCCGGCGCGGCGCGCCGCGACCGGCCTCGTTGCTGCTGCGGCGCTCGCGCTCGCCGCAGCCCCGGCCGCGCTTGCGGAGACGGTGGACACCGTCGCTCGCGGCCTCGACAACCCTCGCGGCGTCGCCATCGGCCCCGACGGCGCCGTCTACGTCGCCGCCGCCGGCAAGGCCGGCCGTCAGTGCCAGGGCAAGGGCGAGGCGCGCACGTGCGCGGGCTTCACCGGCAAGATCGTCCGCGTGGCGGGCGGCGCCAAGAGCACCGTCGCCAAGGGCCTGCTCTCCGTCGGTGGCCCGGGCGGGGTGTTCGCCACCGGTGTCGACGGCGTCTCGGTTTCGCCGGACGGCAAGGTGTACGGAGTCATGACCTCGGGACCGCCCGCGCAGGTCAAGAGCTTCCCGCGACCGTTCCGCAACCAGGCCGGTCGCCTTTTCGATCTCACCGACGGCAACCTCTCCGCCGTGGCGAACATCTCGGCCCTCGAGTGGAAGCGCAACTTGGACAAGTTCCCGCGCGACCGCAACTCGAACCCGTACGCGGTGCTCGCGCTGGCCGATCGCCAGATCGTGGTTGACGCCGGCGCCAACGCCGTGCTCCAGGTGCAGGGCGGCAAGGTGAGCCTGCTCGCGGTCATCCCGCGGAACGGCAAGGCCCAGGCGGTGCCGACCTCGGTCGCGCTCGGGCCCGATGGCGACCTTTACGTCGGCGAGCTCGCCGAGGGCGCCGGCAAGGGCAAGGCGCGTGTCTGGAAGGTCCCGGCGGCGGGCGGTACGCCGACCGTGCACGCCAGGGGCTTCACGGCCATCACGGGCGTGGCGTTCGGCCCGGACGGCAGCTTGTTCGTCACCGAGTTCGCCCGCAACCCGCGCAAGGACGACTTCCGCGGACGGATCGTGCGCGTCGCGCCCGACAACACGCGGACGTTCCTCGGCGCGAATCAGCTGATGTTCCCGACCGGCGCGGCCGTCGACGCGGCCGGCGCGGTCTACACGTCGAACTTCAGCACGCTGCCCGGCAGGACGCCGAAGAAGAGCCCGTTCAAGGGCGCTGGCGGAACGCTGGTCAAGATCACGCCGTAGCGGTTTCCGTCGTGGCGCGGCCGTCCTCCGGGGCGGCCGCGCCCGGCGTGCCGTCAGCCGCCGCTGAGACGATACGGCAGGTGACGGGCAAGTCGATCGCGCTGTTCGTTGTCGCGGCGATCTGCGAGATCGGCGGCGCCTACCTGATGTGGCAGGCGATCAAGGAGGGCCGCAGCGCCTGGTTCGCCCTCGCCGGGGCGGCCGCGCTCGTGGGCTACGGAGCGGTGGCGGCGCTGCAACCCGAGGCCCACTTCGGCCGCGTGCTGGCCGCCTACGGCGGCGTATTCATCGCCGGCTCGCTCCTCTGGGGCGTCGTCTTCGACGGCTTTCGCCCCGACCGCTACGACCTCGGCGGGGCGGCCGTGGCGCTCGTCGGCGTGGCGATCATCATGTACTCGCCGCGCTAGCTCACGAAGTCGCTGAGCTCGAGGGTCGGCCGCAGCTCCACCAGCCCCAGCTGCGCCTCGGGCACGCGCGCCGCGATCTCGATGGCGCGTTCCTCGCTGTCGCAGTCGACCAGATAGAAGCCGCCCAGTAGCTCCTTGGCCTCGGGGAACGGCCCGTCGCTCGTGACGGTCCGGCCCTCGGAGACCGACACCCGCTTGGCGCGCGGCGGCTCCGCCAGCGCCTCCGTGACGATCAGCTCGCCGGACGCCTCCAGCTCGGCGTTGAGCTGCTCGTAGGCGGTGAGCCCCACGCTCCGCTCCTCGGCCGGCATGTTGTCCCAGATCTCGCGCGACGCCGGATTGCTGTAGATCAAGATCACGTACTTCATGCCGCGATCTTTTCTCATTTCAGATGTCGAGAACCCGGCGGCGGCTACGACCTCCTCTCGACAGCCAACTGAAGGAGAAGCATGGTGACCAGGGACAGCGGCACGAGGCTCACATCGGACGAGGCGGTCCAGGCGGCGACCGGGAGGAGCTACGACGGGTGGTTCGCTCTGCTCGACGCGGCTGGGATGGTCTCCCGGAAGCACGGAGAGATCGCGACCGAGCTGACCGACGAGCACGGCGTCGACAGCTGGTGGGCGCAGACGATCACGGTCGGATACGAGCGGGCGCGCGGGCTGCGGCCTGAGCACGGCGGCCGCGATGGGCTCTACGCGATCAGTGCCAGCAAGACGGTGGACGTCCCGGTCGAGCAGCTCTTTGACGCGTTCACCGACCAGGAACTGCTGACGCGCTGGCTCCCGGAGGGCGGCCTGCGGGCGCGGACCTCGCAGCCGGCGAAGTCGGCGCGCTTCGACTGGGCGGACGGCGCGACGCGCGTCAACGTTCTCTTCGAGCAGAAGGGCGAGGGCAGGAGCCGGGTCGCGCTCTCCCACGAGCGGCTGCCCGACGCGGAGACCGCCGAGCGCATGAAGGGCCACTGGCGCGAGCGCCTCGGGGAGCTCAAGACAGTGGTCGAGGGGTGACGCGAATGACGACCCCACAGGTACTCATGACCGGAATCTCCTTCGGCGAGTCGCCGCGCTGGCACGACGGCCGGCTCTGGTTCGCCGACTGGGGCGCCGGGGAGCTGATCGCCGTCGACAGCGGGGGCACGAGCGAGGTGGTGGCCCGCATCGACTCGTTCCCGTTCTGCATCGATTGGCTGCCGGACGGCCGGCTGCTCGTCGTGTCCGCGGCCGATCAGGCCGTGCTGCGCCAGGAGCCGGACGGCTCGTTCGTCAGGCACGCCGACCTGAGCGGCCTCTCCCAGCACGCCTGGAACGAGATCGCCGTCGACGGCCGCGGCAACGCCTACGTCAACAACATCGGCTTCGACATGGCGGGGGGAGAGTTCGCCCCGGGGACCGTCGCGCTCGTGACGCCGGACGGCTCGGCCCGCCAGGTTGCGGACGGCATCGCCTTCCCCAACGGGATGGCGATCACGCCGGACGGCTCCACCCTGATCGTCGCGGAGTCGTACGCGGCCGTGCTCACGGCGTTCGACATCGACGCCGACGGCGGCCTGTCGAACCGCCGCGCCCTCGCCGAGCTTGGCGAGGGCGCCGCGCCGGACGGCATCTGCCTCGACGCTGAGGGGGCCGTCTGGTACGGCGACGTCCCCAACCGGCTGTGCAGGCGCGTGGACGAGGGCGGCGAGGTGCTCGACACGATCGCGCTCGACCGAGGCTGCTTCGCCTGCGCGCTCGGCGGCGAGGACGGCCGCACGCTCTACATGATCGCCCGCAACTGGGAGGGGATGGAGAGCTTCGGTGAGGAGGAGCGCTCGGGTCAGGTGCTGACCGCGCCCGCCCCGGCTCCGCGAGCGCCCACGCCCTTGAAGAACGTGTAACAGAAGACGCCATCCGCCTCGGCCGCCCGGTGGAGCGCCGCAACGCCCTCGTCGAAGCGGGCCGCCGCGATCAGGCCCGCCGCGAGGGCGTCCTCGCGGGTGCCCTCGATCATTGCCGTGAACGTCTTCCTCGTGAAGCCGTCGACGAGCTCGGGGCGGGTGGCGTCGACGTAAACCATGCGCGCCGAGACCTGGACGCCCTCGAGGCCCGCCTCGGTCATGAGCGGATAGACGCGCCGGCCGATGTTGGCGTCGCCGCCGGCGGCCGCCTGCAGCTCCACCTGACAGCGGATGGCGTCGTGGGCAGCCTCGCTGTCCGGGTGGAAGTAGGCCGAGCCGTGATCGCCCTCGATCACCGTGATCGTGCCGCCGGGCCTAAGCAGGTCGCGCAGCCGCTCGAGCGCCGTGACCGGCCATGAGAGGTGCTCGAGCAGGAAGCAGACGAAGACGTGGTCGAACGTCTCTGGCTCAAACGGCAGCTCGAACACGTCCGCCTGGCGGAACTCGACATTCGTGACGCCCGCGCGCTCGGCCCGGGCGCGGGCCTCCGCGAGCGAGCTCTCCGAGATGTCGATCGAGGTGATGCGCGCCTCCGGGCTGTGCTGCGCCAGCGTGACCGTCTGGGCGCCGACGCCGCAACCGGCCTCGAGCACGCTGCTTCCGGCCGGGTAGGCGGTGTCGTGGTGAAGCAGGTCGACGAGCGTGGTGGCCTGATCCTCGAGACGCTCGTTCGCGCGCGCGTCGTAGCCGTGGACGTACGCGCCACTCATCAGATCCGGAAGACCTGCACGAGCCGCTTCTCGTGCTCGGCGTCGATCTCGGCCACCACCTCGATGTGCTGCTCGATGCCAGAGCCGCGCAGCTTCGTGGCGAGCAGCTCGTCGACCTGGAAGAGCCCGGACGAGTTGTTCATCTCGATCTCGACACGCACGGCCTTCTCCTCGCCCGACTCGATCCTGACCGCGTCGATGGCCGCCGCCGAGATGGAGTGGATGTTGGGGCGGCGCGTCTCGAACGGGATGCGCGAGCGCCCGCTCGCCATGTCCAGCGCGTCCGCGACGCGCACGATGCCCGCCTCCATCGTGATCGGGTCGCCACGGCGGCGGTGGCCGATCACGGCGTGCAGCGCCTCCGAGATGATCACGGTCAGCTCGGGCTCCTCGTAGATGCCTTCGAGCAGGAGCGGCAACCGGGCGGCGCCGAGGAAGAGGCTGTACTGCTCGTGGTCGGTGCGGTGGATCGACATGCCGGTGTCATGGACGAGGCAGGCCGCCGCGATCACGACCTCGGCGTCGCGGGCGCCCATGCCGTGATCGCTCACCATCGCCGGCTCCACCCCGGCGCGGTTCAGGAGCCGGAACAGGCGCAGCGCGATGTTGGCCACGATCTGAATGTGCACCGCGGAGTGGTCCGACATGTCGCGCCGGTCCGCGTTCATCTGCTGCATGTACCACCAGGCGCGCAGCCGCATGTCGGCGTTGGCGGCGTCGAACAGGCGCTCGAGCCGGCGGTTTCCGCGCGTCGGTGCGCGGATGTCGATATCGGGAAGGTCCACGGCGATACCCTAGGCAGCGTGACCCTAGAGCCTCTCTTCGACGGGCACGGCCGTCGCATCTCCGATCTCCGCGTCTCGGTCACCGACCGCTGCAACTTCCGCTGCCAGTACTGCATGCCGGCGGACGGGCTGCCCTGGCTCCAGCGCGACGAGATCCTCCGCTTCGAGGAGATCGAGCGCGTGGTGCGGCTGATGGCGCGCATGGGCGTCACCGACCTGCGCCTCACCGGCGGCGAGCCGCTCGTGCGGCGCGACTTCCCGCGGCTCGTCGCCATGCTCGCGCCGGTCGAGGGGATCGAGGACCTCTCGCTCACGACGAACGGCTACCTGCTCGAGCGCGACGCGGCCGCGCTCGTCGAGGCCGGCATCACGCGCGTCAACGTCTCGATCGACTCGCTCCAGCGCGACCGCTTCTTCCAACTCACCCGGCGCGACTCGCTGCCCCAGGTCCTGCGCGGTCTCGAGGCGATCGCCGCCCACCCGGAGGTGTGGCCGATCAAGGTCAACGCGGTGGCACTGCGCGGCTTCACCGAGGAAGAGGCGCTGCCGTTCGCCGAGTTCGCCCGCTCGACGAGCTACCAGGTGCGCTTCATCGAGTTCATGCCGCTCGACGGCGACCACGCGTGGTCGAGCGACCAGGTGCTGCCGGGCGAGGAGATCCGCGCGATCATCGACCGCGTCCACAGGCTCGAGGAGCTGCCGCGCGAGCCGCACGCGACGGCGCGCGTGTACCGCTTCGCCGACGGGCAGGGCGAGATCGGCTTCATCAACCCGGTGTCCGAGCCGTTCTGCGCCGACTGCAACCGTATTCGCCTGACCGCCGAGGGCAAGCTGCGGACCTGCCTCTTCTCGATCCACGAGACGGACCTGCGCGAGGTGCTGCGCGGAGGCGCGAGCGACGCCGAGCTCGAACGCGTCATTCGCGAGGCCGTCTGGCGCAAGGAGCTGAAGCATCACGTAGGCGAGCCGGGCTTCCGCCAGCCGCCGCGGACGATGTCCGCCATCGGTGGCTGAGCCGCCTAAGCGGCCCCCTCCAGCACCCAGTCGCGCCAGCTCTCCGACACCTCTGGGATCAGCAGGCGCGGGAGCTGCGAACGGTCCTCGAGGAAGGCGTGCGCGAAGGCCCCGATCGTGAGGTCATGCGCCGGGCGCGAGACGATCTCGACGATGTCCCCGGACTGCAGGCTGCCCTCCTCGACGATGCGCAGGTAGCTGCCCGTGCGGTGCGCCTGCGCGAAGCGCTTCAGCATCAGCGGGTCCCCGAAGCGCACGCCGAGCTTCCAGCAGGGGAAGCGTGGCTCCGAAACCTCGAGCACGGCCGAGCCGATCCGCCAGCGCTCGCCGACGAGCGCGTTCGCCGGGTCGATGCCGCGCAGGGTCAGGTTCTCGCCGAAGACGCCGTCGGGCAGCCCGCGTCCCAGCTCGCCCTGCCACCAGTCGATGTCCTCGCGTGCGTAGGCGTACACCGCCTTGTCGGGGCCGCCGTGGACAGTCCGGTCACCCTGGTCGTCGCCCTCGAGGTTGACGCCACGCAGCGCGACCGGGCCCTCGACAGGCAGCTTCCAGATGCCGGTCCGCACGGTCTCGCCGTGGCGCTCGATCTCGCGCATCTGCGCGACGTTGACTGAAAGTACGCTCCCGGCTGTGCCGTACACGCTGACCATACGTCAAGGTCCGCGGG
Organism: uncultured Thermoleophilaceae bacterium; assembly: GCA_963827065.1. Classification (GTDB taxonomy): domain Bacteria; phylum Actinomycetota; class Thermoleophilia; order Solirubrobacterales; family Thermoleophilaceae; genus JACVRW01. The sequence goes on along the minus strand of CAWGZM010000003.1, from coordinate 81,981 downwards.
TCGACCGCGAGCGTTACAGCGACCTCGATTCGGCACTCGGGGCCATCGAGGAGCGCGGCCGCGAGCTCGAGCGCACGGCCGGGACGGGCGCGCGCGGTGGGACGCTGATCCGCAAGATCGAGCCGGTGCAGCAGGTGGTCGCACGGCTCGAGCTGTCGGGGCCGGGCCGGCTGCGGGCGGGCCTCGACGTGCGCGGCGACGGGTCCTCCGAGGCGTTCACGGGTCGCGTCCGCCGCAGGCTCGTCGAGCAACGCGGCAGTGAGTCCTCGTACGACGCGCTGCGGCGCGTGCTCGACGGCCGATGAGCTCGCAGCGCTGGCGCGTGCCGCTTCCGCGCGGTGCCGAGCCGCCCTACCGGGTGTTCCTGAACGGCGTGCCGCAGCGTGAGGGTCAGGACTACGACGTCGGCGACGGCGAGCTGCTGTTCGCGAAGCCGCTCGAGAAGGAGCGACTCGGGGCCGGCCGCTGGACGGCGATCTTCCTGGGGCTGTGGGGCTCGTACGGCAAGAATGACTCGGTCGACGTTCAGTACCGGCTCGGCGGCCGCGAGACGGTGGCCACTGGGCTCGAGATAATCCCTCCCGACCAACCTTGACATAAGTTTGTCAAGGTTCTAGCCTGGCCCGATGCGGATCAGCGAACTGCTCGAACACCGGCGCCCCGTCTTCTCGTTCGAGTTCTTCCCGCCCAAGACCGACGAGGGGCAGCGGACGCTCGAGGGGACCCTCGGGGTCCTGAAGGACGATCAGCCCGACTACGTGTCGGTCACTTACGGCGCAGGGGGCACCACTCGCAACCGCACCGTCGACATCACCAAGTCGATCAAGCAGGACCTCGGCATCGAAGCGATGGCGCACCTGTCCTGTGTCGGCGAGCCGGCGGAGCGGCTCACCGAGATCCTCGGTGAGATCGACGCCGCCGGGGTCGAGAACGTGCTGGCCCTGCGCGGCGACCCGCCGCGCGGCGAGACTGAATGGAAGCCCCACCCTGGCGGCCTCTCGTACTCGGTCGAGCTGATTCGCCTGATCCGCGAGAGCTTCGACTTCTGCGTCGGCGCAGCCTGCTTCCCGGAGGTGCATCCGGATGCGCCCGACCGCGACAGCGACCTGCGTTACGCGCGCGAGAAGGTGGAGGCGGGCGCCGGCTTCCTCATCACGCAGCTCTTCTTCGACAACGAGCTGTACTTCGACTTCGTCGAGGACGCCCGCCGTGCCGGCGTCGACGTGCCGATCATTCCGGGGATCATGCCGATCACCAACTACGGCCAGATCAAGCGCTTCACCGAGATGTGCGGCGCGACGATCCCGGAGGAGCTGACCGCGCAGCTCGACGGGCGCGCCGACGACCCGGAAGCGGTTGCAGAGCTCGGGGTCGCTTACGCGACCCTCCAGTGCTCCGATCTCCTGGCGCGGGGCGCGCCCGGCATCCACTTCTACACGCTCAACCGCTCGCCCGCAACGCGAGCGATCCTGGCGGCACTCCGCGCGGCGCATCCGTGGACGCGCTCGGAGGCGACGGTCTAGGGCTCTCGCAGCCTCCACAGCTCGCCGTCCTCGCCGTCGCCCACCCGCTCCACCTCGCCGGCCAGCTCTAGATGCTGCAGGTACGAGAGGACCTCCGATAGGCCCCACCCGATCATCATCGGGGCGGGCAGGTCGTAGCGGAGCACCTCCGGCACGAGCTCGAACGCCGGGCGTGGACCGTCCGACAGCGCCGCCCGGACCCCGTCCAGGCGCTCGTGCACGGCCCGGCGGTTGGCCTCGATCAGGGCGCTCGCGTCGCGGACCGGGCGGCCGTGGCCGGCCAGGATGAGCTGGACGTCGAGCGCGTCGACGACATCGAGGCTCGACAGGAACTCGCCGGCCGGGTCGGGCGTGTGGCCGTGGTCGTAGAAGAGAGACACTCGGCCGAGCAGATGGTCGCCTGACAGCAGCAGCCCGCGCTCGGGCTGGTGGAGGACGACGTGCGAGGGCGCGTGACCGGGCGTCTCGTACACCTGCCAGGTGCCGAGGTCCGTCCCGACCTCGACGCCGGGGAGTAGGTCGCGCGTCGGCTCGACGATCGATGCGATGCCGTAGTCGCGTCCGCTGCGCGCCTCGCGGAACTCATCGAGCGCCGCCGCCGGCACGCCGCTTTGGCGCGCGATCTCGAAGCGGCGCTCGAAGGCCTTGTCCGGGTCGGCGGCCGTCTTCGTCGCGTGCGCGTGGTTGGGGTGCATCCAGAGCTCGCAGCCGGCGGCGTCGATGATCGGCGCGGCCTGACCGTAGTGGTCCGAGTGGGCGTGCGTGCAGACCACCAGCCGGATGTGCTCAAGCCGCAGGCCCGCCTGGTCGAGTGCGCGCTCCAGCTGGCGCATCGAGCCGGGCTCGTGGATGCCCGTGTCGACGAGCACGATGCCGCTGCCGGCGGCGATCGCGTACGCGTTGCCGTGTGGGACGCCGGGCCAGGGCAGCGGCAGGCGCAGCCGCCACAGCCCCGGAAGCACCCGGTCGGCGCGGGCCAGTTCTCGCCGCCGTGCGCTCACGGCGGCAATACTCGCAGCGCTAGGACGGGTCGATGAGCACGCCCGGGTTGAGCATCCCCGCGGGGTCGACAGCGCCCTTCGCCGCCCGCAGCGCCGCCGCGAACGGCTCGGGACGCTGGCGGTCGTACCAGCGGCGGTGGTCGCGTCCGACCGCGTGGTGGTGGGTGATCGTCCCGCCGGCGGCGAGGATCGCCTCCGAGGCGGCCGCCTTGACCTCCTCCCACTGGGCCAGCTCGTCGCCGCGCCGGGCCGGGGCGAGCACCGTGAAGTAGGGCGCCGCGCCGTCCGGATAGACGTGCGTCAGCCGGCAAGTGACGCTCCCCTCGCCGAGCGCTTCGAGCGCGCGCGAGCGGACGCCCTCGACGAAGTCCTCGAAGCGATCCCAGGTGATGGCCGTCTCGAAGGTCTCGGCGAAGATGCCGCCCGCGATGAGCGTGTCGCGCAGGTAGGGCATCTGCAGGAAGGCGTCGCGCCAAGTGTCGGCTGCGCTGTCGCGCCGCCCCTCCGAGAGCTCGCCCCCGTGGTCACGGCAGAGCTCGGCCGCGCGAGCCATCCAGGCGTCGAGCGGGTGATCGGCCGACTCGAAGCCGAGCACGAGCAGCGCCCTCCCCTCCGGCGCGGCGCCGGTGAGCGCCGCCTCGCCCGGGTCGAGCAGCCTGCAGTTGGAGGGGTGAAGCCCGGATTGGGCGAGTGCCCTCACCGCCTCTGCGCCGGCGGCGAGGGAGCCGAACGTGACCGTGGCCGAGGCCCTGAAGCGCGGCCGCTCGCGCACGCGCACCCAGGCCTCGGTGATCACTCCGAGGATGCCCTCGGAGCCGATCAGCATCCGATCCGGGCTCGGTCCCGCACCGGAGCCCGGCAGGCGCCGGCTCTCCCAGATTCCGCGTGGCGTGAGCGCCCGCACCGATTCGACGAAGTCGTCCATGTGAGTGCCGAGCGTCGCGAAATGCCCGCCCGCGCGCGTGGCGATCCAGCCGCCGAGCGTCGAGTACTCGAACGACTGCGGGTAGTGACGCAGCGTCAGGCCGTGCTCGCGCAGCTGCTCCTCGAGCCGCGGACCGGTGGCGCCCGCCTGGATGCGGGCCGCCTGCGACACCGGGTCCACCTCGAGAACGCGATCGAGCCGCTTGAGGTCGATCGTCACGACGCCCGCGTAGTCGTCGCCCACCGCCGGCTCGACCCCGCCCACCACGCTCGTGCCGCCTCCGAACGGGATGGCGGCCGCGCCGGCGCTCTCGCACCAGTCGAGGAGCGCCTCCAGGTCGGACTCGCCGGCCGGGTGTGCGACCACGTCTGGCAGGTGGTCGAAGCGACCCCGGAACGCGCGCACGACGTCGCGGTAGGACTTGCCGTAGGCGTGCGCGGCCCGCTCGTAGGGATCGCTGCGGCAGATGGCGCTCAGCGACCGAGGCGGCTCGATCCGGGGCGGCGGGAGCTCCAGGTCGGCGAGCTCCACCGGGCGCTCCACGTCCGCCGCGGCGAAGCCCAGATGGGCCCGCGACTGCGTCGCGAGCGCGTGCACCTGCTCGTGCGGGGGCTGCTGGTCCTCGCGGCCCCAGCCCCAGAACTTGAGCCGGCTCGCCTGCATGCTGGCCACCGTATCCGCCGACGCGCCGCGGCCGGGCTACAGTTGAGGTTCGGATGGCCACGCGGGCAGCGACCGTGCAGATAACCATGCCCCAGATGGGCGAGTCGGTCACCGAGGGCACCGTCCTCGAGTGGCTGAAGCAGGTTGGCGATCGCGTGGAGGCAGACGAGCCGCTCGTCGAGATCTCCACCGACAAGGTCGATGCCGAGGTGCCCTCCCCGGCCGCCGGGACGCTGGTGAAGATCCTCGCCGAGCCGGACTCGACCGTTCAGGTCGGCGCCGTCCTAGGCGAGATCGACACGAACGGCGAGGCGCCGGCCGCGACCGAGCCGGACGAGCCCGCCGCGACGAGCCGCCGCCGCGGAGGAGCCCGCAGCCCGAGGCCGCCGAGGAGCCTCAGCCCGAGCCGGCCACCGAGGGCGAGCTCGTCGACGTCGCCTTCCCGGAGATGGGCGACTCGGTCGCCGAGGGCACCGTGCTCGAGTGGCGCGTCGCGCCCGGCGACACGGTCGCCGTCGACGACCCGCTCGTCGAGATCTCGACCGACAAGGTCGACGCCGAGCTGCCCTCCCCCGTGGCCGGGACCGTCAAGGAGATCCTCGTGGACGCGGACGCGACGGTGAGCGTCGGCTCGGTCCTGTGCCGGATCGCCGCGGGCGCTGGGGCGCCCGCGGCCGCTACGAACGGCCCGGTCCAGCCCGCAGCCGAGCCCGCCGAGCCGGCGGCAGCGGCACCGGCCGCCTCCGGCAACGGCGGCAACGCGACCCCGGTGGCGAGCCGGATCGCGAGCGCCCACGGCGTCGACGTCGACTCGATTCCGGGCACCGGCCCGCGTGGGCGGGTAACGAAGGAGGACGTGCTCGCGGCGGTGGAGGGCAACGGCGCGCCTGCCGCTCCGCAGCCCGCGCCCGGCGCCGGCGCCGGCGAGACCACGCCGATCCGCGGCCCCGCGGCGACGCTCGTCAAGTTCATGAACGACAGCCGCTCGATCCCGACGGCCACGAGCTTCCGGACGCTGCCTGTCGACGTGCTCGACGGCCGCCGCCGTGAGCTGAAGGGAAGCGGCAAGAAGCTCTCGTTCACCCACCTGATCGCCTGGGCGATCGTCCAGGCGGCCCGCGACATGCCGGTCATGGGACACGGCTACGCGGAGCAGGACGGCAAGCCACAGCGCGTCGTGCCGGGGAGCACGAGCCTCGGCCTTGCCGTGGACGTCGAGCGCAAGGACGGCACGCGCTCGCTCGTCGTGCCGGTGCTGCGCGACGCGAGCGAGATGGACTTCACGACCTTCGCCGCGCGCTACGACGAGCTCGTGGCGGGCGCGCGCGACAACACGCTCCAGCCGGACGCCTACCAGGGTGCCAACATCACGCTCACGAACCCCGGTGGCATCGGGACGGTCGCGAGCGTGCCGCGGCTGATGCCCGGCCAGGGCACGATCGTCGCCACCGGCGCAATCGGCTACCCGCCCGGCCTCACGGCGGTCGATCCCGACAAGCTCTCGGAGCTCGGCATCCAGAAGGTCATGACGATGACGAGCACCTACGACCATCGCGTCATCCAGGGCGCTGAGTCGGGCGCCTTCCTGCGCCGGATAGACGACCTGCTGCAGGGCGAGGACGGCTTCTACGAGGGCGTCTTCGAGGCGCTTGGGCTGTCGGGCGTAGCGCAGGGACCGGCGAGCGAGGCGGCGGTCACCGCCGCCGAGCCCGTGCCGGCCGCCGCGGTCCCCGCGGCCGGGCCCGTCGCCGACGCGGCGCTGCTGCAGGCCGTGCAGGCGGCCACCTCGGTCGTTAAGGCGCACCGCATGCACGGGCACCTCGCCGCCCGCCTCGATCCGCTCGGCTCGGCGCCGGTCGGCGACCCGGCCCTCGACCCCGCCACGGTCAACCTGAACGACGAGCTCATGCGCCGCATCCCCGCCTCGGTGCTGCGCGTGGCCGTCCCGGGCGACACCTTCGCCGAGGCGCTGCCCGAGCTGCGCGAGACCTACACGGGCACGATCGCGTACGAGATCGAGCACATCTCCGACCACGAGCAGCGCGTTTGGCTGCGCCAGGCGATCGAGTGCGGCCGCTATCGCGAGCCGCTCCCCGACGACGCGAAGCGCAGGCTGCTGCAGCGGCTGTCCGAGGTCGAGGCGCTCGAGAACTACCTGCACAAGGCGTTCCTCGGCAAGAAGCAGTTCTCGATCGAGGGCCTCGACACGCTCGTCCCGATGCTCGACGAGGTGATCGAGCTGACCTCGGCGGAGGGGGCCCGCGAGGTCGTGCTCGGCATGGCTCACCGCGGCCGTCTCAACGTGCTCGCCCACACGGTCGGCCGGCCCTACGAGGCGATCCTGGCCGAGTTCGAGGGCGAGCAGACGCTCTCCGTCGACACCGCCGCGCCTGAGGGCGGCACCGGCGACGTCAAGTACCACTACGGCGCGAGCGGCACCTACGCGACCAGCAGCGGGCGCGGCGTGACGGTCACGCTCTCGCCCAACCCGAGCCACCTCGAATACGTCAACCCGGTGATCGAGGGACGCGCCCGCGCCGATCAGACGATCCGCAAGGCGCGCGAGCTCACGCACGACACCAACGCGGTCGTGCCGGTCCTGATCCACGGCGACGCCGCCTTCCCGGGACAGGGCATCGTCGCCGAGACCCTCAACCTGCAGGCGCTGCCCGGCTACAGCACCGGCGGCACCATCCACGTGATCGCCAACAACCAGCTCGGCTTCACCACCGACCCGGAGGAGAGCCGCTCGACGCGCTATGCCTCCGACCCGGCGAAGGGCTACGACATCCCGATCATCCACGTGAACGCCGACGACGTGGAGGCCTGCATTTCGGCGGTCCGGCTCGCGACCGACTTCCGCCAGACCTTCGGCCGCGACGCGCTCGTCGACCTGATCGGCTACCGGCGCTTCGGCCACAACGAGACCGATGAGCCCGCCTACACGCAGCCGCAGATGTACGAGCTCATCAAGCAGCACCCGCCGGTGCGCAAGCTCTACGCCGAGCGGCTCGAGGCGGAGGGCATCGTCAGTGCGGAGGAAGCGCAGCGGATGGCCGATGAGACCTACGCGAAGGTCGGCGAGGCTCACGAGGAGCTCAAGCAGTCGATGGGCGGCCCGCCGGAGACCGGCGAGATCGAGCTCGACCGGACGATGAGTCGCGAGCCGCGCACGACCGTGGCCGAGGACACGCTGCGCGCGCTTGGCGAGCAGCTGCTGCGCGTGCCGGAAGGGTTCACGGTGCACCGCAAGCTGAAGCCCTTCCTCGAGCGCCGCCGGGCGGTGTTCGAGGAGGGCGCGACGATCGACTGGGCGCACGCCGAGGCGCTCGCGTTCGCATCGCTGCTCGCGCTCGGCGTGCCGGTGCGGCTGACGGGCCAGGACACCGAGCGCGGCACCTTCAGCCAGCGCCATGCGGTCCTGCACGACGCCGAGACCGGCGAGCGCTGGACTCCGCTCCAGCATCTGCGCGACGCCAACGCGCCCTTCGAGCTGCACAACAGCCCCCTGTCCGAACAGGCCTGCGTCGGCTTCGAGTACGGCTACTCCGTCCAGGCGCCCGATGCGCTCGTCCTCTGGGAGGCGCAGTTCGGCGACTTCGTCAACTCGGCGCAGGTGGTGGTCGACCAGTTCCTGGTCTCCGGCCTCGCCAAGTGGGGCCAGACGACGCGCATATCGCTGTTGCTGCCGCACGGCTACGAGGGCTCCGGTCCCGAGCACTCGAGCGCGCGCCTCGAGCGCTTCCTGCAGGCGGCCGCCGAGGGGAACATGCGCGTGGCCAACGTCACGACGCCGGCGCAGTACTTCCATCTGCTGCGCCGCCAGGCGCTCGTGTCGAAGGCGCGCCCGCTGATCGTGATGACTCCGAAGAGCCTCCTGCGGCTCCCGGCCGCCACCTCGACGCTCGAGGAGCTCGCCGACGGAAGCTTTGAGCGCGTCATCGACGACCCGCGCTTCGACGGCGACACCGACCGCGAGCGCGTGACCAAGCTCGTGCTGTGCTCGGGCAAGATCTACTACGACATCGCCGCCCACGAGGACCGCGAGCAGCAGGATCACATCGCGGTGGCGCGCGTCGAGCAGCTCTACCCGTTCCCCGAGACGGAGCTGATCGAGCTGCTCGAGAGCTATCCGAACCTCGAGCGCGTCGTCTGGGTGCAGGAGGAGCCGCGCAACATGGGAGCGCGCGCCTTCATGCGCCGGCGGATGGCGAGCATCCTGCCGGAGCGGCTCGCGTACGACTACGTCGGGCGCCAGCTGCGGGCCGCGCCGGGCGAGGGCTACTCGGCCGCCCACAAGCGCGAGCAGGCGCGCATCGTGCGCGTGGCGCTCGACCTCGAGCACGACAAGCTCGAGCCCGATAGCTCCGCCCAGCGGCCGTCGATGTAGAGCTACGCCAGCTGGATCAGCGCCACGCCCGTCAGCAGGGCGCCGACCGCCGCCAGCCGCAGGCCCGACACGGGCCGGCGCGGCAACCGGAACAGGCCATGGCGGTCGACGAACACCGAGGCGATCTGCTGGCCGCCGACCGTCAGCGCGATCGTCGCCGCCGCGCCGATCTCGGGGATCAGCGAGAACACCGCCGTCACGTAGGTTGCGCCCACGAGGCCGCCGAGCCAGCCCCACCAGGGGACGCAGCGAAGCGGAGCGAGCCGCGGGCGCTGCGCTGCCGCGCGCGCGAGCGAGGCCGCCAGCAGCAGTCCCATTGACGCGGTGGCGACCAGGAACGAGAGCGCGCCGACCGCGAGCGGTGCGTCGAGGTCGGCGCGCAACTCGGCGTTGACGGCTCCCTGGACCGGCAGGGCCGCTCCGGCGAGCAGCCCGAGCAGCGGCCAGCCGCCGCCGGCGCCGGGCAGGAGGCGCGCCGCCGTACCCTCCGCCTGGGCGCGCACGATCAGCGCCGCGCCGGTCAACACCGCCACGGCGCCGGCGAGCTCTGTGATCCCAAGCGAGTCGGGTTCCACGCCCAGCCATCCGAAGCCGTCGAGCGCCAGCGAGGCGAGCATCTGGCCCGCGATCCAGAGCCCCACCGTCACCAGTGCGCCCAGCCGCGGGAACAGGAGGATCCCCGAGGTGATGTAGAGGGCGCTGCCCAGCCCGCCGGCGAGCTCCCAGGGCTCCGCCTCGCCGAGCAGGTCGAACGCGCCGAGCGACCCACCCAGCGCGGCTAGCAGCAACAGCAGCCCGGCGCCGATCCCCAGCTGCAGCGTGGAGGCGCCGAACGGGCTCGCCATCGCGGCCGAGAGCTGGACGTTCGCCGCGGCCTGCAGCGCCAGCAGGCTTCCGACGAGGAGCAGGAACGGTAGTGCGAGTGCCTCCATGGTCGACTCCTGTTCAAGTGGACTGAGCGTCCACTTGACTGTAGCGATAACCGGACGAATCGTCCGCTTAGTGATTTAGAATCGAGCTGTGGAGCTGCCGCTTGCTCACGAACGCGCCGATGCGGCGCGCAACCGCACCCGCGTGCTGGACGCGGCCGGGCGGCTGTTCGCCGAGAGCGGTGGCCGCGACGTCACGATGGAGGCGATTGCCGGCGCCGCGGGCGTCGGCAAGGGAACCCTCTACCGCCGCTATCCCGACGTCGCCTCGATCGCAGCGGCCCTGCTCGACGAGCACGAGCGCGCGCTCCAGGAGCGGCTGTTGCGCGGCCCTCCTCCGCTCGGCCCCGGGGCGCCCCCGGCGGAACGCCTGGCGGCCTTCTACCGAGCAATGGTCCGGCTGCTCGAGCGCCACGGCCACCTGGCGCTCGCCGGCGAGACCGGCGGGCGCCGGTACGAGACCGGCGCCTACGCGGCCTGGGCGCTGCACGTGGGTACGTTGCTGGACGACGCCGGCCTCGGCTCTAACCGCGCCCTTGTGGACGCCCTGCTCGCGCCGCTCGCACCCGACGTCTTCGCTCACCAGCGCGCGAGCGGCGTGCCGGCGCGGAGGATCGCGGAGGACCTGTCGCTGCTGGCCCGGCGCGTGCTGGCGGACTAGCGCTTGTCGCGCTGGGCGTCCGCCATCTCGGCGGCGATCCGGTCGGAGCCGAGGCGGCGCTGGAGCGCGGCGGCGGCCCTCGGGGCGATCGACGACGCGAGCACCCCGGCGCGCAGGCTGAGCGGCGCCACGTCGATCTCGTCGCGACCCTCCTCGATCCCGCGCACCACCGCCGCCGCGACCTGATCGGGGGTGCGCAGGGCCACGCCGCGCGGGAGCCGCACACCCGTGTCGGCGTACATCCCGGCGCCCGCGATGAAGCCCGGGAACACGACCGTCACGCCGACCCCCGTGCCGTGCACGTCCTCGCGCACGCCCGAGGCGAACCCGCGCAGGCCGAACTTCGTGGCCGAGTAGATCGATGAGCCGCTCGAGGCGACCTTGCCGGACAGCGAGGACACGAAGACGAGGTGGCCGTGCCGGCGCTCGACCATCCCCGGCAGCAGCGCGCGCGTGAGCTGGATCGGAGCCCGCAGGTTGACGTCGAGCGCCCTGTCGATCTGCTCGTGCGTGAAGTCCTCGACCGCCCCGCTGGCCGGCAGCGCGGCATTGGCGACGAGCGCGTCCACGGCGCCCGCCCGCTCGGCCAAGGCCAGCGCAGCGCCGGGATCGGCGAGATCCGCAGCCAGCACCTCGGCGCGACCGCCGAGCTCCGTGCGGATCTCCTCGAGCGCGTCCTCACGTCTACCGTTTAGCAGCACCCGTGCGCCCCGTGCGTCGAGCGCATGCGCGATGGCGCGCCCCAATCCCCCCGACGCGCCGGTGAGCAGAACTGTCGAGCCGGCCAGCTGCAGGGCGCCCACGCTACCGCAGCGCGCATAGCATCGGGACCGGTTCCGATCTGAAGGAGGAGCCGTGCTGATCGAGCACGAGGGCGTCGGCCCAGGAGGCGACGATGGAGCGAGTGGCGCGCCGCTACTCGGAGAGCTTCGGCCGGCACCGCGGCGATCGCGTCCTGCGAACATAGGAGCCGTGACGCTGATCGCGCACGCAGGCCACTGGCTGACCACGATCGCCTATTTCGTGCCCGTCGTCGTCTTCCTCGGCTGGCTCGTCGTCACGCAGGTGCGCGACCGCCGCAGCCGCAACTGATCGTCACCTCACCTCGAACGACTTCTTCATGTCCGCGCTCGAGCTGTTCCCCGCGTAGACATCGATGCGCCCGGGCTCGACGACGAACTCCCCGCTGTTGTCGTAGAAGCCAAAGTCGCTCTTGTCGAGCGTGAACGTCACGGTGCGGGTCTCGCCCCGGGCCACCCTCACGCGCTCGAACCCGCGCAGGCGGCGGACCGGTTGCGAGATGCTGGCCACTGGGTCGTGGATGTACAGCTGGACGACCTCGTCACCCGGGCGCCCGCCCGTGTTCGAGACGTCGACCGACGCCTGCAGGCTCCCGTTGCGTCCGACGCTGTCGCGGCTGAGACGCAGGTTCGACATCTCAAACGTCGTGTAGCTCAAGCCGAAGCCGAACTCGAACAGCGGGTCGCACGACGGGATGTCGCGGTAGCTGATGCCCGCGCTGTTCGTGCCCGAGGAACGCTGGGGCTCGGGCTCGTGGCGCCAGAACCATCCGCTCACGGTGGACGCGCAGATCGACCACGGCCTGAACGTCGCCGGCTACGGCGTCTGGGGCTTCTCGCCCTCAAACGTCCCGGAGGGCGGCTACTCGGTCTTCGGCGTCGACGCCATCGGGATGGACCCGAACGGCAATCCGTCGAACGAGGACCGCACGCTCGTAGACCGCGGCTTCCCGGGCTGCGCGGACCGGCCCGCCGTCCCCGACCCACCCCAGAGCGCGTACACGAACGGCGTCGTCACCCCGCACGCTGCGTTCCTCGCGCTTCGCTACCGGCCGCGCGAGACGCTCGCGAACCTCGCGCGCCTGGAGGCGATACCGGGCATGTTCGGGAAGTGGGGCTTCGCCGACTCGGTCAACGTGCAGACCGACTTCGTCTCGCCGGCCTATCTCTCGCTCGACCAGGGGATGATCATGGCGGCACTCGGTAACGCGCTGGGCGACGACGTCCTGCGGCGAGCCTTCGCGACGCCCGACATGCGCCGAGCGCTGCGGCCGGTGCTGGGAGTCGAGGAGTTCAACGTCGAGCCTCGCGCGTGCACGATCATGGGGACGCGGCGCGATGACCGCCTGCGAGGGAGCTTCGGCCGCGACGTCATCTGCGGCCTCGGCGGCGACGACCGCATCACCGGCCTCTACGGCGCCGACGTCGTCTACGGGGACGCCGGCGACGACCGCATCGAGGGCGATCTGGGCGCCGACACGATCTACGGCGGCGACGGCGACGACCGGCTCGATGGCGGGTTCGGCGCCGACGTCCTGGCGGGCGGCCCCGGCCGCGATCGGCTCGACGGCGGGCTCGGCGCCGACCACCTGGAGCAGGGCGGGGACTAGAGGGCCAGCTCGGCGGGCTCGCCGATCGGCACCCAGCGGAAGCTTGCCCGGACCTCTTCCGGCGCGGTCTCGAGCTCGCGCTCCATCGCCTCGCGCCCCTGCTTGAAGTGGCCCCAGCCCTCGTAGTGGATCGGGATGACGGTGCGCGGCCCGATGAGGCCGCACAGCTCGACCGCCTCAGCGGCGCTCATCGTGTAGCGGAGCGGGCCGGTCATCGGGAAGCGGACGCCGCCGAGATGGATGAGCGCCGTGTCGACCTCAAGGCGGTCCGCCACCTCGCGCACGCCGTCGTAGAGGACGGTGTCGCCCGAGATCCAGAGCACGCCGTGCTCCTGCCCCTCCCAGCGCAGCGCGAAGCCGATCACGTCCCCCACGATCGGGTGGAAGAACGGCGGGCCGTGCCGGCAGGGGGTGGCCGTGACCTCGATGGCCGGCCGCCCCTCGGCCTCGAGCACGGTGGTCTGCCAGGGCTCGAGGCCGCGCGCGGATCCCCCGAGCCGGCGCGCGCCAGAGGCGGTGGTGACGATCGCGCCGGCGCGCGGCAGCAGTGCGCGGCCGGCGTCGTCGAGGTTGTCGTCGTGGTGCTCGTGGCTCAGCAGGACCGCGTCGAGCGGCGGCAGTTCGTCCGCCGGCACGGCCGGCCCGGTGAGCTTGCGCGACGACGTGCCCCAGCCGAACCTGTAGGTGCGGCCCGGCGCGTCGAAGGTCGGATCGGTGAGGATCCGCCACCCCTCGACCTCGAGCAGGACGGTCGGCCCGCCTATGTGGGTGATCCGGACTATGTCTGCGCCGCGGGAGTGACCGCGTGCTCGAGTGCCCAGTCGAGGACGTAGTCCGCGATCTCCTCCCAGCCCTCCTGGGCGGGAAGCAGGTGCGCATAGCCCTCGTACAGCTTGATCTCGGTGATCGCGTCGGACTTGTAGTGCTTCGCGTTCGAGGCCTGGACCTTGGGCGGCATGATGTGGTCCTCGCTACCGGAGACGAACAGGAGCGGGGCGCGATCGTCGTTCTTGTAGTCGACCCAGGTCTCCTGATGGCCGGGCTTCACGTTGGCGAGCACGCTGTCGAACAGGATCCCCCCGGAGGCGGGGATCGCGTAGCGCTCGTACAGCCTGCGCGACTCCTCCTCGCTGAAGGTGTTCGTGAAGGCGTACTGCCACTGCTCGTGCGTGAAGCCGACCGCCCGGTGGCGATTGGCCGGATTCTTGAGGACCGGGAAGGTCGACTTGAGCTGCGAGAAGGGCACGACCGGCACGCCCTCGGTGGGCGCCGAGTTGAGTGCCACGCCCGCGACGCCGTTGCCGCGGTCCAGGAGGATCTGGGTGAACGCTCCGCCCGCCGAGTGACCGATGATGACCGGCGGCGCGTCGAGCTTCGCGATCTCGGCCTCGAGATGGTCGATGATCTCGGGCACGGTCACTTCCTGAATCGGCGTCGGATCCTCGTTCAGCGCCTCGACCTCGACCTCGAAGCCGGGATAGGCCGGCGCGATGACCGTGTGGCCGCGGGCCTCGTAGTGGGCCTTCCAGTTCTCCCAGCTGCGCGGGGTCACCCAGAAGCCGTGGACCAGGGCGATGGGCGTATCGGTGGCAGGGCTCAATGCCTCTCCATTTCTGTGTCGCGAGTCGGGCGCCACGCTACCAGCGGGGATCACGGCGTCAGCGCTCGCCTGGCGGGGGCCCACCGCGGACCTCGTCCACCACCAGCTCCGGCACGTGATCCGGCGGCGCGTCGCCCGCTTTGTCCGGGAAGTCGAAGACGGCGACCATCATCTGCATCGGATAGTCCGGCGCCTGCGCGACCGTCTTCACGTGCTCGCCGTCGATCAGGAAGTCGACGCGCCGCGGCCGCCAGTCCGCCGCGTACACGTGGAAGTCGGTCACGTCGATCGGAATACGCGGCGCCTCGAACTCGTCGGTGAGAGCCGGGTCGCGGAACGGGTGCACGCCGCTCCCAACGGCCGCGGTGGGGCCGCCGTCCTCCTCGGCAAGGGCGTCCCCGAATACCTCGAAGATGCAGATCTCGCCCGAGCGCTCGGGTTCGTCCTCGATGCCCACCATCCAGACAGAGGACATCGAGCGCGGGCTGAGCTGCATCCGCGCGCGCACCTCGAGCAGCCCATAGTGCGGCGTCCAGCCCCACTGCGCCGGCTGGAACTCCCGCACGACGAGGCCCTCACGGAAAGGCTGTTGGCCCCTCGTGCTGCCGACCTCCTCCGAGAACACGCCGGACTGGATGCCCGAGACCCTGAGAGGGTCGTGCTCGTCCGCGCACCAGAGGCCGTGGTCCAGCGGGATCGTCAGCCGCAGCGTGGAACCGTCGAGCGAGTAGCTCGCCGCGCTCTCCGCGCGCGAGCTCCACATCGGCAGGTAGTGGGGGATCCAGACGTCCGCGTCGAGATCGGGCCCGTCGAAGTCGTCAACGAACGAGCCGCTCACCCGGTCCATAGCCAGCGATCCTCGCAGCTGCGTTGCGGACCTGCGCGTGCCGCCCTAACGTCGATGGGCGCATGAGCGACGAAGCCCTCGAAGCCTTCAAGCTGCTGGAGCGGACGGGCTGGGGAAAGCGGGCCGAGACCTATGACCTGCTCACGGGCAGGATCACTGCCCGGCTCGTCGACCCGCTTCTGGACGCAGCCGCGGTGAGGGCCGGCGCGCGGGTGCTCGACGTCGGCACCGGGCCTGGCCACGCCGCGGCCGCGGCGGCCCGGCGAGGTGCGCTCGCGACCGGCGTTGACATCGCCGACGAGCTCCTCGCGGTCGCTCGCCGGCGCCATCCCGAGTCGTCCTTCCTGCGAGCGGATGCTGAGGAGCTTCCCTTTGACGACGACTCGTTCGATGCGCTCGTGGCGAACTTCGCGATCAACCACATCCCGCGCCCGGAGCGCGCCGTACGAGAATTTGCCCGCGTCCTCGCTCCGCGCGGAGGAATCGCCCTCTCGGCCTGGGACCGGCCGGAGCGCAACCGTTTCCTCGGCGTCTTGGTGGACGCGCTGCGCGAATACTCGGTCGGCGGTCCGCCCGGCCCCGACCAGTACCGCTTCGCCGACGACGAGGAGTTCCACGCGCTGCTGAGCGACGCCGGGTGTGAGAGCGTTGAGGTGCTGACGATCGGGTTCACCCATACGGCGTCCAACCCGGAGGAGCTATGGCTTGGCTTGATGGGCGGCAGCGTGCGCACCGCCGGCCTCGTCGCAGAGCAGCCGGCGCCGGTACGCAGCGAGATCCGAGCCGCCTTCGAGCGGAACGCCGAGGCCCATCTGGGCGACGCAGGGCTTGAGCTCCCCGTCTCCGCGAAAATCGCCCGAGGGCGAATGCGATGACGGCGGCCACGAGCGTCGCGAGCTCTCTGCGCGACGCGCTGACGAGCGGCGACTTCGCCGTGTTCGGCGAGCTCTACTCGCAGGGCGCGCTCCTCGACGCCAACCTCCCCGGCGGACGCTTCAAGATCGCAGGCGACAGCGAGCGGGTCGACTTCCTGACGGCGCGGTTCCCACGACCCGGGCGGCTCGTCGAGTGGTCGGCGCACGAGCATCCTGACGGAGTTGCAGTCTGGTTCGAGCGAGTTGCGGACGACGGCACGGCGCTGCGCCAGCGCCACTATCTGCGGACGTCCGACGGCCTCATCGAGCGCCACTGGGCCTACGCCGCTCCGCCGCGGACGAGACGCTCGGACGGCGGTGTCCTGCTCGACACGCGGATCGTCGAGCGGCTCGGAGAGGTGGTCGAGCACCGGCCGATGGTCTCGCGAGGCTGGTCGGGCAACGCGCTGGAGCAGCTCGTCCTCGCGGACGGGCGGCGGCTCGTCGCGAAGCGCATCGTGCCGGGCACGAACTGGATCGACCATCACACGAAGGACGAGGGACGCGAGGCGCTCCTCTTCAGCTCAGGCGTGCTCGGCCGGCTCCCGGAGGCGATCGATCCTGCGGTCGTAGCCGCCGAGCGCGATGGTGACGCCTGGTGGGTCGTGATGCGCGACGTCTCGGCGTCGCTGCTGCCGGACGAGAAGCGCTTGACCCGCGCGGAGCATCGACGCGTCCTGGCCGCGGCCAACGGCATGTGGGAGCGGTTCTGGGGCGAGCAGGTCCCTCATCTCTGCTCGCTCCATGACTGCCTGGCACTCTTCTCGCCGGCGATCGCTGAGGCGGAGCGCGACGGCCTCGACCTGCTGCCGAAGCAATACGAGGTGTTCTGGGAGGCGTTCGCCGAAGCGGTCGACGCGGACGTGGCCGATGCCGTTCTCGCGCTGGTCATGGAACCGGCGCCGCTCGTGGCGGCTCTCGACGAGCGCGGCACCACCCTCGTCCACGCGGACATCCGCGACGAGCAGATCGGCCTGGACGGTGAGCGGCTCATCCTGCTCGATTGGGGCCGGGCGACCCAGGGCCACCCGGTGGTCGACTTCTTCTGGTCCATCTGCCACAACGGGTGGCGGATCGATGCCGGCCACGACCAGCTCGTCGAGGACTTCCGCCGGGCACGTGGCGACGACGATGACGCGCTCGCCGTCGAGCTTGGCGTCATCACCGGCCTCGTGATGTACGGCTGGGTGTTCGGACACAGCGCCGCCTATCACCCAGACCCGGCGGAGCGCGCCTGGGCCCGTCGCGAGCTGGACTGGTGGGTCCCACGGGCCAGACGCGCGCTCGAGAGCTGGGCGCCCGTCTGAGCGGTCAGGGCACTTGTGGCACGCTCTGTGCGGTGAACCTGGTCGAGCGGTTGCTGCGAGTCGACGTCTCCGCGCTGTCGGACGCCGACAAGACGCTGCCGGTGGTCGATCCGGCCGTCCAGGCGATGATCCCCGACGTGGGCATGGCCGGTCCGGCGTTCACGGTGCGCGCCGACGACGACCATCTCCCGGTCATGGCCGCTCTCGCCGAGGCAGCGCCCGGTGACGTGCTCGTGATCGCGGCCAATGGCGGCTCACGCGCCGTGTTCGGCGAGCTGTTCGCGACCGAGGCGCGCCGGCGCGGGCTCGCCGGGATCGTGGCGGACGGCTTCTGCCGCGATCTGCGCGGCCTGCGCGAGATCGGGCTGCCAGTGTTCGCGCGCGGCACCACGCCGCGCTCGGGCACGACGGAGTCGCGAGCGGATCTAGGGGCCACCGTCGTGTGCGGCGGTGTCGAGGTTTCGCCCGGCGACATCGTCTTCGGCGACGACGACGGCCTCCTCATCGCCACGGAGGAGCGGATCGCCGCGGCGCTCGACACCGCGGAGGCGATCGGGCGCAGCGAGCGGGCGATTCTCGCGGCGCAGGCCGAGGGCGAGGCGCTCCACGCGCTGACCAACTACGACGAGCACGTCGCCGCGCTCGACCGGGGCGAGTCGAGCGCGCTCGCGTTCAGGGTCGATGAGCGTCACTGACTTCGGGCAGGCGTTCGCGCGCAGGACGCACGTTGCCGGCGGTAACGAGCTCGCGACGATCCTCGCCGGAAGCCCACCGGGTGTGCTGTCTATGACCGGCGGCTTCCCGAACCCGGCGACCTTCCCGACCGGGGAGCTCGACGAAATCGCCGGGCGGCTTCTGCGCGAGGACGCGGCGGTCGCCCTGCAGTACACCCCTTGCGAGGGGATCGGGAGCGTGCGCGAGTACCTGGTCGACCGGCAGGAGCAGCTGCAGGGCCGGCGTCCCGACATGGCGGAGCTGATCGTCACGAGCGGCGGGATGGAGTGCATCACGCTGATGTGCCAGGCGCTGGTCGATCCGGGCGACGCGGTCGCAGTCGAGTCGCCGACCTACCTCGCCGCGCTGATGGCATTTGGGCGCGCAGAGGCCGAGGCCGTGCCGATCCCGATGGATGAGGACGGGCTGCGGATCGACCTGCTCGAGGAGCGGCTGTCGGACGGGCTGCGCCCCAAGTTCGTGTACACGATCCCGGAGTACCAGAACCCGACCGGGCGCACGCTGCCGCTCGAGCGCCGCCGCCGGCTCGTCGAGGTGTGTCGCGAGCACGGGCTGTTGATCCTCGAGGACGTCGCCTATCGCGAGCTCTCCTTCGATGGAACGTCGCTGCCGACGCTCTGGTCGCTCGCGCCCGACCTCGTGCTGCAGGCAGGGACGTTCTCGAAGAGCTTCTTCCCGGGCGTGCGCCTCGGCTGGGCGGTCGGCCCGTCCGCCGTGGTCGCGGAGCTTGCCGCGGCCAAGCAAAACACCGACCAGTGCGCGGGCGGCCTGGGCCAGCGGATGGTCGAGGAGTACGGCCGCGGCGGAGGCTTCGAGCGCCATCTGCCCGCTGCCAGGGCGCTCTACGCGTCGCACTGGGCGGCGCTCACGGCCGCGCTGGAGCGGCGGATGCCGGAAGGGGTCGTCTGGACGGAGCCGACCGGCGGCTTCCTGACCTGGCTGACGCTGCCCGAGCGCGTCGACACGATGGCGACGCGCCCGGCCGCGCTCGCGGCCGGCGTCGCCTACGTTCCAGGCCCGCCCTTCTTCGCCGGCGATGGAGGCCACAACACGATGCGGCTGTCGTTCAGCCACCTGACCGAATCGGAGCTCGAGGCGGCGGTGGCGCGCCTGGCGGGTGTGGTGAGCGCAGCCGTCTAGCCGACTGCGTGCACCGTCACCCAGGAGATGATCAGACCGAAGCCGGTCCAGCCGAAGGAGCCCTCCGGCTCACCGACGGCCGCGCCCTTCGAGAATCTGTCGGCCTCGGCGTTCACCCAGGCGGCCTGCCGGCGAGGTCGAGCTGTTCACGGTCATCGCCAGAATCAATTTTCGCAACGGCTCCTTGAATCCGGAGCGCTATTCGTACGCGGCGACTGCCCGCTTGGTGAGGCCCGGCATGCCGAGCTCGTTGGCGGCGGCGCGCGCCTGCTCGAGGAGCCGGCGGCCCTCGGGTGATGGGAGCAGCAGCTCGCCGAGGTCCTGACGGGCCATGGCGAGGAAGGCTCGTGCGTCGACGCGCTCGCACAGCGCCACGGCGTCGCGCAGAAGTTGCTCGGCCTCGTCGGGCCGTTCGAGCGTCTTCGCGAGGCGGCCGACGGGTCGTCCGACGGGTCCGTACTGGTACGTCATGACGCCCGCGAACGGCGCCAGCTGGTCGTACAGTCTCGCCGCCCGAGGGCGATCCTCGAGCCAGGCGCAGATGTCCGCAGCCCACGTCAGGCAGACCATCCAGGTGGGGCCGTGCGGCAGGTCGAGCAGGCCTTGGTCGAGCGCGCGCTCGAACGCCTCGCGCGCACCGTCGCGGTCGTCCCGCTCCCGGGCCCCGTGGGCCCGGACCACGAAGAAGGTGGCCGGGAGCTTGGTCCTGCCCTCCGCCATCGCGCGGCGGGCGCCCTCGTGCTCGCTCAAGCGTCCCTGGACCAGGCGGATCAAGGACACCAGCCTGACGAACAGGGTCTCGGCGACCGAAGGCGCGAGTCCCCCGGCGCGCTGGACCTCGCGGGCCCGCACGCCTTCCGCCTCTGCGTCTTCCAACTGACCGGCGAGCAGCGCCCGGGCCGCGTCGAGGAAGGCAACGGTCCCGCGCGCCCTGTCGGTTCGCGCGGCGGAGCGTGCCGCCGCGAGCGTGTCGTCGACCGCCTCGACGTCACCGAGCTCGACCAACGCCAGGAAGCGCATGTGATACCCGTCGCACTCGGCGTAGGGAAGGCCCGCCTCGCGCCCGACGGCCACGAGCTCCTCGGTGAGCGCGAGGCGCTCCGGGAGGCTCTCGGGGCCCGCCACGATCCACGAGTGTGCGGTCAGCACGGATGCGAGCGCCTTGGGATCCCCGACACGGCGCGCCATAGCGAGGGCTCGACCGACCATCGCCCGGCGTTCGCTGTCGGGCACGCTGGAGAACGCCTCCTGCGCCAAGAAACCTTCCAGCCGTGCCCTGATCGCGCTGTCACCGGACGGCAGCAGCGCGAGCGCCTGACGCAGAAGCGCGACCATCTCGACGTCCTCCTCGATGAGGTCCGCCCAGTCGAGGCCTATCGCCAACAGGGCCTCGGCCATCCGCTCCCCATCGCCCCTGGCCTCGGCCGCGGTGGCGAACGCGCGCAGGAGCTCGTCGGCGCGCTCGTCCCCGGCGAGCCTGAGGACGCGTCCGCGCTCGAGCTCGAGGTCGAGCCGCTCGGCCTCGTTCACGGGGGAGAGCCCTTCCTGCGCGCGCAGGGCAAGCTCGTAATGCTCTCCGGCGATGTCGAAGGCAAGCTTCGCCGCGGCCTCGTCGCCCGCCGCGCGCGCGTAGCGCACGCCGCGGGCGGCGTCGACGAGCGTTCCGGCGGCCGTGAAGTGCGCCGCCAGGTCACCGACCGCGACCGCCCGCGTTTTGGCCGCCCGTTCGAGCGCCTGCGCGATCCGCGCGTGCAGGCGCACACGTCGGCCGGCCGGCAACTCGTCGACGATCGTCTCCCGCACCAGCGCGTGCGCGAAGCTGAAGCGATCAAGGACCCGGGCGGAACGGACAAGCCGCGCCCGCTCGGCGGCCTCGAGGGCGTCCAGAGCGGACTCGAGGTCGACCTCGACCACGTCCGCCAGCACGTCGGCGTCGAACTCCGCGCCGGCCACCGCCGCGGCGGCCAGGACCTCGCCTGTCCCGTCGGGTAGCCGGGCCAGCCGCCAGCGTACGACGTCGCGCACGCGCGGGGTGAGCGCCGTACCCGGGTCGCCGTTCCCGCCGAGCGCGGCGACCACCTCGCCGACGAAGAACGGGTTGCCCTCGGTGACGTCGTGCACGCGGCCGGCGAGTGAAGCCTGGCGCCCGGAGTGCGCGAGGATGGCGGCGACGTCGGTCTCGGCGAGCGGCCCGAGCTCCAGCCTCGCGACGTCCGGCCGGCGCGCCAGACCTGTCACCACCTCGCCGAGCAGGGCCGAGCGGCTGGGCTCGGTGTCGCGGTAAGTCGCAAGCACGAGCAGCCGCACCGAGGCGTCAACGCGCAGCAGATGGCGGAGCAGAAGCAGAGAGAGGTCGTCGGCCCAGTGCAGGTCGTCGAGCACGAGCAGCACGGGCGCCGTCGCGCCGGCGGCCTCCAGCAGCGCAGCGGCGGCCTCCAGCGTGCGCAGCCGCTCGGCCTCGGGCTCGGCGGGCGCCGACTCGGCGACGCCGGGCAGGCGCGCGTCGAGCGCCGGCAGCAGCCCCACGAGATCGCCCGCCCGCGCGCCGAGCTGGACCCGCAGCTCATCGACCGGACAGGCGGCGGCGTACGCGCCCAGCGCCTGGGCGAACGGCTGCGCGGCCGCGGCGAGGCCATCGTCGGAGCGCCCGTAAAGCACTACCCCGCCCCGCTCGCGCGCGTGCCCGGCAATCTCGGCCGCCAAGCGCGTCTTGCCGATGCCCGGCTCGCCGCTCACCAGGACGCCGCGGCGGCTCCCCGCTACGGCGTCGGTCCACGCCGACCGCAGCGCGGCGAGTTCCTCCTCGCGTCCGGCGAAGGCGGCGCCCTCGTCGATGGCGAGGGGCGGGGCGAGCGGGACGGCGACCGTGCGCTGGGCAGCCCACCGCACGGCCCAGGCGCGCACCGGCTGCACGAGGCCCCGCAGCGTCAGCTCGCCCGCGTCGTCGAACACCGCACCGGTTGCTGTCCCGGCGAGCAGGCGCACGGCCTCCGCGACGAGGATGCCTCCCGGCGCCGCGGCGGCGCACAGCCGCTGCGCCTCGGTCACCGGCGTGCCGAAGTAATCCTCGCCCTCCCAGGAGACGTCGCCCGCGGCGATGCCGACGCGGAGCTCCAGCGCGCCATGGCCCCGACGGGCCTGGCGGTCGATCGCCCGCTGCATCTCGACGGCGCAGGCGACCGCCGCGCCGGCCGCGTCGACGGTGGCCTGAAGGCCGTCGACGAGCGCCTTGACGCCCCTGGCCCCGTGGGCCGCGAGGACGTCGCGCAGCCGACGGTCGTGCTCGCGGCGCAGCGCGTCGGCATCCTCGTCGCCCAAGCGGGCGCGCATCCGCGCCGAGCCGGCCAGATCGGCGAAGAGGATCGTCGCCGTGGCGCGCCTGCGCTCCACCTCGGGCGGCGCCTCGCCCGCCCCGGGCGCGCTTCGAAGCAAGGCCGGATCGTGCACGAGGATCGCCTGCTGCAGGCTCTCGAGCTCGGGCCCGGGACGCAGGCCGAGCTCGGCGTCGAGCGTGCGCACCGCATCGCGGTAGGCGTCCAGTGCCTCTCCCTGGCGTCCGGCGCGATACAGGCCCAGCATCAGCTGGGCACGCAGGCGCTCCCGCAGCGGCTCCCGCGCCACAAGCACCTCGAGCTCGCCCACGAGCTCTACCCCGCGGCCAAGCGCGAGGTCGGCCTCTATGCGGTCCTCGACCGCGGCGGCCTGCATCTCCTCGAGACGGGCGACTTCGGGCGGCGCAAAAGGCTCGAGCGCCACATCGGCCAACGCCGGGCCGCGCCACTCCTCGAGTGCCGCGCGCAGCCGCGCCGCTGCGCGCTTGGGTCGGCCGGCCGCCAGCGCCCGCCGGCCTTCCCCGCAGAGGCGCTCGAAGCGCTCGAGGTCGAGCTCGTCCGGCTCGACCCGCAACCGGTAGCCGGAAGTGCCGCTCACAAGACGGGCGGCCTCGCCCCCGAGCGCGCGGCGCAGTCGCGAGACAACGGCCTGCACGGTCTTCACCGCCCCATCGGGAGGCCGCTCCCCCCATAGACCCTCGATCACACGGTCACGCGAGACCGGTTCCCCGGAGCGCAGCAACAGCAGCGCCAGCAGCGCCCGCTGGCGCCCGCCGGCCACCGCGATCGGCCGGCCCTGGGCCCGCACCTCGACCGGCCCCAGGATCCGAAAGTCCACCCCCAAAGGTTCCCGCTCACGCGCGGCGGCGGCAACCACTGTCACCGCGCCGCCGCAAGGGCCGCGCAACCGCTCCGCCCCATCCTCCACGGAAGCGAACGTTCCGAACACAGGAGATGAGCCTCATGGCCGCATTGATCAAGTCGTATCCAAGCGAGGAAGGCGCGCGCCAGGCGGTCGAAACGCTGCGGGCGGGCCAGGTGCACCGGCGCCATCTGCGCATCGGCAGCTTCGCCACCGGCAGCTTCACCGGCGATCCCGACCGGCGCGAGGGCTCCTTTGCCGACGTCGAACGCATCGTGATCCTCACATACGGAGACGACGCGGCGCGCCCCCGAGTCACGGGTCACCGCGGAGTCCGCCAGCCCCTCCGGCGGGCAGCGCTCGACAACGACGCCGTCGACCGCGCCGTAAAGGACCTCCATGACGGGCACGCGGTCGTGCTCGTCGACGGCGCGGACGTCGCCCCAAGCGACGCCCGGGCACAGCTCGAGCAGCCAGCACAGGCCGCCTGAGACGGTCGCCACTGGGCGAAAACTCCAACGATGATCGAAACGCGACGCTCGGTGTCGCCCGCTGACCGTGGCGTGGGTTACCCACTCGCCGACGACGGCCTCCAGCCGTTCGAGAACAGGGCTGCGGCTGGCTTCGCCCGGCATGACGCCTCCTTCGGGACCGCTGGTCATCTCGTCTAAGACGGCCTTGGCGATTCAAACTCATCGCCCGTGCCCCATCCGGCGCGGATCGCTTGGACCACCATCGACATCGGGTCGGCCCGCGGTCCGCGCTCCCGCCACTCGTCCCCTGCGAGCGTGAGCAGCGCTGACATCGATGCGCTCGCTGGCAACCTACGGTGCGCTGCGGGCTGGAATTCGACTTCCTTGACGTGGTCGTGGCGGCGGACGGGACGCACTGTCACAGGCGGCGCCTCTATCTCGTCTCAGAGGGCAATGAGACGGAAGGAGCAGTCATGAAGGTCTTCGTAGCCGGCGCCACGGGCGTTCTCGGCAGAGAGCTCGTCCCGCAGCTCGTGGCGCAAGGCCACGAGGTGGTCGGGATGACCAGGAGCGCATCGAAGCAGGACCTGGTGCGCAGCCTGGGAGCGCGCCCGGTCGTGGCCGACGCTCTCGACCTCGACGCGGTCGCCCAGGCGGTGGCGTCCGCCGAGCCGGAGGTGATCGTGCATCAGCTCACGGCGCTGTCCGGGACGATGAGCATCCGTGACGCGCGGCACCCCGACCGCTCCTCCATGGCGAAAATGACCAACCGGCTGCGTACCGAGGGGACGGACCATCTCTTGGCCGCGGGCCGCGCCGTGGGGGCACGGCGCTTCGTGGCGCAGAGCTTTGGGGCTTTCCGATTCGCCCGCACGGGCGGGCCGGTGCAGACCGAGGCCGATCCCCTCGATCCCGACCCGCCGGGGGCGCTGCGGCCGGTAGTGGAAGGGCTCCTCTATCTGGAGCAGGCGGTGACCACGATCGAGTGGGGCGAGGGTCTCGCGTTGCGCTACGGCGGCTTCTACGGTCCGGGGACCGGGATCAGCCTGGATCCGGATGCGGTGATGGCAGCACCGATCCGCAAGCGGCGGTTCCCGATTGTCGGCGGCGGTGGTGGCGTCTGGTCGCACATCCACATCGAAGACGCCGCGGCGGCGACCGCCATCGCGGTCGAGCGCGGCCAGCCGGGTATCTACTACATCGTCGACGACGAGCCCGCGCCCGTGCGGGAGTGGCTGCCGGTGGTGGCAAGCGCGCTCGATGCCAAGCCACCACGGCGTGTCCCACGTTGGCTGGGGCGGCTGGCGGCGGGGGAGATGGCAACGGTCATGATGACCGACGTGCGGGGTGCCTCGAACGAGAAGGCCAAGCGCGAGCTCGGCTGGCAGCTCCGGTATCCGAGCTGGCGGCAGGGCTTGGCGCAGGGACTCGGCTGAGCGATGACCGAGGAGGAGTTCGACGAGCTGCGCCGGTCGGCGTTCGCCATCGCCTACCGGATGCTCGGCAGCGTGAGCGAGGCGGAGGACGTGGTGCAGGAAGCGCCGGCAACGAGCCCGAGAAGCAGAAAACCCCGCCACAGCGGGGCGCCTGGCAAGGAGAGTGGCTGGGACAGTGCTCCGCACGGCCCAGCCGCGATGACGCCGACAGGCGCCCTTGGACGCCCTGAGACGCGAGCGACGGGACTCGAACCCGCGACCTCCGGCGTGACAGGCCGGCGCTCTAACCAGCTGAGCTACGCCCGCTAGGGAGAGCCGAGGATAGCGGCCCGAGGGCGGTCTCGGTCAGGCGTTCGACTGCGACAGCAGCCAGAGCGCGAGGCTCGTGAAGCCGACCATCACGGCGAGCATCCAGTACTGCGAGCGCACCGCCTGCTTCGCGTCGCTGTAGAGCGCGAGCGCTCGATCGTGCGCGAGCACCAGTGCGGCCACGTGGCCCGCGACCACGAAGCCGACCTGGAAGTACCAGGTCGTCTCGCCGCCGATGATCGTGTAGTCGATCTGGTTGTTCGCAGTGCCGAAGATGTCGCTGCCGTCGCCGAGCGGATCGGAGGCCAGGTAGGCCATCGCCTGGCCCTGGAAGAGCAGCAGCGTGAAGTAGTGGGCCGCGACGTAGGCGAGCGCGATCGGGACGAGTGAGTGGACGAACGCGTTCGCGAGCTGGTTGGCGCTGAAGCCGCCGCCCACGCTGCGAGCCCCGAGTACGCCGAGCCGGTAGAAGCCGTAGACCAGCAGGACGGCGAGGATCAGGCCGAGCAGGAACGCCAGCTCGAGCGAGTGCTGCGGGGTCAGCCCGAGATCCTGGAAGAACTGCGCAAGGTCCGGAGAGATGTCCGTCCAGGGCTGCGCCTCTGAGGCGCCGTCGAAGGTAACCGAGCCGATCATGACGGCGAGCAGCGGGACGGTCCCCGCGGCGGGCGGCAGGGCGGCGAGGCCGGACAGCGGCTTGCGCAGCCCGATCTCGCGGCCGCGCGTCTCGACGGGTGAGATGCGCGAGAAGAGGTTGAAGTAGACCGAGAACGCCTCGCCGCGGTCACACCAGCGCTCGACGCCATAGAGAGCCATTGCGATGAACGTGACGGCGGAGTAGATGAGCACCGCGATCGCGAGGTTCTCCGGGCGGTCGCCGTTCGACGCAACGAGCTCGAGCGCAGCGAACGCGAATATGCCCGCCGCCGCGGGCCAGCGGCCGAGCTTCTCTGGATAGGTGAGCGGCGCCGGCAGATCGCCGCGGGCCGCCGTCTTCGCGACCCAGGCGACCGCGCGGCCGATCGCACGCCAGGGATTGAAAGCCCGGAAGACGTCGCCGAGCAGCACGCTCGCAGGTACGAACCCGAGCCAGAAGATCACGTAGATGAAGGTCGGGGCGAAGTTCGCGGTCGAGCTCTGCACGCCCTCGAGGCCCGTGTAGATGACGAGCCCGAACAGGAAGATGCCGATCGCCCCACACAGGATCTCGACCGCCCGGCTCGTGAGCACGCGGCCCAGCCAGGCGGGCAGCGGCCGCCAGCCCTCGCGTTCCAGCCTCGGCTCCGGCCAGAGGATCGCGAGCGCCACGAAGGAGACGACGAGCACCATCGCGGCCGCCCAGCCGAACAGCCACTCGGGGATCGGCAGATCGGAGCGGGCGACGAGCCCGTGGGCGATCTGGATCACGGACGGGTCAGGAGGGGTTCACCACCAGCTCCGCGACCAGCGGCTCCAAGCCGGCGTCCTCGGCCGTGTGGCTCTCTATCTCGAAGACCCCCTCGAGATTCGCCTTGAAGTTGAAGCGAGCGGGCGCGCCCGGCGCGGCGTTGCGGGTGATGTCGTAGCCGTGAAGGTGGATCTCGTCGGTGGTGTCGGCGGTCACCACGATCCGCACGGGCTCGCCCTGCTCGACGTCGATCGTCTTCGCTCCGCCGACCACCTGGCCGCCCTGGATCCGGATGCGCGTGACCGAGGGCTGGGGCGGCTCGGGCGGCGCCGTCTCCGTCTGGGTCTCGACCTCGGTCTCGGTCTCGACCTCCGTCTGCGTCTCGGTGGTCGTCGTCTCGGCCGCCTGGTCGCCGTTCTCGTCGTCCGAGCCGGGGCTCGCGATCACGAACGCGAGCACGGCAACGGCCAGAGCCGCGACGACCAACATGATTCGCTGGTTCCTGGACATCGCGCGGCGGAAGTATGGCAATGGCTCGCGAGGCGTCTGTACCGGCTGTACCCTGATTCGCGATGCCCGCGAGGGATCAGCGCCTGCTCGTGCTCTCGGCGGCCGTCGCCGCGACGCTTGCGTGCCTGCTCGCCGCTGTCGGTCATCCTGAGCTGCTCGCCTATGCGGCGCCGCTGCTCGTCGTGGCGCTCCCGCTGGTGCTGGGGCGCTACCTCGGCGAGGAGACGCTCGAGCGGCTGCGCTCGCGCCCGGACCGGCGCTCGCGGCATCCCCATCCCGTGGCAGCCCGCCGCGCCGGGCGCCGCGTCGCCGCACTCGTTCCGCGCGGCGCGCGCCTGATCGCCCACGCGCTCGCCGAGCGCGGCCCGCCCGCCGTCGCGACGTCCTAGCGTCCGGGCGGCCAGAGCGAGAGCCGGAGCCCGGACGTCCACACGTCCGAGCCGAGGAGGCTCCGTGCTTCACAGGAGAGGTGTGGCCGCCGCGGCGCTTGCCGCGCTCTGCGCGCTCGCACCACCCGCCCTCGCCCATGAGGGCAACCCCAACTACAGATCCGAGGTCCGCGCGATCTCGCCACCGGTCGAGGGCCTCGATGCCGAGGTGCTCAACTTCGACGACCGGATCCAGCTGCGCAACAACGGCAACGAGACGATCGTCGTCGAGGGCTATCGCGGCGAGCCCTACCTTCGCTTCGAGCCGGACGGCACCGTGTCCGTCAACCAGCGCTCGCCGGCCGCCTACCTGAACGAGGACCGCTTCGCGGACGTCGAGGTCCCGGACGCCGCCGATCCGAAGGCGGCGCCCGAGTGGGAGACCGTCGCCCGGAACGGCCGCTACGACTGGCACGACCACCGCATCCACTGGATGTCGAAGACGCCGCCTGAGCGGGTGCGCGAGGACGAGTCCGCGCGCGTCGAGGTCTTCCGTTGGAAGCTGCCGCTGACCGCGAACGGGAGCGCCGCGACCATCGGCGGCAGCCTCACCTGGCTCGGCAAGGACGGGAGCGGCTTCCCCGTAGCGGCCGCCGTCTCGCTCGGGGTGGCCGTCCTTGCGGGGATCGTGCTCGTCGCGGTGGTCCGCCGCCGGCGCAGGCCCTCCGGCGAGAAGCGCGCGCGGGTGGAGGCCTGGTGAGACGGATCGCCGCGATCTGCGCGGCTCTCGTGCTGCTGCTTGTGCTGCCGGCGTCCGCCGCCGCGCATGCGGTGGTCGTCGAGACCGTGCCCGAGCGCGGCCGCAGCGTCGAGCGCTCGCCGGAGCGTGTCGAGTTCCGCTTCAACGAGCCGGTCGAATCGGCGTTCGGCGCCCTGCGCGTGTTCGACGCGCGCGGGGAGCGGGTCGACGTGGGCGGCACCGAGCATCCAGGCGGAAACGCCGAGGCCGTGACGATCCGCCTGCGACCGGACCTCCCCGACGGGAGCTACACGGCGACGTACCGGGTCGTCTCGGCCGACTCGCACCCGATCTCGGGTGGATTCGTGTTCAGCGTCGGCGAGGGGGGCGCGCCGCCTGCCGCCGCCGTCTCCGACCTGATCGACTCCGGTGAGGCTGGGGCCGTCACGGATGTCGCGCTCGGCGCCGCCAAGGCCGTGAGCTACGCGGCGATCGCCGTCGCGGTCGGCGCCGTGCTGTTCCTGCTGTTCGTCTGGCTGCCCGCGCTGCGCGAGGTCTCCGAGGCCGGCGACGCGTGGCGGCTCGCCTCCGAGGCGTTCGCCTCGAGACTGCGGCGCATCGGCGCCCTTACCATCGGCGCGGGTGCCCTGGCGGCCGCCCTCGGGATCGTCCTCCACGGGGCAAGCGCCGGCGGCACCAGCTCCTGGGAGGCGCTCGATCCCGAGGTGATCGGCGACGTGCTCGGCACACGGGCCGGCACCGCCTGGGGGCTGCGCCTCCTCGACTGGGCGCTCCTCGGCGTCATGCTCATCGCGCTGTCGTCGCGCCGGGCCCTGCCGGCGCTTAGACCCGCGTCGCTCGGCGCGGTGGGCCAGGCCGTTCCAAGCGCCGGACGGCTCGCCGCGCTCGCGCCGCTCGCGCTCCTGCTCGGCTTCCTCGTGCTCTCGCCCGCGCTCGCGGGCCATCCCGGTGTGAGCGACCCCACCCTCGTCCTCTTCCCTGCCAATGTTGTCCACGTCCTCGCGATGAGCGTCTGGATCGGAGGGCTGGCGCTCGTCCTGCTGGCGCTGCCGGCGGCCACGCGCGCGCTCGATCCGCCCGACCGCACGCGCCTCCTGTCCGCGTCGCTGGCGCGCTTCTCGCCGCTCGCGCTCGCCTCGGTCGCGGCCCTGCTCACCACCGGCATCCTCCAGTCGCTCTTCCACCTCACCGCGGTCTCCGATCTGTGGGACACGGCCTTCGGCCGCGCGATCCTCATCAAAGCCGTCCTGCTCGCCGCCCTGATCTGCCTGGGCGCGCTGAACCGGCGCCGCTCGCTGCCGCGGCTACGCGGGCTGGCGGCGGGCGGGGGCGAGCCGGGCGAGGAGGGTCACGTCCTGCGGCGCACACTGCGCACCGAGGTCGCCGTGCTGGCGGTCGTCCTGGCCGTCACCGCGGCGCTCACGAGCTACCCGCCGCCCGACTCGCTCGCCGCCGGCCCCTTCTCGACCACGACGGAGTTCGGCGCCGCCCGCATGGAGCTGACCGTGGACCCCGCCCAGGTCGGCTCGAACGAGATCCACATCTACCTCACCGACCCGCGCACGGGCGCGCAGTACGACCGCTTCCGTCAGCTGGACGTCGCGCTGAGCCTGCCGGCCAAGGAGATCGGGCCGCTCGAGCCGCGGGTGGACAAGGCGGGCCCGGGCCATTGGGTCGCCCGGCGGGCCCAGCTCGCGCCGGCGGGCGACTGGCGACTCGCGATTTCGTCGCTCGTGTCCGAGTTCGAGGAGCGGCGCGCCGTCGTGGAGGTGCCGGTCGAGTGATCGCCTTCGCCGCCCTCACGGCCGCCTGGACGCTGGGGATGCTCGTGCTCGGGGTCAGCGACGCGCTCATCTACCTCGCCCCGGCGCTGCTGATCCTGCTGCCGCTTCTCCAGGGTCGCTACCCGGGCGACGACGCGCTCGTGCGCGCCGCCCGCCGCGCGCGGCCGCGTCGCAGGCGCCTGCCCGCCCCGAGCCCGCCCCGGCGGCGAGCGCGGGTCACGGCGCTGTTGCCCCGCGGCGGCCGGCTCGTCGGCGCCGCGCTCGCCGGGCGTGCCCCGCCGGCGCCGGGGCCGTCACCCACATGACCGAACCGGACTTCGGAGGAGAACCAATGCACACGATCATCAGGAGGGCGGCTCTCGGCGCGAGCCTCGGGTCGCTCGCGCTGGCCGCGCCGGCGGCGGCACACATCACAACCAACCCGTCCGAGGCGCCCTCGGACGGCTACGCGACGGTGAGCTTCCAGATCCCGCACGGGTGCGAGGGGTCGCCGACCACGCAGTTCCGCATCCAGATCCCGCCGAGCGTGGCGTCGGCCACTCCGGCCGTCAGCCCGAACTGGACGATCAAGACCAAGGAGGGCAAGAAGGACCCCGTCGAGCTGCACGGCGAGAAGATCACGAGCGGAGTCAGCGAGGTCACGTACTCGGCCAAGACGCCGCTGCCTGCGGACCGGCTCGACTTCGTCTACATGAGCCTGAAGATGCCGGCGAGCGGGGAGGGCGAGTCCATCTACTTCCCGACGATCCAGAAGTGCGAGCAGGGTGAGACGCGCTGGATCCAGATCCCGGCCGAGGGCGAGAGCGAGGAGGACCTCGAAGAGCCGGCGCCGGCGATCGCGCTGACCGCCGCGCAGGGCGAGCACGGCGGCGGCGCCGCGGCAGAGCACGCCGAGGCCCTGGAGTCCGAGCAGGCGAGCGCCGAGGTCGACAGGGCGGGCGCCACCGTCGACGACGACTCCGCGCCCGAATGGCTGACGATCGTCGCACTCGTGCTGGGCGCGCTCGGCCTCGTCGCGGGCGTGGCGGGCCTGACCGCCGCGCGACGGCACTCCGCCTAGCGAGCAAGCGGACGACCCACGGGCGGAGCGGCGTTACGCTCCGCCCGTGCGAGTCGTCGCCCTCAGCCTGATCGCAGGCGCTCTGCTCGCGGTCGCTGCCGTGCCCGCCGACGCCGGTCACCGCGACAAACGCTGCGGCATCGTCGCGAGCGGCGCCGGCGACTTCCGCGTGAGCGCGCGCGGGGTGCGCTGCGACTTCGCCAAGCGCTGGACACGGGCCTACCTCGGCCGCCGCTCCGCGCCGCAGGGCTGGCAGTGCTACCGGCCCGGAGGCGACATCGCGAGCTACTGCACGCGCCGCTCGCGGGCCTTCTGGTCGAAGCGCCTGTGAGCGCTCGCAAGGCGCTCGCCCTGCTGCTGGTGCTGCTCGCGCCGCCCGGCGCGGCCGCGGCCCACCCTGGCCACGGCCCCGAGCAGGTGCTCGTGGGCCGCGGCGCCTTCACGCTGCCCAAGGTGACGATCGGTACGGGTGACACCGTGGTGTGGCTCTGGGCGGGACCGGACCTCGAGCACAGCGTCACGGCCGATCCCGGCCAGGCCGAGAGCTTCGACTCCGACCCGTCCGGCACGGCGAGCCACCGCAGCTTCGACGCCTATTCCCACCGCTTCACCGAGCTCGGCCGCTTCACCTATCACTGCCGGGTCCACCCGGACACGATGCGCGGCGAGGTCGAGGTCGTGCCGCTGCCGCCGCAGGACGAGACCGCCCCGGCTCTCCGCGGGGTTGCCGTGCGGCCGCGCGCCGGCCGCGTCGTCTTCACCGCCAGCGAGAAGGCAACCGTGCTCGGGCGCATCGAGCTCCGGGCCGGCCGGCGCTGGCGCGCCCGGCGCGACTTCGACGTCCGCGCGCTCCGGGGACGCAACGTTGCCCGCCTGCCGCTGCGCGGCCTCGAGCCCGGCAGCTATCGCGTCAGGCTCACGGCCTACGACCGGGCCGACAACCGCTCGCGCACGCTGGTGCGCCGCTTCCGCCTGCGCTAGAGCGCCGAGCGGAGAGCCGCAGCGACGTCGTCGTCCACGGCCGCGGGATCGTCGACGGCCGGCTCGAGCACGCCGACCTCGGCGCCCTCCTCGCGGCGCTCCGGATCGAAGCGGTAGCCGACGCCGAAGTGCGTGTGGATGTAGCTCCAGCTGGGCGAGCCCTTCTCGAGCTTCTGACGCACCTTGCGGATGAAGACGTCGACCGAGCGGTCCCCGTGGGCCATCGCATAGCCCCAGACCGCCTGGTAGATCTCCTCGCGCTGGAGAACCTTGCCCTCGGCCTGGGCCAGCAGCTGCAGCACCTCGAACTCGCGGCGCGTGAGGTCGACGCTCTGCCCACGAACGAACGCCTGAAACTGGTCGGCCCTGATCTCGAGGTCGCCGGCCACCAGCGGACCGCTCTCGACCCGTGCCGAGGCGCGCTTGCGCCGGCGCACTACCGCCTCTACGCGCGCGAGCACCTCCTCCGGGTGGCAGGGCTTCGTGACCCAGTCGTCGGCCCCGAGCCGCAGGCCGCGGACGCGCTGGGAGACGGTCGAGCGACCCGTGCATACGACGATGCCGAGCCCCGGCAGCGCTCCGGCGACGCGCTCGAGGAACTCCCACGCGCCCGCCCCGAGCAGGCCGAGGTCGACGACGAGCGCGTTCACGCGCATGGCGACGAACTCCTCGGTGCGCGGCGGCGCCTCGAGGCGGCGGTACTGCCAGCCGAGATCGTCCGCGCGTTTGACCAGAACACGAACGAATCCCGAATCCGAGTCAAGGATTGCGAGGCGGAGCTCCGACACCGCCCGGGAGTCTACGGCAGGCCCAAGCGGACCCACGGCCGATTTACAGCTTTTTCACAGGTGGGAAACGCCGCGATAACTGACATTCCGCACATAGCTGGAACAGTCGCCGGGCCATGGAGGCAGCCACGAACCAGGGAAACGTCAACATCGGGTCGCTCGAGATCAGGCCCCACGAGTTCATGGCCCTGCTCGACGGCACCCCCCTCGAGCTGACCGTGCGCGAGCTCGAGCTGCTGACGGCGCTCGCGGAGCGTCATGACCGCATCGTCAGCCGTGAAGAGCTCTACCGCGTCGTCTGGGGTGAGCCGTACCGGAAGTCCGACCGCTCGGTGGACGTCTACGTCGGCAAGCTGCGCCACAAGCTGGAGCAGGCCCGGCCGGGCCGGCGGCTGATCCACACGCATTTCGGGTTCGGCTACCGCCTCTCATCCGATTGAGAGCGGCCTTCACACGTTTTTCACAAGACAGGCACAACCCGATAACAGACTGCATGCGGGTCACTGAGAGGGTCGCGCCTTCAGTGTTCCGAAACAAGGAGAAGACCCGCATGAGGAAGCTCCTCGTGTTCGCCGTCTGTGGCGCGCTCGCCCTGGGTGCGGCGGCCTGCGGCGACGACGACGACGACAGCGGCGGAAACGGTGGAGGCGGGAGCAGCGGCGACCTCTCCGGCGAGATTCGCATCGACGGCTCGAGCACGGTCGCGCCCTTTGCGCAGGCCGCGCAGGAAGAGTTCCAGGCCCAGAACCCGGACGTGAAGATCACCGTAGGCACCTCCGGCACCGGCGGCGGGTTCGAGAAGTTCTGTGCCGGCGAGACCGACATCTCCGACGCCTCGCGCCCGATCGACGAGGAGGAGGAGGTCCCGATCTGCAAGAAGAACGGCGTCGCCTACAAGGAGGTCCAGGTCGCCAACGACGGCATCTCGATCGCGACCAACCCGGAGCTGAAGGTCGACTGCATGACGACCGAGCAGCTCAAGCAGCTCTGGGAGCAGGGCTCGAAGGTCAACAAGCTGAGCGACATCGACCCGAGCTTCCCGGACACCCAGCTGAGCCTGTTCGGCCCCGGCACCGACTCGGGCACGTTCGAGTTCTTCACCGAGGAGATCAACGGTGAGGAGGGCAACACGCGCAAGGACTACCAGCCCTCCGAGGACGACAACGTGCTGGTCCAGGGCGTCGAGGGCGAGCAGGGCGGTCTCGGCTACTTCGGCTTCTCCTACTACGAGCAGAACCAGGACAACCTGGGGCTCGTGAAGGTCGACTCGGGTGACGGCTGCGTCGCGCCGAGCAAGGAGACGATCGCGGACGGCAGCTACACGCCGCTCTCGCGCCCGCTCTTCATGTATCCGAGCGACAAGGCCCTCAAGCGGCCCGAGGTCACGGCGTTCATGGACTTCGTCGTCCAGAACTATCAGGCGCTCTCGGACGCGTCGCAGATCGTCCCGATGTCAGAGCAGCAGGCCACGGAGGCCCAGACCGCCCTCGGAGGCAGCGGGTCCTGACGATGGAAGCCGGCTCGTCAAGCGTCGCAAAGGGAAGCGCGGAGGCACCGATACTCCGCGCTTCCCGGCGCCGCTGGGGCGAGGAGATCATCAAGGGGCTGCTGATGCTGGCAGCCCTGATCTCGGTCCTCACGACGACCGGCATCGTGTTGTCGCTGATCGAGGAGACGATCAGCTTCTTCGGTGAGGTCGGCATCGGGGACTACCTGTTCGGGACGGACTGGGCACCGCTCTTCGAGCCGGCGTCGTTCGGCGTCCTGCCGCTGGTGCTCGGCACCATGCTGATCAGCCTCGTCGCGATGATCGTCGCGATCCCGCTGGGCCTGGCCGCCGCCATCTACCTCGCGGAGTACGCCCGTCCCGCGGTGCGAAAGACGATCAAGCCGATCCTCGAGCTGCTGGCGGGCGTGCCGACGATCGTGTTCGGCTACTTCGCGTTGACGTTCTTCACCCCGGAGATCCTGCGAGGGCTCTTCGGCGACGGCGTCGGAATCTTCAATGGGCTGGCGGCGGGCATCATCATCGGCTTCCTGATCGTGCCGACGGTGGCATCGATCTCCGAGGACTCGATGTCGGCCGTGCCGCAGTCCCTGCGTGAGGGCTCGTTCGGGCTCGGCGCCTCGAAGCTCCAGACGACGTTGCGCGTCGTCTTCCCTGCAGCTCTCTCGGGCATCGTCGCCTCGGTGGTGCTCGCGTTCTCGCGCGCCGTCGGCGAGACGATGGTCGTGGTCATCGCGGCGGGCCTTCAGCCCCAGTGGGGCATCAACCTCTTCGAGTCGATGGAGACGATGACCGCGTTCATCGCCGCAACCGCCAAGGGCGATATCGCAACCGGCAGCATCGCCTACAAGACGATCTTCGCGGTCGGCACGACGCTCTTCGTGATCACGCTGATCCTGAACATGTTCTCGATCCGCTTCGTTCGCAAGTACAGGCAGATATACGAATGAGCGCGAACACCGAAGCGATCGGCCGCCCGTCTGCCAAGAACAAGGCCAAGGACCGCGGCTTCCGCTTCGCCCTGCTCTTCTGCGTGGGCGTCTCGGTGGCGCTGCTCGGCGTCCTGCTCATCGACATCGTCGCCGACGGCGCCAGCCGCCTGACGTGGGACTTCGTCACGAGCTTCACCTCGATCAGCGCCGACCAGGCCGGCATCCAGGCCGCCTTCTGGGGCACGATCTGGCTGATGGGCGTGTGCGCCGTCTTCATCGTGCCGGTCGGCGTCGCCACCGCCGTCTATCTCGAGGAGTACGCGGACGAGACCAAGTGGTACAACCGCTTCATCGAGCTGAACATCCAGAACCTGGCCGCGGTTCCCTCGATCGTCTACGGAATCCTCGGCCTCGCGTTCCTGGTGCGCGGCCCGCTCTCGCTCGGCCCGGTCGTCCTCGCCGGCGGCCTCACGCTCGGCCTGCTCGTGCTGCCGGTCGTGATCGTCGCCGCGCGCGAGGCGATCCGCGCGGTGCCGCCGTCGATTCGCGAGGGCTCGATGGCGCTCGGCGCCACCCAGTGGCAGACGATCTGGCGCCAGGTTCTGCCGGCCTCGATCCCCGGCATCGCGACCGGCGTCATCCTCGCCCTGGCGCGCGCCATCGGCGAGACCGCACCGCTGATCGTCGTCGGAGCCGCGACCGTCATCGCCTTCAACCCCGAGGGCTTGGACTCCTCCTTCACGGCCATGCCCATCCAGATCTTCGACTGGATCTCACGTCCCTCGAACGACGTGAACGACTACAAGCCCCTCGCAGCCGCAGGGATCCTCCTGCTGATGATCATGCTCGTCTTCATGAACAGCATCGCCATCTGGCTGCGAAATCGTTACGAGCAGAAGTGGTAGGTGGAATAGAGTGGCTGAGCGAATGACCGAGAACGAGCCGAGGGACGCCATCCAAGCCACCGAGGAGCACGAGCGGAGGGGCCTCTCGCAGCCACTCGAGGTGCGCTCTCCGCACGGCGAGACCACCTCGCCCGCCGTCGAGGGGATCCCGGAGGCCGAGCGCAAGCCCCGCGAGGCGATCTTCGCCCTCAACGACGTGATGGTCTCCTACAACGGCAAGCCCGCCGTCAGGGGCGTCTCGTTCGACATCGGCAAGAACGAGATCACGGCGCTCATCGGCCCCTCCGGCTGCGGCAAGTCGACCCTGATCCGCTGCTTCAACCGCATGAACGACCTGATCACGGGGGCGACGGTCGACGGCGAGGTGCTCTACCACGGCCAGAACCTCTACGCGCCGCAGGTCGACGCCGTCGAGGTGCGCAAGCGCATCGGCATGGTCTTCCAGAAGCCGAACCCGTTCCCCAAGTCGATCTACGACAACATCGCGTTCGGACCGCGGGTGCTGGGGATGAAGGGCAACATGGATGAGACCGTGGAAAGCGCGCTCACCCGTGCGGCGCTCTGGGATGAGGTGAAGGACCGCCTCAAGACGAACGCATTCGGCATGTCAGGCGGCCAGCAGCAGCGGCTCTGCATCGCGCGCTGCCTCGCCGTCGAGCCCGACGTGATTTTGATGGATGAGCCCTGCTCGGCGCTCGACCCGATCTCGACGGGCAAGATCGAGGACCTGATGATGGAGCTGAAGGACGACTACTCGATCGTGATCGTCACTCACAACATGCAGCAGGCCGCCCGCGTCTCGGACAAGACGGCCTTCTTCACGGTCGAGCTGAGCGAGGACGAGCACCGAACCGGGCGCGTCGTCGAGTTCGCAGACACCGAGAAGATCTTCACGAACCCGGACGACCCGCGCACGGAGGCGTACGTCACCGGCAAGGTCGGTTAGGCGGCAAGGGCCGCGTGCCGGAGTCCACCCGCATCCAGTTCCAGGCAGCGCTCGCCGAGCTCGAGAAGCAGGCCATGGGCGCGCTGCCGATGGTCGTGACGGCGCTCGAGCGCGCGCTCGAGACGATTCAGCACCAGGACGTCGAGCTGGCGAGCATGGTCATCGCCGACGACGATCGCATCGACGGCCGCTACCTCGAGGTGCACCAGGGCGTGCTGTCGCTGCTCGCATTGCAGGCGCCCGTCGCCGGTGACCTGCGTCTCGTCGCGGCTCTGCTTCACATCATCAAGCACATCGAGCGCATGGGCGACCAGTGCGTGAACATGGCGAAGCTCGTGCCGCTGGCGGGCCACGAGCCGCCTGCGGACGCGGACATCCTCGAGCTGATCGCGCGCATGGGAGCGCAGGCACGCCAGCAGGTGATCCAGTGCGGCCAGGCCTTCGAGCGGCGCGACGTCGACATGGCGCGCGACCTCGTCCGCCAGGACGACGAGATCGACCGGCTGAACCGGCAGGTTTTCCACCGCGCGCTCGAGATCGGCGACGACCCCGATCA
Source organism: uncultured Thermoleophilaceae bacterium (assembly GCA_963827065.1). Classification (GTDB taxonomy): domain Bacteria; phylum Actinomycetota; class Thermoleophilia; order Solirubrobacterales; family Thermoleophilaceae; genus JACVRW01. The sequence continues at coordinate 44,040 of CAWGZM010000003.1, read as the reverse complement.
GCGCGAGTGGGGAATGCACATGATGCTGGTGGCGCGCTGCATCGAGCGCGTGGGGGACAATGCGGTAGACATCGGCGAACAGACGGCGTTCGTCGTCACCGGACTGTTCCGCGAGTTCGAGGATGCGTCGCATCCAGAGCTCGCACCTCCCACTGCTTGATCTGCGCCTGCATCGACATCGGCAGCAACACGACGCGGCTGCTGGTCGCGGACGCCGGCGACGGTGAGCTGCGTGAGCTCGTGACCCAGCGGGCGTTCACGCGCATCGGCAGGAGCCTCGGCGACGGAGGCTCGATCCCCGCGGAGAAGATCGCGGAGACCGCCGAGGTGGTGCGCACCCAGGTGGCCGTCGCGAAGGAGGTGGGCGCCGAGCACATCCTGGCCGTGGCCACGGCTGCGATCCGCAACGCGCGCAATCGCGACGAGCTCGTCGAAGCCGTGGCGGAGGCGGGCGGCGTGGAGCTGACGGTGCTCACGGGCGAGGAGGAGGCACGCCTGTCGTTCGTGGGCGCGACGCGCACGCTGCTGCGCCCGGTCGAGGGCACCGTGGCTGTGATCGACGTCGGCGGCGGCTCGACCGAGATCGCGATCGGCGAGGCCGACGGCCGCATGGAGTGGTCCGAGTCCTTCCGGATCGGCTCGGGCTTCCTCGCCGACTCCTACCTGCGCTCCGATCCGCCCGCGGTTGACGAGCTCGAGAAGGTTCGCCGGCACGTGGCGGGCACATTCGAGGGACTCGAACCGCCGCCCGCGCAGAGCGCCGTGGCCGTCGGCGGCACCGCGACCTCGCTACGACGGCTCGTCGGCGCCGAGCTCGCCTACGAGACGCTCGAGCGCGGGATCAGGGTTCTGTCGCTGACGCCGATCCCGGAGGTGGCCCGCCGCTTCGAGCTCGACACCGAGCGTGTGCGCCTGCTGCCCGCCGGCATCCTCGTGCTGGAGGCGATCTCAGACCTCTTGGGGCTGCCGCTGCGGATCGCGCGCGGAGGGCTGCGTGAGGGCATGCTGCTGGAGCTGGTGGAGGGCCGCCAGCTTGCCTAACGGGCGATCCGCTTGAGCTCGGATGGGCGAATGAGCACCAACAGCTCCCCTGCGTCGATCCCGGCCAGGCCGCCCTTCTTCATGCGCACGTCGCCGCCCGTGACCTCCCGCACGGCGTTCGAGAAGTCGGGCTCGTGGCCCACGAGCAGGACCTCCTCGCCGAGGCCGGCTGCCAGCTCGACCGGGTCGAAGCGGCCCCCCGCGAGCCTCGGCTCCTCGCGCGGCCCGATCCCTAAGGGCTCGCAGGCGAGCGCCGCCGTGTCGGCGGCGCGCCGCTTCGGGCTCGTGATGCAGGCGTCGATCTTCACGCCCAGCGCCTTCAGCGCCGCCCCCGCCACGCGCGCCTGGCGGCGCCCCTTGTCGGTGAGCGGCCGCTCCGCATCGGGCGATCCGCGCTCGGCATCCCCGTGTCGCAACAACCAGATCACGGCGAACCACGATAATCGAGGGCCATGGAAGCGGTAACGGCAGCATCGGAAGCACCGTCACTCGAGTCACCCGACCTGTTCACGAACCGTGAGCTCTCCTGGCTGCAGTTCAACGAGCGCGTGCTCGAGCTCGCGGAGGATGAGCGGACGCCGCTGCTCGAGCGCGTCAAGTTCTGCGCGATCTACGCGTCAAACCTCGACGAGTTCGTCATGGTGCGGGTGGCCGGACTCCACGACCAGGTGGACGCCGGCATCGAGGTGCGCGGCGTGGATGGGCTCTCGCCCGGCGAGACGCTCGAGCGGATCAACCAGCGTCTGCGGGAGCTCGGCGACCGCCACTCGCGCGTCTGGGACGAGCAGCTGAGCCCCGCGCTCGCGGAGCAGGGCATCCGCGTCGTCGACTGCGACACCTGCGAAGGCGAGCATCTGCGCGAGATCGATCGCATCTTCGCCGAGCAGATCTTCCCGGTCCTGACGCCGCTGGCGGTCGGGCCAGGCCGTCCCTTCCCCTACATCTCGAACCTGTCGCTCTCGATCGCGGTGTGGCTGCGCGACCCCGTCTCGCGCGCGCAGATCTTCGCGCGCGTCAAGGTGCCCAAGGAGGTGCTGCCGCGCTTCGTGCAGATCGGCGAGGACGCCTTCGTGCCGCTCGAGAGCATCATCGCGCGCCACCTCGACACCCTCTTCCCGGGCATGGAGATCCTCAGCCACGACTACTTCCGGGTCACACGCGACGCGGACTTCACGGTCTCCGACGAGGCCGACGACCTGCTGCGCGCAGTCGAGGACGAGCTGCGCCGGCGCCGCTTCGGCGAGGTCGTCCGGCTCGAGGTGTCGTCCTCGATGGATCCGGACATGCGCGAGTACCTGATCGAGCAGCTCGCGGTCGACGAGTCGCAGGTCATCGACGTCTCGGGCCTGCTCGACCTGGAGGACCTGTGGGCGCTCTACAACGTCGAGGGCCATCGCGAGCTCCGCGACGAGCCCTGGACGCCGGTGAACCAGCCGGCCTTTACCGACGACGAGCACGAGCGCGCCGACATCATGGCCGCGATGCGGGCGGGCGACATCCTCGTGCACCACCCCTACGACTCGTTCGCGGGCAGCGTCGAGCGCTTCATACAGCAGGCGGTGAGCGACCCCGACGTGCTTGCGATCAAGATGACCGTGTACCGCACGTCGGACGACTCCGCGCTGATCCCGTCGCTGATCGAGGCCGCCGAGCGCGGCAAGCAGGCCGTCTGCCTGGTCGAGCTGAAGGCACGCTTCGACGAGCGGCGGAACATCGGCTGGGCGCGCGCGCTGGAGGAGGCGGGCGCCCACGTGGTGCACGGCCTGCCCGGGCTGAAGACCCACGCGAAGGCGCTGCTCGTGGTGCGCCGCGAGGGCCGCGGCGTGCGCCACTACGTGCACACCGGTACGGGCAACTACCACGCGAAGACGGCACGGCTGTACGAGGACTACGGCCTCTTCACAACCGACCGCGAGATCGCCCAGGACGTCGCCGAGCTCTTCAACGCGCTGACGGGCGCCGCCCGCTCGCCGGATTACCGCAAGGTGATCGTCGCGCCCGACCACATGCGCAAGTGGTTCCTGCGCGAGGTCGAGCGCACCATCGAGGCGCACGAGGCTGGACTCGAGACCCGCATCGTCCTGAAGATGAACTCGCTCGTCGATCCGCGCTCGATTCGCGCGCTCTACGCCGCCTCGCAGGCGGGCGTGCCGGTGGACGTGAACACGCGCGGGATCTGCTGCCTGCGCGCGGGCGTCCAGGGTGTGTCGGAGAACATCCGCGTGATCTCGGTAGTCGGCCGCTTCCTCGAGCACAGCCGCGTCTACGGCTTCCAGCGCGGTGACGAGCGCCGCTACTGGCTCGGCTCCGCCGATCTCATGCCGCGCAACCTCGAGACGCGCGTCGAGATGCTCTCGCCGGTCAACGACCCCGCGCTCGTCGCGGAGATCGAGGACACGCTCGAGCGCTGCTTCGCGGATGACACGTTCGCGTGGGAGCTCCGTCCGGACGACTCGTGGCAGCGGCGCACCGGGGGCACACGCTCCGTCCACCGAGAGCTCATGGAGCGCGCGCTCGAGCGCGCCTCAGCCGAAGAGCGAGCGCTTTAGCGAGAGCACGCGAGCGGCGCTCTCGCGGACCCGCGCCCGAAAGCCGGGATCGTCTTGCGCCGCCTCGAGCAGGCGCGGGAAGACCTCGTTCCAGCTCGCCGAGCCCGTGAGCAGCACCAGGTCGGCACCGGCGCGGACCGAACGCTCGGCGGCCTCCGCCACCCCCGAGCGGGCGAGCACCGCCTGCGCCTCCATGCTGTCGGTCACGACGACGCCCTCGTAGGCGAGCTGCTCGCGCAACAGCCCGGTGACCACCGCGCGCGACTGTGAGGCGATCGCGTCTGCGTCGAGCGCCGGGTAGAGCGCGTGCGAGAGCATCACGAGCGGAACACGCTCTGCGATCGCCGCCTCGAACGGGACGAGGTCGGTGTCGAGCCGGCCCTCCACGGTCGCCGGAGCGTCGTCCGTGTTGACCTGGGACCCGCCAAGGCCGGGAAAGTGCTTCGCCGTGGCCGCCACCCGCTCCGCGCGCATCCCACGGACCGACGCGCGCGTGGCCGCCGCCACCTCGCCGGCGCCGCCGGCGAACGCGCGCCCGTCCATCACCGACGGCACGCCGCCGCGCTCGGCGACGTCTGCCACCGGCGCGAGGTTGACATTGACGCCGGCGGCTCTCAGCTGGGCCGCCGCGCTGCGGGCGGACTCCTCCACCTGATCGGGAGTCCCCTGCGACGCCTGGCCCGCGCTGGGCCCGGCATAAGCGACGGTGCGGATGTCGCCGCCCTCCTGGTCGACCATCACGAGCGCCCTCCCTCCCGCCGCGTCCTGGATCGAGCGCGTCAGGCGGCGCCACTGAGCCGCGTCCCCACCGTTGCGGCCGAACAGGATCACGCCGGCGGTCTCGCCTGCGCGGAGCCTGCGCCGGATGTAGTCGGGGCGCGTCGTCTCGTCGAAGCTCGAGATCACCAGCTGGCCGACCTGCTGACGCAGGCTCAGGCGGTCGACCGCCCGGCGCAGCTCGCGGCCGCGCTCCGCCTGGCCGCCGGCGCGGGCACCGGCCGAGCCGGATCCCCGCTGGTCGCCGCCGTCCCCGCCGCTCGCTCCGATCACGACACCGGCGACGAGCGCGGCCGCTGCTGCGGCGGCGAGTGCGAGGAGCCGCCGGCGCGCGGACGGATCTCGCGAGAGCCGCACTCAGCCGGCTGTGGCGGAAGCCGCCTGTGCGGTGTCCTCGGCAGGCGCAGCTTCCCCCTCCGCGATGCCGGCCTCGGCGCAGCCTTCCGTCAATGCCTCGAGGCCGAAGCCGTCGACGGGACCGAGCGCGCCCGTTCCATGGAGCCCGCCGGTCGCGGCGCGCTCGGCGCCCCAGGCGAGCATGCGCCCGGTGAAGGTGTAGCCGTTGACTCCGGTGAGGTGGACCTCGCTCACGGCATGGCCCGCGCCGTCGTACGCGATCGCGACGATGTGCGAGCCGGTCGTCGAGCGGGCCTCCTCGTCCGGCCCGCCGCTCGAGCCCTTGACGAGCTTCTCGCCCGCGGCCTTCCACAGCTCGCCCACACCGGGCAGCTTCATCGCGACGCTCATCCCACCGGACATGAGCTGCATCGCGCGCGATGCGGGGCCGAACCAGCCGAGGTAGCAGTTGACCTCGCGAAGCTGCTCCGCAACGCGCGGGAGCGCGAAGTGCTCCGAGCTGCCGACCGACACGCCCGCCTGCTCCTTGTCGCCGATCTTGAAGCGGCGCATGTGCTTGGCGCCGCGCTCCGGGCGCACGCGCCCGTCCTTGAAGGAGAAGGACGGCGCAGCCAGCACCCCGACGAGCGATGCCCGCGTGCCGCTGCTCATCGAGCCGGGGTCCGCGGCGCCGGTGATGAAGTAGCCGACGTCGATCCTGACGGCCGAATCGCCGGCCCGCCGGAGCGCAAGGCCGCCGGCAAGGTTGCCCGGCACCCAGTCGTAGCCGAACGCGGTGAGCATGGCGCAGCCTGCCCGGTCCGCCACGACCCCGTAGCGCTCGAAAACCTCGCGGATGAAGGGCGGCTCACCGGTCGAGTCGATGTAATGCGCCCGCGCCCGTGCGGCGGCCGCGGCGGCCGCCGCGCCCCAGCGCACGAAGGGCCCGACCGTCGTCACAAGCACGTCCCCCTGCTCGACGAGCGCACGCACGCTCTGAGGGTCGTCGACGTCGGCGACGGCCGTGTCGAGCTGCTTGCTCCCGACAAGCCGCTCCGCGAGGGCGCCGAGCTTCTCGCGGCTGCGCGCGGCCAGCACGGGGCTCAGCCCGCGCTCGACCATCGCCCCGGCGGTCAGCTCGCCCGTGTATCCCGTCGCGCCGAAGAGGACGATCCGCCCGGCCACCAGCTCACTCCGCCGGCCGGCGCTCCTCGATGGTCGCGCGCACCCGCTCGATCGCCTCGGGCACATTGCGCTCGATGCGCTTGAGGTCCCAGCCGGTGAGCGTGATGATGCGGACGGGCGTCTTGGCCGTAACGGTGGCGTTCCTGAGCGTCTTCTCGATCAGCCCCATTTCACCGAAGAAGTCGCCCGGGCCGAGGTCCGCCACGTGCTCGCCGTGCCGGGTGACCTCGGCCTCCCCGTCCTGAATCGCCATGAACTCGTAGGAGAAGTCGCCCTCGCGCACCAGCTCGCGTCCCTCCTCGACCGTGACCTCCTGAGCGAAGGTCGCGATTTTCGCGAGTTCGTCATCGGGTACGTCCGCGAACAGCGGGATCGACTTCAGGTGGCTGGGATCCAACGGGGCCTCCTCGGAGCGCGGTCGCGGCGACTCTACCCAACTGATCGAGAACGGGCGACCGTACGTAGGGATGGGCGATGTCCAACCGAATTGCAATTGTCGGCGCGGGGATCTCAGGCCTCGTCTGCGCCCATCTGCTCCAGGAGAGCCACGACATCACGGTGTTCGAGGCGAACGACTACGCGGGCGGGCACACGAACACGGTCCGCGTGGACACGGCGGACGCGAGCCTCCACGTCGACACCGGCTTCATCGTGCTCAACGACCGCACCTACCCGAACTTCGAGCGCCTGCTGGCCGGTGTCGGCGTCGAGACCCAGGCGTCCGACATGAGCTTCTCGGTCAGCGACGGCCGTGACTTCGAGTACAACGGCGCCTCGGCGAACGGCCTGTTCGCGCGCCGTTCCAACCTCGCGCGTCCCTCGTTCCACCGCATGGTCCGCGACCTCCTGCGCTTCAACCGCGAGGCCCCTGCGCTGGTCGGCCTGAACGGCTCCGGTCCGTCGCTCGGCGACTTCCTCGCCGAGGGCGGCTATTCGCGCCAGTTCGTGAAAGGGCTGATCGTGCCGCAGGTCTCCGCCGTCTGGTCGGCCGACCCCAGACGGATCTGGGACTTCCCCGCCAGCATGCTGGCCGAGTTCTTCGCGAACCACGGCATGTTCGGCTTCACGGACCGTCCGACCTGGATGACCGTGAAGGGCGGATCGGCCCGCTACGTCGAGACGCTCACCGCTCCGCTTGGGGAGCGACTGCGGCTCTCGACGCCGGTCCGCCGGGTCGAGCGCTTCGACGACCGCGTCGAGGTCACGCCGGCCGGCGGCGAGCCGGAGAGCTTCGACGACATCGTGCTGGCCGTGCACTCGGACCAGGCACTCCGGATGCTCGCCGACCCGAGCGGCGCCGAGGCCGAGGTGCTCGGCGCGATCCCCTACCAGCCGAACGAGACCGTGCTGCACTCGGACCACTCGCTGCTGCCGCGGCGCCGGCGCGCCTGGGCGAGCTGGAACTTCCACCTGCAGGAGCGCCCGAGCGGGAAGACGACCGTGACGTACCACATGAACAGGCTCCAGTCGCTGCGCGCCGACCGCGAGCTGTGCGTCACGCTCAACCGCACCGAGGCGATCGCCCCCGAGAGCGTGATTCGCGTGCTGCGCTACGACCACCCCGTCTACACCCCCGCCGGGCTCGCGGCGCAGCGGCGCTGGCACGAGGTGAGCGGCGTGCGCCGCACGCACTACTGCGGCGCCTACTGGGGCTACGGCTTCCACGAGGACGGCGTCGTATCGGGCCTGCGTGTGTGCGCGCAGTTCGGCCGGAGCCTGGCGTGAGCGAGAGCGCTCTCTACGAGGGCTGGGTGCGCCACCGGCGCTTCGAGCCGGTGCGGCACGAGTTCCGCCGCCGGCTGTTCATGGCCTACCTCGACCTGGACGAGCTGCCCGAGGTGCTCGACCCGGTGCCGCTCTGGTCGGCGCGCCGCCCGGCACCGGCCCGCTTTCGGCGTGGCGACTACCTCGACGTCGACCACGACGGCCCGGTGCGGCTGCTCACCCACGTGCGCACCTTCGGCCATCACTTCAACCCGGTCAGCTTCTACTACTGCTTCGACCGCGCGGGCGAGCGGGTCGAGCGGGTGGTCGCCGAGGTGACCAACACGCCCTGGGGCGAGCGCCACTCGTACGAGCTCGACGGTCTGCGCAGCTCCGTGGACAAGGCGATCCACGTCTCGCCGTTCCTGGCGATGGGCTCCGAGTACCACGTGAGCCTCACCACTCCGGGCGAGCTGCTGCGCGTGCACATGGAGAGCCACCGCGACGAGCGAATCGACTTCGACGCCACGCTGGCGCTGTCTCGCCGCGCGCTCTCGCCCTGGCCGCTGTTCCGCCATCCGCTCATGACGATGCGCGTGCTCACCGGCATCTACACCCACGCCGTGCGGCTGAAGCTGAAGGGCGCGCCTTACCATGCACACCCGGTCCGATGATCGCCCGCACAGCCGCGTCAGCACTATTGGCCCGATTGCGCGCCGGCCGGCTCGAAATAGTCGAGCCCGACGGTCGCCTGACTGAGTTCGGCCCTGCGGACGCAGACCTCAGCGCCACCATCACCGTTCACGATCCAGCCTTCTGGTGGGCGCTCTGTCGCGGCAGCCGGCCACTCGCCGAGCTGTACACGGCCGGCGGCTGGGACTGCGACGACCTCGTCACTCTGGTTCGCATCGGTGCGCGCGAGGTGCCGCGCCTCGACCGCATGCGCGCTCCGTTCGCGCCGCTCGTCAGCGCGCTCTCGCGTGTGCCGCGCAACACCCGGGCCCGGGCACGGCGCCACATCGCCGCCCATTACGACCTCGGCAACGACATGTTCCGGCTCTTCCTCGACGAGTCGATGACGTACTCGTGCGCGCTCTTCGAGGAGCCCGGGATGACGCTGCACGAGGCGCAGATAGCGAAGCTCGACCGGATCTGCCGGAAGCTCGAGCTGGGCCCTGACGACCACCTCGTCGAGATCGGCACCGGCTGGGGCTCGCTGGCTCTGCACGCGGCCGGCGAGTACGGCTGCCGGGTCACGACCACGACGATCTCGGCAGAACAGCACGCGGTGGCGAGCGAGCGGGCGCGCGCCGCCGGGCTCGGCGATCGCATCGAGCTCGTGATGGAGGACTACCGCGACCTGCGCGGGTGCTATTCGAAGCTCGTCTCGATCGAGATGATCGAGGCCGTCGGCTGGCAGTACTTCGATGCTTTCTTCCGGGCCTGCTCGAAGCTGCTCGCGCCCGACGGGCTGATGCTGCTGCAGGCGATCACGATCGCCGACAGCGCCTACGAGGTCGAGAAGGCGTCGCGCTCGTTCACGAAGGAGCTGATCTTTCCCGCCGGCTGCCTGCCATCGCTCGAGGTGATCTCGCACTCGCTCGCGCGGGGGACCGACATGCGCATGCTCGAGCTCGACGACATCACGGCGAGCTACCCGCCCACGCTGGCCGCGTGGCGAGCGAACTTCAGGGCCGCCACCGCGGCGCTCGACGAGCTCGGCTACGACCGCCGCTTCCGGCGGCTCTGGGAGCTCTACCTGTCCTGGTCCGAGGGCGGCTTCCGTGAGCGGCGCATCGGCGACCACCAGCTGCTGCTCGCAAAGCCGGCCTATCGCGGATCGCGCGAGAAGGACCGGCTCGAGATGACGTCGAGCAGCGCCGCGGGGCCGCGCGAGGCGAGCTTGGCGAGCGCGAGCCGGCCGCCGGGCCCGAGCACGTGATCGTCGCGCTCGATTGCGCGAACCGCCTTCGCCGCCCACTCCTCCGGAGACTGATCGTCCCAGGCGGCGGCTTCCATGTGGCGGCCGTAGACCTCCCTTGTCGCGTCGAGCATGTCGGTGTCGACGCCGGGCGTGACGAGGTGCAGGACACCGACGCCCGTGCCCTTCAGCTCGCGCCGCAGCGACTCGCTGAACGCCACCACGCCGGTCTTCGCCGCCGCATAGGTGCTCGCCGCCGGGAACCAGGCGTAGCCGCTGATGCTCGCGTTGTTGACGACCTTCCCGCGCCCCCGCTCCAGCATCGCCGGCAACAGCAGCTTGGTCAGGTGCACCACCGCGATCAGGTTGACCTGGAACATCGCGTAGATCTCGTCGACGTCCTGCTCCTCGAGCAGGCCACCGGTCATGATGCCGGCGTTGTTGACGAGCAGGTCGACGTGCGGCAGCGCCGCGGCGCCACCCTCGATGGACTCGCGCGTCGAGAGATCGAGTGGGACGGCGCGCACCTCACGGGCGCCGCCCGGCGGCGGCGCGGGCGGCTCGAAGCCGTCGGGGTTGCGCACGCCGTAGAGCAGCAGGTCGAGCCTGCGGGTGGCGAGCTCGGCCGCGATCGCGCGGCCGATGCCGCGGTTCGAGCCGGTGACGAGTGCTGTGAGTCCGTTCAGGTCCATCGAAGCCGGGTACGTGGGCGGCGCGGAAAAGGATGACTTCTCTCAATCACATCCGCCGCGGCCGAGGCGAGCCGCTGCTCCTGATCCACCCGCTCGGAGCCGACATCGTCGTGTGGGAGCCCGTGCTCGAGAGGCTCGCCGCCCAGCGCGAGGTTATCGCCGTCGACATGCCGGGCTTCGGCGCGTCGCCGCCGCTCGCGAACGGCACGGCTCCGACACCGCACGCGCTGGCCACCGCCGTTGGGCGCTTCCTCGACTCGCTCGGGTTCGAGCGCGTGCACGTTGCGGGCAACTCGCTGGGCGGCTGGGTGGCGCTCGAGCTCGCGAAGGCGGGCAGGGCCCTGTCGGCGACCGGACTGTGCTCGGCCGGCTTCTGGACGCGCCCGCTCGGCCCGCGCGGCGGCCCCGACGTGCGCCGCATCGGTCGCGCGCTGCTGCCGTTCGTGCCGGCGCTCGTGCGCAGCGCGCAAGGCCGGCGCGCCCTGCTCGGCTCCTCGGTCGGCCATCCCGAACGCGTGCCGCCGGCCGCGGCGGCGCGGCTCGTCCGCTCCTACGTGACCTCGCCCGCCTTCGAGGCGGCCAACGCCGCGATGCGAGCCGGCGTGCTCTCCGACGTCGAGCGGATCGACGTGCCGGTCACGCTCGCATGGGGGGAGCTCGACCGGCTCATCCGGCGGCCGCGCACGAAGCCCGACCACTGGCGCTCCGTGCTGCTGAGCGGCTGCGGTCACATCCCCACCTGGGATGACCCGGCCCAGGTCTCGCGGGCGCTCCTGATGGCGAGCTCTTGAGCTAGGTGGGGGCCCGGGCGGGCGGCCGCCGACGCCTGAGCCGCCGCCAGCCAGTGAAGAGCGCGATCAGCAAGCCCACCACGAGCAGGAACGCGAGCACCGGCAGCACGAACGCGACGAGCACGAGGAACGCCGAGCCGGCGTCCTCGATCAGCGACAGCACCGGATTGCCAGCACCTGCCGTGGTGGCGGTCGACAGCGGGCGGATCGCCGCGCGGCCGGCGTGCACCGACTCGGCGGTGCCGGCCCCGAGCACGGCGGAGACGATCGTAGGCACGTCGGTGTCGACACCGGCCTGACCCGTGAACATCACCGCCCCTGAGACGGGCGCGATCACCGACCCGACCGCGTGCAGGACGTGGTCGACCGCGGGCACCTTGTCGCCGACGAAGTCGGCCGCCGTGAGCACCCCGAGGATCAGGATGGCGCCGGTGCCGCTCAGGTCGTCGAACGGCTCGGCCAGCTCGACGACGTCGAGCCGGTTGAGCAATGCGCCCGCGAACAGCGGCAGCCATGCGTTGAGGCCAGAGGCGGCCGAGAGCCCAAAGGCGGCGCAGACGCTCGCCACGTCCATACCTGAAGCCTATGGAGGGCGCCTAGGATTGCGGGCGTATGAGCGTCAGCGCGCCACCCCCGGTCACCGAGGGCGTCATGAATCGGCTGCGCTTCGACATTCGCTGGATGCGCGAGGCGCGCGGTCAGTTCCCGCCCGGCGAGCAGTCGTTCAGCATGCGCCGCACGCGCGAGTTCGAGCGCAATCCGCTGCCGCTCTTGCTGCGCCTCCACGACTCGTACGGCCCCGTCTTCACGCTGCGGCTCATGTACGCGCCGGTGGTGTTCGCACTCGGCCCCGAGGCGAACCACTTCATGACCGTCTCGAACGCGGCGAATTTCCGCTGGCGCGACGGCGGCATGGGCGACCTGATCCCGCTGCTCGGCGACGGGCTGCTCACGACCGACGGCGCCTACCACCGCCGCGCGCGCCAGATCATGCTGCCGGCCTTCCATCGCGAGCAGGTCGCCGCGGCCACCGGCACGATGACCGACGAGACCGAGCGGGCGCTGGCGGGCTGGCGGCCCGGGGCGCGGCTCGACCTCTACACCTGGACCCGGGCACTGGCGCTGCGGATCGCCATGCGGGCGCTGTTCGGCTTCGATCCCGACCGGGGCGCGCGCGACGCCCATATGGCGGAGGAGTTCGAGCGCGCGCTCGGCTACTGGGGCGAGGACTACGCCGTTCAGATGCTGCGCGGACCGGGGAGCCCTTGGCGCAGGATGAGGCGCTCACGCGCGCGCCTCGACCAGGTGATTTTCGCGGAGATCGAGCACCGCCGGCGCTCCGGCGAGCGCGGCAGCGACATCCTAAGCCTCCTGCTCGACGCCGAGGACGAGGACGGCTCGCGCCTGTCGGAGCAGGAGCTACGCGACCAGGTGATGACGCTGCTCTTCGCGGGCCACGACACGACCACGTCGACGGTCACTTTCCTCTTCTACGAGCTGGCACGCAATCCCGACGAGCAGGCGCCGCTGCTAGCCGAACAGGACGATGTCCTGGACGGCGCCGCTCCGAGCGCCGCCCAGCTCGTCGGCGCGCTGCCGGCGCTCGAGCTGGCGGTCGACGAGACGCTGCGCATGTACCCGCCGGCCTGGATCGGGCCGCGGCGCTCGATCCAGCCGTTCGAGCTGCACGGCGTGCGCGTTCCGGGCGGCGTGCTCGTCAACTACTGCTCGTGGGCGAGCCACCACCTGCCGCACGTGTTTCCGCAGCCATGGCGCTTCCGGCCTTCGCGCTTCACTCCGGAGGAGCGCGCCAAGCTGCCGAAGGGCGCCTACGTGCCGTTCGGCGGCGGCTCGCGGACCTGCATCGGTATGCGCTTCGGCCAGCTCGAGATCAAGGCGATCGCGACGGCCGTGCTGCGCCGCTTCTCGCTGGAGCTCGCCGAGCCGATGCGGCCGCTCTCGATCCGCCAGATGCCGACGCTCTCACCGCGGGGCGGGCTGCCGGTGATCGTGCGCGAGCGCGGCGCGAGCGGCTAGGCCGCCGCCGCGACCGGCACGTGGTCGAGGGCGGCCGCCAAAGCCGCCCTCGAGCCGCCTCCGATCGCCGCCGCGACCGAGCGCAGTCGCTCCGTGGCGGTGTCGCCGGCCGCGTACACGCCCGCCACGGCGGTGCGGCCGTCGCTGTCGGTCACGACCGTCCCGCCCGCCGTCAGCTCGCACCCGAGCGCCTCGGCCAGCTCGTTTGGCTGCTCGCGCCGAGTCCGCACGAACAGGGAGTCGCTCTCCTCGGCCGGCCCGGACGCGAACTCGATTCGATCGAGCCAGCCGTCGCCGCCCACCAGCCGCCGCACCGGCTCCTCGCGCAGCCGCACGCCCGCCCCGGCGAGCAGCTGCCGCTCTCCGTCGCCGAACCGAGCCGGCCCGTCGGTCAACAGGACGACGTCGCGGCTCCAGCCGGACACGACCAGCGCCGAGCGCACGGCCTCGGGCCCGTTGCCGTGCACCGCCAGCGCGAGGTCACGGACCTCCCACCCGTCGCAGAACGGGCAGTGGAACACCGACCGGCCCCACAGCGGCTCGATGCCCGGCAGCTGCGGCGGCTCGTAGCTGAGCCCGTGCGCCAGCATGAGGGCGCGCGTGCGCAGCTCACTGCCGTCGCTGAGCCTCACGCCGAGTCGCTCGGACCCGTTGTCGGCATCGATCACGGCAGCGTCGCGCACGTCCACGGTCGGGAGGTCCTCGAGCTGCTCGCGCCCGGCGCGCCGCAGCTCGACGGGCGCCACCCCGTTCTGCCCGAGCAGCCCTCCGATCGCACTCGACTTGACGTTCGCGGGCCGGCCGGTGTCGACCACGAGCACGCGGCGACGCGCCCTACCCAGGACCAGCGCAGCGCTCAGGCCCGCCGGTCCACCCCCGACGATCACCGCATCCAGCTCCCGCACGCGCGGGCGCCCATGCCCGGAGCGCAGACGCCGCCGCCCGCCGTGCAGGGCGGACCGGTGCGGAGTATTCGTGAGTGGAGTGTGGTGGCTGGACATTGTTGACCCGTAAGACGCCGATCGGCGCCTGAATTAATCGGTATGCCGAGCAAACCATTAGTCCCGCGGGCCCTGTGTGAGACGGCTCACATGCGGCCCGGCGCCGGCTCAGCGCACCCGCAACGGAATGCCCGGCAGGCGCGCGGCGCCGATGCTGCGCACGATCCAGCTGATCGCTCCGTTCGCGAGCCGGATGCAGCCGTGGCTGCGAGCGGCGCCGAGCGGGTCGAGCAGGCTCGAGCCACCGCGGCCGTGAATGCCGACACGCCCGTCGCCGCCGCCGAATTCCTGTAGCACCGGGCTGTGCGCGGTGATCGGGAGGATGTACGTGCCCAGGAAGTCCGCCGGGTTCCACGGCCATACGCCGACGATCGAGAAGAGCCCGCCGGGCGTCGGCGTCGCCGGCGCTCCGATCACGATGCGGAAGCGGCGGACCCGGTCCCCGGCGCGGTAGACGGAGAGCGTGCGAGCCCGCCGCGAGACGACCAGTCGCCATTCCGTGCGCCGGACCGCGACGCGACTGAAGCGGACCCACGCGGCGGCGTTGTTCGGGCGAGAGGGAAGGCGCACGCGCAGCCAGCAGCGCCCGCGGGAGTCGCGCGCCCCGCGCAGGACGAGCAACCACGACACCTGACGCGGCGCGATCAACCCGATGCTCTCGTCGCCCCGGTCCGGCACTCGCCGCCACAGGCGGGTTCCTCCGACGAGCCCGGCCCGCCAGGACGTGGCCGCCGTCGGCTTGCCCACCGCATCGGCGCCGGCCCTCCCCGAGAGGCAATCCGGGGCCGCCGAGGCCGGCGGGGCCGCGAGCGCGAGCCCGGCGGCGCATGCTCCGACCGCGACGAGCCGCATGGCGATGCCATCAGGGCGCTTCGCGTGCACGGCGCCGCATTCTCCCAGGTAGTCGCGGGTACACCCCATATGTCAGGCTGATTCCGAGGGTCGACGACGGAGGAACGAACCGTGGACGTGACGCAGCGCATCAGCTACGTGCCATACGAGGAGATGACGCCGGAGATGCAGGCGGAGATGGACCGCTGTGCGCGCGAGGGAACGCCGCGGCCCGAGAGCTCGGCGGTGCGCGCGCACGTCCCGGCCGCCTTCTGGTTCTTCGCCAACGCCTGGAGCGACCTCTTCCGTGACGGGATCGTCGACCACAAGCTGAAGGAGCTCTGCCGGGTCTACGTCTCTCGCAGCGTGAAGTGCGAGTACTGCGGCAACCAGCGCTCCGAGAAAGGCCGCGAGGGCGGCCTGGTCGAGGGCAAGTACGACGAGCTGCTCAACTTCGAGTCGTCGGACACCTACACCGAGCGCGAAAAGGCCGCGCTCGCCTACGCGGAGGCCATCGTCTGGACGGGCGACGCCGACGACGCGCTCTGGGCCCGGCTATACGAGCACTTCACGGAGGCGGAGCTCGTCGAGCTGGGCTGCATGGTCGGTCTCACGCTCGGCCAGCAGTCGTGGTTGCGGCTGCTCAACATCGACCATCACCAAGTCATGCCGGGCACGAGCGCCTCGATGGCGCCGGGCTTCGAAACCGCCGAGGAACTCGCGGAGACGAAGGGCTCGGAGCGCTACTGGGCCGCAAACACGTAGTCGCTGCGGCGGTAGGTCACCTTCAGGTCGTCCTGCCAGGCACCCGGTGTCTCGGCGAGCTGCCATAGGCCCTCGAAGCCGTCGTGCCCCAGCGTGGCGGAGAAGCGCTGGGCGAAGGCCGGGTCGTCACGCCAGATGCGCAGCACACCGTCGTCGAGCGACACACCGTAGGTCCGGCGCACGCCGCGTGAGTCGAAGTACTCCATGACCAACCCGTCGCCGGTTTCGGGGGCGCCGATGACGCAGATCGCGTCGGGGAACAACTCGTGCTCGTTGCGGGAGCGCTGGACGAGGAAGTGGCCGCCCTCCAACCACTCGAAGGTGACGCTCCCCGGCACGACGGCGTCGACCAGCGGATGGGTCGCCTCGGTGGCCCAGGTGCCGATCAGCGCGTCGAACGGCGCGAGGGCTGGATCTCGCTCGCTCATGTCCGTAGGCACCATTGCACGGCGCTGGCGGGCCCCTATTGCCGTTGTGTGTCGCGTCCGGTTCCGCCGAGCAGCCGGTCCCGCCCGGGGCCGCCGAGCAGGCGGTCGCGTCCTGACCCGCCGAGCAGCCGATCGCGGCCGGACTGACCGAGCAGGCGGTCGCGGCCCGGTCCGCCGAGCACGCGGTCGTTGCCCGCACCGGCACACACGATGTCGTTGCCTCCCAGCGCCCGGATCGTGTCCCTGCCGCCGAGCCCGACGATCACGTCACTGCGACGCGTGCCCCTCAGCCTGTTGGCCGCCCGCGTGCCGACGATCGTGGCGCGCCGGCCCGCGCAACGCGGCGGGCCCGCGCCCGGCCCGGCGCCCGGCTCGCCCTGACCGCCACCGCCTCCGGCCCCGCCCGGATCACCCTCGAGCCGCGCGACAGCGAAGTCGACGTTGCTGTGCCCGGCCACGACCACCTTGCCGTCGGCCTGCAGCGCCAGATCGTAGGCAATGTCCTCGCCGCTGAAGTCGATGACCCTTTTCCCGCCATCACCGAACGTGGTGTCGACGAGACCGTTCGGCTGCAGCCGCGCGACTGCGAAGGCGTAGTTGCCCGCCGAGACGGTGTAGCCGGCAACCAGGATCTTGCCGTCCGGCTGAAGCACCGTCGCCAACCCGACGTCGCCGGCGCCGAAGTCGACGACCGTCTTGCCGTCCCCTGCAAAGGAGTTGTCGAGCGAGCCGCTCGCCTCGAGTCGCGTGACTGCGAAGTTGCTGTTCCCGCCGGCGATGGTGGAGCCGGCAACGATGATCTTGCCGTCGGGCTGCGGCGCGACCGCTGCACCGCTCTCGATGCCGCCGAAGTCGACCGCCGTGGTCCCGTCGCCCGCAAACGAGTTGTCCAGCGAGCCGTCAAGGTTGAGCCGTGCGATCTGAAGGTTGTTGGCTGCACCGCCCGGCGCGTTGTACCCCGCGACGAGCGGCTTGCCGTTCGGTTGCAGCGCCACGGAGCCCGTGAAGTCCGTGCCCCCGAAATCGACCAGCGGCGCGCCGGCCGGATTGAGGAACGTCGAGTCGAACATGCCGTCCGCGCCGAATCGCACGATCGCGAAGTTGTACGGGTTGGCGCCGGCGGTGGTGTGTCCGATCACGAAGATCTTGCCGTCCGGCTGCAGCGCCACCCCCCTGCCCACATCGTTGCCCGCAAAGTCGACCCCTGTCAGGCCGCCGACGCCGAACGAGCCGTCCGGGAGCCCGTTCGGGCCGAGCCGCGCGAGCCTGAAGTTGTTGTCGCCACCGGTATTGGTCGAGCCGGCCACGACGACCTTGCCGTCCGGCTGCAGCTCCAGCGCCCAACCGGTGTCCACCGCGGCCGGGGATCCGATCAGCTGACGGCCGCCGGTCCCGAACGATCCGTCGAGCGCGCCGCCCGGTCCCAGCCGCGCGACCGCGAAGTCATTCGCCCCCGGGGCGTTGCTGAAGCCGCCCACGACGATCTTGCCGTCCGGCTGGACCGCCACCGACCTGCCCTTGTCGTCGTTGCCGAAGTTGACGAGCGCCCGTCCATCGTCGTCGAAGGAGTTGTCGAGATCACCGGGCGCGGCCAGCGCGGCCGCGGTCGGAGCGGCCCACAGCGCGAGCAGCACGAGAAGGACCTGCCGGGCACAGTGGGCCGGCCTGAAGCGACGCATGTCCGTGAGCACCTCCAACGGGGTCATTGCCGTTGTTTGTCTGGGCCGGGTCCGCCGAGCAGCCGGTCGCGCCCCGGCCCGCCCAGCAGGCGGTCGCGTCCTGACCCGCCGAGCAGCCGATCGCGGCCGGACTGACCGAGCAGGCGGTCGCGGCCCGGTCCGCCGAGCACGCGGTCGTTGCCCGCACCGGCACACACGATGTCGTTGCCTCCCAGCGCCCGGATCGTGTCCCTGCCGCCGAGCCCGACGATCACGTCACTGCGACGCGTGCCCCTCAGCCTGTTGGCCGCCCGCGTGCCGACGATCGTGGCGCGCCGGCCCGCGCAACGCGGCGGGCCCGCGCCCGGCCCGGCGCCCGGCTCGCCCTGACCGCCACCGCCTCCGGCCCCGCCCGGATCACCCTCGAGCCGCGCGACAGCGAAGTCGCCCTTCTGTGCCACGCGGCTGTAGCCCGCCGCCACGATCTTGCCGTCCGGCTGCAACGCGACCGCCTGACTGGCGTCCGGGTTACCGCCAAAGGGAACGACCGCCTTGCCGCCCTTACCGAAGGTCGTGTCGAGGAAGCCGTTCGGCTGCAGCCGCCCAAACCCGAAGTCCGCGCCGACGTAGCTGTAGCCGGACACCACGAGCTTGCCATCCGGCTGCACCACCACCGAGCTGCCAGCATCGAAGTCGCCGCCGAAGTCCACCGCCGACTTCCCGTCGCCTGCGAACGAGTCGTCGAGCGAGCCGTTCGAGGTGAGGCGTGCGAGCACGAGATTGCCTCGGCTGGTGCCGACCACGACGATCTTGCCGTCAGGCTGCAGCGCCACCCCCTCGCCTTCCTCGGAGGCGCCGCCGAAGTCGACCACGGCCCGGCCCGCCTGACCGAAACTTGCGTCGGGCGAGGCGTTCGGATTGAGTCTCGCGAGCGCGAAGTTGGTGTTGTTGTTCACTTGGCTGTAGCCCGCCACGACGATCTTGCCGTCCGGCTGCAGCACCAGCGCCTGGCCCACGTCGACGCCTCCGAAGTCGACCGTCGTCTTCCCGCCCTGGCCGAAGCCGGCATCGGGCATGCCGTTCGCGTCCAGCCGCGCGAGCGCGAAGTTGCTGTTGGCCCCAAGGCTGAACCCAGCGACGACGATCTTGCCGTCAGGCTGCAGCGCCACGCCGGTGGCGTTGTCCGCGCCGCCGAAGTCGACAATGACCTTCCCCGCTTGGCCGAAGCTGGCATCGGGTGAGCCGTTCGCATCGAAGCGCGCGAGCGCGAAGTTGGCGACGTTTGGCGCCGCGTTGCCACCGCCGGCCACGAGGATCTTCCCGTCCGCCTGCAGCGCAATGGCGCCGACGCCGTCGTTGCCGCCGAAGTCGAGCAACGCCCTCCCCCCTGCCGCGAAGGAGCTGTCGAGCGAGCCGCTTGGGCCGAGCCGGGCGAGCGCAAAGTCCTGAGTGCCGCCGACGTCACTCGCGCCCGCGACGACGATCCTGCCGTCCGCCTGCACGGCCAGCGCCCGGGCGGACTCATCGGAGCCGAAGTCGACCCGGGCGCGCCCAGCCGGGTTTCCGAACGTGCTGTCGAGGTCACCGGGCGCGGCGAGCGCATCCGTACTGGCGGCACTCCCCAGCGTGAGCGCAGCGAGGACTACGGCGAGGCTCCGCCGGGCCGGCATCGGCTACTGCCGCTGCGCGTCTCGGCCGGGTCCGCCGAGCAGCTGGTCGCGGCCCGGCCCGCCAACCAGGCGGTCGCGCCCAGACCCGCCGAGCAGCCGGTCGCGCCCGGACTGACCGAGCAGGCGGTCACGGCCCGCCCCGCCGAGCACGCGGTCGTTGCCCGAGCCGGCACAGACGATGTCGTTGCCGCCGAGCGCCCGGATCGTGTCCCTACCGCCCAGTCCCACGATCACGTCACGGCGGCGCGTGCCCCTCAGCCTGTTGGCCGCCGCGTACCGACGATCGTGGCGCGCCTGCCGGCGCAGCGCGGCGGCCCATCGCCCGGCCCGGCCCCCGGCTCGCCCTGGCCGCCACCGCCTCCGGCCCCACCCGGATCACCGTCGAGCCGTACCGCCGCGAGGTTGCCCCCGCTCGAACCGGCCGCCACGATCTTCCCGTCCCGCTGCAGGGCCAGCGCCTCGGCGATCGCGCTGAACTGGGTGACAACCGCCTTGCCGCCATCGCCGAAGGTGGTGTCAAGGGAGCCGTTCGGCTGGAGTCGCACGACCGCGAGCCTGGTGGTGGCGCCGACGACCGTGTAGCCCGCCACCAGGATCTTGCCGTCAGGTTGGAGCACTGTCGCCGTGCCGGTGTCGGCGCCGCCGAGATCCACCTGTGCCTTCCCGTCACCGTCGAACGAGTTGTCGGGCGCACCGTTCGCATTGAGCCGCGCGAGCGCGAAGTCGGTCTGGGTGGCGTCGGCGGCGTACCCGGCGACGACCAGCTTGCCGTCAGGCTGGAGCGCCACGGAGTTGGCGACGTCGTTGGTCGGCGAAGTTGACGAGCGTCCATCCCCCGTTGCCGAACCCGTTGTCGGTCCCGCCGTTCAACCCGAGCCGCGCGATCGCGAAGTCGCTGCTCGCGCCGACCCCGCGGTAGCCCACCACCACCATCTTGCCGTCCGGCTGCAGCGCAAGCCCGAAGCCCAGCTCGGCCGCTCCGAAGTTGGCAAGCAGCGCGCCGAAGTCGCCGCCGCCCACCGGGAGGCCGTTCGCGCCGCGACGCGCGACCGCGAAGTCATAGCCGGTGACGCCCGCGTTGCTCTGGCCGGCAATGAGCACATTGCCATCCGGCTGGATCGCCAGCGCATAGCCGAGGTCCTCAGCACCGAAGTCGATCAGCGACCGGCCGGGCAGCCCCGCTGCGCCGAACGTGCCGTCGAGCAGGCCGTTCGTGCCGAGCCGGGCAAGCGCGAAGTTGCGGTTGGTCCCGAGGCTGGTGCCGCCCACGACGATCCTGCCGTCGGGCTGTAGCGCCACCGCCTCGCTGATGTCGTTGGTACCGCCGTAGTCGAAGCGGTTCCGCCCCGGAAGACCAGGGATGCCGAAGGGGCCGTCGAGCGCGCCGTCCGGCTGCAGGCGCGCGATTGCGAAGTCGTTTCCCCCGACGCCGGCGCTCGTGAAGCCGGCGATGACGATCTTGCCGTCAGGCTGCACGACCACGCCCCGGCCGGTCTCGCCCCCGCCGAAGTCGGCTGACGCCAGCCCTGCATTGCCGAACGAGCGGTCCAGGTCACCGGGCGCGGCCAGCGCGGCTCCGCTCGAAGCAGCTCCCAGCAAGAGCCCAAGGAGCAACACGAGCCAGAGCGTGCGGTGGGCCAGCATTGAGCCACCCTAATCGAGCCCTGACGGACGACGCAACCGCGCTCCTACGAATACGGGCTTCCATGGCCGCCCTTCTTTGCCTGGTCGAGCCGGCTGGCTGCAGTGATCAGGCCGATGTGGCTGAACGCCTGCGGGAAGTTGCCGAGCAGCTCATCATTCTTGGGGTCGATCTCCTCCGCGATCAGCCCGACGTCGTTCGCACACGAGACGAGCTGGTCGAACAGCTCCTCCGCGCGTTCGACATCGCCCGCCAGCGCGAAGGCCGATACCAGCCAGAAGGAGCAGATCACGAAGGTGCCCTCCTCGCCCTCGAGGCCGTCTGCGTTCAGGCCCTCCCCGTTCCGGTAGCGGAGCACGAGGCCGTCCTCCGTGAGCTCGTCGGCGATCGCGTCAATCGTGGAGCGCATGCGCGGGTCGCTGGCAGGCAGGAAGCCAACCAGTGGCATGAGCAGCTGCGCCGCGTCGAGCTCGTCCGAGCCGAACGACTGGGCGAACGCCTGGCGCTTATCGCTCCAGCCCTGCTCGAGCACGGCCGCGTGGATCTCGTGACGCGCCGCGGTCCAGGCGTCCACGCGTGCGAATTCCCCGAGCTGCGGTGCGAGCTCGACCGCGCGGTCGAGCGCCGTCCAGCACAGCACCTTCGACGAGAGATGGTGAAGAGGCTCGCCGCGCATCTCCCACATGCCCTGGTCCTTCTCGCGCCAGCGGACGGCGGCCGTGTCGGCGAGATCCGCGGCAAATCGCTGGATCTCGGGGTGCAGTTCGCCAAGCTTCTCGCGATAGAGGTGGAGCGAGTTGAGCAGCTCGCCGTACACGTCGAGCTGCGTCTGGCTCCAGGCGCCGTTGCCAACGCGGACCGGACGCGAGTCGCGCCACCCACGCAGGTGAGGGAGCTCGCGCTCGGAGAGGTCGTGCTCGCCCCCAATGCCGTACATGATCTGCAGCGAGCTCTCCCGCGACGCACCGCCGCCCGCCGAGCTCGTCATGAACGAGACGAAGTTGACGGCCTCCTCAGGGCAGGCGCCGATGTAGAGCGCCTCGAGCGTCAGGCTCGCGTCTCTGATCCAGGCGAAGCGATAGTCCCAGTTGCGCCCGCCGCCGGCCGTCTCCGGAAGCGAGCTGGTGGGTGCGGCGACGATCGCGCCGGTCGGCGTGTAGGTGAGTCCCTTCAGCACGCGCGCACTGAAGCGGACCAGGTCACGGTTAGGCCCCTGGTAGATGTCGTGCTCGGCCTCCCACGACCGCCACGCCTCGGTGGTGTCCTGGATTCGCGCACGCACCCGCTCGGGCGGCGCCGGCTCAGGCCGTGCATCCTCGACGGCGGCCCAGTGCAGGCTGAACGCTGCCTCTTCGCCGGCCGCGAGCCTGAACGACGCGTGCATCGCCGCGTCCGCGACGTCGATCCTGCGGTCGGAGCGCACGGCGATCTGGTTCGGGCCGCCGAACGTGCGCGCGCCCCCCTCGGTCACGCGAATCAGCGGGCGCACCAGCCCGTACTCCGGCCGGGGTGCGAGCGTCATCGCCATCTCCACTTCGCCGTCGACGCCCTCGACGAGCCGCAGCAGCTCATGAGGCGCGTGCTCTCCGATGGCGTGCCCCCGCTGGCCCTCAGCGAAGCACATCGCATCCGTCACGCGCGCAGCGCCTGCCGAGGTGTGGAAGGTCGTCTCGATGACGAGCGTGCCCGGTAGGTAGCGGCGCTCGGCTTCGTAGTCGTCGCCACCCGGGGCGATCTGCCAGTGCCCGGCGTCGGGGTCCAGAACACGGGCGAACAGGGCCGGGCTGTCGAAGCGCGGCAGGCAGAGCCAGTCGATCGACCCATCGCGACCGACAAGCGCCGCCGAGTGGCAGTCCGAGAGCAGCGCATAGTCGCCGATCGGCAGGTAACCATCAGGGCGGTGCACGCCTCGCGATCATGTCATCTGACGAGCCGGCCAAGAGCGCCGCGGGGGAGCGCCGGCAGCAAGCGTGACTTCGGCACGACGAGAAAGGTCGGCATGTGGGCCGTCACCCGAACGTGAATGAGTACGCCTCGGCGCCGGGCCCGAGGAAGGTGAGCTCGAGCGTCCGCTCGCGGACCCCGTCGTGCTGACGCACGAGCTGGTACATGCGGCCGTCCTGTAGCACGCCGTTCCCGTCCTCGTCGACGTCCACGCCGTGTGACGGGCCCGGCGCCTCGCCGTCGAGGAGCACGCGGAAGGGAATCGGCTCCTGCGCTCCAGGCGAGAGGACGACATGCGCGTCGCGCGCGTGGAAGCGGAAGGCGATGCTCCCGCCGGCCTCGTCGAGCACGACGTTCTCGAGCCCGATCGTCCACTCGCCGCTGAGGGCCCAGTGGTTCAAGGCCAGCCGTTCCGATGACGCGAGCCGCTCGCCCCGCCCAGAGCCGAGGTACGTCTCCGGCGTACGCAGGTGGTCCCAGTCGGCCTCCGCCTCGACGCCTCGCCCTTCGACGGAGACGAGCTCGCGTTCGACGCCGAGCAGACGCTGGATGACGCGCTCCGACTGCTCGTAGCGCCCTTCGCCGAAGTGCTGGTCGCGGATGATGCCCTCCGCGTCGACGAAGTAGAGCGCCGGCCAGTAGTTGTTGGCGAAGGCGCTCCAGATCGCGTAGTCGTTGTCGACCGCGACCGCGTAGTCGATCCCCCGTTCCTTCGTCGCCTGCCGCACGCCGTCGATCTCGTGCTCGAACGAGAACTCCGGCGTGTGGACTCCGATGACGACCAACCCGTCGTCTCGGTATGCCTGCGACCACGCGCGGACGTACGGCTCCTGGCGCAGCCAGTTGATGCACGTCAGCGTCCAGAAGTTCACGAGGACAACATGGCCGCGCAACTCGGCGGGGCCGAGTGGCTCGGAGTTGAGCCACTCGTTCGCCCCGTCGAGCGAGGGGATGTGCACACGGGCGAGCACGGTCACCTAATGAAGCGAGCGCAACCCCGCGCACGCAGGTCATCGAGGTCCGCTTCGGGGGTCTCGATCGTGAACTGCCGGATGCCGGTGTCGCCCGCTGCCTTGTCGGCCGTGACAGCCATGTGGGTCCTCCTGTCCTGGAGACTCCAACCCTGATCGTGCGGTCGCCAGGTCGCGCCCGTTGGAGTCACTGGTCTGCTCCCTGGTCAGCGAGCGGCGCTTGACGCGGGACGCCGGAGCGAAGCGGATGGTGCCGTGCGGACTCAGGGGAACACGTCGGCGACGACGCAGATGACGAGCACGACAAGTGCCACGCCGAACAGCAGCCCGGCTCGCACCCATGGCCTCCGGTCTGCCACGGATGGCCGCGGCGGCGCCGGCTCACCCGTGTCGACCTCGCGCAGAATGTCTCGCGCGGCGGGCACGTCGGATGCGGCGACGAGCACGTCGCGCGGCCCGGCGGCACCGAAGTCCGGCGCGTCGAAGCCCGGCGCGCGACGGACGACCGACTCCACGTCCGAAAGCCGTAGCAAGCCCTGGGGCAACTCGGCCTCGGCCTCATCGCTGGCGTAGGCGACCTTGACGAGATCGCTGGTCACTCGCGGTTGCCGCCGAACAGGTTGAGGAAGAGCAGGAAGACGTTGAAGATGTCGAGGAAGATGCTGGCGGCGATCGCCACGGCGCCGTCGTCACCTGCTCGGTGGAGCCGGTTGAAGTCGAAGATCGTGAACCCGCCGAAGATCGCGAGTCCCGCGACGGCGTAGATGATGTTGCCATTCGGGATCGAGACGAAGATCGCGACGATCCCGAACACGATCAAGGCCAACAGCGCCCAGAACAGCGTTCGTCCCCACGACGACAGGTCTCTGCGGGTGGCGTAGCCGTATGCGCCGAGCGCGGCGACGAACGCCGCGGTCGCTCCGGCCGCCTGCCACAGGGCGGACGGGTCGGCGGCGGCGTAGTCGGCGATGACGGGGGCGACGGCGAGCCCGAGCAGGAGCCCCAGCCCAAACAACAGTCCGATCGCGAGCTGCTCGCGGCCGCGGGCGGCGGCGATGTTGAGTCCGATGATGCACGCGAACGCGCCGACGAAGAACAGGAGGCCTGCGCCGCCGCTCAGATCCCGGCCGAGGTAGGCCCCGAGCGCGGTGAAGCCGACCGTCACGGCGACGAACCCCATAACCTGGCCGAGGAGCTCCCGAGCGTCGCGCTCTATCGCCTTGCCGCCGAGAGCCGCGTCGTCGTAGGTGGTTCCGCTCGTGCTCATGGCGCTGAGACAACCAAGACGGCCGATCCGTCGCGGTACGAGGCCAGGAACTCGGTCAACGCAGGGAGATTCGGCGCGCCGGAGACGGAGCCGGGACCTTCCGGGGTGGACAGTGGGGCGGAGGACGAGGTCATGACGCGAAGCCTGCTCGCCTCGTCTGCCTGTCGCGCCCGTGAAGACCCTGGTCTGCTCCCCGGGGCTCGGACCAGGGACTACACGGGCGCGAAGCGGAGTGCGAACGCGCGACTCTGCTGCTGACGGCAACTAACGGAGGTCACCATGGCCAGCGCGGACGTGGGTGGTAGCGCGTCGACGGAGATGCCCGAGATCGGGACCATCGACATGAAGCTCGAGGTTGTGACGTTGCCTGTGTCCGATGTCGATCGGGCAAAAAGCTTCTATCAGAGCCTCGGATGGCGGCTGGACGCCGACCTCGTCCTCGGCGACGGCATCCGGGTGGTCCAGCTGACGCCTCCCCGCTCGGGATGCTCGATGGCCTTCGGGAAGGGCCTCACCGCAGCCGAGCCCGGCTCAGTTCAGGGTTGGGAGCTGGTCGTGGACGACATCGACGCGGCGCGTGAGGACCTCATCAGCCGCGGCGTCGAGGTCAGCGAGCTGTTCCACCGCGGCGAGTCTGGGTTCGTTCCGGGCCCTGACCCCGAACGTCGCCCCTACTTCACGTTTGCCTCGTTCAGCGACCCAGACGGCAACGGCTGGCTGCTCCAGGAGGTCATGAAGCGGCCTCCGGACCGGGAATGGGACTGACATGGACGTCGACACCCGCCCTTCCAGCAACAGCCGGGGCTCCGATTCGTGGGCCTGGTCTTGGACGCATTTCAGTGTCGACCGGCGTAGCCAGAGCTACTGCCGGGTGACGTTCGACCACCCGCCGATCAACACGATCACGGCGACGACCGTCGCGGAGCTCTCCGAGCTCGTCGGCCTGATCGAGGAGGATCCGGACCTCAACGTCGTCGTCTTCGACAGCGCCAACCCCGATTTCTACCTGGCCCACTATGACGTGGAGAACGACCCGGCCAAGACCGCGGCACTGGGCGTCGGTCCGACCGGACTGCCGGCGTGGATCGACGTCCTTGTGCGTCTGGCCCGTGCCGCAGTTGTCAGCATCGCTGCGATCCGGGGACGCGCCCGCGGCGCGGGAAGCGAGTTCGTGCTGGCCTGTGACCTGCGGTTCGCCTCGCGAGAGAACACGCTGCTCGGCCAGTTCGAGGTCGGCATTGGTGTGCCCCCCGGGGGCGGTCCGATGGCGAGGCTCCCCCGCCTGGTCGGTCGCGGCCGGGCGCTCGAGATCCTCCTCGTCGCCGACGATCTGGACGGACCGCGCGCGGAGCAGTATGGGTACGTCAACCGAGTGATTGCCGACAACCAGCTCGACGACGAGGTCGAGGCCATCGCCTCGAGACTCGCGCGCTTCGACCACGACGCGATCGCGCGCACGAAGTCATACGTGGACCAGGTCACGTTGCCCGCCAATAGCGAGCTTGGGCCGCCCCTCGACGATTTTCGCGAGCTGTTCGGGCGTCCTGCGCAGCAGGCGCAGTGGGCCCGGCTACAGGAGCTCGGGCTCAATACGGACAGCGATCTCGAACGGTCGCTCGGACAGCGCATGGTCGAGGCGCTCCCGGAAGCCTGAGCTCAGGCCGGGATGAGCTCGGAGTCGGAGGCGGGAAGCGCTCGGGCCAGCTCTCGACGCGACCGGATCCCGAGCTTGGCGAACACCTTGCGGAGATGCCACTCCACGGTGCGCGGGCTGAGGAAGAGCCGGGCGCCGATCTCCGGGTTCGACAGCCCTTCGCGAGCGAGCCTCGCGATCTGCGACTCCTGCGCGGTCAGCTCATCGCGGGTCTCGACCGTCCGCGTGCGGACCTTCTCGCCGGTCGCCAGCAGCTCAGCCCGGGCGCGCTGGGCGAAGGCCTCCATGCCGATCGCGGTGAACAGCTCGTGGGCCGTGCGGAGCTGGACGCGTGCGTCGACGCGACGATTTTCGCGGCGCAGCCACTCGCCGTACAGCAGATGAGCGCGGGCGAGCTCCGGGCGTAGGCGCGTGCGGCCGAGCCGCTCGATCGCCTCTCGGTAAAGGCCGTCGGCGGCCTTGCCCGCGCTCAGCAACGCCCGGGACCGCGCCGCAACTCCCGATGCCCAGTCGGTGGGAGCGACGGCCGTGGCCGCGACAACGCGATCGAGCGCATCGCGCGCGAGCTCCGCGTTGTCGCACCTGCTTGCGGATTCCACCAATTCGATCGCTGCCCAGACCGAAACGAACAGCTCGGGCGTGTCGTCAGTCGCTTCCTGCGCGGCGGTCATCGCCTCTCGATACCGGCCCAGACCGTTGAGGAGCACCGACCGCGCCCAGCGGGCGTATTGAACCGCGGTTCCCTGGCCCCCGGCGGTGAACTCCTTAATCGTGGCGTCGATCAGGCCGGTGGCGCGGATCTCGTGGCCCTGAAATCCGGCGAGCACGAGGGCGCCGTACGGCGCGACCTGGGCGCCCGTGGCCTCGGTGACGGCATTGGCCTCGGCGACCAGCGATGTGGCCCTCCCGAATTCTCCGCCCAACGTGGTGGCCTGCGCCATCACGTTGGCACTGACCGCCAGCACGGTGAGCGCGCCGGCCTCGCGGGCGAGCTCGACCCCGCGCGTGGCCACCGCCAGGCAGGTCTCGTAGTCCCAGACCATCACGGCGGCCGCGGTCGCGAGCCAGCCCCAGCGAAGGACTTCCTCGATCGAGACACGTTCGTCCGCAAGGCCCGTCGCGGCTCGCTCGAGCACTGGCGCCGCCGCGGAGCGACCGTCGGTGAACGCCAACGAGAACCCGTCCAGCAGCACGTCGGACGAACGCGGTCGTTCCGTCGGCATCCGGGCCGACCGAGCTTCGTGAGATACCTCAAGCAGGTTCGCAGAGCTCGCAAGCCCACCGGCGAACAGCGCCGCGCTCCATGCGTCGAGGTACGTCTCGCGCGCAAGCTGCGGATCGAGCGAGTCGAGCGCCTTGGCAGCTCGAAGGAGCAGCGCCGGAGCGGTGCTGCCGCGACTTTCGGAGTAGGACGCCTCCGCGCGCAGCAGGTCCAGGCGCGCGCGCTGCAGTTCGTTCAGCGGCCCGATCTCGGCTGCCGCCATCATCCCGCGAGCTGCATCGAACGCGCCCGCCCGCAGGCCGAGGTCGGCGGCCGCCAGCGCGCGCCCGGTCCTTTGCTTCGGGTCACGTGTCAGCGTGACGGCGCGCTGCAGGAACGCAGCGGCCGCGGCGAGCCCGCCCCGCGCCTGCGCACGTCCTGCCGAGTTCTCCAGCTCGGTGGCCACGTCTTCGTCGGGTCCAGCTGCCGCAAGGGCGCGATGCCAGGCTCGGCGGTCGGCGTCGGCCTCCGGATCGCTCACCATCGCCAAGGCGCCGTGCACACCCTGGCGGTCGTCAGGAGACGCCGCCTGATACACCGCCGATCGCACCAGTGGATGACGAAATCGGACCCGCGCTCCGATCTCGAGAAGCTGCGCATCCTGGGCTGGAGCCAGTGCGCTCGCCTCGATCCCCAGCCTCTCGGCTGCGCGCCAGAGCAGCGTCGCGTCCCCCACCGGATCCGCGGCCGCCAGCAGCATCAGCTGCTGCGACGCCCGAGGCAATTCGCCGACGCGCCGCAGGTAGTGGTCCTCGATATGACCCGGTAGATCTTCTGCAGCGAGGAGTGGGAAGCCGCCGGCCAGCTCCGCCGCGCTGACGCTCCGAGGCAGCTCCAGCAGAGCGAGCGGGTTTCCCCGAGTCTCGGCGATGATCCGGTCGCGGACGCGCGCATCGAGCAGGCCCGGCACGGCGCTTGCCAGCAGCGCACGGGCTTCCTCCTCCGCCAACCCTTCGAGCTGCAACTCGGGCAGGTCCTCGAGCTCGCGCCTGTTCGCCGGCTCTCGAACCGCGAACACGACCGCCACCGACTCAGCCAGCAGCCGCCGCGCGACGAATCCGAGCACCTGATCCGAAGCCTCGTCCAGCCATTGCGCGTCATCAACGAGACAGAGCAGTGGCTGCTCCTCAGCCACGGCGGACAACAGGCTGAGCACGGCGAGCGCGACAAGGAACCGGTCCGGACTCCCTCCGGACGACCGGCCCAACGCGACGCTCAGCGCATCCTGCTGAGGCTTCGGAAGAGCATCGAGACGGGCAAACATCGGCGCGCACAGCTGATGCACCCCGGCGAACGGCAACTCCATCTCGGCCTCGACACCCGCTATCTGCGCGATACGAAAGCCGGAAGCCTGTCGTGCGGCGTGCCGCAACAGCGCCGTCTTGCCGATGCCCGCCTCGCCACGGACGACGAGCACGGCGCTTTGACCCTGGCGCACGTTCGCCAACAGTCGGTCGAGCACGTCGCCCTCGCGAGTCCGGCCCAGGAAACCTGGAGCACGGTGGGCGGGCATTGGCTACCAGCCTAATGGAGAACGGATTCGGGCGAAAGGCGTCCCGGTCCGCACTCGAGCGGATGCTCTGGGGCTGGCCCGTAGGTACTCAGCGAGCTCCCAGGACGCCCTCCATGTAGATCCCGGCGGCCCGGGACGCCTCCTCCGAGTCGCTGCCCTCCAAGCGGGCGTTCAGGTAGGCGGCATACCAGTCCCACCAGTTGTGCTCTGGGGCACTCTTTTCGTACGGGTCGTGGTGCTCGGCTGTCTCGTGTAGCAGGCTTGCCAGCGTTGCAACGTCCATCGGTGTGTCCTCCTGTCTCGTCAGCGGCCCGGAAGGCGTGTCTTGATCTCCTGCAGCAGCCAGCCGTTGCCGTCCGGGTCGCTGAAGGAGGCGAACGAGCCGTAGCTGGCCCGGTCGGGGGCGGGCCCGGCCGCGCGCCCCTCGGTTCCGGCATGGTGGAACACGCCGCCGGTGTCGTGGAAGATCTCGCTCACGTCGACGCCGCGGTCGAGGAGCTCCGCCCGCGCCACGTCGATGTCGGATACGGTCAGCTGCAGGTCGCGGAGCGAGCCCGGTACGCCGGTTGTGACGTTCTCTCCGAAGTTGATCGAGCAGTGCGAGCCCGGGGGCGTGAACTGCACCACCCGCAGCTCATCGGTCGCGAAGTCGGCGTCCTCCCGCCAGCCCAGGCTTCCATAGAAAGCCTTGGCACGATCGACGTCGGAGACGGGCACCACCACGACCTCCAGCTTCATCTCCACCTTTCCGGCGGCGGGAGCTTCAGTCGCGACGTCAGCGCTCGACTCGGTGCTGCTCATGTTGACTTCCTTGGGGTCGGGGTTGTTTCCGGGGCATCTCCGGCGGTCTGGGCTTCGAGGTCGGTCAGCGTGGACAGGAAGGCCTCCGAGAAGCTCGGGAACGGCTGAATCACGTCGAAGAGCACCGGGAGCGGTACGCGCGCGCGGATCGCGACGGTGGCTTGCTGGAGCCATTCGCCTGCTTCGGGTCCCAGCGCGTACGCGCCGGTGAGCCGCTCGCCGTCTGAGAGCAGCGTCATGAAGCCGGGTTTGTCCGCGTATGCACGCGTGTAGGTGGAGGTGCGCGGCACCTCGGCCAGCGGGACCGTGGCGGACAGGACGCCGTCGGGCTCGCCGACGGCCGCTGCCTGCGGATCGGTGAACACCACGCGCGGGACGGCGTCGTAGTTCGCGCTCCGGTCGCGTCCGAGGATGTTGTCGGCGGCCACGCGGCCCTGGTACTTGCCCATGTAAGTGAGCGGCCAGATGCCGGTTGCGTCGCCGATCGCCCAGACGCCGTCCGCAACGCGCATCCGCTCGTCGACCGGGACCCCCTGGCGGGCCGGCTCCACGCCGACGGTGTCGAGGGCAAGGTCGTCGACGCGCGCCCGGCGGCCGGTCGCAACGAGCAGGCGCTCGCCGCGCAGCTCGGCGCTGGCGGCGAACTCGACGACGTATTCGTCGCCGTCGCGGCGGACACGGCTGGCGTGCTCGCCGAGGTGGACCTCGATCCCGTCCGCGGCAAGAGCGGTGCCGAGCGCTTCACCCAGCGGCTTGGGCTCGCGCGGAAGCACATGGTCCATGCCCTCGACCAGCGCCACCGAAGCGCCCAGGCGGTGCACCGCCTGCGCCATCTCGACGCCGACCGGGCCGCCGCCCAGCACGAGCAGCCGGCGCGGCACCTCGGTCAGCGCGGTCACCTCGCGGTTCGTCCAGACGCCGTCGAGCTCGCCCAGCCCCGGGATGGGCGGGAACACCGGGTCCGACCCGGTCGCGATCACGACATGGGACGTCCGGTAGGGCTCACCGTCCACCTCGACGCTGCCCAAGCCCGCCAAACGCCCGGCCCCGCGAAGCACCTCGATGCCCTTCCCCTCGAGGTAGGCCGCCTTGGCCCCGTCCTCGTACTCCGCCACCATGAAGTCGCGCCACGCGAAGGCACCCTCGGGTCGGACCCCTCCGCTCACGGCCTCGCGGGCGCCCGGCGCCTCGCGCGTCGCCTCGAGCGCCTCGCCCGGCCGCAGCAACGTCTTCGACGGGATACAGGCCCAGTAGTCACACTCACCCCCGACCAGCCCGCGCTCCACGATCGCCACCCGAAGGCCCGCGTCAGCGAGACGCCCCGCACAATGCTCGCCCGCCGGACCGGCACCGATAACGACGACGTCGAACGCAGTCATGACGTCGTGGTGGGCGATGCCAGGAACGCGTTGACGTGGGCGGCGACCTGTTTCGGCTCCCCGCCTGGAGCGCCGAAGCGGCGGAACGTGAAGCGCACGCCGCCTGCGTCGACGAACCGCGTCTCGGCTGTCTGATGCGTCGCGGTGACCGTCACGGCAGTCTAGTCGCGGTCCCGGTGGGCGGCGTCGCCATCGATCGCATGGTGTCTACGTGAGTTCCGACGCTCTCGCCGGCTCGTTGCGGGCTTCGATCGCCTTGGCGGTCTTTCCGAGCTCCTTCCCGAGCACGCGCTTGCCGACGATCCCAAGCAGGACTCCGAGCAGCCGTCCCTTGACGTTCTTGCCGTCGCGCACCACGACGACGTCCACGTTGGTCGTCCCGTTCGGCAACCGCGTGAAGGTGTACGTGTGGCCAGAGTCGCCTCCCCACGTGTTGGAGTCGGTGGTCTTCATTACGACGCGGTTCGGGTCGGACCAGTCGTATTGCAAGCGCTCCCAGATGCCGCCCGACCCCTCCGTGACGTCGGCGTGATCGGGACCCTGAGCATGCACCTCGAGGTAGTCGTCGGCGCTGCGGCCAAAGAGCTTCGAGCGGCCCGGCCCGAAGTCCGTGAGCCCGGCGACGAACTGCTCGGGCGTGGCGGTGGTCGTCTCGTTGAGGTGGATCGTGGACATGCGCCCTCCTTAGTCGCGGTGGGACCAGAGGAGCATCCACCGCCGGCGAGGCGGTCGCCCCCGTGTACTCACTGGTCTATGCCCCTGCCCGGGTGATGGACCTGACGGCCTCGCCGGTCAATGCCCATAAGCAGCACCCAATCGTCGCCTCGCTGAGGATCGCCGTCTCGCGAGCGTCCGGGGCTGAGCGCACTCCTCACGTTCGTCGGCGACGCCGATCAGCGCCCAAGGCGCCCATCTCCTAAGCGGGAAGAGCCCTCCGCTACCCCCACACAAACGGCGGATAGCGCTCCGTCGTGAAATACGCATAGGCGTTGCCGCGTAGGTTCCAGCGCAGTCCGGGCACCATGAGCTCGAATATCTCTCGCGGAATCCGCTTCGTGAAGAGCACGGTGAAGAAGGCAACGACCGTCAAGAGGCCGGTCAGCGAATAGAGCAGGCTGGCGATGAGTAGGTACGGGATCGCAAGCAGCCACTGCACGAGCGGCCGCCAGTTCGCGACGTGCTCTGGGTAGTCGATGTTCAGCCGAACCGGATAGTCGGGGTCGTCGGCCAGTGAGAACGGCGGGTAGGCATCGGTCATCAGATGGAAGTAGGCGACCACGCGGTAGGCCCACCTGAACGTTCCGACCAGGTAGTCGAAGGCGCCTCGCGGCCAGCGCCCCGTGAACAGCACGGCGAAGAATCCGTAGATGGCCACGAAGAACGCGCCTATGCCCACGAAGAACAAGACGATGAAGTGCGGGATGACCAACAACCACTTGACCAGGGGCAGCCAACGATTCAGCTCGGACGGGTAGCTGATCTCAAGCGCAGCCGGGTAAACCGGCGACGGTGGGCCTGCCGGATCGGGCACGGCGACTGACTCGGAAACCGCAAGTGCAGCCGGCGGCGGCGCCTGGGGCGAGGGTGGCTGCTCGGCCCCTGGCGGCACAGGCGGCGATCCTTCGGGAGGCGGGCCAGGGGGAGGCTTCTCAGGAGTGTCCACGGGACAACCCTACCCCGCTCGGCCGAGGCCGGTATCGCGTTCACGCGCAACCGCCTCACGCGCTGCTCTCGTGCGCGAAAACAACCACGCCAGTCGCAACATTTCCGCTGCCGCCCTGGCAGACGGTCGGCTCCTGAGGCGGATCCGCGGAGATGGCGATGCCTGGCTCGAACAGGCGGCCTCCTGCTTGTAAGGCGTGGGCACCTTTGCCGCGGGTTTGTCGCTTCCAAAGCGCTTCCGCTCGCGGGCTAGGCGCTACCTCCACGGAGCTCCGCGATTCGTCGGAGGAGCAGATCAGCGACCTCTGCGGTCGGAGCGGTGGTGCACATGACTAGGTCCGCCGAGCGGCGCAGAAGCGGCTCGACCTCAACGAGGTCCACGAGTATCTGGGAAAGCTCGGCACTGTCGCGGCCGTAGGAGTTGCCGCTGCGCGTGCGCAGTCGCTCGACGAGCACGGGCGTAGGGGCAGTCAGCAGCACCCGCAGGTTGAACGGCAGTTCGGCCTGCTCCTCGGAGCAGCCCGCGAAGAACGCCGGCCTGTCGGACGGTTGAACGAGCAGGTCAGCGACCCGGGCGGTTCGCCAGCCCCACCGGCCATCCGCGCGCGGCTCGCTGAAGCCATCCTCGTCAGCGTCGTGCGCCCTATAACCGCGACGCCGCAACTCGTGGACCAACGCCGACTTGCCAGTCCCGGACATCCCGGTCAGCAACACCCACACCGGCGCAGGATATGCGCCCGACGGGTCCTCCCCTCACGCGGTGTCACTTCGGAGAAGACACGCTCGGTATTGTCGGCGTGCTGCCGCGAAGCGGAGGTTCCGGTTCGGGAGCGGACTCGCGGGGTGGGCGGTGCCCGGCTCGAACGGCGACCTCCTGCTTGTAAGGCGCGAGCACCTGCTGCGATCTACTGCGGCCTGTCGCCCAGGCCGCTCGGCGGGCGATGGGCCGCACACAGCTGCTGTGTTCTGCTGTGGTCTGTCGCTTCCATACCGCTTCCACACGATCGCTGCTGCTTTCACGCGGAAGCACCAGCGCCTCGACGGTCGCTGACGACGCTCGCGTTTCGTCCACGCGTAAACCCCGCGCTCCGGCGAGGTCACGCATGCGACGCCTAGCGTGTCGGCCGCGGCTGAGATAGGTTGCACACGTCTCGGAGTAGGCCGCCATGGACCCCTGGCTTGCCGCGTTGATCATCCTTGGTGTCGCCGTGCTGAGCGCAGCCGGCATGCTCATCGTCCGCCGGCGCGCGCCGGCGGGAACGTTCTTCAAGGATCCGATTCCGGGTGGTGCCGTGTACACGGTGGTGGGCACCGCCTACATGGTGATCCTCGCATTCGTCTTCTTCATCGCATTCGAGAGCTACGGCGGCGCCAAGGCCGACGCCGAGGAGGAGGCGACCGCCACCCTCGCGATGTTCCATGCCGCCGGCCCCTTCGCTCCGGCGGCCCGCGCGGAGCTGCAGGGGCAGATGATCTGCTATGCGCGCGAGGTCATCTCGGACGGCTGGCCCGCGATGCGGAAAGGCGGAGGGAGTTCGGTAGTGGACCTGAGGGTCTCGGCGATGGAGGAGTCCGCCGAACAGATCCCGGTCAACGACACCAAACAGGCCGCCGCCTTTGAACACTGGTTCGCGTTGAACGAGGAGCGGCGCCAGGGACGGCAGGGGCGGATCGGCGAAGCAGAAGGATTGGTGCCCCCGGTTGTCTGGTTGATCCTGATCATCGGCGCGGTCGTGGTGATCGGCTCGGTCGCCCTGTTCGCGGATCGTGAGGAGGCCGCAGTTACGCAGGCAGCACTGGCCGCCGGGGTGGCGATCATCGTCGTCTCGGGGCTGGTCTTGGTGCGCTTTCTCGACAAGCCGTTTGAGGACAAGAGCGGCAGCATCAAACCGACGGCGATGGAGAGGTCGCTGGTGCTGATGGAGAGGGAGCATCGCGGGCGCGGTGGAGCGGTCATCCGGTGCGCCGACCTAGCCGGGTGAGAGAGAACTGCGTCCCGACCGGCTAACCGCACCGTGGATCCCGCGCGCGGGGCACCACACCCTTGTGGTCGGACGTCGCCTGACGCCCGTCGCTTCCCCGGCTCCTGCCTTCCATGCGCCGTGAAATCGACGCCGACGATCCGCTGATCTACCAACTCGAAGATCACGGCAGAGGTCGAATGACCCTAGAAGTTGTGGTCGTGTATCTGCTGCGACTGTGGCGGCGGCCCCGACTGGAGGTCGATCCCGTGTACGTCCTGGACCCGCTCACGAAACCACTGGTTGAACGGGTCGTCCGACGACGCGACCCCTTCCATGGCCCGCGGGATGTCATCGACTTCCATGTACACGACCGCCACCGTGCCGTCAGGGGTTTGCTGATGCCAGACGGCGTGTCGGGTAACGCCGAGCTCCTTCCACGACGACTCGTACTCCTCGCGGCGAGGACCGGCCATCTCTTCCATCCAGTCAAGGTCGGCCTGCTCCTTGCCAGGCAGAACCGGAACGACAAAGCCCATAGCAGGCATGATCTCTCCTCGGTTTGGGTGCGGCGGCGAGCTAACTGCTGCGACTGCCGCCTGCGATATCGTCCGCCCAGTATCCCGCTACCGCTTTTCGTCCAACTCAGGCGTCTGGGTGCATCTACCGTAGATGCCTCCTTTCACGCGAAAGCAGCAGCGGCGGCCGCCTGCACCGCGCCGGGCTCGCGGGTCGTCGATTCGTGTCAGCCTGCAGCGGTGTCGGGTCGTTCCTCAGTCGCTTGAGCGCGTGATCAGCTCGGGAGCGGCGCTGTGGCGCTCCCGTTGAGGGTCCGCCGGCATCGTGCTCGAACTGCGCCTGCGTGGCGAACGCCTGCAGGGCAGGGGCGCCGCCCGCCACCGCGCGACGCGCGGCTGATGTGCCGTGCTACGCCAGCTCGAAATGGCCGGGTCAGTTACCGTTCCCGGGCGCGGGAGATCGGGATTGCAAACCTGTTGAGAGGGGACCACGCCGTGAGCTCCGAGCCAACTGCCGCCGAGACCATCGTCCTGATCCACGGGTTCTGGGTGACCCCGCGATCGTGGGAGCACTGGGTCGCGAGGTTCGAGGAGCGCGGCCACCGCGTCCTCGCCCCCGCGTATCCCGGCTTCGAGGTCGAGGTCGAGGCGCTCAACGCAGACCCGACCCCGATCGAGCAGGTCACGGTGCCTGCGATCATCGACCACCTCGAGTCGATCGTGAAGGCCCTCGACGCGCCACCGATCCTGATCGGCCACTCCGCGGGAGGCGTGTTCACGCAGATCCTGCTCGACCACGGCTACGGCGCGGCCGGCGTGGCAATCGACTCCGCGCCGACCGAGGGCGTCAAGCGCGTGCCGCTGTCCCAGATCCGCGCCTCGTTCCCGGTGCTCAAGAACCCGGCCAACCGCCACAAGGCCGTCGGCCTCACGTTCGAGCAGTGGAACTACACGTTCACCAACGGCTTCCCCGAGGACGAGGCGCGCCGGCTGTACGAGCGCTACCACATCCCCGCCTCTGGCGAGATCTTCTGGGGCAGCGCGCTGGCCAACATCCATCCGGGCAAGGACGACACCTGGGTCAACTACGACAACGACGACCGCGCCCCGCTCCTGTTCATCTCCGGCAGCTCAGACCACCTGATGCCGCCGTCGATCCAGCAGTCGAACGCCAAGCACTACAAATCCGACACGATCACCGAGGTGAAGGAGTTCGAGGGGCCGCACCTGCTGCCCGCCTGGCCGGGTTGGGAGCAAGTCGCCGATTACGCGCTGGACTGGGCGCTGCGCCACGCGCGGCGGTCGAGCGCGGTGTGAGGATCCCGCACATGGGATCGGGACCGAACTGAGCGGCGCAGTCACCGCCGCCGGGCTCGGGACGGCCCACTCGCCGGACGATCCGGAGTCCCTACCCGGGAATTCCTCGGCCGACCTGTCGGTCGTCGCCGCGCCGACGGCCTTGGGCGGGCCGGGGGCGCGGGGCACGACGGCGATACATTGTTCCTCAATTTACGGCGCGGGAGCGGCGCCGCCTACACCGCCGCTGCCGCCCGGTCGGCGGTGTCGGTAGGCCTCGTTTGTAGACCAACGTCGCCTCGACCGTCGGTGCGAACTCGATCTCAACGTCCGTCATGACCGATCGTCGGTGATCTCCCGGATGAACCCCGAGCGGTCGAAATCCTCTCTTGCGCCGGCAAGCTCGTTCGCAAACGCGTGAGCCACGTGGAGGATCGCTCGTGCCTCGCGCGGTTCGTTGGCCGCCACCGCCGCCCGGTGCCCCCGACCGAGCACCTCGGAGATTTTTCCGATTACTTCCTCCGCAAGCGCATTGTTCTCGGTGATCAGGTACGTCACGTCTCCACGTCCCAGTTCGAGGAGTCGGCGAAGGCGCCGTGGACGAGAACGATTGTGGGTCGCATAAAGCCGTCCTCTCGTTTGGTGATGCCCTGCACCAGCCTAGGGCGTTCACGCGCGCGAGGAGCTGTTCGAGGCGGGCGGCGCCTACTACGTCGGCCCGGGGCCCACGCCCATCCTGTACGCGGGTCGTCGAGTCCAGCCCGAGCGAAGAGCCCGGCCCGGACGATGGAGGTCGTGACGAAGAACACGGAGTGTCGCTTTGCGCGAAAAGCGGAAGCGCCGCCAGGTCGTTCCCCGCTGCCGCTTCCCATGCAGGCAGCGCTCTCGTCGATCAGCCGCTATCAGCGGATGGCCAGTTGGCCGCTGCTCCCGGTGCAGGCGTCATACGGGGAGTCGGCCTGAACACGGTTCGGAGCGTCATCCCTGCTTGCCCAGAAGGGTCGCGAGTCCGCTCAACCGATCCGGCCGTCACGGCGGCCCTTTGAGCACCCGGAGCGCCTCGCCGATCAGCTGCCCGATGCGCTCGTCGACCTGATCGCGCGGGCGCTCGAGCGACTGCAGCGCCGCCTCGACGTGCGGGAGCGCCGCCCAGAACAACCGGGCGCGTTGGACGACCTGGTGTAGCGACCCGCCACGGCGGTCGGCGGCTTGCCTGGTCGCAAGAGCTGATCCGTTCGCAGCCGCTTGGGGGCGGGCCGCGCCCTACTGCGTCGTCACTCCGCTGGGCGCGGAGTTGCAGCGGGGCGGAGGCCACAGGGACGTTGCCGCAACTACCGAAGGGGCGAGCGAACGAGCCACGGCTTGTGCCAAAGGAGTCTTATGTACGCAAGAGCCATCGCGGGATCGCTTGCCTGCTCGATCGCGGGACTGGTTGCGAGCTCAGCCGCGCTCGCCGCAGCGCCGCATACCGTCCTGCCGGGGGAAACGCTCTGGTCGATCTCCGCGGCTAACAACCTGACGACGCGGACCGTCGCGGTCTATAACGGCCTGCCTGAGACCGCGCAACTGCTGGTCGGAACGACCGTCTACGTGCCGACGGTCGAGGAGGGCGCTGCCGCCCTAGCCTCGGGGGCGCCGGCCGTGGCGCCGCCAATTATCAGCAACCCGGCGCAAGGGCCCGGTGCCACGGGCACCCCGGAGGCGGACACCTCGATCACAACAATCGCTCCCGCCCCAGGCATGGGTCATGTTCCCTCGCCCTACGGTGAGCTTCACCTTCTTCCAGCGGCCGCGGACGCCTGGAACGCGATGCGCGCGGCGGCGTTGAGCGCCTACGCGATCGACATCTATCCCGGCGGTCCGGTCTCGGCTTACCGCACCTATGAGCAGCAGTCGGAGCTCTACAACGCGTTTCTGGCGGGCTACGGCGCACCGGCCAACCCGCCCGGCACCTCCTCGCACGAACTCGGGACCGCGGTCGACGTCGAGAGCCCCGAGATGCGCTCGGTCATCGATCAGATCGGCTCGAACTACGGCTGGGGAAAGATCAACGGTCCCGGCGAGTGGTGGCACGTCGACTATCTCGGCGGGTGAAAAGACGCATCGACGCTCCGGCCACCGGAGAATCGGTGGACGCCGGTCATCACCATCTGCGCCCGAGCTGCAGCACCGAGCCTTGGACGCGTCGCCGATGGCGGTGGTGGCTCGGACGTCGAGCGATTCGGTGCGCTGCTTCCCGCCGACGATGGGGAGGATCGTTCTCCAAGCCGGGGGAGAGGCGAACGACCCCTACGGGGCGGACGCCTTGTGGTCGGGGATGACCCTTACGGGCCATACGCCGGTTGGCCGCCGAGCTACGCACCGGCTACCTCGGTGGTGGAGGGGAGTGTGTTGAGGCCATGCTCGTCGTACACAAACGAGCCGGGCCTTACCGGAGAAAAGAGAAGCAACAATGGCCGTTGCCACACAGCCGCAGATCGATGTCCACGACAACTCGCTCGCCGGCGCACGCACATGGTTCGCCCAGAAGGGTCTCTCGCGTCCACGCGAGGGCCGCCTCCTGGCGGGAGTAAGCGCCGCGTTCGCCCGCCGCTACGACATCAACCCGCTCGTCGCGCGACTGCTCGGCCTCCTGGGCGTACTGGTGCTGAGCCCGCTCGTGTACGCCGCGGCATGGGTTCTGATGCCGAACGACGCGGGCAACACCCCAGCCGCCGAAAGCTCCACCTAGCGGGGCCGCCACCGGGCGGGCTCCTCGCCTGCGAACCCGACCGCCGCGGACACGCATGACTCGCCTGCGGCGGTCGGTGCGCCCGGTGCCGATCACGGGCACGCGTCAGCATCGAGATCCGGATGGCCGGCGTGGCTCACGTGGCTGCGCCCAAGCGGAAGCCGGGTGTTAGGCCCTTGCCCCTAGCTCCGGCGGGGGGACTGGTGGTGCTGTTTCGAGTCGCCAGGAGACGTGTTCGTGGCGCGCTAGGAGAGCCACCGCGCCAGCGAAGCACAGCAGCCCAATGGGTCCGATCGGCGGCGGGTGCGAGACAATCACCAGTGAGAGCCCGAGCAATACAGTGGCCACGACTGGCGCACCAACACGGCGGTATGCGACGGTGGCCGCCAACACAGCCACGACCTCGGCGAGCGCGCCGACGCTAGCCAGGACGCCGGGGTCTCCCACGATCACGTTGTCCGCCAGGCTCTGGATCGCGTCCTGAACGGACCGATCCCGAGCCGGCTGATCCTTGCGGCCCTGCCCGGCAGGTCGCGCACCAGCAAGTAGAGGAGCAGGCCGATCAGCCCGATGAAGACCAGCGTCCCGACGTGGACGACCTGGTACGCACCACGTCGTCGCGCAGATCGGCGTAGACGTGGTTTCGGTCGACATCCGGGTGAAACCACAACAACACGGCCCAGGCGAGTGGCATCCCGATCGCGAAAGCGACCCATGGGCGGCTGAACCGATCCACTTCACCCCACGCGCGCCGGCAAAGAGCGCCGACCGGTTCTTGGTACGCGCAACCCCACCGTGCTCGTCGTCCACCGCCCAGAGCGACGCTTGGCGCGGACGGCAACAGCGTGGCAACCTGGAGGTCATCGACTGGGTGACGGGAAGGCGACGGCGTGCGGACGCTCGCGTCCGATGCGGTGCTTGGCAGGTGACGGCGTGCGGCTGTCTGGTCCTCGTCGTGGTGGCGCTCGGCGTCCTTGGTCCGGCGGCTCGCTCGGCGCCCGCTGGGCTGGTCGTGTCCGTCTCCCGTAGCGCGGTGCTG
Source organism: uncultured Thermoleophilaceae bacterium (assembly GCA_963827065.1). GTDB lineage: Bacteria > Actinomycetota > Thermoleophilia > Solirubrobacterales > Thermoleophilaceae > JACVRW01. Next base: position 3,015 of record CAWGZM010000003.1, on the reverse strand, counting down.
CCGGGCCAGCAGGTCCGAGTGGCGGGTCACGGTTTCGCGGCCCGGGCGCGCGTGCGCTTGGCCCTCGCCGGCCGCTCGCTAGGGCGGCTGCGCGCCGGCCCGCGCGGAGGTTTCCGGCTGCGAGTCCGGATCCCGCGCTGGCCTGGCGCCCGGCCGCTACCGGCTCGTGGCGCGCTCGGGTGGTGCCGTCGCAAGGCTGCGGCTGCGTGTCCTGGCAAGGCGGCAGCGGTCTCAGCCGCCGCCGGAGCCAGGGTCCGCGCCGACAGCGTCCCCTCCGCCACCGACGCTGCCGCCCGAGCCAGTCACGCTCGTGGCGGCGGGAGACATCGCGTGCCGACCCGAGCTGGTCGAGACGGCGACCGCCTGCCGGCAGGCACGGACTGCCGGCCTGGTCGAGAGCCTCGCCCCCGACGCCGTGGCGGTGCTGGGCGACAACCAGTACGAGCACGGCGAGCTTGCGAACTTCATGGCCGTCTTCGAGCCGACCTGGGGCCGGTTTCGGCAGCTCACGCACCCGGCGGTCGGCAACCACGAATACGAGGGCGATCCAGAACGAGACCAGGCCCCCGGCTACTTCTCGTACTTCGGCGCCGCCGCGGGGGACCCGGCGAAGGGCTACTACCGCTGGGAGCTCGGTGGCTGGACGTTGTTCGTGCTCAACTCGGGCGCCATCAACTGGACGCGCCCGACCGGCGGCAACCCATCGCTGCCCGACGACTGCTGGCCGGTCTCCTGCGCGGCTGGCAGCGAGCAGGAGCAGTGGCTGCGCGCCGAGCTCGAGGCACTCCCGGACGACGCCTGCGTGATCGCCTATTGGCACCACCCGCGATTCAGTTCGGGCTTCAGCGGAGCTAACCAGCCGCACCCGGAGACCAGACCCCTGTTCGCGGACCTCTACCAGCACGGCGTCGAACTCCTCCTGACGGGCCACTCGCACAACTACGAGCGCCTCGAGCCTGTCACGCCCGATGGAATCCCCGACCCCGGGGGCGTCACGCAGTTCGTGGTCGGCACGGGAGGCCGCAACCTTCACATCGACACCGGCCCGCAGCTGACAGTCAGCGAGGTCCTGCGCACAGACGTGTTCGGCGTGCTCGAGCTCACCCTCGAGCCCGGCGCCTATGGAGCTCGCTTCGTCGGCGAGGACGGCCTCACGGTCGACCAAAGCAGCGGAACCTGCCACCCACCGCCGCCCGGCGCCTAAGAATCCAGCGCCCGCCTTCGTTCCTGCTTTGCGCGAGAAGCGACAGCCGAGCCGAACGCGCCGCGCTGGCGAGCGGCGCACAGCTGATCTCGACCGATTTCCGCAGGGCGGCATGACCGGCCGCTACCACAGCGACTACGTCGCCCGCCTGCCCGAGGGGCTCCCGGCACGCTGCAACCCGGTCAATGCGGGCCGCGGCTGCCGATCGGAGCGCCTCGAGCGGCGGACGAGCGCCAGAACCTGAATCAGCCGGCGGCGGCCTCGTAGACCAGCATCTCCGAGTCGTCGTCGTCGGCCACCAGGTAGAGGCGCAGCCGGTCGCCCACGGCCTCGACGTCCATCGCGTTGCGGGTGGCGACGTGGTTCTGGGGCGTGTACTGGGTGAACGGGACCTCGTGCTGCGGGCGCATGCCGGGCAGCCCCACAATCCCGAGCCCACCCAACTCGAAGGACTGGCCGCCCGGGGGCGTGTAGCTGGCGATGCCCCCGCAGATCATCCCCGGCCGTGTGCCGCGCTCGACGGTCAGGAACTTACAGTCCTGGTAGTCAACGTAATGGGACGGATTGGGGTCGACTCGCCGCTCACGGCCCTCGAGGCTCCACTCGTAGGCGAGCCGGGAGCCCCAGTTGAGCCCGACGATGCGATCGCGCTCGGTGTCGTGGGCGATCCCGCCGATGTGGTCGGGCGTGCGGAACTCGGCCCGCGGCCGCAGCGTGCGCGGGCTCATGCTGTAGATAATCGACGGCTTGTTGGGCCGGTACTCGGCCACCGCCGTCCACAGCCGGCGGCCGTCGTAGTCGAGGCCGCCCGGGTGGTAGATCGTCGCGCCATCGTCCACGCGGACCTCACGCAGCTTGTTGCCCTGGGCGTCGAACTCGATCATCCAGCCCAAGCCCTTGCCCGGGCTGCGATCGGTCCCGTCGCAGGTCGTGGGGCACCGGACCGTCGGCTCGGTGACCTCGACGGTGGAAAGGAAGAAGCGGTCCCCGACCTTCACGACCCCCTCGGGATGGTGGGCGTCGAAGCCCAGTCTCACGCGCTCGACCAGCTCCCACTGGGTCGAGCGGGTCGTCTGCTCGAAGAGCGCCTCCACGCGCGCGTCCCCAGCTTGCCCAGATGCGCCGTCACGGGTGGCCAACGCCACGCCTGCGGTCAGCGCCAACGCGGCCACCGCCGCGAGCACCACTCGTCTGATCATGCTGCCTCCTCCGGTCGGTTAGGCCTGCTACGCGATGACCTACCCGGGACCGCCAGCGTGATGTGAAGCGCCCGAGACCGTCACTGTCTGTGAAGCCTCCGCCTCCTCGTGTGCTCCGAAAGGGCGCCCTTGTGCGTGTGGCTGGCAGCGAAGGGCACGTCGACGTAGAGGCGGCGGCCTTCGCCTTTCTCGACCTCCGGTTTGCGGACGGCCACGTCGAACGCTGGCTGGGCCCGGGACGCAGCGCCACGATGGACGCGAGGCCGACAGCGGTGGAGAACCTTCAATCCTGGGCGGCAACTGAACCCGCCCCGCGCTTCCACGACGCTTCCACAGCACCCTTCCCCGAAACACTGGTCCGCTGCTGTCATCGCAGCGGTTCCGCTTCGGAAGCGGACTCACGGAGATGGGCGGTGCCCGGCTCGAACAGGCGACCTCCTGCTTGTAAGGCGCGAGCAGCTGCTTCGGTCTACTGCGGTCTGTCGCTCAGACCGCTCTGTGAGCGATTTCCCTCCCCCAGCTGCTGCGCTCTGCTGCGGTTTGTCGCTTCCACAGCGCTTCCATATGATTGCTCCTGCATGCACGCGAAAGCGGGACTTCTCCGGCCTTTGC
>CAWGZM010000002.1:0-76008 GCA_963827065.1 uncultured Thermoleophilaceae bacterium | reverse complement strand
CGCCGGCGAACGCCTGGCGGAACGCGGCGAGCGAAAACGCCACTGTGCGGCCGATCTGCTGGGCCCACACGGCGACGCGCATCGCGCTGAGCGTGTTGTTCGGCCAGCCCTCGGGCCAGCGGATCGGCATGAGCCCATAGTCGGCCGCCCGCCGTTCGATCTCAGCCACGCCGGTTTCCCGTCCGTCGGTGACCGCCCACGATCGCCCGCCCGTCTCCTTCCAGATGCCGCCGAGCAGGATCGGCTGCCAGACGGGGATCTCGGGGAGGACCTGAGTGAGGCGCTCGGCCGCGAGGTACGCGTACGGGGAGCCGAGGTCGTAGTAGAAGACGGCCGGGTCAGCCACCGCTGAAGCGTACGTGCCGCTCAGCGCAGTCTGAGCTGCTTGGCCGACCGCGATGAGATCCGGATCGCCACTTGGGATCCGCTCGCGGTTGAGCTCCCAGAGCCGCGCCACCTCGGCGGCGATATTCGTCGCGGAGGAGCCGGCGCCGAGACGATTCTCGGCGATCGTCCACAGCGACTCGCCGGGTTGGACGACGTGGAAACGCGCTTCGTCCGTGGCCCGCGACCGTACGGCTACAGGCCGAGTCAGGTCGGTCGCCCGAGCGGCTCCCGCGTCGCCGCTCGACATCGCTCCGCTGGGAGGACCGGAGTCCACCGATGTCTCGACGTACTCGCCCCGAGAGGGCTCCACCCGAATCACCGCCGTCAAGCCTGGCTTCCGGCGCGGCCCTGAGCCCGGCTCGGCAAGGAGTCCCTGTGCTGAAGGGAGTGGCGCGGGCGCGCTTTCCGGCGTCACGCCGTCGGTGGGCGGCTCAGTCGAGAGGCCCGGCGCGGGCGGCGCGTTCGGTGGCGTCCCCTCGAGCGGCCTGACCGGGGCTTCGTCCGGAGTCCCGGGGGCCTCGGGCTCCACGAACGGAGCGGCACGACCCTCCGGGTCATCGGTCGGCTCGATCTCGAGCGGAGCTGCGTCCGGCGCGACATCCTCCGGCTCCGCGGGCGGACCGGCGTCAAACGGAAGCTCGGTATCCCCGCCGGGATCGAACCCAGGGCTGTCCGTGTCGACGTCCTGCGTCTGGTCCGGCACGCTGATGCCCTCCTGCGACGTGTCCGGCTCGGCGGCAACGCTTACTCCGGGGACCACGGCAGCGAGAGCGAGAAGCCCGCTGGCGAGTGCGGACCGCGCGCGTCTGACTGGACAGACCGAGCGAAGCGTGTGGGTCTTGGCGCTCGGCTCGCTCATGGCTGGCTGCTCCGCTCGCTAGTTCAGAGGATCGGTGACGCAGCGAAACGCCTTGGCGCCCGCGGCGGTGTTGGGTGTGAGGGCGACGCTGCCGCCGGCGTCGGTGACGTAAAGGACGTCCACCTGCCCGTCCGACGCGGGATACACGTTGCGCGTCAGCTCCCCCCCAGCGGCCAGGTTTACGCCCGGCTCACCGATCGCCGTCAGGAGTTCGTCGTGGCTCGGAAGGCGGCGTCCCGGGGTTGCGCATCCGGTCGACCCCTTCGCAGGCAACTGCCGCCGAGCCGTACGGGCAGCGGCGCCGCGTGCGCTCGTCTCAACACAGACGTCGTAAACCGGCACCGTCGCCTCGGGGCATCGGACAAGCAGGCGTGCTGCCGACACGCCATTGAGTCGGTCGGCGTTCCTTGCCCTCGGGACCTTGCCCAGACGGGACTCCTTGATCCGGCTTCCGTCGAGCGTGTTCTTTCTTCAGGTCGCGTTTGGTCAGCGACCCGTTGCGAACGTCCGCTCCCGTGATCTTCAGTGCCGCGTACGACGAACCACCCAGGGCGACGAAGACCGCGATGGTTGCCATCACGTTGGCGTAGCTGAGATGCCGGCGCAGCGCTCGCTTCACACGACCTCTCCTCTCGCTTCCATCATCGCGATAACCCGCTCCGCGCGCCGTTGTAGCGCACTCATCGGTCATCGGTCGAGAGGCTCATCGGCACCGAGGTCCGCGGACCATCACCCTCAGCGCTCTTGGTGTATCCGGTCTGAAATGCATAGCCGGCCTCCGCTGGAAGCCGGGCCCGGAACCGGTAGCGCAGCAGGCCGCACGTTCGCCGGAAGTGGTAGCGGATCGCCCACGACCCGTTCGCTTGGGTGCGCGTCGTGCGGAACGTTTGCCAGCGACCGGAGAGCACAACCTGCAGCTCGATCAACTTGCCCGCAGGCGGCGCCGGAAGCGCGCGCAACTCTGCCCGAGAAGCGGACGCTCTGACCATTCGTGAGCCGTCGAGGGGTGGCTCGGATACGTGGAGGCGGCCGAGGTCAACAGGCTGACCTGGCTCTCTGACGGGCAGCATCACGGGTGTCCCGGAGTACGCGAATCGCAGCGTGCGTGTTGCGTCGGCGAGTGCGTCGTACGTAAACCGGCCTGCGGCGTCGGTACGTCACGACGCCGATCAGCTGCCCTCGGTCGGTCGCGCTACCTGAGAAGACCTGAATCTCAGCGCCGGAACCGGTTGGCCATCTCCGGTTCTCGAGCCGGCCCGCAACAGTGACGCGCTCCCCGTAGCGCACCTCAGCACGAGGCTTGCAGGTCGACTACCCGCTGTCGAACTGTTCGGCGTTTTCCACCACGCTTGATCGACCGGCGAACGATGCGCTCAGCTCGGACGCCAACACGCAGGACGGTCGGCACACGCAGAGGCAGCGTGATCGACCATTGGTTCGCCACTCGATCCGTCTGTCCGTGCTGTTCTGGTTGGATGCGTGATCCCACGCAGTCGCACGGAGGAGGTAGACGCCGGCGGGGAGGAGTGAGTCGTCGATTCGTGCGAGGAGGCGATCACCGTTGCCGCTCGGTGGTGAGCGATTGCCAGGTGCCTGTGCCCTGGCGACTCAGTTCGATCTGTCCCGTCGCCAGCCCGGATATCCGGTCGCTCGACCGCCACCGAGACCAGCGTCGGATCCGAGGACGACATCTGCTCGAAGGCGAGCTGCGGCGGCTCAGGGTCGAACCTGAGCGGCACAGGGACGGAAGCGTTCGACGGCTCGTGATTCCCGGCAGCGTCCTCCCGCCAGACGCGAAGTTGCCATTCGCCGGGTCCCGGCACAGCGAGATCCGCCAAAGCGGAGATCGTCGGCTCCCGGTCGTCTCGCTTCGGTGCAGTCACCGCCGCCCGACGCGGCAGATCTGGTAACGGGCCGCGACGATTGGCGCGCGATCGCCTTCAGGCGGGTTGGCCCACGCGACGTCGAAGTCGTTCTGGTTCCGCCAAGTCTCGACCTGCCGCGCGACTGTCGACCGCGACGGCGCCGGGCGCAGTGTTGTCGACCCGAATCGGTGATCGGGCTCGACGACGCCGGGATTGTCGGCCGCATCTAAGGCATCGACCGCGAGCGGCTGCGATCCGTCTGGCAAGAGACCTGGTGTCGAAGGTGATGGCACCGCCGCCGTTCGCGCATGGAACCGTGGCGGCGAAGTCGCAGCTCGCGATGGTGTTCGCCCCGCGAGGCGCCCAGAAACGATCGCCCGCGCCGTCTTCACCCCCACGTTGTCGCTCGCCACGTAGTTCACGGTCTGCACGTCCCCGCACCCACTGCCCCTGCGTAAACGGGTTGTCCTGCAGCACGCTCACCGCCGGTGGGCTCACGTCCACGACGGTCGCCTGTGCCTTGAAGGTCCGGATGTAGTTCAGGCCGCGGCTCGAGCAGTGGGGTGCGCGGCGTTCGCCCACGCACACGATTCGCTGGACGATCTTCGTTGCGCCGTTGATGTCGTAGGTGTGCGGACGGGGCCAGCCGGCCGCCTGTGCGTATCCGCGTCGTGGGCAGCGTGTGTTGGCGCGGACGTTCTTGATCGGCACGGGTGGGCCGTCCGGGCGGCTTGCCCAGAGCTGGAGGGCGTAGCGGCAGTCGCGGCGGCGGGCCTGGCCCGACCAGATGAAGCGAGCGAAGCGGGTGCCTGCGGGCGCGTTCATCACGAAGTAGGAACGTGACCCTCGCGCCACACGGCCGGCGCGCGGAACGTTGGAGGTGACGAGGCCGCGGAGGCCGGGACCTTCCGGGTCGCAGGCGCGCTTCCACATCATTCCGCGGGTCGCGAAGTCGTCGAAGGCCTGGGTCGAGAAGTTCGCGCGGTCCGCCTGGCAGGCGTTGATCGCGTACTCGCTGGCGGCCGCCGAGCCCGGCTGTGCCCACAGCAGCATGGCGGCGGTCCCGAACAGCGCGGCGCGCACGACACGGACGGTGGTGCTGGTACCCATTGCCTGCTAAGGACCGGCGGGGAGAGGTTCACCCCTGCAACCCCGAAAATTTGCGCCGCAGCCTATTGCGGCGGCCGCCGGCCTCATATGGGGCGGCTCGGCCGCGCGGCCGGATTTCTCGCTCTTAGCGAGAAGTGAGCGAGCGCTAGCCGTGAATCAGCCAGCCATCCGTCGCCCGAGCCGCCTCCATGACGGTCTCGGCGAACGCCGGATGGGGATGAATCGTGCGAGCGACCTCGGGATAGCCGCCCTCGAGCTCGCGCGCGTTGACGAGCTCCTGGATCAAATCGGCGGCCTTCACGGACACGATGTGCCCGCCGAGGATCTCGCCGTACTTGCGATCCCCGACGATCTTGACCATGCCGGTGCGGTCGCCGTAGACGGTCGGCGCGCCGACCGCGCCCATCGGGATCTTCCCGACGGTCACGTCGTGGCCGGCCTCGCGCGCCGCCTTCTCGGTCAGCCCGAACGACGCCACCTGCGGATAGCAGAACGTGACGGCCGGGATGTACGTGTAGTCGATCTCGTGGACCTCGTTACCGGCGGCGTCCTCGACCGCGATGATGCCCTCGTCCGAAGCCTTGTGAGCGAGCGCGGGCCCGGGAACCATGTCGCCGATCGCCCAGACGCCCGGCCGCGAGGTCCGCATCCGCCCGTCGACCTTGATCATCCCGCGCTCGTCGCGCTCGATGCCCGCCTCGTCGAGCCCGAGCCCCTCGACATCGGGAGCGCGCCCGGCGGCGATCACGAGGTAGTCGAACTCCTCGCTCTCGCCGTTGAACGAGACCTTCACGCCTGAGTCCGACGCCTCGGCGCCTTCGACCTTCGCCTCGGTCTCGATGCGCACGTTCTGCTTGCGGATCTCGCGCGCGGCCACCTTCGCGATCTCTTCGTCCTCCAGCGGCAGGATCTGCGGGAGCGCCTCCAAGAGCAGCACCTCGGTGCCCAGCCGCCCGAAAGCCGACGCGATCTCGGTCCCGGATGCCCCGGCCCCGATCACGCACAGGCGCGACGGCTGCTCGTTCAGAAGCCACATCCCGGCGGTGTCGAGGATGCGCTTGCCGAACTGCAAATCCAACAGCGGCTTCGACACCGAACCTGTCGCCAGGATCACCCGGTCGGTCTCGATCTCGGTGCCGTCAAACTGACCGCCGATCTTGACGTTGCCGTCGTCGGTCACCGAGCCGAAGCCCTCGATCAGGTCGATCTTGTTCTTGTCGAACAGCATCCCGACGCCGCTCGTCAGGGTCTTGATGACCTTGTCGCGGTGCTTGGTCGCGCCCGAGTAGTCGATCGACACTCCTTCGACCTCGACGCCGAACGAGCTGCCGTGCTGCACCTCCTGGTACACCTCGGCCACGCGCAGGATCGCCTTGGCGGGGATGCAGGCCTCGTTCAGGCAGCGGCCACCAGTGTTGCTCTTCTCGACAACGGCGGTCTTGAGGCCGAGCTGCGCGGCGCGGATCGCGGCCACGTAACCGCCCGGGCCCGACCCGATCACGATGCAGTCGTACTTGCTCTCCGGCATGGGGCGATGAGCCTACCTATCGCCGGGAGGCACCCGGCCGCTCGGGCATCTGGATGCGCGCCATCGCCTTGACGAGGAACCAGAAGAGCGTGCCGGCCGCCGCGATCATGACGACGAGCACGAGCGCCGCGACGATGCTCGTCGCCGTGACGAGCCCGAGCGAGCCGATGACGATCGTGATCGCGAGCAGCGTCTGCATGCCGAGAACGGCCGAGTACTTCGACTGCCACATGCCGACGGCGACCACGCAGATGACCGCCGTCACGACGAGGCTGCCGGCGAGCGCCTGCGCGGTGTCGGCGTCGGTGCCGCCGTCCCAGCCCGCGAGCACGGCGATCAGATTGGCGAGCGCGAGCAGCGCCGCGGCGATGGCGCCGACGGTCACTGCGCGTGGCCGCTCGCCGGGGGCGAGCGGCTTCAGGGCGCGCCGCGCCTGCTCGTCCTTCTTGCGGCCGCGTGCGTAACCCCGCGCTGCCGGATCGGCAGCCGGAGGAGGCGTCGCCGCAGGCGTTGGCGCGGGCCGTGGGCCGCGCGTCTTGCGCCGCTTTCGCTTCGTCGCCATCGGCCGCGCGGACGTTAGCGGGGCGGAGCCCGTTCTCTAAGGTCCGGCGGCAGATGCGGGTGCGCCTTCTGATGATCGCCGCCGTCCTGGCGGCGGCAACGCTCGTCTCGCCTGCCCTGGCCGAGGCGAAGCGGGGCGTGCCCGATCGCTTCTACGGCGTCATGTGGGACCGCGCGACGGTCAGCGCGCCCGACGTCGACCAGGAGGCCCAGTGGGCCCTGATGGCGCGATCGGGTGTCGAGACCGTGCGCACCGTCTTCCCCTGGTGGCGCATGGAGGCCGACCCGGGCCAGCCGCCCGACTTCAGCGCCACGGACCGCCTCGTAGCCCTCGCGAGCGCGCACGACATCAGGCTGCTTCCAGTGGTGGCCTACACCCCGTCGTGGGCCGCGATCGATCCGTCCAGCCATGCCTCGCCGCCGCGCGACGTGGACGACTACGCCGCCTTCATCGAGAACCTGATCGCCCGCTATGGCCCGGCCGGCAGCTTCTGGGACGAGCGGCCCGACCTGCCGCGGCGGCCCCTGCGCGAGTGGCAGATCTGGAACGAGCCCCACCTCCAGGGCTACTGGGACACGAGCGGCCGCGGCCGTAACGCCTGGGCCCGTGAGTACGCCGAGCTCCTGAAGTCCGCCAGCCGCAGGATCAGGGAGCTCGACCCCGGCGCGACCGTCGTCCTCGCCGGCCTGGCCGACTTCGCCTGGCGCCACCTCGACCGGCTCGCCCGCTTCCAGATCACCCGTCACTTCGACGTGGCCGCGCTCAACTTCTTCACCTCGCGCGCGCACCGGGTCCTCAAGGGCGTTCGCTACTTCCGCGCCGCCCTGCGCCGCGCCCACGCGCCGCGCCGGCCGATCTGGCTGACCGAGGTGACCTGGCCCGCGGGCAGGGGCCGCGTCCCGCGCCCAAAGCCGCTCTGGCAGCGCCAGTGGTGGGTGACGGACGCGGGCATGGCGACCCGTGTCCGGGAGCTCTATTCGATCGCCGGGCGCGCAAGCCGGCGGCTGGGGCTGAGGCGCGTCTACTGGTACACGTGGTCGTCGGGCTACGAGAGCGGCGACCTGTTCGACTACACCGGCCTGATCCGCTACCGGGGCGGGACCTATGAGTCGATGCCGGCGCTCCGGGCTTACGCCAGGAGCGCCCGGCGCAACTAGCCGGGCAGCGCGGCGCGCAGCGCGGCGGCCGCCGCCTCCGGGTCGCCGGCGTCGCGGATCGCCCGCAGCACGACGATCCGGTGCGCACCCGCGGCGACTACCTCGCCGACGTTGCCGAGATCGATTCCCCCTATTGCGAACCAGGGTCGCTCGCCGCCGGCCGAGGCCGCGTGCCGAACGTATTCGAGGCCGGCCGCCGGGCGCCCGAGCTTCGTCGGCGTCTCCCACACCGGGCCGACGCTCAGCTGATCCGCCTCGGACTGCAGCGCGGCGTCGAACTGAGCCGGGTTGTGAGTCGATAGGCCGATCAGCAGGCGCGAGCCGACCTGCTCGCGAACCTCGGCGACCGGCAGGTCGTCCTGCCCGACATGGACGCCGTCGGCGCGTGCCTCGAGCGCGAGCTCGGGCCGGTCGTTCAGCCAGAAGAGGGCACCGTGCTCGTCGCAGAGGGCGCGGAAGCGGGCGGCGGCGGCGAGTATCTCGTCGTCCGAGGCATCCTTCGCCCGCAGCTGCAGCATGTCGACTCCGCCGCGGAGGGCCGCCCGGACGAGCTCGTCCGGCACGGCCTCCACGACGAAGTACAGCCGGGCCCGGCTGAGAAGCTCAGCCGGGCGCACGTCTCAGCCCGTTGGGTTGGCGGGCGCCGTCGGCAGGCTGATCGCGCCACCTGGGCGCTTGACCTTGCCGCGGTTGGCCTTGTACCAGCGCTGGAGTGCGCTGTACTGCGACAGGCGCTTGCCGGACTGCGTCACGAGCCCGGTGTTGAACGTCGAGATCGAGTTCTTCGGCAAGGTCGGCAGCAGGTACTGGAGCTGGCTCTTCACGCGCCCGTTCTTAAGCGCGATCGTGTACGCCTGCTGCAGGTAACGCGAGCGGGTCTTCTTCGGCAGCGCGCGCTTGCCCGACGCGAAGTAGCCGTACTCCGTCAGGTAGAGGGGCATGCGGCCGCCGCCGTTCTTGCGCAGCACTCCCGCACGGCTCAGCTTGTCGAGTGCCTTGGTCAGGCGCGACAGCGTCCCGATCGTCACGTTGTCCTCACCCGGATACTCGAAGTTCGGCGCGTGCGTGAAGTCGTACGGATGGTGCGCGTAGCCGTCGGCCTTCAGCTTCGTGCAGTTGCGGGCGCGCTTGTACTTCTTGTTCACGCAGGTCACGGCACGGAGGAACGCAAGTGGCGCGGTCGACATCCCGGACCGTGCGTACGGGCTCGTCTCGCCGATCAGCACCTTCGCACGCGAGTCGGCCTTCTTTATGGCGTTGTAGCCGCGCGAGTAGAGCGAGCGGTAGAGCGACGGCCCGACCGAGAGCGGCCCGAGCCAGGTCTTCCAGTTCGGCTCGTTCCAGATGCTGTAGCGGTCCACCCGGCCGCGGAAGTGCTCTGCGACGACGCCGGCCCACTTGCCGTACTCGACCGCGTTCGGCTTGTACCAGGCGCCGCTCTGCGGCTGAGACTTACGCGAGTTCGCCCAGCGCGGCGCGGGTCCCGTCAGGGACAGGTGCACGCGGATCCCGTTCTGTGCCGCGCGGTCGACCAGCGCGTCGATGTTGCTGAAGTCGTACTGGATGACCTTGGGCCGGTTGCGCAGGCGGTACTGCTGGGGATACATCGTGTACGCCCACGACACGTTCGCGCGGATGCGGGTCACGCCGAGCGCCCGCGCGTAGTCGTAGGGCTTGTCGCCCTGCCAGCGCTTGTTGCCGACGACGAAGACGCCCTCGTCCTGGATGGCGAGCTCCATCCCCCTCGCGGCCTGCGAGCTCGGCGCGGCAAGCATCCCCACGACCAGCGCCGCGGCGGTGGTGAGCAGGGCCAGGGAAACGCGGGCGAAACGGGGTCCGGCGGTAGTCACGGTTCAGAATCTCCTTGAGATGTCGGATCAGCGGGCCGCGAGCTGTTTGGCGCGCGAGTGTTCGCCAAGCGTGACCCGGAATGTGGCCTCAGAGCCCGCCTTGACGCGGAAGGTCCGCCGGAAGTAGCCGACGTTGTTCACTGGGACAGAGCCGACGGAACGGTAGCTGGCGCGCCGGTTGGCCTTGACCTCGACCGCGACGTCGCCGCTCGACGCCGTGCGGATGGCGCCGAAGACCTCGACGCGGCCGCCGCTGCGACGCTCCAGATGGAGCGGCAGCGCGAAGGCGCTGTAGACGCCCGGCTTCTTGCGGCCGTTGGCGAAGCGCAGCCCCGCCTGCCAGGTCGGCGCGTCGCGCAGCGTGTACTGCGAGTAGCTCCTGACGCGCCGGTTGCGGTAGGCGATCAACTCGCTCTCGTCCATCAGACCGGGCGCGCGCCCGATGGGGGTGGCGAACGGGTCGGGCGGCTTCGTCTGGTAGCCGAACTCGGTGATCCAGATCGGCGTGCGGCGCGGAAGCTTCCCACGCCGGGCGAGGGCGTCGAGCGTGCGCGTCACGCGGCTCAGCTGGCCGATGGCGGCGTCGCCCGCCACGGGCTCGCGGACGCTGGGGCCGTTGGCGAGCGTGTAGGGGTGATAGGCGAGGCCAGAGGTCGGGATGCGGCCGACCCGCTTGCAGCCGCGCTTGCGCGCGGCGCGCCCGCGGTACTGGCGATAGTTGCGATCGAGGCAGACCATCTCGCGCAGGAAGTCGAGCGGCGGGATCTTCTTGCTCGAGGTGCCGCCGCGCGGCATCAGCTCGCCGAGCAGGATGGTGTCGGACTCATGGCCCGAGCGCTCGAGCCCGGCGTGCCCTGCCAGGTAGAGGTTGCGGTAGATCGAGGGGGAGAGCGGCGTGCCCTGCTTGCGCTGGGGGCTCAGCCAGCTGTAGAGGTTCGGCTCGTTCCAGAGCGACCACAGGTCGACGCCCGGGAACTGCTTGCCCACCGCCTCCAAGAAGAGGCCGTACTCCTTGCTGCTGGGCCGGTTCGTGCCACGCCGCCCGCCGCGCTTCGACGCCCAGTCGGGCGCGAGGCCGACGACGTTGACGAACGGCCGCATCCCGCGAGCGCTGATCGCCTCGATCACCTGCGGGTAGTTGCCCCACTGGTAGGAGGCGGGGTTGCTTGCGTCGAACCCGGAGGGCTTGCGCCGCCCGTTGGGAGCGACCTCGTCCCAGGAGAGCCCGATTTTCACGACGTCGGCGCCGAGCGCGGAGAACTCGTCGAGAGTCGCCGCGGTGTCGTGGCGGAGGTGGACGTCGTCCTGCAGGATCGTCACCTGCCTGGTCGACGCTTCGGCGGCCGGAACGGCGATGAGGGCGGCAAGGACGGCTGTGACGATTGTCAGTCGTTTCATTGAATGGGAGCGGGTCGGGTTCGATCGGCGCGAACGCGGGAAACGGGGACATGCCGCGCGTGCGGCCCCCTGCCTTCCCGCTACTGCAACAAGGCCGGACGCGCTCGGTTGCGGTCTGCCGCCCCTGGTAGCGTCCGCCCAGCAGGCCCTAACAGCTAGCAGATATGAGTATCGGCTTCTCCATATTCCTCATCGCAACGGGCGCGATCCTGCGCTACGCGGTGACCGCATCGGTCTCCGGGATCGAGCTCGAAACGGTCGGCCTGATCCTGATGATCGCGGGAATAATCGGGCTCGTGATCTCGCTCGCGATCATCTTTCTGCGCGACGACGGGCGCACCCCGCGCCCGCCGGACGACTACACGGCCCCCCGGGTCTGAGTTCCTCCGACACGCGCCGGGTAGCATCTGACCGAGACACGGGAGCTCGGGGTGAACCGGGCTGAGAGGGCGGCTGCGGCGCCGCCGACCGTCGAACCTGACCCGGGTAATGCCGGTGGAGGAAGGGGAGATGCAAGAGCCGCGGAGAAGCAGAGGACAGCGTTACGACGCGGTCGTCGTGGGCGCCGGGCTGATCGGCCTGGCCTGCGCGTGGCGCGCGCAGCGACGCGGCCTGTCGGTGCTCGTCGTCGACCGGGCAAGCGAGCCGGGCGCGGCCGCCTCCAGCGTGGCGGCCGGGATGCTCGCGCCTGTGACCGAGGCCGACTTCGGCGAGCTCGGGCCGTTGCGGGTGAACCTCGCGGGTCGCGAGCGCTGGACCGCGTTTGCCGCCGAGCTCGAGGAGCTCACAGGCCTCTCGACGGGCTACCGCGAGACCGGCGCGCTCGTCGTCGCGGTCGACTCCGACGACGCCGGTGAGCTGCGTCGCCTCCACGAGTTCCAGCGCGAGCTCGGTCTCGAGGCCGAGTGGCTCACGCCCTCGCGCTGCCGCGAGCTCGAGCCGGGCCTGTCGCCGCGCATCGCCGGAGGCATCCTCGCGCCGCAGGACGCGCAGGCGGAGCCGCGCGCGGTGGTGCGCGCGCTGGCCGAGGCGGTCGGCGAGCTCGCTCTGGGCGTTGAGGTCGAGTCGGTCGAGCACGACGACGGACGCGTCACCGGCGTGCGGACGAGCGACGGCACCATCCGCGGTGATCAGGTCGTTCTCGCCGGCGGCGCCTGGAGCGCCGCGCTCGCGCCGGACGGCCATGGGCCGCCCGTCCGCCCGGTGAAGGGCCAGATCCTCGAGCTGCGCGCGCGCGGCGCGGCGCGCGAGCCGTTCGAGCGCGTGCTGCGCACGCCGCGCTGCTACCTGGTCGGCCGCGGTGACGGGCGCGTCGTCCTCGGCGCGACGGTCGAGGAGCAAGGCTTCGACACCACGGTCACGGCCGACGGCGTCTTCCGGCTGCTCGAGGCGGCCTGGGAGGTGCTGCCCGAGGTCGGCGAGCTCGAGCTCACCGGTGCGCGCGCCGGCCTGCGACCCGGCACGCCCGACAACACGCCGGTGATCGGCCGCGACGAGCTCGACGGCCTCATCTGGGCGACCGGCCACTGGCGCAACGGCGTGCTGCTCGCCCCGTTGACGGGCGAGGCGGTGGCCGGCCTGCTGGCCGGCGAAGAGCTGCCCGGCGAGCTCGCGGCGCTCAGCCCTGACCGCTTCGGAGCGAGGACGCGCGCATGACGCTCGTCGTCCTGAACGGGGAGCGCCAGGAGCTGCCGGACGGCGCGACGGTCGAGGTGGCGGTGATCGCGACGGGCGCACCCGCCGACGGCCGCGGCGTGGCCGCCGCGCTCGACGGCGAGGTCGTACCACGCGGCGAGTGGGCGACCACCCCGGTGCGCGAGGGCCAGCAGGTCGAGGTGCTGCGCGCCGTCCAGGGAGGAGCGTGATGTTCGAGATCGCAGGCCGTGAGCTCGAGTCGCGCCTCATCCTCGGCACGGGCGGGTTCCGCAACCTGTCGGTCATGGCCGAGGCCGCCGAGGAATCCGGCGCCGAGCTCGCGACGGTGGCGATGCGCCGCGTCGACCCGAGCGCGCGCGGCTCGATCGTCGAGGTGCTCACGGACATCGGGCTCGAGGTGCTGCCGAACACGGCCGGCTGCTTCACGGCGCGCGACGCGGTCGCCACCGCCAAGCTCGCCCGCGAGGCGCTCGAGACAGACTGGGTCAAGCTCGAGGTGATCGGCGACGACCGCACGCTCCTGCCCGACCCGGCCGAGCTCCTGCGCGCCGCCGAGGAGCTCGTGGCGGATGGCTTCACCGTGCTTCCGTACACGAACGACGACCCGATCCTTGCCCGCCGGCTCGAGGACGCCGGCTGCGCGGCGGTGATGCCGCTCGGCTCGCCGATCGGCAGTGGCATGGGAATCAACAACGCCTACAACCTGCGCCTGATCGTCGAGTCCGCCGGCGTTCCCGTGATCCTCGACGCCGGCATCGGAACCGCTTCGGACGCCGCGCTCGCGATGGAGGCGGGCTGCGACGGCGTGCTGCTCGCGAGCGCGATCTCGCGTGCCGCCGACCCGGTGGCGATGGCTCGCGCGATGCGCAAGGCGGTCGAGGCGGGCTACGAGGCGCGCGCCGCCGGCCGCATTCCCCGGCGCCTGTACGCGCAGGCGTCCTCGCCTGAGGAGGGCCTGTCGGAGCTCGGTCCGCTGGCCGACCCGGCGGAGCACGGCCGCGGTCGGTGAGCACGGAGCTCGAGCGCAGCTCGGCCGATGCGCTGGCGGAGAGCTGGCGCTCCGCCTGGCAGCAGAGCGGTTTCGAGTCCTGCTGCACGCCGGACGTCTCCTACGAGGACCCGGTGGCGGTTGAGCCGCTGCGCGGGGTCGACGCGCTCGAGCGTCACGCCGCGGCGCTGCGCGGCGCGTTCCCGGACCTGCGCATCGAGGCCACGGCACCGGCGCTCGCGCGCGGCACGCACCTCTGCGTCGCCTGGCGCGCGCTCGGCACCCAGGGCGGCGACCTCGGCCAGATGCTCCCGGCGAGCGACCGCTACGTGGCGCTCCACGGGGTCCACTTCATCGAGCTCTCGGACGGCTTGATCCGGCGCGCCCGCGGCTTCTTCGACCTCTACGACGCCGCGACTCAGCTCGGTCTGCTGCCTGCGCGCGGGGGGATGGGCGAGACGGCGCTGTTGTTGCTGCGCGGCTTCGGGCTGCGCCGCAAGTGAGGGGTCAGGTCTTGCAATCGAGCACTTCCGTGCTCGATTGCAAGACCTGACCCCTTCGCTACTCCGTCACCTCGATGGTGCCCGCCATTCCCGGCGCGTGCACCCTGCAGACGTACTCGTAGGTTCCCGGCCGGTCGAAGGTCTGCGCGAACGTGTCGCCCTCCATCATCCCGCCCTCGGGACCCGAGCTGAACTGGGGCCCCGGGCCGCCCGTCTTGTCGACGTCGTGGGGCACGCCTTCCTCGTTCGTCCAGGTGACCGTCTCGCCCACCTTGATCGTCGTGTCGGAGGGGTCGAACTGAATGTTGCGCATACCGACCTCGGCGCCGCCGCCTCCGCCCGCCTCGGCGCCGCCGCTGTTGCCGCCACCCTGATCAGCCGGCTGCTCGGTGTTCGCGCCGCCGCCGTTTCCGGAGTCGTCGTCATCGTCGTCGCCGCCGCAGCCCGCGACCACGAGCCCGAGTGCCAAGCAGGCAAGGAGCAATACGAGCAACCTCTTCATGACCGGAACACTAACCCCGCGCGACGCTGCTCGTTCACCCCTAATGCGCCAACAGCAGCTCGAGCAGCGCCTTCTGCGCGTGCAGGCGATTCTCGGCCTGGTCCCAGACGGCCGAGCGCTCCCCGTAGAGGACTTCCTCGCTGATCTCCTCGCCGGGGTGGGCGGGTAGACAGTGGAGGACGATCGCGTCGTCGCGCGCCTGCGCCAGCAGGCCGGCGTCGACGCGGTAAGGGGCGAGCAGCGAGCGGCGACGCTCGGCGTCCTCCTCGTCACCCATGCTCACCCAGACGTCCGTGTAGATCGCGTGCGCGCCGCGCACGGCCTCAGCCGGGTCGAGGCCGCGCACGTCGGGGAGCGACAGCTCCGGAGGGGTCGCCACCGCCACCTCGACCCCGGCGATCGCACCGGCGAGCAGCAGCGAGCGCGTCATGTTGTTGCCGTCGCCGACGTAGGCGAGCTTCAGCCCCTCCAGGGTGCCGAAGCGCTCCAGTAGCGTCATCAGGTCGGCGAGCGCCTGGCACGGGTGGTGCTCGTGGGTGAGCATGTTCACGACCGGCACGCCCGACCAGCGCGCCAGCTCCTCGACGGTCTCGTGCGGCCCCGTCCGTATCCCGATCGCGTGCACCATCCGCTCGAGCACGAGCGCGGTGTCGCGCGCGGACTCGCCGCGCGAGAGCTGCAGCTCGCCCTCGCGCAGGATCAGCGGATGACCGCCGAGCTCGAACACACCGGTCTCGAACGAGACGCGCGTGCGGGTCGAGGGCTTGTCGAATACGAGCGCCACGCTCCGGCCCTCGAGCGCCCGCGACGAATGCCGCGCCGCCTTCAGCTCGATGGCGCGCCGGAGCAGCCTCAGCTGCTCGTCCGCGCTGAGCTCCTCACCTGTTAGGAAGTGCCTTGCCATGCGGGTCCTCAGCTGGAACCTCTACCACGGCCGCGACTTCCCGCCGGACCCGGCCCTGTTCACGTGGCGCGGCCGGCTGCTGCGGAAGACCGAGCGAAACGAGACGCACGCCCAGGTCAACCGGCCGCTCCTCGACGAGTTCGGGGACGTGCTCGACGGGCTCGAGTGGGACCTGGCGCTGCTCCAGGAGGCGCCTCCGCGCTGGTTTCGCACGCTGTGTGCGCGCACCCGTTCGCACGGCACGCTCGTCAGGACCTCGCGCAATTGGTGCCAGCCCCTGCAGCGGCCGCTCGCCGACTGGAACCCGGACCTGCTCGCGTCCTCCGACGGCGGTTCGAACCAGATGCTCGTGCGCGCTCCCGGACGGGTGCTCGAGCGGCGCCGCCTGACGCTCGCCCACAGGCCCGAGCAGCGGCGCATGCACTGGGCGCGGCTCGAGCTTCCGGAAGGGAGGGTGTGTGCCGCGAACCTGCATGCGTCCGCGGGCCTGCCCGAGCGTGCCGCGGCCGAGGTGCTGCGGGCAGCCGGGCACGCGGTCGCCTGGTCGGACGGCGACCCGCTCGTCTTCGGCGGCGACCTGAACCTGCGTCCGGCCCGCAATCCTGAGCCCTTCGAGGAGCTCCGCGAACGCATGCAGCTCGCCGCGCCGACCGCCCCCGACGCCATCGATCACATCCTGGTGCGCGGCCTCGAGGTGGTGGAGCGGCCGCGCCGGCTCGCCCCCGAGCGGCGCGAGCTGACGGAGCCCGATGGCCTGCGAATCCGCCTCTCCGACCACGCCCCGGTCAGCGGCGCGTTCGCGCTTCCGAGGTGAGATAGTCCGGCGCAGGGAACCACGGTCGAGGGAAGGGTGGGCGATGGCAGAGCGCCGTACCAGCACGAGGAAGTCGAGCACGAAGCGCACCGCTGCAGCCAAGAAGGGCGGCGCCGCCCGCGCCCGCCAGCAGAAATCGCAAAAGGCGGCTAAGACCGCGTCACGGGCGGCCGCCAAGCCGGCAGAGGCCGCCGGCGTCGAGGCGAAGACCGTCGCCGAGTTCCGCGAGGCGCTCCGCCAGCACCTGATCAAGCCGAGCGGGATGGTCATGCTCACCCGCGAGCGCATCGAGGAGGCGCTTTCGAAGAGCGGCAAGCTCTCTCCGAAGGAGGCTCGCGGCATCGCGGGCGATCTAGTCAAGCGCGGCCGCAAGGAGACGAACGACGTTCTCAAGGACCTCGAGGGCCTGCTCGAGAAGGGCCGCCGCGACGTCTCGAAGCGTGCAGGCAGCGCGCGAGGCCGCGCCGTACACGCGGCGTCGCCGGCGATCGCTCGAGCAGACCGCGCCCGCCGCGCTGCCAAGGTCGGGAGCAGCTTCCCGATCAGCCTCTACGAGGATCTGAACGTCGGCGAGATCAAGACCCGGCTGGCCGACCTCACGCCGGCGGAGTTGCGCAAGGTCCGCGACCACGAGCGCCGCAACGCGAACCGCAAGGGCGTGCTCAGCGCGATCGAGAGCAAGCTGAAGTAGGCCTGCGACCATTGGGCGTCGTGGAAGGCGCCCAGGCGACGACATCCCGCCCCCGCAAGGGCGACGAGCTAGAGCTCCGGATCGACCGGCTCGCACACGGCGGCGCCGGCGTGGCGCGCAGCGATGGCTACGTGGTGTTCGTGCGCGGCGCCGTGCCGGGCGACCTCGTCCGGGCGCGCATCACCCGCTCGAAGCGCTCCTTCGGGGAAGCGGACACCGTCGAGCTCGTCGAGCCCAGCCCGGAGCGGATCGAGCCGCGCGCCCCACACCCCGGGGCGCCCTGGCAGGTGCTCCCCTACGAGCGTCAGCTCCAGGAGAAGGAGGAGCAGGTGCGCGACGCGCTCGCCCGCATCGGCCGCTTCGAGTCGCCTCCTGTCGAGCCGATCGTGCCCGCGCTGGAGCAGTTCCACTACCGCAACAAGCTCGAGTACTCCTTCGGCGAGGACGAGACGGGCACGCTGCTGCTCGGCTTCCACCGTCCCGGCCGCTTCGACGTGATCGACGACGTCGAGCACGACATACTCGCCTCCCCCCGCGTCGACGAGCTCCGCGAGACCGTCAAGGCGTGGTGCCGAGAGCAGGGCCTGACAGCCTGGGACAGGCGCGCCCAGCGGGGCCTCCTGCGCAACCTCGTCGTCCGCGAGGGACGCCGGACGGGCCAGCTTCAGGCCCGCATCGTTACGAGCCCGGGGAGCAGCTTCGACGTCGACTCGCTCGCGGCGGCCGTGCCGGCCGACTCGTTCCTGTGGACGCGCGCCGCCGGCGTGGCGGAGACGACGCGTGAGGGTGACACGCAGATTGTCAAGGGCCCGGCGGTGCTCGAGGAGGAGCTGTCCGGATTGCGCTTCCGGATCTCACCGGACGCCTTCTTCCAGACCAACACCGAGATGGCGGAGCGCCTCTACGGCGCCGCCGCCGAGCTGGCCGGCCTCAGCGGGCGCGAGAAGGTGCTGGATCTGTTCTGCGGGATCGGCACGATCGCGCTGGTGCTCGCACTCGACGCCGGCGAGGTCTGGGGCGTCGAGATCGTCGAGGAGGCCGTGGCCGACGCGATCGAGAACGCGCGGCTGAACGCCATCGACAACGCTCACTTCTTCGCCGGCGACGTGCGGCTCGCGATGCGCCCGCTGCTCGAGCAGAGCGGCTCACCTGACGTCGTCGTGGTCGACCCGCCGCGCGCCGGCCTCTCCCAGAAAGTGGTACGGCGCGTGCTCGAGGCGGAGGCGAGCCGGATCGTCTACGTCTCCTGCAACCCGACGACGCTCGCGCCGAACGCCCGCCAGATGGTGGACGCCGGCTACGAGCTGAAGACCGTCCGCCCGGTCGACATGTTCCCGCAGACGCCGCACATCGAGTGCGTCGCGCTGCTGGAGCGCGGTTAGTATCCGCCCATCGCGGACCCCGGCCTGGCCACTTCCGGAGAGCGCCCGCATGTGCTGGTCGTCGGTGCCGGCCCGACGGGGCTCCTGTTGGCGGCCGAGCTCTCGCGGCGGGACGTCCCATGCCTCCTCATCGACGCGATCGACGCGCCACTCGGCTGGGATCGGGCGACGGTCGTCCACGCCCGCTCGATGGAGATCTTCGAGGCGCTCGGGCTCGCCCATCACTTCCTCGAGCGGGGTGCGCGGACGCGCGCGGCCCGCTTCCGCTCGGGCGGCGAGGTTCTGGGTGAGCTCAACTTTGCGGAGGCGGACGGTCGCTACAGCTTCGACATCGGAATCTCCGAGGAGGTGACCGAGTCGGTCCTCACTGGCTACCTGGAGGCGCATGGCGGCACGGTCACGCGCTCGACGCGCCTCGTCGGGTTGCAGCCTGTGTCCGACGGCGTGGTCGCGACGCTCGAGCGCCACGGCGAGCAGGAGGAGGTCGAGGTGTCCTGGGTCGTGGGCTCCGACGGCCTGCGGAGCACCGTACGCAAGCAGGCCGGAATCGACTTCGCCGGTGCGGAGGCGGAGGCGCCCTGGGCGGTCTTCGACGCCACGCTCGAAGGCTGGGACGAGGGATACGACATGGTGTTTCCGCACCTCGACGTCCCGCCCGTGATCCTCACGCCGCTGCCCGATCGGCGCTGGCGGGTCTACCTGAGACCGACGTCGGACACGAGCGATCTCGCCACCGAGGCGCTCGGCGTCCTCCGTCGCTACGACCCGGACGTGGGATTCGCCGGCATCGAGAACCCGGCGCGCTTCCGCTGCCACTCGCGCGTCGCGGAGCGCTTCCGCGAGGGCCGTCTCCTCCTCGCCGGTGACGCCGCCCACGTCTGCTCTCCGGCCGAGGGCCACGGGATGAACACCGGCCTGCAGGACGCCTTCAACCTGGGCTGGAAGCTTGCGCTGGTAACCCAGGGCGTGAGCGGGAAGTCGTTGCTCGACAGCTACGAGGTGGAGCGCCGCCCGGTCGCGCTGCGGGTGGTGTCCTCCGGTAAGGATGCGGAGGCCGTGCAGGCCATGACCGCCCGGGCTGAGCGCGCTGCGCGCGACGCGGCGATCCGCACGACGTTCGCCGACCCGGACACGGCTCACCACGAGGCGGTCGCCGCGGCCGAGCTGGATCGCTCGTACGCCGGCTCCGCCATCGTCCAGGGCGAGGCGAGCGGGCCGCTTGCCGCGGGTGCCCGGCTGCCGCTGACAGAGCCGGTCCAGACATCCGCAGGCGAGTCCTCGGCCCTCCACGAGCTCACGCACCGCAGTGGCCACACGCTGCTCGTTCTCGGCGGGCCCGACGCCACGGCGGCCGAGGTGGCCGAGCTGGCCGCCTCCCTGGAAGCTGATCATGCGGACTCGCCGCTGGTGAGCGCGATCGCCGGTCTCACCACCCGCGGTGGCGACCCGCGGATCGGCCGGATGGCGGAGTCCGTCGCAGAGCAGCTCGGCGTCCGTGGAGTGACCGTCCTGGCGGTGCGGCCCGACCGCTACGTGGGGCTGCGGCACGACGGCGCGGATCCGGGCGCCGTCGGCCGCTACCTGGAGGCCGTCAGCGCCTGACCACCTGCGCTGGGGACGACCCGCTTGTGCCCCGGCGCCCGGATGAGGACGAGCACCGCACCCACGGCGAGCACCACGGCGCCGACGACGAGCGCCGCGCTGAACCCATCGACGAACGACGCCGGGTTCATGCCGGGCCCGAGTCGGCCGACGTGATCGGCCAGCACACTGCCGAGTACGGCGATGCCCAGCGCCCCGCCGACCTCGCGTGCCGCGTCATTCACCGCCGACGCCACACCCTGCTTCTCGTCCGGCAGCGACTCCACGATCGCGGTCGTGGCCGGCGCGGTCGCTAGCGCCATGCCGAGGCCGAGCACGAGGCCGCCCGCCAGGAGGTGCCAGTAGGAGGAGCCGGCGTCCATCATCGACAGGACGAAGAGGCCGACCGCCATCAGGGCCAGCCCGGTCGGTCCTACCGGGCGGACGCCCACGCGCTCGACGAGCAACGGCACGCGCGGCGCCACCGTGACCATCACGACCGCCATCGGCGCCAGCGCCGCGCCCGCCTCGAGCGGCGAGTAGCCGAGGACCAGCTGGAGGAACTGCAGCAGCACGAAGATCAGGCCGAACGCCGCGAAGAACTGCAGGAAGATCGACAGCGATCCGCTCGAGAAGCCGCGTAGCTTGAACAGCCGCGGGTCGAGCATCGGCTCGCGCCGGCGGAGCTCCCAGGCGACGAACGCTACGCCGAGCAGCACGGCGCCCGCGAAGCCGCCGACCACGAGCGAGTCGCCCCAGCCGCGCTGCGGGCCCTCGATGAACGCCCAGACGAGCGCGGAGAGGCCGAGCGCGGAGAGGACGCCCCCGACCGGGTCGAGCGCCTCCCGCTTGTGCGCATCATTAGCCGGCACGACGCGAAGCGAACCGGCGAAGGCGATCAGCGCGAGCACAACGCTGAGGCCGAAGACCCACGACCAGCTGGCGACCTCGAGCACGGCGCCGGACACGAGCAGCCCAAGCAGCGCGCTGCCGCCTGCCACCCCCGCCCACGCGCCGACCGCGCGGTCGCGTTCGCCGGCCGGGAAGTTGGCCGTGATGATCGAGAGGGTGGTCGGCATGATCAGCGCCGCGCCGAGGCCCATGAAGGCCCGGATCGCGATCAGGGTGGACGGATCGTCGACTGTCGTGGCGATTGCGGCGCCGCTGCCGAAGATCGCGAGGCCGGTCAGCAATACGCGCCGGCGCCCGAGGCGGTCGCCGAGGGCCCCCGCGGGGAGCAGGAGGCCGGCAAACACGAGCGCATAGGCGTCGACGATCCATTGAAGCTCCGTAGGAGTGGCGCCCGTGTCGCGAGCGAGATCGGGAAGGGCGACGTTGAGTGAGGAAACCGCGCTCACCACGGTTGCGAGCGCGAAGCACATCATCACGAGGATCTTGCGGCTATCGGCTGTCATCTCGATCTCCTGACATGGGAAGTTTCATCAGCTGATGAAATAGTCTGCCATAGGTCGCGCTACATTTCAACACCTAATGAAATTTTCTTCCGAGAAGAGGCGCGGGCCCCGACAGGGCGGCGAAGAGCCCCGCGAGGCGATCATCGACGCCGCCCGCCGGCAGTTCGCCGAGCAGGGCTTCGACGGGGCGACGATGCGTGCGATCGCACGCGAGGCGGGCGTCGACCCCGCGCTCGTCTCCTACTACTTCGGCTCGAAGAGCGGCCTGTTCGTGGAGTCCCTGCGACTGCCGGTGAACCCGGCGGACGCCATCGACGCCGTGCTCGCGGAGGGCACGGGCGACCTCGGCCGGCGGCTCGTCACGCGCTTCCTCCAGGTCTGGGACACGCCCGCCACCGGCGAGCCGGTCATCAGCGTGCTGCGCTCGGCCGCGAGCCGGCCCGAGATCATGCGCGAGTTCCTCGAGCGCCGGATCGTGCCGCGCTTCGCCGGCGCGCTCGGAGGCGCCGATGCGGAGCTGAGAGCCACGGCGGTCGCCTCGCAGATGCTGGGGCTCGCCTTCCTCCGCTACGTGCTGCGCGTGGAACCGCTCGCATCGGCGACGCAGGACGAGGTCGTCGCGCTCATCGCGCCGACCGTGCAGCGCTACGTAGACGGCTAGGCGGTCACGAGCGCCAGCTCAGCGGCCCCGGCAGGCGCACGATGGCGGCGCGGGATGCCGGCTCGGGCTAGCCGGCCGCGTCCTCCTCGACCGAGACCTCCTCGTTGGCGTGGACGGTGCAGAGGAACGGGCCGTTCGTCTCGAGCGCCGCCTTGATCTCCTGCTCGGTCAGTCGCGTGCCGCACTCAGCACAGCGGCGCTCGATGACCGGGTCGACTCCCTCGCGCTCTTCCAGCTCCACTACGCCTCGCTTCCCACGACGTGCGTGACCGGCAGTCCCGTTGCCGCCTGCGCCTTGCTCGGTAGGTCGATCTTCAGCCATTTCGAGATATGGAGCGGAAGGGTCGACACGATCAGCTCGTCATAGCTGTTGAAGTTGCATTCGTCCTGGATGGCCGCGAGCGCGTCGGGGTCGCCGACACGGGCCGCCTCAACGTCCAACCCTTCCTGGCGCAGCTCCTCGACGAACGCCTCGCGGTGCCTCTCCGCCTCGTCGTGACCCGCGTCGGGGTCGGCTGCCCAGGCGAGCCCGTGCGCAGTCGAGGGCACGAGCAGCGTGAACTCACAAGGGCCCTGCACCGTGCGGGTGCGGAGCGCGTCGAGAAGCTCGGGCGACTCGGCCGTGCGGTTCGCGACCACAAGGACACGCGCCTTGCTGGTCATGACGGCAGCGTACCGCGCGCCTGGTCAGGAACGGGGTCTAGTAAGGCGGCAGCTCGTCGTACCAGTCGCCGAGGGCGCGGAAGGCGCCCCAGAAGTCCCGCTTCGCGCGTTCGTCGTCGAGCGATCCGTCGATGTCGGGGACCGTCAGCGCGTCGCAGGTGGGCGTGAGCCGCTGGATCTCGCCCGGCTTCCATTCGAGCTCGCGGGCGAGCGGCACGCGCAGCATGTTGAGCTCCTCGAGCGCGTCCTCGCCCATCACGACGACGATGCGCGGCTGCACGATCGCGAGCTCGTCGACGACGCGGGCGCGGCACTCGGGCGCGGAGTCGTCGGTGTCGTGGACGGGGCACTTGACGAAGACCGTCCCGTAGACCGCGAGCGGGTCGATTCCGAGCCGCTTGAAGCTCTTCATGAGCGCGGAGCCGGCGCGGCCGTAGAAGGCGACGCCCTCCTCGATCTCCGACGGGACCGGCGCGTACTTCAGCAGCACGATGTCGGCCTGCGGGTGGCCCGAGCCGAGCACCGGCATCAGGTTGCCGCGCGGGCAGTGCTCGCAGTCCTGGATCTCGCGGGTGAGGCCGTTCAGCTCCCGTATCGCCCGCTCGAGGTACTTCTCGCGGATCTCGTCATCGGTGGCGGGCATGTGATCCGAGGGATTTGACGGATTCACGAGCGCTCCTCTCCGGCGCATCACTTCTTGCCGCGCGTCTGGATGAACTTGAGCGCCTGCACGTAGAGGAGCGACTGCTTCTTGCGCACGATGTCGGCGTCGCGGAGCGATGCGAGAAACTCCTCTGGACCGTCGAAGTCGCGCATCCGGATCTTCACGGATCCGAGTCCCTGGACGACGTGGCTGTCGGAGCCCGCGCCGGCGACGATCCGGTACTTGGCCGCGAAGCGCGCCGCCTCCTCGTTGAAGGCGGAGAACGCGACGCGGGGGTTGAAGACCTCCATCGCGTCGATGTCCTCGACGACGTCGAGCAGGTGCTCGTAGTCGGGCACGGCGTGCATTCGGTCGAAGGGATGCGGCACGTAGACGAGCCCTCCCTGCCTGCGGATCTCGGCGATCGTCTCCTGCAGGGTCATCCCGCGCGGGATCTTCTCCTCGATGAAGAGCCCGATCACCTCGCCCTGGTCGGCCGTCTTGACCTCCTCCGCGACGATCACCTTGATGCCGTCCGCACGCTCGCGCGCCTCGAGCGCGCCCGAGACCTCGTTGTGGTCGGTGATCGCGATCGCGCCGAGGCCAACCTTCTTGGCGGTGTCGAGCAGCGTGTCGACCGGCGTCGCGCAGTCCGGCGAGTGATCCGTGTGCATGTGCAGGTCGACGTGGATGAAGTCGCGGCTCCCGAGCCGCTTGCGGATCTGCGGGCGGCCGTCGGCGTCATGGCGACGGGCCGCGATGCGCTCGTAGACACCCTCGTACTCGTCCGCAACGCGCGACCACTCGAGCTGAGGGTGTGCCTCCTCGATGCGGGTCGCGAACTCGCTCACGAGCGCCGGCTCCATGAGCAGCCGCTCGAGCTGGGCGGCGAGAGTGAGCGCGTCGCGCGGCTCGAACAGCGGCCCGAACTCGCCGTCGCGCATGAGCTCCTCGTATTGGGGCAGGCGCGACACGACCGGGACCGCGCCGCCTGCGAGCGCTCTGAGCACGAGTTGCGGAGCCGGCGCGGACCCGCTCGAGGCGGCGACCGCGATCGTCGCGCGCGAGAGATGCTGCGCCTCCGAGCCGTCGGTCGGGCCGGCGAGGTGCACGCGGTCGCGCAGGCGGCGGGGCAGCGTCACGACCGGCGCCGAGTCGGGGTTGCGAAGCCAGATGGTGGCGTGCCAGTCGATCTCGACCGGCAGTCGCCGGAGCGCGCGCAGGAAGAGGCGCAGCGCGCCCCGCTCCTCCTCGGCCGAGAACACGATCCGTGGCGGCTCGCCACTCGGCTCGGGCCGCTGCAGCAGGTCGGCGCCGGGATGGATCACGTCGTAGTGGCCGGGGAAGTAGCGCTCGATCAGGTCACGCGTGGCCGCGTAGCTGGTGGTGCGGCCGTCGAGGCGGCCGAACAACAGCTCGACCACCTTGCGCGCCACCTGGGTGGAGACGAAGCGCTCCGTTGTCGAGTGGAAGGTCCCGACGTTGAGGGCCTGCGAGTGGCGCAGCGCCGCCGACGCAGCGCTCGGCGCGAACGGCTCGTGCACATGCACGAAGTCGAGCTCCGCCCGGTCGAGCAGGTCCTCGAGGGTGCGCGAGACGTCGATCGGGAGCGACACCGAGCCGCCGCGCTTGAAGGGCAGTGACTGGCCCACGGCGACCACCGTCGCGCAGCCGGGCTCGTCGAATAGCGCGTCCGGGTCGTTGATGAGCTCGTCGACCTTCGCGCGGCCCTCGCGGACGAGCTCACGCGAGTCGGAGGGCGCGACGACGACCACGCGGTGGCCGCGCCCGCACAGCTCGTCCGAGAGGCGCTCGACGAAGCGGTTGACCTCGTGATGCTTCTCCCAGGGCCAGGGAGTTACCTGAGCGATCGTGAACGGCACGTCGAGGAGGATACGATCGGACCGTCGTGACTCACTTCCCGACCATCCGAGTGGCGGCGATCCAGGCCGCCCCGGTCATCCTCGACGCGGACGCCACCGTCGACAAGGCGATCCGCCTGCTCGGCGAGGCGGCGGCCGCCGGCGCGCAGCTGGCGGTGCTCCCGGAGACCTTCGTCTCGCTCTATCCGTCGAACGCGTGGGCGCACCAGGCGGCGTCCTTCGGCGGCAGCGACGAGCTCTGGGAGCGCATGTGGGACAGCTCGATAGAGGTGCCCGGCCCTGTGGTCGACCGGTTGGCGGACGCCTGCCGCGAGCATGACCTCCACTGCGCCATCGGCGTCAACGAGCGCGAGCAGGAGCGACCCGGCACCCTCTACAACGCACTGCTCCTGATCGGGCCCGGCGGTCTTCTCTGGAAGCACCGCAAGCTGATGCCGACGCACCAAGAGCGGCTCTTCCACGGGATCGGCTCAGGCGACGACCTCGGCGTGACGGAGACGCCCGTCGGCCGGATCGGCGGTCTCATCTGCTGGGAGAACCGCATGCCGCTCGCGCGCTGGGCCGTCTACCAGGGCGGCCCGCAGATCTGGGTCGCGCCGACGGCCGACGACTCGGATGGCTGGCAGGCGAGCATGCGTCACATTGCGATCGAGTCGGGCGCCTTCGTCGTGTCCGTGCCGCAGTACATCCCGCGCTCGGCCTTTCCCGAGGACTTCCCGCTCGAGCTGCCGGACACGGAGTCCTTCGGCACCGGCGGCGCGCTGATTGTCGACCCGCAGTGGGGCGAGCCGATCGCGGGGCCGTTGTACGGCGAGGAGGGGATGCTCGTCGCCGACTGCGACCTACGCCGCGGCCTGCACGCGAAGCGCTGGTTCGATGCGGTCGGGCACTACGAGGTGCCGTACTTCACGCGCAGCATCAGCGCCGAGGCGACGCCGGCGCAGGGCCCGGACGCCGAGGCGGTCTAGCCGCCTCGGCGCCACAGGCAGGGCTCAGCGCAGGCGCAGCGTCGTGACGGCGCCGGCGTGGTCCGACGGCCACAGGCCGTTCGGCGCGCGGTCCGAGAGCTTCGCTCCGACGACCTTGCCGCGCAGCGTGCGCAGCTTCGGCTTCGCGAAGATCAGGTCGATCCGGTGGTCGAACCCGTTCGTGTTCGGATCGCGGGCGTCCGACTGCTCGAGGCAGCAGGTGTAGCCCGGGCCGAGGCGCTTCGGCCAGGCGTCGACGAGCCCGCCGCCGGCGAGGATGTCGAAGGCTCCCGCCGGGGACTCGCGTCCCTGCGGATCCGAGTTCATGTCACCGGTGACGATCAGCTGGCGCGCCGTGCGCAGCGGGCCGCCGGGCCCGACGAACTCGCGCGCCTGCGCCTCGCGCGGCGCGTCGGCGAACGCCTCGAGGTGCGTGTTGGCGAAGCGCAGCTTCTTGCCCTGGAAGGTCACGTCGACCGCGGTCCAGCCGCGCGTGCTCGTGAGCGGGCTCGCCGGGGTCGGCACGGTGATCTTCTCGGCGTAGTTCTTGCCGAGCCGCTTGGTGACCTTCAGGTCGCGGCTCTTCTTGACGAGGATCACGTCGAACATCGTGAGGCGCACGTCGTGGCCGGCGTCGATCGGCGCCTCGATGTCCGTCTCCTGCTGCTTGGAGGCGACGTTGTACTTCAGGCCGAGGCGCTTGAGGTCACGCCGCAGCGTCGCTAGGAAGTCGTAGACGACCTCATTGGACGGCGTCGTGGCACCGTCCTTCACGCCGATCGGCCCGCGGCGCCAGATCGCCACCTCCTGCATCCCGATCAGGTCGGGTTTCGTCTGCTTGATCTCTCGCGCGATCAGCTTCGAGCGGACCGGGAAGTCCGTGCTCTTGACCTCGGTCCAGAGCTCGCCGGCGCGGCGCTCGAACTCCGCGAGGTCGGGGGCCCCGATGGGCCGGAAGATGTTGCCGCCGAGGTAGATGTTCCGCGTCATCACCGTCACGTCGACGGGCTTCTTCTTGGGCTTGGCGGCCTGGGCCAAGCCGGCGGGAACCAGGGCGAGAGTCAGCGTGAGCGCGCATGCGAAAGCGCGTCGAGTCCAGTCGATCATGGCTTGTAAACGAGCGCGGGCGGCGAAAGTTGCGCCCGGGCGCCTACTTCACGCGCACGCGCTTCGAGAACGCGGCGTAGCCCTTCTTCGACGCCGTGACCCTGTAACCGCCGGAAGCGAGGTCGAAGGTGGCCTTCCCCGAGCCGCTCGTTGTCTTCGAGCCCTTCCCCTTGACCTTCACCTTCGCGCCGCCGACGGCCTGGTCGGCGTCCGTCACCTTGATGACGGTCTTGTCCTTCTTGCCCTTCGAAGCCGTGAAGGAGAGGCCGGGCAGGATGCGCCGGTGCCAGGAGCCAAGCGTGCCCGGCGACGTGTCGACGTGCGCGAGCAGGTCGAGCGGGCCCGCGGAGGCCTCGCCGGCGAGGTTGTAGATGGCCGACGTGTTCTTGGGCGCCTTGATCGACACGATCTGGCCCCACTTGGTGGCGGCCTGGTTGGAGCGGGTCGCGCGGAGCGAGTTCTCGACCTTCCAGAACGCCCACAGCCGGCCGCCCGGCGCCGCTGCGAGCGAGATCAGCTCTCCGTCCTTCTTGGTCAGCCGGGTCGCCTGGCCGGTGTCAACGCGGTACACCGAAGGGTCGGACAGGAACGGGTTGGTCCCGCGGTGATAGCCGACGAACACTCCCGGCGCGCCGATGCGGCCGGTGATGCCCACCGGATGCAGGGAGTGCTGGGTCGAGTTGGGGATCGAGACCGGGCCGCCCGCGGGTGCGATCGGCATGACCACCACGCTCTCGTCGTCATCGAGCGAGTTCCAGGCCGATACCACCTGGCCGCTGGCCGAGTCAACGCCCAGCTTGGGATCTGACTGCAGGCTTCCGGGAAGCTCGCCGTCCGCCGCGTTCGGGTCGAGGCCGACGTGATAGCCGGCGCCGCTGGGACTCGAGTCGCCCCAGATCGAGTAGAAGGTGCCGTCCTTGCCGACAGCGGCGCCGATGCCACCCGCGGTGTAGACCTCCTTGCCCTCGGGCCCGGTCTTCGAGACCGAGCCGCCCACGGTCCAGCTCGCGCCGCCGTCGTCCGAGGTGGCCGTTGCCAACACGCTGTCGAAGACGTTGGTGGCGGCGAAGAACGCGCGCAGGGTGCCGTCGGGCGCCACCACGAGGTCGGAGTGATAGTTGACCCCGCCGGCGACGTTGTCGTAGATCGACACGGGCCCGGAGACCGTCTTTGCGTCGGCGGAGATAGCGCTGTGCAGCAGGCTCCCTCCGCCCGGGACATCCCGACTCCAGCTGACGTGCAGGACGCCGTCGGCGGTGCGCGCGAGATCGGGCCGCATGGGGTTGCCGTCGTCAGCGCCGACGCCGGTGACCTGGCTCCACTTGCCGGGCGGGCCTGCTTCGGCGGTGGCGGCACCGGCGCCGACGCCGAGCAGGGCCAGCGAGGCGGCAGTGAGCGTGCGAAGAACCTTCCTGGACGACATCCGGTGTACTCCCTTGGCTAGTGCCGAGCACCGTACGCCGAGGACAGGCGCCGGTCAGTATCGATTGAGTCTCGGCTCGGTCTCATCGAGCGTCCAACCGGCCCGGGGGGCGCGAATTACGCGGCAACGACAACGGGCGGCCCGGAGGCCGCCCGCTGGTGAAGCGTGTCTTGGTCGAGCGTTTAGCTCTTGGTCTTTGCCTTCGCCTTTGCCTTGACCTTGGCCTTGCCGGGCAGCTTCGGCGCGCCGCCGTACTGCTTGATGAAGGCCTCGACCATCTCGCGGGCGAGATCGTCCGGATGCTGCTCGGGCGGCGACTTCATCAGATACGCGGAGGCACCCTCGATCGGGCCGCCGAGGCCGTGGTTCAGGGCCAGCTTGCAGCAGCGCACGGCGTCCGTGACGATGCCGGCCGAGTTCGGCGAGTCCCAGACCTCGAGCTTCAGCTCGGCGATCAGCGGCACGTCGCCGAAGGCCTCGCCCTCGAGCCGGATGTGCGCCCACTTGCGGTCGGTCAGCCACGGCACGTAGTCGGACGGACCGACGTGCACGTCGTCCGCCGGCAGCTCGTGGCCCATGATCGAGGTGACCGCCTGCGTCTTCGAGATCTTCTTCGACTCGAGCCGCTCACGCTCGAGCATGTTGAAGAAGTCCATGTTGCCGCCGACGTTCAGCTGCGAGGTGCGCTTGAGCAGGACGCCGCGGTCGTGGAAGAGACGCGCCAGCGCGCGGTGCGTGATCGTCGCGCCCACCTGCGACTTGATGTCGTCGCCGATGATCGGCAGGCCGGCCTTCTCGAAGCGGTTGGCCCAGTAGTGCTCGCCCGCGATGAAGACCGGGATGCAGTTCACGAAGCCGCAGCCGGCCTCGAGGATCTGCTCGACGTACCACTTGGTCGCCTGCTCGGAGCCGACCGGCAGATAGGAGACGACCACGTCGGTCTTCGTCTCCTTGAGGATGCCGACGATGTCGTCGGTCTCTCCCGGAGCCTTCGTGATGCGCTCCTTCAGGTACTTGCCGAGGCCGTCGTGCGTCATGCCGCGGTGGACCTTCACGCCGAGGTCCGGCACGTCCGCAAACTTGATCGTGTTGTTCTGGCCCGCCCAGATCGCCTCTGACAGGTCCTTGCCGACCTTTTCGGAATCAATGTCGAAGGCGGCGGTGAACTCGATGTCGCGGACGTGATAGCCGCCGAGATCGACGTGCATCAGGCCCGGGACCTGCTCGTTCTGGTCGGCGTTCTTGTAGTACTCGACGCCCTGCACGAAGGATGAAGCGCAGTTGCCCACGCCGATGATGGCCACGCGCACCTTGTCTATCTGGTAGCGCGAAGCGCCGTTTGAAGAGATGTCAGTCACTGGGGGAAGGCCTCCTGAAATGGGTCTCACGGGTGGCACGGGCTCGCGCGCATGGGCCACCGGGAGAGGAACCCGGCGGGCCCGCCGCGGTTACACCGCGTCGGCTCCGTCCGCCACCCGCCGGAGTTGCGTGCGGACGTGGAATACCCGCTGGAAGGTAGTGAAAATGGTGAGCGCCGCCATCGCGTAGATGGCGGGCTCGAGCAGGTCCAGGCCGGGCACGAGCTCTTCCGCAGCGAACACGAGGCCGATCGAGAGAATCACGACGCGCACCGGGCGCGAGGCGATTCCGACCTTGCATTCGACCCCGAGCGCCTCGGCCCGGGCGCGGGTGTAGCTGACCGAGAACGAGCCGACCACGGCGAGCACCGTCGCGAGCGTGGCCCAGTCGTCCTGCTGCTGGGCGAAGTAGGCGGCCACGGCCGCGAGCACGATTCCTTCGGACACGCGGTCGAGCGTGGAGTCGAGGAAGGCGCCGAAGGGGCTGCCCTTGCCGGACATGCGGGAGTAGCGCCCGTCGAACATGTCGCAGACGGACCCGAGGATGAAGGCGACCCCCGCCAGCACGAAGTGGTTCTCGAAGATCAGGACCGCCGCGACGATGTTGCCGATCAGGCCGGTGATCGAGATGGCGTTCGGCGTCAGCCGCGATTCGATCAGGCGGTTGCGTGCGAGCTCGCGGATCTCCGTTGCGGTGAGCGGACCGCCGGCTCCGTCTTTCGACGAGCCTCCGGTCGGCCGGAGGCGAGTCTTGCCGTCTCCCCGGCGAGAGGCGGAGCGGTCCCGAACCGGGCCGCTCACGCCGGCGCCCGTGCGCCGGTGCGCCAGGCCCAGGCCTCGGGCCGCAGTCGTGCGAAGCCGAAGCTCGCGGCATAGGCGGACATCGCCGCCACGAGCGCCCCGAGCGCCGCGTCGAGCCAGTAGTGGTTCGCGGTGACCATCACGACGAAGGTCACGACCAGCGGATAGACGGCCCAGAGCGCCTTGAGGAGGCGGTTCCTGACGAGCATGAACGCTGGGATGGCGATCATGAGCGCGAAGGCCACGTGCATGCTGGGCACCGCGGCGAAGGGGTTGTAGAGAACGTTCGCGCTGTTCTCGGCAGCCTCGCCGACGAAGCTCGCGACGGTGTCGGTGAAGCCCCACTCGGGCAGGAAGCGCGGCGGCGCGGTGGGGAACACCGTGTAGCCCACGAGCGCGAGGCCCATGGCCACCATGAACATGTTGCGCACGTAGTAGTAGGCGTAGTTGCGCGCGAGGTAGAGCCAGATCAGGAACGTCGTCGTGACGACGAAGTGCGAGTTCACGTACATCCAGTTGGCGAATGTGAGGAGCCACTCCTCGCCCTTCGCCCAGGTCTGCAGGCTCGGCTCGAAGAAGAGCCCCAGCGAGCGCTCGATGTCGACGAGCGCGCGGGCGTTCTCGAACGCGAGGCCGGCCTGCCCGTCGATGAACCCGCGGACTATCCGGTAGAGGTAATAGGCCCCGGCGAAGAGGGCGAGCTGGCGGATCGCGTCAAGCCAGCCACCGGGTAGCCAGCGCCCCGTCTGTCGCCAAATGCGAACCAGCTGCTTGTACAGCGGATGCGTTCGAGGCACAACCAGAGAGCCTAGCCGGTCACAGAGTCGTCACATCTGCGACCGCGCTGAAACAGGCGCTCGGGGGCG
Organism: uncultured Thermoleophilaceae bacterium; assembly: GCA_963827065.1. Lineage (GTDB taxonomy): Bacteria > Actinomycetota > Thermoleophilia > Solirubrobacterales > Thermoleophilaceae > JACVRW01. The sequence goes on along the minus strand of CAWGZM010000002.1, from coordinate 44,483 downwards.
AAGCGCGTCGAGAGCCGCACGAAGCCGGTGCGCTCGGCGATCACCTTCGTCCAGTCGCCGTCGGGCTCGACGCAGGCGTTCGAGGCAAACCAGTAGGGGGTCCAGCGGACCTTGACGATCGCCTCGCCGGGCCGCTTGACGTCGAGCAGCAGCTCGTCCGACTGCATCTGCTCGAGGACGATGTTGGCGTCCCGCTGGGGGATCACGAGCGGCGAGGGCAGGAGCACCTCGTAGACGCGCCAGTCCGCGGACTTCCAGCGCAGCCGCAGGTAGGGAAGTCCCTTCTCGATCAGCGCGCGCTCTCCGTACGAGCTCTTGTCGGGCTTCGCGCTCGGCAGCGCGACGTAGCGGACGCCGTTGTCCGCGAGCCAGCTCGCGTAGGTGAGCCGGTTGATGCCCTCGCGATAGAAGATCGGATGCAGGCCGGTGTCGAGCTGGCGCAGCCAGCCGCGCGCGAGCGGCTGCTCCATCGCCACCTCGGCACCTTCCCAGTGGCTGCGCGTGAACGGGATCTCGATCCGGCGCTGGTCGGGCAGCGTGAAGAGGAACTGCCGCAGCGGCTCGAAGTAGTCCGACTTGGCGGCCGGGTCCTCGATGTACTTGATGACGTCGCGCACCGCGGGCGACCACTGCCAGAACGCGAGCAGACCGAAGCCGACGGCCAGCAGCGGCAGCACCACGAAGCGGTGCGGGAAGCGCCGGCCCCACAACGCGCACAGGAGCACCGGGCCGCCGAAGAGGGCGCCGAGCCGCACGGCGTTGCCGCCCATCGGCGTCTCGGCTGCCAGTGCTGCCGTGGCCCCGATGCCGTAGAGCGCGGCACCCCAACGGAGCGCCGCCTCCTCGCGTGGCAGCACGATCAGCACCGCGAGCGCGAACAGCGGGATCGGGACGTAGGCCGAGGTCGGGAAGGGCGCCCAGCCGCCCTCGGGGAATGCCCACGCCAGGAAGACGGGCGGGATGAACGCGGCCGCGGCGATGGCCAGGCCCTCGAGCCGGTTCACGCGGTTGCGCCGCTCGGCGATCGCATAGGCGATGCCGGCCATGGCGAGGAACAGGCCCGCCACAGGGCTGCCGAGCGGGCATAGGACGGCGAGCACGATTGCCCACCGGTAGCGGTGGCGCTGCAGCATGAGCAGCGCAGCGAGCCCGAAGGCGACGCCGATCGCGAACGGCAGCCGGCTCGTGAACAGCAGCGTCGCGGTGGCGGCGCCGAACCAGATCGAGCCCCAGCGGGCGCGCTCTTCGCCGAAGTGGCCGCGCGCGAGCGGCGGGAAGAGGGCGGCGCATGCGACCGCGGCGCACGCCAGCGCGACCGGCGGGCTCAAGAGCCAGGCGAGCGGCGGCGAGATGATCGAGTAGGCGGGCGTGTGGTGGCCGCCGTACCACTGGCCGTTCCAGATCGTGAAGCCCTCTTCGCCGAACAGCTCGGCCCGGAAGGTGTGGGCCGCGAGGTCGACGGTGCGCGGCTGCCAGATCAGGTAGACGATCGCGAACACCAGCGCGACGAGAATCGGAGCGGCGTGCCACCAGTTGATGCTGCGCAGCACCTGTCGCGCGGACTCGCGACCGCGTCGGAAGCGGGGAACGGGCGCCTCCGCGGGCTCCGTTGCCGGGGCTCTGGGCGGCGCTGTGACGGCGGACACCACGGCGCGCAGCACGGCGCTGGTGAGGCTAGTGGAAACGTGCCCCCGGGCTCAATGAAGACAACGCTCCGGTCCGGGCCGAGCCCGACCCCTCGCGCACCTCACGAGCCGAGAAAAGCCGCCACCCGTTCGACGAGCTCCGGGCGCTCATGCCACGTCCAGTGGCCTCCGCTGACGAGCTCGAGCTCGGTCTCTCCGCCGAGCGCGTTCGCGTACTCCTGCCCGAAGCTCGCGTCGATATAGGGATCGTGGTCCGGCCAGAGGATGAGCGCCGGGGCGCGCAGCTCACCGAGCCGGGCGCCGTTGCGTTCGAGCAACTCCGGCGGCGAGGCCCGGTAGAGCCTCAGGATTGCGCGCTGAGTGCCCTGGTCGAAGTGCTCCCACGCGCGATCGGCGAGCTCGCGCGGCAGCTCGCGCCGCAGCGCCCAGCGAGTCGTGAAGCCCATCATCAGCTCGCCGATGACGGGCGTGCGCCAGCCGCGCGCGGTGCGGTGCCAGCGGTAGCCGGGCAGCAACGGCAGGGTGGTGAACAGGACGAGCTTCTCGATCCGCTCGGGGAAGCGCTGTGCGAAGACGAGGCCGGCGCCCCCCCAGTCATGCACGACGAGCGAGAAGCGCTCCAGCCCGACTCGCTCGGTGAACGCCTCGAGGAAGCGGTCGTAGCCGGCGATCGAGTAGTCGAAGTCGCCCGGCTTGGCCGACCTGCCGAACCCGGGCAGGTCGGGAGCCACGCCGCCGATCCGCTCCAGGAACGGAATCCAGTCGAAGGAGCCGGTCGGAACGCCGTGTAGATAGAGCACCGGCGCGTCGCCCGCGCGGAGCCAATGGATCTCGAGTCCGGCGACCTCGACGTGCTCCTCGGCGATCTCCATGGGGCGCGGTTCATAGCATCACGCGCTCGATGGCCGACCGGCGCAGGCTCCGCAGGATTCGCGACAAGCTCCGCAGGGAGTACGGGCGCCCGATCCTGCGCCCGCACGGGGCACCGATCGACGAGCTGATCCTCACCGTCCTCTCGCAGAACACGAACGACCGCAACCGGGACGTCGCCTACGGCCGGCTGCGCGAGCGCTTCGCCTCATGGGACGAGGTGCGCGACGCGCTGGTCGAGGAGATCGAGGACGCGATCCGGCCGGGTGGGCTCGCGCCCACGAAGGCGGTGCGCATCAAGCAGATACTCGAGGCGATCGGGGAGGACGACCTCGCCTGGCTCAAGGAGGCTCCGCTCGACGAGGCGCGCGACTACCTGACGTCGCTGCCCGGGGTCGGTCGCAAGACGGCGGCCTGCGTGCTGCTGTTCGCGTTCGGCCGGCCGGACGTGCCGGTCGACACGCACGTCTACCGGGTCGGCTCCCGGCTCGGCCTGTGGCGCGAGAAGGCGAGCTTCACCGAGGCGCACGACGAGATGCTGCGGCTCGTGGGCGACGACGGCCAGGAGGCCTACGAGGTGCACGTGCTGCTGATCCGTCACGGCCGCCGCACCTGCACGGCACGCTCGCCCGACTGCGCGAACTGCCCGCTCAAGCGCATGTGCCCTGAGGGCCGGCGGCGGCTCGGGCGCGCATGACCCGCGGCAAGCGGCTCGACTGGCTCCAACGCGGGCTGCTCGCCCTTCCCTTCCTGATCGGCATCGCGGTGCTGCAGGGCCTGACCGTGGAGATCGACACCTTCCACGGGAGCGACGCGCGCGTCTACCAGCTGCCCACGATCCTGCAGCTCTCCGAGCGGCTCGACTTCTCCGACTACCCGTCCGCCCAGACGCCGCTCTACCACGTGCTGACCGCCTGGTGGGGAGAGGTCGTCGGCTTCGAGCTCTGGAAGCTGCGCCTGCTGAACGTGTTCTTCTCGTACGCGATGGCGCTTGCGCTGCTGCGGCTCCTGCGCCGCGCCACGCCGCTCGAGCGCTGGCAGGCGTTCGCGCTGACGCTCCTGTTCGTGCTGTCGCCCTACGTGCTCGGCACGTCCTTCACCCTGCTCACAGACAACCTGGCGATCCTGTTCGCGCTGCTCGCCCTGGAGCGCATTCACGCGTACTCGCGCGGCGCCGGGCTCGGGGCGTTCGCGCTCGGCTGCGCCGCGATAGCGGCGGCGCTCCTCACGCGCCAGGCGTTCGTGTGGCTCGTGCCGGTCGCCGCCGTCTTCCTGCTGCGCCGGGACCTGCGCTCGCCGTCCCCGCTCGTGGCCGGCGCGGGCATGCTCGCGCTCTCGATCGTCCCGCTCGGGCTGCTGGCGCTGGAGTGGGACGGTCTTGTGCCGCCGAGCGCCGACCCGGCCTCCTGCGGCCTCTGCGACGACCGTCAGGGCCTCGCCCGCGAGGCGCTCACCCTGCGGACCGTCGGCTTCACGGTCGCGCTCGCCGGCGCCTACGGCGTATTGGTCTTCGGGCCCAGCGTGGTGCGGCGGCTGCGGCGGCTGCGCTCTTCCCTCCTCGCGCGCGCATACGTGGGACTCACCGGCCGTGCAGCCGAGCTGCGCATCCGGCTGCTCGTTGCGGCCGCCATCGGCGTGCTCCTGCTCGTGATCTCGCCGCTTCTCTATCAGCCGATCACGCCGCGGCAGGCGGGCGACGCCGGCTACCTCTGGCAGCTCTCCGACCGCTTCCCCGAGCTGTTCGGGTCGTCGCTCCTGTTCTGGGCGCTCGTGCCGCTCGGCTGCGTCGTCCTCTACCTCCTCGTGACGCGCGCCGGGATCTGGTCGCTGCCGGCCGTGTACCTCGCCTGCTTCCTGCTGGCGGCGCTTCCGGTCAGGCTCGTCTACCAGAAGTACTTCGACCCGTTCGTGCTGCTCGCGCTCGCGCTGCTGGCGCGCCCGCCGGACCTGCGCACGCGCTGGGACTACGCGGGCATCGGCGTGATGTACGTGGCGTTCGTGGCGTACGCGCTCAGCTTCGCCGGCTGAGCGGCGGTCAGCTTTGCTTCCGGGCGAGCAGCGAGATGCTCTCCACCTCGTAGGTGCTGCAGGCGTCGAGGGCGCGCTCCGACACGAAGCGGTAGTCGTTCTTCCGCACGTTGGCGACCTCGAGGCCCTCGGCCTCGATCGCCTGGAGATAGGTCTTGCGCGGGATGGCACCGGCGATGCAGGCGGCCCACAGGTCGACGTTGCGGCGAGTGCGCTCCTTGAGCGCCCGGCCGCTGACGATGTCGGTGATGGCGAGCCTTCCACCTGGCCTCAGCACGCGCGCCGCCTCGGCGAAGACCCTGCCCTTGAACGGCGACAGGTTGATGACGCCGTTGGAGAGGACCGCGTCGAAGCTCGCGTCCTCGAACGGGAGCTCTTCGATGTGCGACTCGACGAGCTCGACCTGCGTGAAGCCGTCGCGGTCACGGAGTCGGGCGGCCTTGGCGAGCTGCTCGTCGGTGATGTCCACGCCCACGACGCGTCCCGACTCGCCCACCAGCACGGCCGCGCAGAAGACATCGGTGCCGGAGCCCGAGCCGAGGTCGAGGACGGTCTCGCCCGGCTGCAGCGCGGCGAGGTCGAGGTGATGCCCCACCCCCGCGAACGACGCCACGGCCTCGGCGGGGATCGCGTCGAGCAGCTCGGCGCGGTAGCCCAGGTGCTCGGCGAGCCCCCGGCCCAGCTCGAAGTGCAGGTCGGCCTGCTCCTCGCGGGCCACGTGCCGGTACATGTCCTTGACCTCGGCCTCGAGACGCTCGCCGTCGACGAGCGAGCTGGCGTCGAGCTGGGGCAGGGTCTCGGCCTGGGCGAGCTCGTCGGCGGCCGAGCCGGTGCTGGAACTCATGGGGGCCTCCTTGGGGGCGCTTGCGAGTCCGTCACCGTGACCTTACCGCCGCGTTCGCAGGGATCGGGCTCGTGCGGCTCGACCCCGCGGTGGCCTGGTACGGCGTCGCCGCGCTCGCGGCCGTCGTATGCGCGGCCGCGACACACCGGAGCCGCTGGTACGTGACCTCCGCCTTCACGACCTTGCTCGTCGTCCTGCTGCCCCTGTACTCCGACCCGGATGCCGCGGGGTCGCGTTTCGGCGAGCCCGTAGCCGAGACGCTCCTAGGAGTGGGGCCGGCCTACCTCTTCGGCCTGGCGCTGCCGGCTCTCATTGGATATCGAGAGCGTCGATGACGAACACGAGCGTCTCGTTCGGCCCGATCGCGGGCGGCGCTCCCTGCGCCCCGTAGGCGTGCTCGGGTGGGATCGTCAGCTTGCGCCGCCCACCCTTCTTGATCCCTACGAGGCCCTTCTCCCAGCCCTCGATGACATTGCCGGCCCCGAGCTGCACGGGGAAGGGCTGACCGGTGTCCCAGGAGGCGTCGAACTCCTGGCCGCTCGAGAAGCTGACGCCGACGTAGTCGACGATCACGGTGTCGCCCGGCTTCGCGCCCGGCCCCTTGCCTTTGACGATGTCCTCCTTCACGAGCCTGCGTGGCGGCACGCCGGTGGGCTTGTCGATCACCGGCTTGACGCTCGTGTCGGTCAGGTCGGCCTGCGCCTCGGTCTCGGTGCCGGTGTCGTCCGCCGGGGGCGAGCTCTCCTCCTGGGTCGCGTCCGCCGAGCCGCCCGAGCCCGAGTCGTCGTCATCCCCGCACGCCGCCGGGCCGAGAGCCGCGAGCAGCAGAAGCAGTGCAAGCAGCGCGGGCGGGCGGCGAGGCATGGCGGCGGAAGCCTAATGCATTGGCGTCCCTTCAAGAATCTGCCATACTCGCACTCAGATTTCTTTCGATTGCAAGCGGCAAAGGAGACCGTACGGAATGGGCAAGACGATCGGCATCGATCTTGGCACGACAAACTCGTGTATGGCCGTCCTCGAGGGCGGCGAGCCCACCGTGATCGAGAACGCCGAGGGTGCCCGTACGACCCCCTCGGTAGTCGCGTTCACGGAGGGTGGAGAGCGCCTCGTGGGAGCACCCGCGAAGCGCCAGGCAGTGACCAACCCGGAGAACACAGTCTTCTCCATCAAGCGCTTCATGGGGCGCAAGGAGGCGGAGGTCAAGGAGGAGGAGAAGATCGTCCCGTTCGAGGTCGTTCCGGGCCCGAACGGCGATGCGCGCGTCAAGGCGGGCGGCAAGGAGTACGCCCCGCCGGAGATCAGCGCGATGATCCTCCAGAAGCTGAAGGCGGACGCCGAGGCCTATCTCGGCGACAGCGTCGACAGCGCGGTGATCACCGTCCCCGCGTACTTCAACGACGACCAGCGCCAGGCGACCAAGGACGCCGGCAAGGTCGCCGGGCTCGACGTCCAGCGCATCATCAACGAGCCGACGGCGGCCGCGCTGGCCTACGGGCTCGACAAGGAGGAGACCGACCAGACGATCCTCGTCTTCGACCTCGGTGGCGGCACCTTCGACGTGTCCGTGCTCGAGATCGGCGACGGCGTCTTCGAGGTCAAGGCCACCGCGGGTGACAACCACCTCGGCGGCGACAACTTCGACAAGGCGGTCGTCGACTGGCTCGTGGCCGAGTTCAAGAAGGCCGAGGGCGTCGACCTCTCGCAGGACAAGATGGCCCTCCAGCGCCTCTACCAGGAGGCCGAGAAGGCCAAGACCGAGCTATCGACCACGCAGGAGACGCAGATCAACCTGCCCTTCATCACCGCGGTCGACTCGGTGCCGAAGCACCTGAATCAGCGCCTCACGCGCTCGAAGCTGAACGAGCTGACGGCAGACCTGCTCGACCGCGTGGTCGCCCCGACGAAGCAGGCGATCGACGACTCGGGCGTCGGCAAGGACGGCATCAAGCACGTCGTCCTCGTGGGCGGGATGACGCGCATGCCTGCCGTGCAGGAGAAGGTCAAGGAGCTCACGGGCAAGGACCCGCACCGCGGCGTCAACCCGGACGAGGTCGTGGCCGTGGGCGCCGCCATCCAGGCGGGCGTGCTGGCCGGCGACGTCAAGGACGTGCTGCTCCTCGATGTCACCCCGCTGACCCTCGGCATCGAGACCAAGGGCGGCGTGATGACGAAGCTCATCGAGCGCAACACCACGATCCCGACGCGCAAGTCGCAGGTCTTCTCGACCGCCGAGGACAACCAGCCGAGCGTCGAGGTGCACGTGCTCCAGGGTGAGCGCGAGATGGCGACCTACAACAAGTCGCTCGGCAAGTTCCAGCTCACCGGCATTCCGCCGGCGCCCCGCGGCATCCCGCAGATCGAGGTGACGTTCGACATCGACGCGAACGGCATCCTCAACGTGGGCGCCAAGGACCTCGGCACCGGCAAGGAGCAGAAGATCGAGATCAAGTCGGGCTCCGGCCTCGCGGAGGACGAGGTCGAGCGCATGGTGAAGGACGCCGAGGCGCACGCCGAGGACGACCGTCGCCAGCGCGAGGTGGTCGAGGCCCGCAACGAGGCCGAGAACGCCGCCTACCAGGCCGAGCGCCAGGTGAACGAGATGGGCGACTCGCTCGACTCGTCCGCCAAGGAGGAGATCGAGGCCGCGATCAAGGACGTCCGCGACAACCTCGAGTCGGACGACGTCGCGCTGCTCAAGTCGAAGACGGACGCACTGCAGGCCGCCTTCCACAAGGTGTCCGAGCAGATGTACGCCGCCGCGCAGCAGCAGGCGGCGGCCGGAGGCAACGGCGCCTCCTCGGAGGGCCAGGAGACCGACTCCGCGGCTGACGAGGAGGAGGAGGTCGTGGACGCCGAGGTCGTCGACGGTGGCGAGGACAAGAGCTAGCGATGTTCGAGACACCGCCGGTCCCGCCGGAGGAGGAGCCCGTCACGTCGCGTGACGAGTCGGGCGAGCCCTCCGGCGAGGAGGACCCCCAGAACGAGCAGGAGATCCTCGAGGAGAAGGAAGAGGCGGATTCCCAGGACCCGCTCGCGCGAGTGCAGCGCGAGCGGGACGAGTACCTGGACCTCGCCCGCCGCTCTCAGGCCGACTTCGAGAACTACAGGAAGCGCGCCGCGAGGGAGGCGGCCGCGGCCGGCGAGCGCGCCAAGAGCGGGCTCGTTCGCGAGCTGCTGCCCGTGGTCGACAACCTCGAGCGGGCGCTCGCCTCGGCGGAGGCGTCTGAGCAGCATCTCGCCGAGGGCGTGCGGCTCGTGCACTCGGAGCTGATCGCGGTGCTCGAGCGCAACGGCGTCAAGCAGTTCGATCCGAGCGGCGAGCGCTTCGACCCGGGTGAGCACGAGGCGCTGTCGATGCGCCCGCAGGACGGCGCCGAGTCCGGCGTCGTGATCGACGTGGTGGAGAAGGGCTACCGCGCCAACGGCGCGGTGCTTCGTCCGGCCCGCGTGGTGGTCTCCGCGTAGCCATGCCCGCGCTGAAGGACCCGTACAAGGCGCTCGGCGTCGACAAGAAGGCCTCCGACGAGGAGATCAAGAAGGCCTACCGCAAGCTGGCGCGCCAGTACCACCCCGATGCGAACCACGGCGACAAGAACGCCGAGGAGCGATTCAAGGAGGTGCAGGAGGCCTACTCGATCCTGTCCGACCCCGAGAAGCGCAAGGAGTACGACTCCGGCAGCGGCATCTTCGGCGGCGGCTTCGACCCGGGCTCGTTCCGCACGGGGACCGGCGGCGGCCTCGGCGGGTTCGGGGACATCCTGTCCGATCTATTCGGAGGCGGCGGCGGGCGCGGCGGGGCGCCCGGCCCCGAGCGCGGCCGCGACCTCGAGACCGAGGTGCACATCTCGTTCGACCAGGCGATGGAGGGCGCGCAGATCCCCGTGGCCGTTCCGCTGTCGGCACCCTGCCCGACCTGCCGCGGCACCGGGGCGAAGCCTGGGACGCAGCCCACGATCTGCACGCGCTGCCAGGGCCGCGGGGTCGAGGCCGAGTCGCAGGGGCTCTTCTCGATCACCCAGCCCTGCCGTCAATGCGGCGGCACCGGGACCGAGATCAAGGACCCCTGCCCCACCTGTGACGGCTCAGGCCGCACCCGCCAGGTCAAGCGCTACCGGGTGAACATCCCCGCCGGCGTGCGCGAGGGCAGCCGCGTCCGGCTCGCCGGCAAGGGAGAGGCAGGCCCCCGTGGAGGAGCGTCGGGCGACCTGTACGTGGTCACGCACGTGACCGACTCGCCGATCTTCATGCGCAAGGGCGACAACCTCGAGGTGGAGGTGCCGATCACGATCCCCGAGGCGATCCGCGGCGCCACCATCGAGGTGCCCACGCTCGCGGGCACCAAGCGCATCCGGGTCCCCTCCGGAACGCAACACGGGACGGTGCAGCGGCTTCGCAACGAGGGCCCCCCGAAGTTGAACGGCAAGGGCCGCGGCGACATCCGCTACCGCCTCTCGATCGAGGTTCCCAGCGAGCTCTCGAAGGAGCAGGCCGAGGTGGTCGACGAGCTGGCGACCGTGATCGACGGCAACCCGCGCGAGCGGCTCCTGGGGGGAAGGAAGTAGGGGCATGGCCACCGAGCCGGAGCGCACCCGCGGCGTCTACATGATCTCCGTGGCGGCCGAGCTCGCCGGCATGCATCCGCAGACGCTGCGGATCTACGAGGCGCGCGGGCTCATCACCCCGAAGCGCTCGCCCAAGAACACGCGCCTCTACTCACAGGAGGACGTCGACCGGCTGCGCCGGATCCAGGAGCTGACGAGCGAGCTCGGCATGAACCTGGCCGGCGTCGAGCGGGTCTTCGAGCTCGAGGAGGAGATCGAGCGGATGCGGCGCCGCATGCGCAACATCGAGCGCCACGCCGAGCGCGCGCAGGCGGAGCTGGCCGCCGAGATCGAGCGCGTCCGGCGCTCATTCAAGCGCGAGCTCGTCGTGTACGAGCCGCCCGGTCAAGACCTCATGCGCACGGACGCGCAGCGCACGGTACGCGTCCCGATCGAGCGGCGCGGGCGCTAGCCCCCCCGTCCACGGCGTCAATGCGGCGCCTGTATGACCTCCTTCTGACGCTGCCAGTTCTCGCCCTCGAAACGGATGATCTGCATCGCCTCGATCGGGTAGCCGTCGTCGGCCGCCATCTTCACGTCGATGCCCGGCAGCAGGATCGGCACCTCGATGTCGAGGCTGCGCGCGGAGTCCAGCAGCGCTTGGCGCGTCGGCTCCTCCATGCCCTTCAGCGCCTCGACCATCGTGCTCGCGGCCGCCCAGCCGAAGACGGTGTTCGGGTCCTCGGGGTTGGCGCGCGGCTCGTGTTCGGCGAGCGCGTCCTTGAACTCCATCATCGAGTCGTCGTTCTCCCACTCGGGGCTCGCCGGATCCTTGAAGTAGGCGGTCGAGATGAGCCCCTGCGACTTGTCGAGGCCCGCCGGCTCGAGCACCAGCAGCTTGGAGGCCGACACGTTGTTGATGATGTGGAGCACCTTCCAGCCGAGCTTGTCGGCCGCGACGATCGCCTGCGCGCCGAACTTGGGCGTCGTGATGTTGAGGAAGGTGTCGGCGTCCGAGCTCGCGAGCTTCGACATCTGCGAGCTGACGGTCGGATCGGTCACCTCATAGCTCTCCTCGGCCACGACCTCGATGCCGGTCCCCTCGGTCGCCTTCTTGAAGCCGTTCAGCAGGTCCTCGCCGAAGGCGTCGTTCTGGTAGAGGACGGCCACCTTGGCGTTCGGCTTCTCCTCCTTCAGGTAGTCGGCGTAGACCTGCGACTCGGTCACGTAGTCGGGCTGCCAGCCCGTCGTCCAGGGGTGGGCCTCGGTGTCAGCGCCCCACAACGAGGCGCCGGTGGCCACGAACAGCTGCGGGACCTCCTCCTTGTTCGTGAAGTCCCAGATAGCGACGTTGTTGGCGGTCCCGAGCGTGTTGAAGAGCGCGAAGACCTCCTCCTCCTGGACCAGCCGGCGCGCGTTCTGGACCGCCTTCGGCGGCTCGTAGGCATCGTCGAGCGTCACGAACTCGATCTGGCGGCCGTCGACGCCGCCATTCGCGTTGACGTACTTGAAGTGCGCCTGGGCGCCCTGCTCGATCGAGCGGTAGGCGGAGGCCGGGCCGCTCAGCGGGTAGCTGCCGCCGAGCTTGATCGTGTCGTCGGTGATGCCCGGATCGGTGCTGCCCTCCTCGTCGTCGCGCCCACACGCCGCGATTACGAGGCAGCCAGCCACCAGCAGCGCCACCCACAGAATCCGCACAGCCCTCATCCCGCTCCCTCCTCCTCTTTGACGTCCTATGCCTTGCCGGCCGGCAGCTTGGGCCCGGTCGTCACCGCCGGCGGCTCCCTCTCCTTCGTGACCTGCTCGTGCCGCGCGCGGCGCGTCCACAGCTCGCGCAGCCGCCGCGGCAGCCCGGCGGCTCCCTCCGGCAGGACCCACATGAACGCGATCAGCACCCCGCCGTAGATCACTCCCGTGAGCGCGTCGTTGACGTCGCTCGCGTAAACGGGGACGAACTCGATGAAGAGCGCGCCGAGCAGCGCGCCCGAGATCGTCGCGAGCCCGCCGACGACGATCGCCGCCAGGAACGCGAACGAGATCGTGAGCGTGAACGCCTCCGGCGCGACGAAGCCGATCGCGAAGACGTAGAGCGCGCCGGCCACGCCCGCGTATGCCGCGCTCACGGCGAACACGCGTGTCTTCGTGGCCGCCAGGTTCACGCCGAGCGTCGACGCGGGGATCTCGCCGTCGCGCACCGCCTTGATCGAACGGCCGAGCTGACCGCGGGTCATGTTCCACGCGAGCAGGAACATCACGGCGGCAACAACGAGCGTCAGCAGGTACAGGAACTGGTCGTCCTCGAGCGGCAACCAGCCCGGCGACTCCGGCTGCACGACCGTCAGCCCCTGCGTGCCGTCCGTGAGCCCGTCGAAGCGCTTGATCAGCTGCGGCATCGCGATCGCGAGACCGAGCGTCACGAGCGCGAGGTACAGGCCGCGCAGGCGCAGCGCCGGCACGCCGAACAGGAAGCCCGCCGCGAAGCACACCGCTGCGGCCGCGGGCAGTGTCAGCAGATACGGCACGCTCGCCTTCTCGATGAGGAGAGCCGCCGTGTAGGCGCCGAGCGCGAAGAAGGCGCCGTGGCCGAGCGAGATCTGCCCGTTGTAGCCCACGAGCAGGTTGAGCCCGAGCACCGCCACCGCGTAGGCGAGCACGAGCGTGAACTGGCCGACCCGATAGGGCCCGAACATGAACGGGATGACGAGCGCGACGACGACGAGCGCGCAGCCGAGGACGATCCTCCAGCGCTGCGGTGTCACGCTCGCGCCACCTCGCGCGTCCCGAACAGCCCCGCCGGCCGCACGAGCAGGACGACGAAGATGATCACGAGCGGCACCAGGATCTTCAGGTCGGCGCCGATGAAGTCGACGTAGGTGCCGGCGAGGTTCTCGCTCACCCCGATGATCCAGCCGCCGACCACGGCCCCGATCGGGCTGTCGAAGCCGCCGAGCGCCGCCGCGGCGAAGGCGTAGATGAGCACGCCGCCCATCAGATTCACGTCGAGGAACAGGCGCGGCGCGACGAGCACCCCGGCGAGCGCCCCGAGCGCGGCGGCGAGGCCCCAGCCGAGCATCAGCATGTGGCCGACGCGCACGCCCGTGAGCGCGCTCGCCTCGGGGTTTAGGGCGGCGGCGCGCATGGCGAGCCCGATCTTGGTCCGCTGGAAGAGCAGGAAGAGCAGCCCGACGACGACGAGCAGGAGCGCCACGATGCCGAGCGACTCGACGCTCAGCCGGACGCCGGCGAGGTCGACGGAGTCGTCCGGGAACAGGCTCGGGAAGCCGCGGTTGCCAAAGCCCCAGATCCAGCCGGCGAGGCTGTTCAGCAGGATGAAGAGGCCGAGCGTGACGATCACGAGCGTGAGCACGTCACCCCCCTCAAAGTGGCGGATCAGCACGCGCTCGATGACCACGCCGGCGACGAACGAGAGCCCGAGCGTGGTGAGGACCGCGAGGCCGAGCGGCACGCCCGCCTCGTACAGGCCCCAGGCGACGAAGGTGCTGAACATGGCCATCTCGCCCTGCGCGAAGTTGACGATGCCGGTCGAGCGGAAGATCAGGACCAGCGCGAGGGCGACGGCGGCGTAGATTGAGCCCGTCGCGATCCCGTCCACCAGTACCTGGATGAAGCGCTCCATCAGTACCCCAGGTACGAGCGACGCACCTCTTCGTCGCCCTTGATCTCGTCTGCCTCGCCCGACAGCGCGATGCGGCCGGACTCGAGGACGTATGCGTGGTCGGCGAAGTCGAGCGCGAGGTTCGCGTTCTGCTCCACCAGGAGGACGGTCATGCCCTGCTCGTCGCAGATCTCGCCGAGCACCTTGAAGAGCTCGCGCGTCACGATCGGGGCGAGCCCGAGCGACGGCTCGTCGAGCATCAGCAACCGCGGCCGCAGCATGAGCGCGCGCGCCACGGCGAGCATCTGCTGCTCGCCTCCGCTGAGGCTGCCCGCCGGCTGGCGGCGGCGCTCCTCGAGTCGTGGGAACCAGTCGTAGCAGCGGCCGAGGTCCTCCTTGACGTCGGCGCCGTCACGGCGCACGTAAGCCCCCAGCCGGAGGTTCTCCTCCACCGTCAGCGGCCCGAGCGTGCCACGCCCCTCGGGCACGTGGGCGACCCCGCGTCGGGCGACGTCGGCGGTCGCCACGCCCGCCAGGCTCTGCCCATCGAACTGCACCTTGCCGGAGGTCTTGACCATGCCCGAGAGGGCGCGCAGGACGGTCGTCTTGCCGGCGCCGTTCGGGCCGAGCAGCGCCATCCGGCGGCCCTTCTCGATCGAGAAGTCAATGCCCTCGAGCACGTGCACTGGCCCGTAGCTGGCCTGCAGGCCCTCGACCTCGACGAGGCTCATGCGGGCGCTCCCAGGTAGGCCTCGATCACCTGCGGGTCCTCCTGCACCTCGCGCGGCTCGCCCTCGGCGATCTTGCGGCCGAGGTCGAGGACCACGACCTGGTCGCAGTGGCCCATGACCATCCCCATGTTGTGCTCGACGAGCAGGATCGTGAGATCGAGGTCGGAGCGCAGCCCGCGGATCAGCTCGGCGAGCTGCTCGACCTCCGAGTGGTTGAGCCCGCTCGCCGGCTCGTCCAGCATCAGGAGGCGGGGACGCTGGAAGACGGCGCGCGCGAGCTCGATCCGCTTGAGCGTCCCGTAGGGCAGGCCGGCGGCTGGATGCTCCGCGACGTCGCCGAGGCGGAGGCGCTCGAGCACCTCCTCCGCGGCTGTCTCGACCTCGCGCTCTGCGCCGGCCCCGATGCGCAGGGCACTGCCGATGAAGCCCGGGCGGTTGCGGCTGTAGGAGCCGAGCATCACGTTCTCGCGCACCGTGAGCGAGCGGAAGAGGCCGAGGTTCTGAAAGGTGCGCGCGATCCCGAGCGCCGAGATCTCGTGCGGCGCTCGCGCGAGCAGGTCGACGCCGTCGAACTCGATGCTTCCCGACTCGGGCGTGTAGAGACGGCTGACGCAGTTGAAGAGGGTCGTCTTGCCGGCCCCGTTGGGGCCGATGAGACCGCAGATCGATCCCTGCTCGACGCGCAGCGACGGACCGCCCAACGCGGTCACGCCCCCGAAGCGGACGACGAGCTCCTCGATGGCGAGCAGCGCCACTCCTCCTCTCCTCGAGTGGTCAATGCCCGGGTCCCGCGCCGGTGTAACACCAGCCGGGCCTTGTTCCAATAGGTGCAGCGGCCCGGCGGGCGCTACTGGTCTTGACGCGCCTGCGTGAGGGCGCGGCGGAGCGCCTGGTTGCGGCGCTCGAGACGCTGGGCGCGGCGGCGCCAGCTCGCGGCCTGGGCCCGCCGGCGGGCGGCGGCGTCGCCGGCGCGCTCGACGTCCGTCTGCAGCGTCTCGAGCTCCGCGCGGGCGTCCTCCAGCTCGGCACGAACGGCGCGTAGCTCGCGCGCCTCTACGCTCGCGCCGGCGTCCGCGCCCGGGTCGGTCGACTCGTCGCCGCCCGCCAGCAGTAGACCGGCCAGCACCCCGACGGCGACCAGGAGCACGAGGCCCAGCCCGAGCAGCGCCGCGTATCGGGGCCGCTCTCTGATCGTCCGTGGCACGGCGCTCAGATCAGACGGTCGACGACGTCGACCCCGAGCCGCTTCACCGGCAGGCGCACGGAGCGGTCGAGCTCCGCGAGCGAGTAGGTGGCCGAGTCGAGCATCACGCGCAGGCGGTCGTCGTATGGGATCGTCACGTGGCGCCCGATCCCGAAGCGGCGGAACGCGGACTCGATCACCTTGCGGTCGCCGGAGCGCTCAGATGGCGCCCGGTTCAGCACGACGGTCAGGCGCTTGCGGTTGAGGCTCTCCTCTTCGCCGCCGCTGTCCCAGCCCGCCTCGGCGTTGAGGTAGCGGAGCGCCCCGAGCACCTTGTCGGCGGTCACGTACTCGGGCGTAGTCACGAGCAGCGCCTGGTCGGCGCGCCTGATGCCGAACTGCGCCAGCGGGTCGATGATGCCGGTGCCGAGGTCGAGCAGGATCACCTCATAGAAGCGTCCGAGCAGGTCGAGCAGGTCGCCGTAGGTCTCGGGCGTCATCGCGGCCATCACCTCGGCCTGCTCGGGCGCCGCCAGCACGTGCAGCCCAGAGGGCAGCTGGGAGACGTAGGCGAGCACGTCGGACACCGAGTCGATGTGGTCGAGGTGGGGAAGGAGGTCGGCGAGCGAGCGGTCGACGCGCGCATCGTCGGGCGCGAGCGAGGCGAGCGTCCCGAAGTCGCGGTTCGCGTCCACGGCCACCACGCGCAGGTTGAGCGCCTCCGCCAGGAGGTTCCCGACGATGAAGGTGCAGGTGGTCTTCCCGACGCCGCCCTTGGGTGAGACGACGGCGATGGTGTTCGTCCGCGTTGCGCGCGGCGCCTCGAGGATGGCCAGGTCGAGCTCCTGCTCGCGCCGCTCGCCCTCGCTCGTGGCGAGCGTGCGGACGCGCCCGCGCAGTCGCGACCAGGTGCCCTCGCGCACCTCGCGGCCCTCCACGACCGGGCGCGTGTAGACGTCCCCGCGCCGGAAGCGGCTCGAGTCCGGGATGCGGGTTGGCCCGCGGCCGTTGGCGGCTGGCTGCGGCGGCGCGGGAGGAGCGGGCTCGGCCTGCTCCGCGGCCGGCTGCGCCGGCTCGCCCGGGCCCTTCGGGGCGTCGTTCTCGTCCTGTTCCCGCGGGCGCCCGCTGCCCGCCGTCGTGCCGGTGAGCTTGAAGCGCGGAGGTGTCCCCTCGGCCATCGATGTCTTATACCCTCATGCGGCCTCGAGCGTGCGTTTGGGTATGCCCGCCGCAGGGGACACTCACCACGCGCAGATCGGCCGATGGACCGCGACCCAGCCACAGGACTCCACGTAGACCCGCTCGCCGACCTCGAGGTGCAGCGGGCGCTCGCCCTCGCGCGCGCACGTGAGAGCTACCCCGCGGTCCCGCGCGAGACGCTGCTCGGCTACTGCGAGGCCGCGTGGGACGTGGCCCTCAAGGCAGACCCGCGCGGGCGCGATCTGCAGGGCAGCTTCGACCGGGCGCTCCTGATCATCGCGTGGACCCAGCGTCGCAGCGGCGGACGCGTGCCGCTTCGCGAGCTGATCGATCAGACCGTCCCCCGCATCGCGCTCGAGCCGTTCATCGGCCAGCCGGCCGACCCGGGCCACGCCACCGAGGTCGGCGTCCAGCCGGAGGAGGCCGTGCCCAGCCGCCGCTCGCCCCTGCGGCTTCCGTTCACGTCGCCGATCCCCGTGGGGGCCGCACTGGCCGCCGGAGTCGTCGGCGTCGCCGTGCTGAGCGAGGCCGAGGTCATCCCGATCGCGCCGCTCCAGCCGACGGGCAGCGACGAGCCGGCGGGCGCCGACAAGGCCGCCGCGCGCGACGCCGGCGAGCGCAGGGCGGACAAGAGCTCCGGAGCGGGCGCGGGTCAGTCGGACGAGATGGTCGCGGGGCTGCTGCCGGAGGGAATCGGCGATGCAGCGAGCCAGGCCTTCGCCGCGCCGCCCGCAGGCGCAGCCGCCGAGTCGGCGGGACGCTCGGCAGCGACTCCCGCGGTCGCGGCAGAAGCTTCCGGTGGCGGTGGATCCGAGGCCGCGCGGGCCGGCGGCGGTGGCGCCCCGGCTCAGGTCGCCGTGGAGACGGCAGGCGCGCAGGCCGCGCCGCCGGCGCCTGTGGCCCCCGCGGCGCCGGCCCCAGCCTCTCCTCAGCCGGTCGTCCGCGTCGAGATGGCGCCGCCGACCATGATCCTCGAGGTCTCCGCGCCGCAGCGGCCACCGCTTCGCACCGATGACGAGGACGGCCGCGAGCAGCCGGAGCCGGACCGGCCGGACGCCGGTGGTGGTCTCCCCGCCGACCCGGATGACGATGCCGGCCGCGACGATCAGGACGACACGGCAGGCGGGCGCGAGCGCGACCGGCGCTCCGCGCGCGACGACGACGAGGGTCCGCTCGACCTCCTCGAGGATGTGGGGCGGCCCGATGACGAGGACGACGGCGGCGACGAGGACGAGGCAGGCGTTGACGAGGACGGCGACGAGACTGCTCCCGCGCCGGTGACCCCGCCCGTGACGACCGTCCCGCCGGCGCCCGAGACCGCTCCGGCCCCGCCGCCCGCTGAGGCGACTGCGCCGACCGCCCCGGTTGACCCGGCTGCGCCCGCGCCTGTAGTGCCGGCCCCGGCGACTCCCGCCCCGGCGGAGGCGGTTCCGGCCCCTGCCCCGGCGGCTCCCGCACCAGCAGCACCGGCACCCACGCCGCCTGCGCCTCCGGCCTGAGCCGGGGCCTGTCTCAGGCGGGCGCGCGCAACTGCAGCTCGAACCGGTGGCGGCCGGCGGCGATCTCGAGCCTCGTCGCGGCGGCGGGTACCGCCGGCACGAAGGCCGTATCCCCGCGCAGGTGGTGTCCGGGGATCCAGCCGCCGCCCTGAGGCGTGTAGGCCGTCCCGGCGTCGTCCCAGAGCGAGAAGGCGGCCGGCGGCCGGTGCTCGCCGCCCGCGGCGCTGTCGGGGTTGGCCGGCGGGGAGACGAACAGCCAGCGAAGCAGCACGCCGTCGCCGTAGAGCTCGGCGGCGAGCAGGTGCAGGCCGGGCGTCTCGCGGGCCGGCTCGGCGCGCACGACACGCCGTAGCTCAACCCCCCGGAACGGCGCGTAGGCGGTGCTCGTGATCTCGCGCAGCCGCCGGAAGAAGCGCTCGCGGTCCGCTTCGGTAACGAGACCGAGCGCGTTCAGGGTCTCGAAGGCGGCTGAGACGTTCACGACCGCCTGGTCGGCCTCGGTCCGGATCATGTTCGGGTCGAGCGGGCGCCGCGGCGTCGTCTCCACCCGCTGCAGGTTGTGCTCGAGCAGCTCGACCGCGCGGCGACGCAGGTCGGCTGGGCTGTCGGGCTCGTCGGCCACGGTCGCGCCGAAGATAGATGGTCGCGGGCCCGTCAGGGCCCGGCGATGCGCAGCCGAAGCTCGGCGGCCGCGGCCGCTGCAGCTCGGCCAGGAGCGCGCGCGCCTGGCGCAGGCGCTGACGACCGGTCATAGCCTCGGCACCGAGGTCGCGCAGGGTGGACGCTTTCACAGCCTTGCTATAAGCTGACTTAGGTTTTCTATGCAAGCTGATCGCTTCACAGTCAAGTCGCAGGAGGCGCTCGCCGCCGCGCAATCGCTTGCGCGCGCCCGCCGCAACCCCGAGGTGACGCCTGCTCACCTCCTCGTCGTGCTGCTCGAGCAGGAGGGCGGCATCGTGGTCCCGGTGCTCCGCCGTGCCGGCGCGGACGCGGAGCGGGTTCGCCGGCGCGCGAACGAGGCGCTCGACGCGCTGCCGCAGATCAGCGGCGACGCTGCGGCTGCCCCCTCCCTCGGCCGCGAGCTGATCGAGGTCCTGAACCGCGCCGACGAGGAGGCGCGCGGGCTCGGCGACGAGTACGTGTCGACCGAGCACCTGCTGCTCGCGCTCGCGGGCGAGCCGAAGCTCGATGTCGGCGCCTCGCGCGACCAGATCGGCGAGGCCGTCCAGCAGGTCCGCGGCCCTCACCGCGTGACGGACCAGAACCCCGAGGACAAGTACCAGGCGCTCGAGAAGTTCGGCCGCGACCTCACCGAGGCCGCCGAGCACGGCAAGCTCGACCCGGTGATCGGCCGCGACGACGAGGTCCGGCGTGTCATCCAGGTCCTGTCGCGGCGCACGAAGAACAACCCGGTGCTGATCGGCGAGCCCGGCGTCGGCAAGACGGCGATCGTCGAGGGCCTCGCGCAGCGGATCGTCTCGGGCGACGTGCCCGACTCGCTGCGCGACCGCCGCGTGATCGCGCTCGACATCGGTGCCCTGATCGCCGGCGCCAAGTACCGCGGCGAGTTCGAGGACCGGCTGAAGGCCGTCCTGAAGGAGATCGCCGAGGCCGAGGGCCAGGTCATCCTGTTCCTAGACGAGCTGCACACGATCGTCGGGGCCGGCGCGGCCGAGGGCGCGGTCGACGCGGCCAACCTGCTGAAGCCGATGCTCGCGCGCGGCGAGCTGCGCGCCGTCGGTGCGACCACGCTCGACGAGTACCGCAAGCACATCGAGAAGGACGCGGCGCTCGAGCGGCGCTTCCAGCCGGTCTACGTCGGTGAGCCGACCGTCGAGGACACGATCGCGATCCTGCGCGGGCTGAAGGAGCGCTACGAGGTGCACCACGGCGTGCGCATCCAGGACTCCGCGATCATCGCCGCGGCGACCCTCTCGCATCGCTACATCGCTGACCGCTTCCTGCCCGACAAGGCGATCGACCTGATCGACGAGGCCGCCTCGCGGCTGCGCATCGAGATCGACTCGATGCCGATGGAGATCGACGCCGTTGAGCGCCGTATCCAGCAGCTCGAGATCGAGTTGCAGGCGCTCTCGAAGGAGAAGGACGACGCGAGCGTCGCCCGCCGCGAGGCGATCGAGCGCGAGCTCGCCGATCTGCGCGAGCGCTCGAATGAGATGAAGGCCCACTGGTCCGGTGAGAAGGAGGCCATCGAGGCGATCCGCTCCGCCAAGGAGCAGCTCGAGCAGGCGCACCGTGATGCCGAGCGCGCCGAGCGCGACGCCGACCTCCAGCGGGCCGCCGAGCTCCGCTACGGCGAGATCCCGCGTCTCGAGCAGCTCGTCAAGGACCAGGAGGCGCGCCTGCGCGAGCTTCAGTCGGACGTGACCTTCCTCAAGGAGGAGGTCGACGACGAGGACGTCGCCGAGGTCGTGGCGCGCTGGACCGGCATCCCTGTCTCGAAGCTGATGGAGGGCGAGGTCGAGAAGCTGATCCACATGGAGGAGCGGCTGCACGAGCGCGTGATCGGCCAGGACGAGGCCGTGGCGGCGGTGTCGAATGCGCTGCGGCGCTCGCGCGCCGGCCTTCAGGATCCGAACCGCCCGATCGGGACGTTTCTGTTCATCGGCCCGACCGGCGTCGGCAAGACGGAGCTCGCCCGGGCGCTCGCCGAGTTCATGTTCGACTCCGACCAGGCGATGGTGCGGATCGACATGTCCGAGTACATGGAGAAGCACTCGGTGTCGCGGCTCGTCGGCGCGCCGCCCGGCTATATCGGCTACGAGGAGGGCGGCCAGCTGACCGAGGCCGTTCGCCGCCGCCCGTACACGGTGGTTCTGCTCGACGAGATCGAGAAGGCCCACACCGACGTCTTCAACGTGCTACTGCAGCTGATGGACGACGGTCGCCTGACCGACGGCCAGGGGCGCACCGTCGACTTCAAGAACACCGTGGTGATCATGACCTCGAACGTCCCCGGCGGGGTCGCCGGCGTCGAGGCGACGTTCAAGCCCGAGTTCGTCAACCGGCTCGACGAGATCGTCGAGTTCCACCAGCTCACGCGCGAGGAGATCGGCCAGATCGTCGACCTCCAGGTCGCGCGGCTGATCGAGCGGGTGCGCGAGCGCGGTGTCGAGGTCGAGCTGACCGACGACGCGCGGACGCTGCTCGGGAACCTCGGCTACGACCCGACCTACGGTGCCCGGCCGCTCAAGCGGGTGATCCAGAAGCAGCTCGTCGACAAGCTCGCGCTGAAGCTGCTCGAGGGCGAGTTCGGCCCGGGCGACGTCGTCAGGGTGGACGCCGCCGACGGTACGCTCGTGTTCGAGAAGGTCGCCGCGCCGGTCGCCGCCGAGCCGGCGACGATCTAGCCGGGCGCGGTCCGGAAGAGCCCCGGGGCGGGCCACGTTGATTCAGCGTGGCATCGCTCATTCGCCCCGGCGCCCGTGTCACGGCGGTTGGGGTCGCCGTGCTGCTGGCTTTTCCGCTCGCGGCCTCGGCGCGCGAGCGCGACGTCCCGGGCGAGCGGCCCCTGGCCGCGATTGCGGCACCGGCCCATGTGCATCTGAACGACACGGTGCTCGAGGGGCCCGTCGCGAGCGCCGCGAGTGCGTCCGGCCCCACGCGCGCGTATACGACCACGGACGGGCAGCGCGTGCGCGTCCGCGTCTCGCGCGCGTATCCGGATGACGTCGCGGCCGACCGCGCGCTCGTCGGATTCCTCGACTCGCTTCTGCACGGCCCCGAGCTCGGCAGCCTGTCCGTGTACGTCGGCGCGCCGCGTGAGATCGCGCGCATCTGTGGCGGGCCCGGGGCCGTCGCCTGCTACGGCGTCGACACTCAGCGCATGTACGTTCCGGGCGAGGCCGTCCGCGGCGTGCCGATCGAGTACGCGCTCACGCACGAGTACGGGCACCACGTCGCGAGCCGGCGCTCGAACTCCCCATGGAACGCACTCGACTGGGGCGCCAAGCATTGGTCGAGCGCCATGCGCGTCTGCTCTCACGTGAACGCCGGCCGCCTGTTTCCGGGCAACCAGGGCCGTCACTACCTGAGCGATCCCGGCGAGGGCTTCGCCGACGGCTACGCGCACATTCAATATCCCGAGGCCGCCTGGCAGTACAGCCGCATCCTGCGTCCCGGCCGCTCCGCGTACGCGGCGATCCGCCGCGACGTGCTGCATCCCTGGACGGGCCCGCGCTCGCGGACCTTCCGCGGCCGGCTCGGTCAGGGGCGCAGGGCAGTGCGGCAATTCCGTTTCCGGCTGCGGCTCGACGGCGCGGTCGGGGTCCGGCTCGCCGGCCCGGCGCGGCTGCGCGCCGGGGTCTCCGTACGGACGGCCGGCTTCGCGGCCGGGCGCAAGCTCCTTGGTGGCCGTGCGCTCGCCGTCGAGTGGTGCCGGCGCCGGCCCGTCGAGACCGTGACCGTGACCGTGCGCCGCCACAGCGGCGCCGGCCCCTTCGCGCTGCGGGTCTCCTGGCCGGGTTAGCTCAGTAGATCCGCGACCAGCTCGTCACGCTCGCCGATGCTGACGGCCTGACGACTCGGCGCACCGTGATCGTGTAGCTCACGCTCTGGGCGCGCCGGCGGCTGTACTTCCGGAAGGCGTCGAACTGGACCGTGTAGACGCCGACCTTCGCGTTCCGCGGCAGCAGCCGGCGCTTCTTCGTGATGCCCTTGCACGCCCCCTTCAGCCTTCCGACCGGCCGGTTGCGCGTCTTGTCGTTGCGCGTGACGTGAGCCCACAGGCGCTCGCCGCCCGCGGTGAACCCGACCGCCTTGATCCGCACCCTGCGCCCGGGCGCGCCGCTCTTCGGCCGCAGGCCGACGTCGGTCTCGCTCACGGTGATCTGGTCCGAGGCGGTCAGCGTCGGGTTCGAGGTGTCGGTGGCCGTGTACATGCTCGTCCGCCTGCCGTTTGCCTGACCGAGCCGCAGCGAGCCGTTGAACGCGCCCGTCGCGTCGGTCGTCAGCGATCCGATGCTCTCGCCGTCCTTCGTTACCGCGATGCCGTTCATGAGGCTGGGCGTGAATCCTGTGCCGAGCAGGCTGACGGTCTGGCCGGAGCCGTAGCAAGGCTGGTCCGGGACGATCTCCAGCGTGGCCGCCGAGGCAGTCGCGGGAACTGTGAGCGCGGTGGCGACGCTTGCCACCGCGGTGAGGCGGAGCTTCATTCGGACTCTCCAGATTGGGTGTGGGCGCGCGCTGCGCCGTCAGGCTACATTCACGCGCGAAGTAGGTCTCCAGCGAAAGGAACACCGTGCCGACCTTCGTGATGCTGTCCACCCTTACACCCGAGGGCGTGCAGACGCTCAAGAGCAACCCGCAGCGCATTCGCGAGGTGAACAAGGAGATCGAGCAGCTCGGCGTGACCGTCACCGCGCAGTGGGCCGTGCTCGGGCGCTACGACTTCGTGAACATCGTCGAGGCGCCGGACGAGAAGACGATCGCGCGCGTCTCGATGGAGCTCGGCTCGCGCGGCACGAGCCACTACGAGACACTGGCCGCGATTCCCGTGGACGACTTCATCGCGGCGCTTTGACAGTTCTCGTAGTCGGCGGCGGAGGACGCGAGCACGCGCTCGTCCGCACGCTGCTCCGCAGCCCGCGCAGGCCGGAGCTGCTGTGTGCGCCCGGTAACGCCGGCATCGCCCGGGACGGCGTCGAGTGCCTGCCGGACGACGATCTCGTCGGCCTCGCGCGTGAGCGCGGCGTCGACCTGGTGGTGGTCGGGCCAGAGGCGCCGCTCGTCGCCGGGCTCGTCGACGAGTTGGCCGCGGCGGGCATAGCGGCCTTCGGGCCGACCGGGGAGGCCGCCCGCATCGAGGGCTCGAAGGCCTACGCGAAGCAGCTGATGAAGGAGACGGGCGTGCCCACCGCCTCGCACGTCCTGTTCCGCACGCGCGAGGAGGCGGCGGAGCACCTCGCCTGCGCTTCCTATCCGGCGGTGCTGAAGGCGGACGTGCTCGCCGCCGGCAAGGGCGTGATCATCGCCGCGGACGAACGCGAGGCGCGCGCCGCGCTCGACGTCTTCTTCGGCGAGCGCCGCTTCGGCGAGACCGAGGTCGTGCTGGAGGAGTTCCTCGAGGGCGAGGAGCTCTCGCTGCTCGCGCTCTGCGACGGCGAGCGCGCGCTGCCGCTCGCTCCCGCCCAGGACTACAAGCGCATCTTCGACGGCGACGAGGGGCCGAACACGGGCGGAATGGGGAGCTACTCGCCCGTGCCCGGGTTCGACGATGCACGCGCCCAGGAGCTCGCCGCGGTCGTCCACCAGCCGATCGTCGACGAGCTGCGCCGGCGCGGCACGCCCTTCCACGGCGTGCTCTACGCGGGGCTCATGATGGGCCCGGCGGGGCCGAAGGTGCTCGAGTACAACGCCCGCTTCGGCGACCCGGAGACGCAGGCCGTCCTGCCGCGGCTGCGCTCCGACCTGCTCGAGCTGCTCGAGGCCTCGACGCGCCTCGGCGGGCTCGAGGGTGTCGAGCCCGAGTGGTCTGGCGACTGGGCGGTGACGGTCGTGCTGGCATCGCGTGGCTATCCCGAGTCATCCTCGAAGGGCGACGTCATCTCGGGGCTCGACGCCGCGGCTGCGGCCGGCGCCGAGGTGTTCCACGCCGGCACGGCCGAGCGCGACGGCGAGATCGTGACCGCCGGCGGCCGCGTGCTCGCCGTGACGGCCCTCGGCGACGGGCCCGCCGAGGCGCGCGAGCGCGCCTACGCCGCCGCGTCCGAGATCGAGTTCGACGGACGGCAGATGCGAACCGACATCGCACTGCGCGCAGTGGATAGGGTCGAGGCGTGAGCACCGAGGAGTTCCCGGCTGCGCCCGTGACCGAGACGGCTGTCGAGCACCAGTTCGACGAGCTCGACGTGGACGACGCGCCGCAGGTAGGCATCGTCATGGGCTCGAAGAGCGACATGCCGATGATGGAGAAGGCGGCCACGCAGCTCGAGGAGCTCGGCGTCCGCCACGAGATGCGCGTGATGAGCGCGCACCGCGACCCGGACACGGTGGCCGACTACGCGAAGAACGCGCGCATGCGCGGGCTCAAGGTGATCATCGCCGGAGCCGGTCTCGCCGCGGCGCTGCCGGGCGTGGTCGCGGCGCACACCGATCTGCCCGTGATCGGCGTACCGCTCACCTCGAAGACCTCGGTGGCGGGCGGGCTCGACGCGCTGCTCGCGATCTCGCAGATGCCGCCGGGCGTGCCGGTGGCGACCGTCGGCGTCGACAACGCGAAGAACGCCGCCGTGCTCGCGGCGCGCATCCTGAGCGTCTGAGCACGGGCATCAGCCGGTGATCGAGCGCTACACCCGGCCCGAGATGGGGGCGATCTGGTCCGAGCGGCGCAAGCTCGACACCTGGCTCCAGGTCGAGCTCGCCGTGGTCGACGCGCTCGTCGAGCAGGGGGTCGTGCCGGAGGAGGACGGGGCCGTCATCCGTGACCGCGCCGCCTTCACGGTCGAGGCCGTCAACGAGCGCGAGAAGGTGACCGACCACGACGTCGCGGCGTTCGTCGACGTGGTGGCGGAGTCGGTCGGCGAGCAGGGCCGCTGGGTGCACCACGGGCTGACCTCGTCGGACGTCCTCGACACGGGGCTCGGGCTGCAGCTCTCGCAGGCGGCGATGGTGCTGGTCGGCGGCGCGCACGACTACCGCGATGCGCTGATCAGGCGCGCGCGCGAGCAGGTGGACACGCTCTGCGTCGGCCGCACCCACGGCGTGCACGCCGAGCCGACGACCTTCGGCGTCAAGCTCGCCGGCTTCGCCTTCGAGGCGCACCGCAACACGCGCCGGCTCGAGCGGGCCGCCGAGACCGTGTCGGTGGGCGCGCTATCCGGTGCCGTCGGCACCTACGCCGCCAACGGGCCGGAGATCGAGGAGGCCGTGCTGCGCCGGCTCGGCCTGGGCCGCGAGGACGTGTCGACGCAGGTGGTGCCGCGCGACCGTCACGCCGAGCTGCTCGAGGCGATCGCGCTCGCAGGCGCGGGGCTCGAGCGCTTCGCCACGGAGATTCGCCACCTGCAGCGGACCGAGGTGCGCGAGGTCGAGGAGCCGTTCCGCGAGGGCTCCCAGAAGGGCTCGTCCGCGATGCCCCACAAGCGCAACCCGATCGTGAGCGAGCGCATATCGGGCATCGCCCGGCTCTTGCGCGCCTACGCGCTCACGGGCCTCGAGAACGTGGCGCTCTGGCACGAGCGCGACATCTCGCACTCGTCCGTGGAGCGCGTGTCGCTGCCGGACGCGACGATCTTGCTCGACTACGCCCAGCACCTCGCCGTCCGGGTGGTCGAGGGGATGATTATCCATGCGGATCGCATGCGGGAGAACCTGAACGCAACGCACGGTGCCCTCTACTCGCAGCGCGCGCTGCTCGCGCTGGTCGAGGCGGGGCGCTCGCGCGACGACGCCTACCGCACCGTGCAGGGGGCGGCCCAGCGCGCCTGGGACGAAGGCATCGAGTTCCGCGACCTGCTCAGCGAAGCCGCCCCTGAGCTGGACCTCGACGCCGTCTTCGACCCCGATGCCTTCGTGCAGCACGCGCGGACGATCGTCCGGCGTCTCGACCGCATCACGTAGCGCATCCGGGCCGTCGAGCGGACGGATGTACTAGGGGACCCCGCACCGACTCAGGCGGAGAATCGCCGCGGGCCGATGCGAAACTCGTGGATCCGATCGCCGAGGCCGCGGCGCGCCGCAAGCAGAATCGCAAGCTGAAAAAGCGCCGCAAGACGAAGCCACGCTGCGCGCCTCCGCGTCCTCCGAAGCGCCGCCGCAAGCGCGCCCGGCGCTCGACATTCGAGTCGCCCTATCCGGAGGCACGGCGGCCGCGCGCCGGCTCCGCTGGAGGTCGCGCCGGGGTCGTGCGGGGACGCGGCGAGGTCGACTCGCCGTACGCCGTCGACAGCGCGCGCAAGCGCCGCAAGCGCCGGCTCAAGGCGTGCACGCGCAAGCGCAAGCACAAGCGCAAGCCGGCGAAGCCGCGGGTCGTGCCGAAGGCCCCGGTTCCGCCGCCGCCCGCTCCTCCGCCACCGTCCGACCTGCGGCTCTCCTCGCCGATCGCGGTCTACTCCGGTCCCTTCGGCGTGCGCCAGGCGGAGCGCCTTCTGTGGCGCGCCGGCTTCGGTCCTTCGCCCGGCCACGCCGAGTTCCTCGCCGCGGTCGGCCTGCACCGCGCGGTCGCCGCCCTCACCAGGCCGGAGGGGCCGCCCACCTTCACGGGCGCGCCTCCCGTGTACAAGGCCTACGAGCTCGACACGGATCCGGTCATCCCGATCAAGCCGGTCGACCGCTACGGGCACGACCACCTCTGGTTCCTCGATCGCATGATCCGCACGAGCCAGCCGCTCGTCGAGCGCATGACGCTCGTCTGGCACGACTGGTTCGCCACCTCGAACGACGGCGTCGGCGACCAGGAGCTGATGCTCACCCAGAACGAGACGTTCCGCCGCCATGCGCTCGGCCGCTTCGACCAGCTGGTCCGCGACGTGACGACCGACGGCGCGATGATCGTCTGGCTGAACCAGGACCAGAACGCGAAGGGCCGCCCGAACGAGAACTACGCGCGCGAGCTGATGGAGCTGTTCACGCTCGGCGCCGATCGCGGCGCGTACACGGAGACCGACGTGCGCGAGCTTGCGCGGGCGCTCACGGGTTGGCGCAGCTCCTGGAGCGCCGAGCAGCTCTACCACAACTTCCGCTTCGACCCCACCCGGCATGACGCCGGCGTGAAGACGGTCTTCGGGCAAGCCGGCAGGTGGACCTGGGAGGACGCGGTCCGGCTGTGCGTCGGGCACTCGATGCATCCGTCGTTCTTCGTGGAGAAGCTCTGGAGCTACTTCATCGCCACACCGCCGTCGGCGAGCGACCGCCAGGCGCTCGAGAGCCTCTATGTCTGGAGCGGCTACCAGGTGCGCCCGCTGCTCGAGGCGATCCTCATGCACCCGGACCTGTACGCCGGCCAGCGCCTCGTCAAGCCGCCGGTCGTCTTCCTCGCCGGCCTGTATCGCAGGCTGCAGCGGACCGTCGATCGCGAGGACCTCATCTGGCAGTCGGACGACGCCGGCCAGCGGCTCTTCTACCCGCCCGATGTCGCTGGCTGGGACGACACGCGCTGGCTCGACACGATGACCGTCAAGGGGCGCTGGGAGCTCGTACGGCGCGCCTACGAGGGACGCCACATCACGGGCACCGCGATCAACACCTACAGCGCCGACGAGACACCCGAGCAGGCGCTCGCAGCGGCCCGTGCCTTCTGGGCCGACCCGGACCTCACGCCCGAGACGCTCTCGATCCTCGCCGCCTTCGCGGCGAGCAGCGTGCCCGGCAACCTCACCGGCACCAACCGCAACCGCTACCGCGCCTGGCGCCAGAACGCGCTGCGGATGCTCATCTACGCCTCCCCCGACCTCCAGACGAGCTGACCATGCCGAACTGCGGATGCAACGACTACTCCCGGACCCAGATCCTGCGGCGCGCCGCCGCCGAGGCGGGGCGCGGGCTGCCGGCGATCGAGAACGGCATGCCGCTGCCGGCCGGCACCGGCCTGTCGCGACGGTCGTTCATCTCGCGTTCGGCGGGGCTCGCGCTGGCCGTGTACGGCGCGGCCGGCATGGGCCCGCGCGAGTTCGAGGAGGGCATCTCGAGTGCGGCGGCCCAGGCCTCCGGCGAGCGGGTGCTCGTCTCGGTTTTCCTGTCGGGCGGCGCCGATTCGCTCACGCTGCTGGCTCCCACGCAGGCGAACCACCCGCAGTACGCGAGCCTGCGGCCCGAGCTGGGCCTGCCGGAGGGCCAGGGCGCGGGCGTGCGGCTCGACCCCACGCTGCGCTGGCACCCGGCGCTGGCGGGCCTCGCCGAGCTCGACGCGGAGGAGAAGGTGACCGTCATGCCGGCGATCGGCTACACCGACCCCAACCAGTCTCACTTCACCAGCCGCCACTACTGGGAGGTCGGCGAGGTCAACCCGTTCGGGCGCTGGGGCTGGCTCGGCCGCTACCTCGATCGCCACGGCGCGGCCGACAACCCGCTCCAGGGCCTCACGCTCGGCTGGGACCTGCAGCCCTCGATGGCGGCGCGCGACGTGCCGATCGCGACGGTCTCACAGCCTGACGAATACGACTTCTACGCGAACGACGTCGGCTCGGTCTACAACGGCATGCTCGACGCGTTCACGGACATGGGCGACCCGCAGACGAGCGACACCGGCCTGAGCCAGGCGCGGACCGCCGTCGCCGCCACGGGGCGCCTGCGCGAGCAGCTCGCCCCGTTCAACACCGCGATCACGCTGCCCGCCGGCTACCCGAACACCTCCTTCGGCAGGCGGCTCGCGTGGATCGTCAAGCTGCTGCAGGCTGGACTCCCACTGAAGCTGGTCGCGCTCGAGTCGGGCGGCTACGACACGCACGCGAACCAGCTCGCGACGCTGCCGCCCGACCTGCAGGAGGTCGGCGACTCGCTGCGCGCCTTCCAGCGCGATCTCGAGGCGACCGGCCTAGCCGACCGCGTGCTCGTGCACGTGTGGAGCGAGTTCGGACGCAGGCCGCAGGAGAACGCGGGCGGCACCGACCACGGCGCGGCGGGCGCGGGCTTCGTGATCGGGTCGCAGGCGAGCGGGGAGCTGGTAGGGGGTTTCCCGGGGCTCGCGCAGCTCGACAACCGCAGCAACCTGCGCCACACCGCGGACTTCCGGGGCGTGTACTCCGCGCTCCTCGAGCAATGGCTCGGCGTGGGCGCGGACGGGATCATCCCGAACGCGGGCTCGTTCACGCGCCCGCAGCTCGTGTTGCAGTGAGCGCCCGCGCGGCGATCGCGCTCCTCGTGGCGACGGCGCTGCCGCTCGGCGCGCCGGGGCCCGGGCACGCGGGAGCGGACGCCGCGGCGACGGCCAAGCCCGGCGCCGTGACGGGGGCCGAGCGCCACGCGCGCAAGGCACAGCGCTGCGCCCCCTCGCGTACGCGCCGGGCGAAGGTCCGCCGTCGGGCCTGCCGGCGCACGCGGCTCGGCCTGCGTGTCGCACCCCGCGCCTTCGACCGGCTCGTGGACGTCGGCGGCGGCGCGTCGCCGGGGACGCGCGGCCCCGGGCCTCTCCCCGGGAACCCGGGCGCGCCCGGCACGCCCACTGCTCCCCAGCCGCTCCCCGATTACGTGGCGGTGACCGCGACCGAGTGGCGGCTCGCGCTCTCGCGCCCGCTCGTCGGCGCAGGGCTCGTCACCGTCGAGCTGCGCAACAAGGGCGAGGACCCCCACGACCTGGTCGTGCAGCCCGAGGGCGGGGGTGCGCCCCTGCACCATTTCCCGGAGACCGACCCGGGTGGCTACCCGGCGGCGGGCATCGAGTTGGCAGCCGGCCGCTACACGCTCTTCTGCTCACTGACCGGCCACGCCGAGGCCGGCATGACGGCGACCCTGCGCGTGGAGCCGCAGCCCTAGCGCGGACGCGCCAGGTAGCGCTCGCCCTTCTCGAGCACAGTGGTGATGTCGCGTGTGAAGTCGCGCACCGCCACGCGCCCGCGCCGGACCACGGTGAGCGTCCCGTCGCACGTGTCGGCCACCAGCCAGCGGGTTCCGCGCACCGCTCCCGACGAGTAACGGCCACGGGTTCGGAAGCGGCCGTTGCCGTTGCCCCAGAGCTTCCGGCTTGCCCGCGCAGAGGCGGTCGCGCTCCCGCTCTCCGGGCACGGCCCGATCTCCCCGCGCAGTACGAGCTCCGTCAGGTAGCGCTCGGAGCGCCGCTGGCGCACCTGGAAGACCCCCTTCGAGAAGTGCCCCTGCTGAACGCTGCCTGAGCGGTCCCGCACGCTGCTCAGAAGGGCCTTGCCGCGGCGGGTGTCGACAAGCGAGCCGACGGGAATCACCCGCAGGCTGCGCAGGTTGACGAAGGTTCCTTGGCCGGGCAGGCGCACACGCACGCGGCCGGCGGCAGGCTCGACGATCACGCTCTCGCCGAGCACCGGACGGGCCGGTTGCGCCGGGATCGGCGCGGGAAGCGGCAGCTCGGGCGCGCTCACCACCACTAGCCGGCTGGTCGTTGCGGCGGGCGAGCCGTTGCCCAGCACCGAGTTGCCGGTGAAGATCGTGAGCGTCGAGGCGCCCTCGTTGTCTGTCACCACGAGCGTGGCCTCGTACGCGCCCGGCTGCGCATAGACGTGTGCGACCTGCGGGCCGCCATTCGGGAGCGTGTTGCCGTCACCGAAGTTCCAGTCATAGCGAGTGATCGAGCCGTCCGAATCGGAGGCCGTGCCCGCGTCGAAGCTGACCGCGCTGCCGGCGGGCGCCACGGCGACCTCGAAGCGCGCCACCGGCGCCTGGTTCGGGCTGACGACGACACCGGTCGCCTTCGCCAGGTCGACGGCGCCCGAAGCCTTCGGGCTGGCGAGCCCGGTCGCATCGAGATCGAAGAGCTCGAGATCGCCGGCGGCCACGTACAGGCTGCGCCCGTCGGGCGTGATGGCGAGATCGCCGGGCTTGCCGTCGACTGCGAGGCTCGCCGGGTCCTTGGGGACGAGTGATCCGCCCGCGCCGATGGTGAACTGGAGAAGCCGGCCGCCCACCCGGGAGTCGACCCCGGCGTAGAGGCTCTTGCCGTCGGCGGAGATGGCAACCGACCCGACCTTTGCGCCGGTGGCGGTTGCCGGCGGGCCGAGCCGGCTGAGCGAGCCGTCGTCGCCGACCTCGAAGCCGAATATGCCGTCGTCGCTCGAGGCGTAGAGATGGTCGCCGTCGGGGGTGATCACGACGTCCGAGAGGAGTCCGCCGGTCCTGGTCGCGTCGAGCGTGGCGGGATCGAGCCCACCGTCCTCGCCGACCTCCATCGACTTGATGAAGCCGCCGACAGTCAGGTAGACGCGCGCCCCGTCGGGAGCCACGGTGAGGCCGACCGGCGACCCGTGCAGCACGACCGTGGCGAGCGGCTCGAGCGCGCCGCCCGCGCCGACGTGGTACTGGCGTACGTCGTTGCTGCCCTTGTCGGCCACGTACAGCGTCTGGCCGGCCGGGTCGATCGCGATCGCCGTCGGCTTCACGCCCGCGTCCACTGCCGGCGCCGCCTTGGGGGTCGCCGTGCCGTCAGCAGCCACGTCGTACTGCAGGACGCTGCCGTGGCCGGGCGGCCCGGCGGTGATGTAGAGCGAGGTCCCGTCCGGGGTCATCGTGAGGCGCCGCGGCGAATCGGTGTCGAGCTGGGGCGGGACGAGCGGCGCAAGCGCGCCGCCCGGGCCGACCATGAGCTGGGCGGTCACGTCCGCGTCGTCTGCGACATAGGCGGTGCGCGCGGCATGGGCCGCGGCAGGGGCGAGTGCGCAGAGGGCCAGTGCGACGGCGGCGATTCGTCGTGAATGCATGCGAGTTTCCAAGTCGGGGCCAGCCGAGTTCGGCAGTCCATTAACGACCCCGGCGAGGGGAAACTACCGTAACCAGCGTGGTTACAACGAATGTCGACGGTCGACCAGTCGGGGGCCGTTGATAGATTCGGCGCAGTGAGCGATGCCGCCTCTCTCACGCACCTGACCAGCGGGAAGGTGAGGGACATTTACGCCGTGGGCGAGGATCGCCTGCTGCTTGTCGCCTCCGATCGCATCTCGACGTACGACGTCGTCCATCCGACGCCGATCCCCGACAAGGGCAAGGTTCTCACCGGTCTGACCGCGTTCTGGCTCGACCGCCTGGGCGACGTCTGCGCGAACCATCTCGTCTCCTACACGGACGTCCCCGAGGAGTACGCGGGACGCGCGATGCTGGTCGAGCGGCTCGAGATGGTGCCCGTCGAGTGCGTCGTGCGCGGCTACATCACGGGGTCGGGCTGGAAGGACTACCAGGCGACCGGCGCCGTCTGCGGAATCGAGCTGCCGGCCGGGCTGAGTCGAGTCCGAGCAGCTTCCCGAGCCGATCTTCACCCCCGCCACGAAGGCGGAGCTCGGCGACCACGACGAGAACGTCGACTTCGAGCGCGCCGCCGAGATCGTGGGCGATCGTGCCTTGCTCGAGGAGCTGCGCCGCCTCTCGATCGAGATCTACCGGCGCGGCGCCGAGCACGCGCGCGAGCGCGGGATCATCCTCGCGGACACGAAGTTCGAGTTCGGCCGCCGCGCCGACGGGACCATCGTGCTCGGTGACGAGGTGCTCACGCCCGACTCGTCGCGCTTCTGGCCGGCCGACGGCTACGAGCCCGGTCACGGCCAGCCGAGCTTCGACAAGCAGTACGTGCGCGACTGGGCCTCGGGCTCCGGCTGGGACAAGCGCCCGCCCGCCCCGGAGCTGCCCGACGACGTCGTCGAGGGCACGCGCGCGCGCTACGTCGAGGCGTACGAGCGGATCGCGGGCGAGCCCTTCTCGAAGTGGCTGGAGCGCTCGGCGGTATGAGGGCGCGGGTGTTGATTCGCCCGAAGGAGGGCATCCTCGATCCACAGGGCCAGGCCGTCGAGCGGGCGCTGCCTGCGCTTGGCTTCGAGGGGGTACAGAACGTGCATGTTGGCCGGCTGATCGAGTTGGACGTGGAGGACGCGGGAACGCTTCCGGAGATGTGCGAGCGCCTCCTGGCGAACCCGCTCATCGAGGACTACGAGATCAATGTCGACGGGCCGGAGGCCCGTCGACATCATCAGAACGCGGGGCTGGATGCCCCGCGGAGGTCGAACGCGTGAGGTTCGGCGTGGTCCGCTTCCCCGGTTCCTGCGACGAGGTCGACGCGCTGCACGCCTGTCGCCGCTTCGGCGACGCCGAGCTGCTCTGGCACGGCGACCGCGACCTCACCGGCATCGACGCCGTCGTGGTGCCGGGCGGCTTCTCGTACGGCGACTACCTGCGCGTCGGCGCGATCGCTCGCTTCTCGCCGATGATGGAGGCGGTCATGGACTTCGCGGGCGACGGCGGCCCCGTCTTCGGCATCTGCAACGGCTTCCAGGTGCTGTGCGAGGCGGGCCTGCTGCCCGGCGCGCTGCTGCCAAACGACTCGCTGCGCTTCGTCTGCCGCCAGGTCGAGGTGGTCGTCGAGGCCACCGATACCGTCTTCACGCGCACCTGCGAGCAGGGCGACCGGCTCTCGATCCCGGTCAAGCACACCACCGGGCGCTACTTCGCTCCGCTGGGCACGCTGCCGGAGGATCAGGTCGTGCTGCGCTACGCGCAGGGCCAGAACCCGAACGGCGCCATGGACGACATCGCCGGTGTCTGCAACGCCGGGCGCAACGTCATGGGCCTCATGCCGCATCCCGAGCACGCCGTCGACCCGCTCACCGGGTCCGCAGACGGCGGGCGGCTGTTCGAATCGCTCGCGATGGTCCCCGCGTGAGCGAGGCGGCCTCCGCCGCCCGACATCGCGAGCTCGGCCTCACCGACTCGGAGTACGAGGGGATATGCGCGCGCCTCGGGCGCGAGCCGAATCCGCTCGAGCTGGCCGTCTTCTCGCTCATGTGGTCCGAGCACTGCGCGTACAAGCACTCGAAGAAGCTGCTGCGGTTGCTCCCGACGGAAGGGCCGCACCTGCTGATGGGGCCCGGCGAGAACGCCGGCGTGGTTGACGCCGGGGACGGTCTGGCGGTGGCCTTCAAGGTCGAGTCGCACAACCACCCGAGCGCGGTCGAGCCCTTCCAGGGCGCCGCCACCGGCGTGGGCGGCATCCTGCGCGACATCTTCGCGGTCGGCGCCCGCCCGATCGCCGTGCTCGACTCGCTGCGCTTCGGCGAGCTCGACTCGGCCCGCTCGCGCTACCTGTTCGAGGGCGCGGTCAAGGGGATCGGCCACTACGGCAACTCGATCGGCGTCCCCACCGTCGGCGGCGAGGTCATGTTCGAGCCCGCCTACGAGCAGAACTGCCTCGTCAACGCCATGTGCGTGGGGCTCACGCGGCAGGAGGCCCTGATCCGCAGCGCCGCCGCCGGCGTCGGGAACGTGCTGGTGCTGCTCGGCGCCCGCACCGGCCGCGACGGCATCGGCGGCGCCTCGGTGCTTGCGAGCGCGGAGCTCTCGGAGGAGGACGCCTCGAAGCGCCCGAGCGTGCAGATCGGGGATCCGTTCGAGGAGTCGAAGCTCGTCGAGTGCTGCCTCGAGCTGCTCGAGCGCGGCCTGCTGCGCTCGCTGCAGGATCTTGGTGCGGCGGGGCTCTCCTCCTCCTCGTCCGAGATGGCGTCGAAGGGCGAGGTAGGGCTCGACATCGACGTATCGCGGGTCCCGCTCCGCGAGCCCGACCTGGAGCCCTTCGAGATCATGATCTCCGAGTCGCAGGAGCGGATGCTGTGCGTGGTAGAGCCCGAGCGGCTCGCGGACGTGCTCGACCTGTGCGAGCGCTGGGAGGTGCGCGCGACGCCGATCGGCGAGGTCACCGATACGCGCCATCTGCGTGTCTTCCACGGCGACGAGCTCGTCGGCGACATGCCGGTCGAGGCGCTCGTCGACGACTGCCCGCTGTACGACCTCGAGCCGGTCGAGCCCGAGGGGCCGCTCTACGCGGACCCGCCGGCGCGCCTCGCGGAGGACAGCCCGGCCGAGGAGACGCTGCTCGCGCTGCTCGGCTCGCCGAACATCGCCTCCAAGCGCCACGTCTTCGAGCAGTACGACTCGATCGTCGGCTCGCGCACGGCGCGCAGGCCGGGCGCGGCGGACGCCGCCGTGCTGATGCTCGCGGGCGACGGCGGCAGCGGGGCGCTCGCGGTCTCGATCGACGGCAACGGCCGGCGCGTCGCCTGCGATCCGTACACAGGCGCGGTCGAGGCGGTGCTCGAGTGTGCGCGCAACCTCGCGTGTGTCGGAGCCGAGCCCCTCGGCCTCACCAATTGCCTCAACTTCGGGAATCCCGAGAAGCCGCACATCGCCTGGCAGCTGACGCGCGCCGTCGAGGGCCTGCGCGACGCCTGCCTCGCGCTCGGCGTGCCGGTGGTGGGCGGCAACGTGTCGCTCTACAACGAGGGCGGCGGCGGGCCGATCTACCCGACCCCGATTGTCGGCATGGTCGGCAAGCTGCCCGACCCGGGGCGCGCGCCCGGCGTGGGGTTTGCCGAGGAAGGCCACGCGGTCGCGCTGCTGGGGCCGTTTGCGCCGGCGCTCGAGGGCTCCGAGCTCGAGAAGCTGCGCGGGCGGCTGGCACGCAGGCTGCCGCCGCTCGACCTTGCCGAGCAGGCTGCTGGGCTCGCCGCGCTGCGGGAGGCGGCGCGCGCGGGCGCGCTCGCGAGCGCGCATGACGTCAGCGAGGGTGGGCTCGCCTGCGCGCTCGCTGAGTGCTGCATCGAGGGCCGGATCGGCGCGCGCATCGGGCTCGCCGCCGCGGACGACGCCACGCTGTTCGGCGAGGGACCGGGAGGCGTCGTCGTGTCCGGGCCGCGGGCTGTCGTCGAGGCGCTGCCGGGCGCCCTCGTGATCGGCGAGGTCGGCGGCGAGGCTCTCTCGATCGGGGCCTCGCTCACGGTTCCGGTCGCGCGCCTGCGCGAGGTCTACGAGGGCGCCATCCCGGCGGCGCTGACCTGACCCGCTGGTACTCTCGAACGCGTGGCAGGGACCTCGCCCGCCGGTGGTCTCAAGACGCCGCATCGGTCTCTGCCCGCAATGAGATGAACCCTGAGCTCGACCATCGCGACGGACCTCGCGACGAGTGCGGCGTCTTCGGCGTCTACGCGCCGGACATGGACGTCGCGCGGCTCGCCTACTTCTCGCTGTTCGCGCTCCAGCACCGCGGTCAGGAGTCCGCCGGAATAGCCGTCTGCGAGGGCGGCCAGATCATGACCGTGCGCGACGTCGGGCTCGTCTCGCAGGTGTTCGACGAGGAGAAGCTGCGGGCGCTGCAGGGCGAGATGGCCGTCGGCCACGTGCGCTACTCGACGACCGGCTCCTCGGCCTGGGAGAACGCACAGCCGGTGTGGCGCTCGGACCGCCGTCAGGTCGCGCTCGCCCACAACGGCAACCTCATCAACGCCGTCGAGCTGCACGCAGAGCTCAGCGACAGCGGTGTCCAGTTCCGCGGCACCTCCGACTCCGAGATCATCGCCGCGCTGCTCTCGACCCACGAGGCGGAGCGGATCGAGGACGCGCTCGCCGACGTGATGCCGCGGCTCGAGGGGGCCTTCTCGACGGTCGTGATGACGAAGGAAGCCGTGGTCGCCTTCCGCGATCCGGCGGGCCTGCGCCCGCTCGCGCTCGGCATGGTCGGTGATCGCTACTGCGTCGCCTCGGAGAGCTGCGCCTTCGACATCATCGGGGCCGAGCTGCTGCGCGAGGTGCAGCCGGGCGAGATGGTCTCGCTCGGGGCGCGCGGAATCGAGACCCGTCAGCTGGTCGAGTCCGAGCGGCGCGCGTTCTGCGTCTTCGAGCACATCTACTTCGCGCGGCCCGACTCGATCCTCGAGGGCAACCGCACTCAGGTGTCGCGGCGCAAGATGGGCGAGATCCTGTGGCGCGAGGCGCCCACCGATGCGGATGTCGTGATCGCCGTGCCGGACTCGGGCAACCCGGCGGCCGCCGGCTACTCGAAGGCGTCCGGAATCCCGCGCGACGAAGGGCTCATCAAGAACCGCTACGTCGCGCGCACGTTCATCCAGCCCGGCCAGGAGCTTCGCCGGCATGGCCTGCGCATGAAGTTCAACCCGCTGCGCGAGGTGGTCGAGGGCAAGCGGCTCGTGGTCGTCGACGACTCGATCGTGCGCGGCAACACGACGCGCCAGATCGTCCAGATGCTGCGCGACGCGGGCGCGCTCGAGATCCACATGCGTATCTCCGCGCCGCCGATCCGCCATCCCTGCCACTACGGGATAGACATGTCGACGACCCAGGAGATGGTGGCCTACGGTCGCACCGACGACGAGGTGGCGGAGGAGCTCAGCTGCGACTCGCTCCGCTACCTGTCGCTCGAGGGCGTCTACGAGGCGATCCGCTCGACGCGCGAGACCCACTGCGATGCGTGCTTCTCGGGCGAGTACCCGCTCGAGCGCACCGACGCGGCGGGCGGCAAGTTCGCACTCGAAGAGCTGGCCGTGCTGCGCCGCTAGGCGTCCTTCGCAACTTCTTCGCTACCTGCGTTACGGGCCTGCAACAGGCGCGCCGCTCCCGCCGCGAGCGGCGCTACTGTGGGCCGTTCCCGAGGTCGCCGGCTCGGCCGGCGACGGAGGGATCCCTTCCGCTCATGGACCTGACCGGCGCGCTCCACTCTCACTTCGGCTTCCCGGACTTCCGGCCGGGCCAGCGCGAGGCGTGCGAGGCGGCCCTCGCCGGGCGCGACGTGCTGGTCGTGATGCCGACGGGCTCGGGCAAGTCGCTCTGTTATCAGCTGCCGGCGCTCCTGCGCGACGACCTCACCGTGGTGGTGTCGCCGCTCGTCGCGCTGATGCAGGACCAGGTCGAGGCGCTCGCGGCGCGCGGGCTCGGTGAGCGCGTGGCGCTCGTCAACGCGCAGCAGGACTCGAGCCGGAACGCCGAGGTGCTCTCGCGCGCGGCCAGCGGAGAGCTGCGGCTGCTCTACGTTGCGCCGGAGCGGTTCGCCGCGCCCGGCTTCCTCGACCGCATGCGGGCGAATGTTCGAGTGGGGCTGTTCGTGGTCGACGAGGCGCACTGCGTCTCGCAGTGGGGGCATGACTTCAGGCCCGATTACTTCCGGCTCGCGGACGCCGCCCGCGCCCTCTCGGCCTCCGCGCTCGTGGCCTCCACGGCCACGGCCACGCCGCGCGTGGCGGCCGACGTCGTGCGCCGGCTCGGCCTGCGCGATCCGCTGAGGGTGGCCACCGGCTTCGATCGGCCGAACATCAGCTTCACGGTCGCGCGCCCGGGCGGGCACGAGAAGGCGCGGCTCCTGACGGAGGCTCTACGCGCCGACGGGGCGCTGCCCGCGATCGTCTATGCCGGCACGCGGGCGGGCTCGGAGGAGCGCGCGGAGGAGCTGGGCGCCGCGCTCGGGGTCCGGGCCGCCGCGTACCACGCCGGCCTCGACCGTGGCCGGCGCGCCGACGTTCAGCGGCGCTTTCTGGCTGACGACCTGGATGTGATCTGCGCCACCAACGCCTTCGGGATGGGCGTCGACAAGCCGAACGTCAGGACGGTCGTGCACGCGAGCGTGCCGTCGTCGCTCGAGGCCTACTACCAGGAGGCGGGCCGCGCCGGACGCGACGGGCTGCCGGCGCGCGCGCTGCTGCTCGCCGAGAACCGCGACCGCGCCCTGCACGTCCACTTCATCAAGCGCGAGGAGATGGACGCCGACCTGCCGGGCTGGCTCGCCGACCGGATCGCGGCGGCCGCTGACGGCGAGGGCCGCTACGCGCTCGACGCGCACGCCGAGGCGCGCGCGCTGCGCGGCGACGGCGAGCGGCTGCGCGCACTCGTCGGGCACCTCACGCGCGCCGGGGTGATCACCCCCTCGCCGTCGGCGCCCGACCGGATCGCCGGCCGGGTGCTCGGCCGCTTCGACGGCCGCGCGGCGGCCCTATGCCGCGCGTCGATCGAGGAGGGTGCGCGCGCCCGCTGGCGCCAGTACCGCGAGATCTGGGCCTACGTCGAGCAGGAGAGCTGCCGGCGGCTCGCGATCCTGCGCCACTTCGGCGACCACTCCGAGCTCGCCGCGGGCGCGGCGGGCTGCTGCGACGTCTGCGACCCGGCGCTGCAGGTGGTCGCTCCACCACCCGACCCGGTCGAGATCGGCAACCTCGATGAGGCGATCATCGCGGTCGCGTCGAGTGCGAGCCCGTCGGTCGGCCGGACCACCTGCGCGGAGATCCTGCACGGGTCGCGCAGCAAGAAGATCCAGCGCAACTCGTACGACGGGTTGCCGGCCTACGGGACGTCCTCGCACCTGCGCCGCGCCGACATCCTCGCGCGCGTTGACGAGCTGATCGACGAGGGGCGGCTCGAGACGAGCGGCGGGCCCTACCCGGTGTTGCGCGTCGCGGCGTGAGCTTCGACATCGCGGTTCTGGTCTCGGGTGAGGGCACGAACTTGCAGGCGCTGCTCGACACGGTGCACGGCCGCGACGGGATCGAGGTAGTGGCCGTCGCGGCGAGCCGGCGCGATGCCGGCGGCCTGGCTCGCGCAGAACGAGCGGGGGTCGAGACGGGTGTCTTCGCGATCGGCGAGTACGGCGGCCGCGCCGCGCGTGACGCCGCGCTGGGGGAGTGGCTCGAGAAGCGGTGCCCCGACCTGCTCGTGCTGGCAGGCTTCATGGAGGTGCTCACGCCCGAGTTCATACGTCGCTTCGCGGGCCGCATGATCAACGTCCACCCCGCTCTGCTGCCGGCTTTCCCGGGCGTACGCGCGATCGAGCAGGCGCTCGAATACGGCGTGAAGGTCAGCGGCGTGACGATCCACTTCGTCGACGAAGGGGTCGACACTGGTCCGGTTCTCTTGCAGGAAGCCTTCGACCTTCCATACCATCGAGATATCGCGACGATCGAGGAGCGGGTCCACCAGATCGAGCACCGCCTGTTGCCACGGGCGGTGCGGCTGATCGCGCAGGGCAAAGTGAGGCTCGACACCCGGAATCCCCGATTGGTGCACGTCGATGTCCCAGACTGAGCCGCGCGGCGTCGATCTCACCGCGCCCGGCGAGGTTCGCATCCGGCGCGCCCTGCTGAGCGTGTCCGACAAGCGCGGGATCGTCGAGTTCGCGCGCGGGCTCGCGGAGCTGGGCGCCGAGATCGTGTCGACCGGCGGCACGGCGCACGACCTGCTCGAGGAGGGCATCGAGGTTCGCACGGTCGAGGACTACACGGGGTTTCCGGAGATCCTCGACGGCCGCGTGAAGACGCTCAATCCGCGCATCTACGCGGGCATGCTGGCGGTGCGCTCCGAGACGGGCCACGTGGACACGCTGAACTCGCTCGAGATCGAGCCAATCGACCTCGTCTGCGTGAACCTCTACCCGTTCGAGCGCGTGGCGGCCCGGCGCGGCGTGGACGACGCCGAGGTGATCGAGAACATCGACATAGGCGGGCCGACGCTGATCCGTGCGGCGGCGAAGAACCACGCCTACGCCGCCGTCGTGGTGTCCCCGGAGAGCTACGACGCCGTCATCGAGGAGCTGACGGAGAGTCAGGGCAAGCTCTCGTCGCGGACGCGCCAGAGCCTCGCGCTCGAGGCGTTCGCCTACACGGCGCGCTATGACAGCGCGATCTCACGCTGGTTCTCCGAGCGCGAGGAGGACTTCCCGTCGCAGTACACGCGCTCGTACGAGAAGGTGCTCGACCTCGCCTACGGCGAGAACCCGCACCAGCGCGCGGCGTACTACGCGGAGGTGGGGGCGCGCTCCCACCTGATCTCGATGGTCTCGAAGCTGCACGGCCGCGAGCTCTCCTTCAACAAC
The DNA here is from genome assembly GCA_963827065.1 of uncultured Thermoleophilaceae bacterium. Lineage (GTDB taxonomy): Bacteria > Actinomycetota > Thermoleophilia > Solirubrobacterales > Thermoleophilaceae > JACVRW01. The sequence goes on along the minus strand of CAWGZM010000002.1, from coordinate 3,062 downwards.
CTGCTCGACCTCGAGTCCGGGCGCCGGCTCGTCGAGGACTTCGAGCTGCCGGCGGCGGCGATCGTCAAGCACAACAACCCCTGCGGTGCGGCGGTCGGGACGGACCTGGGCGACGCGTTCGACAGGGCGCTCGCGACGGACCGCCTGAGTGCCTTCGGAGGTGTCTTCTGCTTCAACCGGATCGTCGACCGGGCACTCGCCGAGAAGCTGCACCAGATATTCGTCGAGCTGGTGTTTGCCCCGGGCTACGAGGACGATGCGCTCGAGATCCTGATGCAGAAGCCGAACGTGCGCGTGCTCGAGAACCAGGAGCGCCGCCGGGCCACGATCAACGAGCACGACTACAAGCGCGTGCGCGGCGGGCTGCTCGTGCAGGACCGCGACACCGGGCTCGAGCTACGCGAGGACATGAGCGTCGCGACGGAGCGCAAGCCGACCGAGCAGGAGTGGGGCGAGCTGCTGTTTGCGATGCGCGTGTGCAAGCACGTGCGCTCGAACGCGATCGTCCTCGCGCGAAACCTCGGCACCGTGGGAATCGGCGCCGGCCAGATGAGCCGCGTCGACTCCGTGCGGATAGCGATCGACAAGGCGCGTGCCGCCGAGCGCCCGCTCGAGGGCGCGGTCATGGCCTCGGACGCCTTCTTCCCCTTCGTCGACGGGCCCCAGCTCGCCATCGACGCGGGCGTGCGCGCGATCATCCAGCCCGGCGGCTCGCAGCGCGATCCCGAGGTCGTCGAGGCGTGCGACGCGGCCGGCGTGGCGATGGTCTTCACGGCCCGCCGCCACTTCCGCCATTGATCAAGCGCGGTGCCGCTTAGACATCCATCGAACGGTCGCTAGAGTTGCGGCGGCAGGCTTCCATTCGATGAGAGAGCCCCATCACCCATCTTGCACGGAGCTCGAGCTCCCCGACGTGCTCCACGCACTGAGCGACCCGGCGCGTCTTCAGATAGTCCGCCAGCTGGCGCTCCGTGACGAGTGCACCTGCGGCACGTTCGACCTCGGGCTCTCGAAGGCGACGCTCTCACACCACTTCCGCGTGCTGCGGGAGTCGGGCGTCGTCCGGACGCGCCCCGAGGGCCGCACGCGGATGCTGTCGCTCCGCAAGGCTGACCTCGACGACCGCTTCCCCGGCCTGCTCGACGTCGTGCTCACCGCCGAGTCGCCGCCGAAGACGAGCCGCGCCGCGAGCGGCCGGGCCGCCGCGGCCTGAGCCGAGCTCCCTCCGCAAAATGCCCCCGGGAGGAATCGAACCTCCAACCTTGCGCTTAAAAGGCGCTTGCTCTGCCAATTGAGCTACGGGGGCTCGCGCAGATGATTGCGCACGGCGAGCCTAGAATCCGACTAGCGGCCCCGTGGTGTAGTGGTTAGCACGCGAGACTTTCACTCTCGTAGCGCGAGTTCGATTCTCGTCGGGGCTACTTCGCAGCCGTGAAGCTGTCGGCGTCTTCCTCGACCGCATCCGGGTCGTAGGTCGCGTTCGAGGCCGCGAACACGAGCAGCGCGACGACCATGCCCGCCCAATGCGTCGCGACGAGCAGCACGATCGCTCCGCAGACGCCCGCCGCGACCGCCGAGAAGAGCACGTAGCCGGCGGGGATGTCGAGCACGCGTGCCGTGAGCAGCGAGCAGCCGAACCAAGCGACCGGCCCGATGACCCAGCCGTAGTCCTCGAAGAAGTCGTCGCCCAGCGGCAGCGCGACGAGGATCGCGAATAGCACGCCGACGAAGGCGGCCTGCACGAGCAGCGACTTCCAGAAGAGCCGGGAATCCACGACAGCTGATACTAGACTCGGCCGCCGGGGCGGTTAGCTCAGTTGGTAGAGCGCCTGCCTTACAAGCAGGAGGTCGCCCGTTCGAGCCGGGCACCGCCCATCTCCGCCGGGCCACGTTTCCGTGACGCAGCGGCTGACGACTCCTGCTCCTCGCGCGAAGCGCAAGCCGGGGTCAGGACCCGGCCACCGCGACACAGGCGTGACCCGCCTATGCAGAATCGGGGGTCCCGGCACAAATCACCGAACGCTGACTTCGGACCGCCGAGGCTAGAGCACGCTGGAGGCGGGAGGCACACGGAAGCGGAGCATGGTGACGGCGCCCGACTGGGTGTTGCTGAATGGTTCGAGGTCAATCCTGTGGAGGGTCGGGGTCGAAAAGCGGACCCCGTCGCCCAAGAGCACCGGGAGGACATAGACCAGAATCTCGTCGACGAGCCCTCGCTGCAGGCACTGGCTGGCCAGGTCGGCGCCGAGGATCTCCAGGTTCTTACCGCCCGCGGCGCTTAGCGCCGTGGCGACGGCTTCCGCGATGTCACAGGTGAGGAATGTGACGTTCGGGTCCGGCTTGTCGGGAGGATCGTGGGTGAGGACGAACTGGGCTCCGCCCTCGTAGTTGCGCTCCTCGTCGGGCATCTGCTTGGCAACCTCGTAGGTACCCCGGCCGATAAGCATCGCACCAGTGGCGGCCATGACTTCAGGGAATGCGTCCGGTGTCAGGAAATCGAAGATCCAGTCCATCGTGTGGCCGGGACCGGCGATGAAGCCGTCAAGCGACATCGCCCTGTTCACGACCACCTTGCCAGTGTCGGTGCTCATATCAGGCGCTCCTTTCCAGAATCTTGGGGCCCTGGGCTGAACCATAAGTCCGGCGCGGTGGGCTGGGTCAGGGCGAGACTGAGTGCGGCGAGGCGCGATGCCGGTGGGTCGCGCCTAACGAATAGCTCAAGACTGGCCGGCTCCGCCGGCGCTAGTGCAACTCGCGCATAGCGACAGTCGCACCCGGCCGTTGGCTGAATGCTCCTTTCATGGGGATCCAACACTCTGGTGGCAATGGCGCGCGGGTTTCGGTCGTCGTCCAAGGCGGAAGCCGATGATCTAGCTCCGCTTGGTCGTCCAAACCTTCACGGACGGGTCATCTTTTCAGGCCGCGATAGAGGAGCGCGCCCTTCGCATGCATGCATGGCAAGAGGGCGCGCTCCTTGTCGACAACTCCTGAGAGGCCACAGCAGCCGCAGAGCCTCTACACCGACACCTCGCGCCGGGTGATCCGCCAGGTGCCGATCAGGA
>CAWGZM010000001.1:0-486949 GCA_963827065.1 uncultured Thermoleophilaceae bacterium | reverse complement strand
CCGGCGTCCCGATTCCCTCGATCACGAAGCGGGCGAAGGCGTGCAGCAGCACGGCGGCGCCGGCGACGATCAGTAGCGCGCCGAGCAGCTGCAGCGGCAACCAGGCGAACGACTGATCGACCTCCCAGCCGGTCAGGAGCCACGGCACGAGCCCGGCGGTGACGCCCGGCGCCAGCAGCAGGAACACGAGGCTCCCCGCTGCGGCGCGCGCCCGGGTCATGCCCCGACCGGATGCCAGGCCGTCTTCAGCTCGACGACCGCTTCGAGCCGGCCGAGCGCATCGGCGACGGCGTCGTCATAGCTCGTCGTCGCGCCCGCATGACGCACGCGCGTCACGGAGTCCGCGGCCAGCCGGTCGATCTTTGTGCCCAGCTCGGGATCCTCCGAGACGTCCACGACCGCGTTGAGGTCGCGGTGCGAAGCGAGCGCCGGCGCCAGCTCGCCCCGCCGTCCCGACAGCAGGTTCACGACGCCGCCCGGCACGTCCGATACGCCGAGCACCTCGCCGAGGTCGAGACCGGCCAGCGGACGCGCCTCGGAGAGCACCGCGACGACCGTGTTGCCGGCGGCGAGCGCCGGCGCCAGCTCGGCCACGAGGCCGAGCAGCTCGGGCTCCTCCGGCGCGACGATTCCGACGACGCCGGTGGGCTCGGGCAGCGAGAAGGACAGGAAAGGCGCCGCGACCGGGTTGATGCCGCCGAGCACCGGCTGGAACTTGTCGGTCCAGCCGGCGTAGTGCACGAGCACGTCGATCGAGGCCTCGAGCTCGGGACGCGCCACGCCCAGCTCCCCGCCGCGTGACTCCAAGGCCTCGGCTGCGCGGTAGAGAATCTGGCCGCGGTTGTACGCCGTGCGGGCGGCCCAGGGCCGAGCGGCGGCCCGCGCCGCGCGGACCGCGTCGCGCACGTCCTTGCGCGAGCCGCGCGGGACGTTGCGCTCCTGCACGCGGTCGTAGCGCCCGGACTCCGAGCGTACGAAGGCGCCGCCCAGGTAGAGCTTGTAGGTCTTGGGGACGGCGAGGCGGCTCATGAGACCTTCAGGTAGGGCCGCAGCCCCGCCGGGCCGCCCTCGCGCCCGAACCCGCTCTCCTTGTAGCCGCCGAAGGCGGCCGTCGGATCGAAGTGGTTGTAGGTGTTCTGCCAGACGACGCCGGCCTGCAACGCGCTCGCGACCTCGAAGGCCTTTGCGCCCTTGTCGGTCCAGATGCCGGCGGCGAGGCCGTAGGCGGAGTTGTTCGCCTTCTCGATCGCCTCGGCCTGGGTGCGGAAGGTGAGCACCGACACGACCGGCCCGAAGATCTCCTCGACCGCGATCCGGTGGGCGGGCGCGACCTCGGTGAAGATCGTCGGCGCGAACCACCAGCCTCGCTCGGGCAGCTCGCAGGAGACCGTCCGGCGGACCGCGCCCTCCTCCTCGCCGGCCGCCACGAGCTCCTGGATGCGCGAGAGCTGCTCGCGCGAGTTGATGGCGCCGACGTCGGTGTTCTTGTCGAGCGGATCGCCCACCCGCAGCCGGCCCATGCGCTCCCAGAGCTTTCCGATCACGACGTCCGCGACGCTCTCCTGGATCAGGAGCCGCGAGCCCGCGCAGCAGACGTGCCCCTGGTTGAAGAAGATCCCGTTGACGATTCCCTCGACGGCCTGGTCGAGCGCGGCGTCCTCGAAGACCACGTTCGCCGACTTGCCGCCGAGCTCGAGCGTTAGCGAGATGCCGCGGCCCGCGAGCGCCGCCTGGATGTCCTTGCCGACCCCGGTTGAGCCCGTGAACGCGACCTTGTCGATGCCGGGCTCGCGGACGAGCGCCGCGCCGGCCGCACCGTCGCCGGGGAGGATCGACACGACGCCCGGCGGCAGCTCCGCCTCCTGGAAGATCTCGGCGAGGACGAGCGCGGTGAGCGGTGTGGTCTCGGCCGGCTTCAGCACTGCGGTGTTCCCGCACGCGAGCGCGGGCGCCAGCTTCCAGGCAGCCATGAGCAGCGGGAAGTTCCAGGGCACGATCTGCGCCGCGACGCCGAGCGGCGCGACCGAGCGCCCGGCCACGCCGTAGGAGAGCTTGTCCGCCCAGCCGGCGTAGTGGAAGAAGTGCGCGGCTGCGAGCGGCACGTCGACGTCGCGCGACTCGCGGATCGGCTTGCCGCCGTCCATCGACTCGACGACGGCGAGCTCGCGCGCGCGCTCCTGGATCAGGCGTGCGACACGGAACAGGTACTTGCCGCGCTCGAGCCCGGTCAGCCCCGCCCAGCCCGGCTGCGCGGCCCGCGCCGATTCCACCGCGCGGCGTAGGTCACGGGGCCCGGCGAAGGCCACGTCGGCGAGCGACTCCTCCGTGGCCGGGTTGATCGAGGGGACGCGCGTCCCGTCGAGCGGGTCGCGGAAGTCGCCATCGATGAAGAGGCCGTACGAGTCGCGCAGCCGCACGTGGTCGGGCGACTCTGGGGCGGGCGCGTAGTCCCAGACGATCCGGGTGCGTGTCTCCTGGGTTGCCATTACTCCTTCGAGAAGTCGTCGGGCCGCGCGTAGCGGCCGGTCTCCGTCTTCTCGTACTGCATGAGGAGGTCGTTCAGCAGCGACGAGGCGCCGAAGCGGAAGCGCTCCGGGGTAAGCCACTCGTCGCCGAGCGTCTCCTTCACCAGCACGAGCCGGTGCAGCGCCGCCTTGCTGTTCGAGACGCCGCCGGCGGCCTTCATCCCGACGATCCGGCCCGAGCGCTCGGCGTAGTCGCGGATCGCCTCGAGCATCACGAGCGTGACGCCCGGCGTCGCTCCGGCCGAGGACTTTCCGGTCGAGGTCTTGATGAACTCAGCCCCAGCCTCCATCGCGAGCATCGAGGCGTGCCGGACGTGGTCGTACGAGCCGAGCTCCGAGGTCTCGAGGATGACCTTGAGGTGGGCGTCCCCGCAGGCCTCGCGCACGCGCACGATCTCCTCCATCACGCGCGTGTCGTCTCCCGACAGGAAGGCCTCGCGCGAGATCACCATGTCGATCTCCTCGGCGCCCGCCGCCACCGCCTCCTCGGCGTCGCGCAGCTTCACGTCCAGCGAGGCCTGCCCGCTGGGGAACGCCGTGGTCACGGCGGCCGCCTTCACGCCGGTGCCCTCGAGCGACTCGCGCACCACCCCGATCAGTGAGGGGTAGACGCAGACCGCCGCGCACGACGGTATCTCGGGCGTGGTCGGCGCCGGGCACACCGCCTTCGCGCACAGGTTGCGCACCTTCCCGGCGGTGTCGGCGCCCTCGAGCGTCGTCAGGTCCGTCATCGAGACCGCCAGCCGGATGCCCTGCTGCTTCGCGCTCGTCTTGATCGAGCGCTTCCCGAGCAGCGCCGCCCGCTCCTCGATCCCGACCCGGTCCACGTGGGGAAGCCTGCGGATCACGAACCCAGTATGCCCGATGAGTTGCGCCAATCCTGGTAGATACCTTGCCATGCCGCGAGCCGCCGTCATCGTCCTCGACGCCTGTGGAGTCGGAGCGCTTCCCGACGCCTCCGATTACGCGGGCGACGCCGGCTCGAACACGCTCGGCCACCTCGCCGAGCGCGTCGGCGGCCTCGACCTGCCGAATCTGCAACGGCTGGGGCTCGGCTCGATCATCCCGATCGAGGGCGTCCCGCCCGCCGTGCAGCCGGTGCTGCACGGCCGCCTGCACCCGCTCGGGCCGGGCAAGGAGTCGACCACCGGCCACTGGGAGCTGATGGGCGTCGTGCCCGAGCACGCCCTGCCGACGTATCCCGACGGCTTCCCGCCCGAGGTGATCGAGGCGCTCGAGGAGGCGACCGGACAGCGCTTCTGCTGCAACCGTCCCTACAGCGGCACCGAGGTGATCGAGGACTACGGCCGCCATCACCTGGAGACGGGCGAGCTGATCCTCTACACCTCCGCCGACTCCGTGCTGCAGATCGCGGCGCATGTGGACGTTCTCGACGAGCCGGGCCTGTACGCGGTCTGCGAGCAGGCGCGTGAGCTGATGACCGGAGAGCACGCCGTCGGCCGGGTGATCGCACGGCCATTCGAGGGCGAGCCGGGGAGCTTCGCCCGCCGCGAGGGCCGGCGCGACTACTCGGCGCTGCCACCCGGGCGCTCGTATCTCGACGAGTTGCAGGACGCGGGCGTCCCGGTGCATGGCGTCGGGAAGATCCGCGACCTGTTCGCCGGCGTGGGCGTGGACGAGAAGCACGACGGCGGCACCAACGCAAAGGGCATCGCGGCCACCACGGAGCTCCTGCGCGAGCTCGACTCGGGGCTCGTGTTCGTGAACCTGGTCGAGACCGATCAGGTGTACGGGCACCGCCACGACGTCGAGGGCTTCCACGAGGCGCTGAAGGACATCGATGCGGCGGTGGCGGGCTGGCTCGCGCTGCTGCGTGAGGACGACATGCTCGTCCTCACGGCGGATCACGGCGTGGACCCGAACGCCCCGCACACCGATCACACGCGCGAGTACTCGCCGCTGCTCGCCCGATTCGACGGCAACGGCGGCAGGCGCCACGACGGCCCGCTCGCCGACGTGGGCGCGAGCGTGCTCAAGCAGCTGACCGGCCGCGATGCGCCGGGGTTGCCGGGACAGCCGTTCGTCTGACATGCCGGACTTCTCCGACTTCGACCGCCGCGGCTACCGCACCGTCGACGTGCGGACGGGCTACGGCGAGTGGGTGCCCACCTACGAGGACACGGTCCAGGACGCGATGGACATCGCGCTGCTGGACGAGCTGACCGAGCCCGCCTGGGAGACCGTCGGCCGGGTGGCCGATCTGGGCTGCGGCACCGGCCGCACCGCCGCGTGGCTGAAGCGCCACGGCGTCGGCCCGATCGACGGCGTCGACCTGACCCCCGAGATGCTCGAGGTGGCGCGCGGGCGCGGGCTGCACGAGCGGCTCGTCGAGGCGGATGTCGCGGACACCGGGCTGGAGGCGGGCGCCTACGACCTCGTCATCGCGTCGCTGGTCGACGAGCACCTGTCCGCGCTCGAACCGCTCTATGCCGAGGCCCGGCGGCTCGCGCGCCCGGGCGGCCACCTGGTGGTCGTCGCCTTCCACCCGCACTTCATCATGGCCACCGGAATGCCGACGCACTTCACGGGCGCGTCCGGCGAGCCGGTCGCGATCGAGACGCATGTGCACCTGATCTCGGACCACGTGCGCTCGGCGCTCGAGGCCGGCTTCACGCTCGCCGAGATGCACGAGGGCGTGGTCGACGAACGCTGGCTCGAGCTGAAGCCGAAGTGGGAGCGCTTCCGCGGCCATCCGGTGTCGATGGCCTTCGCCTGGCGCGCCTAGCCGGTACGGGGCGCCGCCTCAATGAAGCGCTCGAGCTTGTCCGGGTCGAGGTCGAAGTCCTCGCCCGAGCGCAGCCCGGAGCAGACGTCGAGGCCGAACGGCCCGACGGTCTCCACCGCCTCGCGGACGTTGTCGGGGCGCAGGCCGCCGGCGAGGAACAGCGGCACGTCGACGGCCTCTCGGATCCGGCGCGACAGCTCCCAGTCGTGGCGGCGGCCGGTGCCGCCGAGTTCCTTGACCTCGAGCGCCGGGTTGCCGGAGTCGAGCAGCAGCGCGTCGACGGAGGGTGCGACCGCCTCGGCCTGCTCGACCGACTCAGGACCCGTCACGTGGATCACCTGGACCAGCTTCACGCCCGGCAGCGCGGCTCGCAGGCGCGCGTGCGCGCCCGCGGGTAACTCGTCGACGAGCTGAAGCGTGCGCGTGCCCGCGGCGCGCTGCTGCGCCGCGATCGCCTCGACGTCCTGAGAGGAGGTCAGCAGGAACGAGTCGACCCCGGGAGGCAAGGCGGCGGCGATCTCTGCAACCGCCTCGTCGCTGATCACGCCCGGTCCGCTCGGCATGTGCGAGACGAGCCCGAGCGCGGCCGCGCCGGCGTCGATCGCCATCCACGCCTCCTCGACGCTCTTGATGCAGCAGACCTTCACGCGCGGCCGGGCGCTGGGCTCCATGCCGCGGACAATCTACGCTCAGCAGGTGCAAAGAGCCTGCATCTTCTGCGGATCGAGCCCCGGCGCCCGGCCGGCTTACACCGAGGCGGCCGAGGATCTCGGCATGCTGCTCGTACAGAAAGGGATCACGCTCGTGTTCGGGGGCGCGACCGTCGGGCTCATGGGGAGGCTCGCCGACACCGTTGTTTCCGAGGGGGGCGAGGCGATCGGCGTTATCCCGCAGGCGCTCGTCGATCGCGAGATCGCGCACCTCGGGCTGACCGATCTTCACGTGGTCGACACGATGCACGAGCGCAAGCAGCGCATGGCCGACCTGTCGGACGCCTTCGTGGCGCTGCCGGGAGGGCTCGGCACGCTCGACGAGCTGTTCGAGATCTACACCTGGGGCCAGCTCGGCATGCACGGCAAGCCGATCGGCCTCATGAACGTCGAGGGCTACTTCGACGGGCTCGTGGCCTTCCTCGAGCACGCCGTGGCCGAGCGCTTCGTGCGTGAGGACCACCGCGACATGCTGATCATCGAGGAGGAGCCGACGCCGATGCTGGAGCGGCTGCAGAGCTTCGATCCGGCGTCGCTCACGCCTAAGTGGATCGACCGACAGGACGTGTGAGCGTGGAGATCGTGCGCGCGCAGGTGATGCACACGCCGCGCGACCCGTTCGAGGAGGGGGACGCGCTCGAGGCGTTCTCGGACGGCGCGCTCGCGTTCGCGGACGGTCGCATCGAGGCGATCGGGAGCTTCGACGACGTGCGGCGCGCGCACCCCGAGGCGCAGGTCCGCGACGAGCGCGACGCCGTCCTGCTGCCGGGCTTCGTCGACACGCACGTCCACTTCCCGCAGCTCGCGATCATGGGTGCGATGGGGCTCGGGCTGCTCGACTGGCTTGAGCGCTACGCGCTTCCAGAGGAGGCGCGCATGGCCGACGAGGCGCATGCGCGCCGGGTCGCGCGCGAGTTCGTCACCGGCCTGGCGGCCAACGGCACGACGACGGCGCTCGTCTTCGGCTCGCACTTCCCGGCCGCCCAGGAGGCCTTCTTCGAGGAGGCGGAGCGCTCCGGCCTGCGGATCGCCAGCGGGCTCGTCGTCTCCGACCGCAACCTGCTGCCCCAGCTCCACCTGGACCCCGACGCCGCCTACGACGCCGGCCGTGAGCTTGCCGGCCGCTGGCACGGCCGCGGCCGGCTGCGCTACGCCGTCACACCGCGCTTCTCGCTCTCCTGCAGTGAGGGCATGCTGGAGGCCTGCGGGGCGCTGCACGGGGAGGTAGGCGCGCTCGTCACCAGCCACATGAACGAGAACATCGATGAGGTCGAGGCGGTGCGTGGCCTCTTCGGAGGGTTCGACGACTACCTCCACACCTACGAGCACTTCGGCCTGGTGGGTGAGTCGACGGTGCTCGCCCACAACGACCACCCGAGCGAGGGCGAACTGGCGCGGCTCGGTGCGGCGCGCGCGAGCGTGGCGCACTGCCCGGAGAGCAACGCGTTCCTCGGCAGCGGCCTGTTCCCGCTGAGCGCGCACCTCGACCACGACGTGCGGGTGGCGCTCGGCACGGACGTCGGCGCGGGCACCGGGCTCAGCGTGCTGAAGGAGGCGCTGACGGCCTACCAGCTGCAGATGCTGCGCGACGACGCGCCGCCGATCGGTCCCGCCCACCTGCTGCATCTCTCGACGCGCGCCGGCGCGCTCGCGCTCGGCATGGACGAGGTCGGGGACCTCTCGCCGGGCAGCGCGGCCGACTTCGTGCTAATGCGGCCGCCGCCCGGCTCGACGCTCGAGGCGGTGCTGCGCCACAGCGACTCGCCCGAGCGCACGCTCGGCGCCCTGTTCGCGCTCGCGCGCGAGGAGAGCGTGGCTGAGGTGCGGGTCGCGGGTGAGGCTGTCTAGACTCGCCGCGCAATGGCTGACCCCGCCCTGGGAGAGATCCTCGTCCAGCGCGACGAGCTCGCGCATCGCGTCAGGGAGCTCGGCGAGGAGGTCTCGCGCGACTACGCGGGCCGCAAGCTGCTGCTGATAGGCGTGCTCAAGGGCGCCGTCTTCTTCCTGGCCGACCTGATGCGCAACCTCGAGGTGGATTGCGAGCTCGACTTCATGGCCGTCTCCTCCTACGGCGCATCCACCGACTCGTCGGGGGTCGTGCGGATCCTGAAGGACCTGGACGCGCCGATCGAGGGCAAGGACGTCCTGATCGTCGAGGACATCGTCGACTCCGGGCTCACTCTCTCCTACCTGTTCAAGATGCTGCGGGCGCGCAACCCGGCCTCACTGGAGGTGTGCGCGCTGCTCACGAAGCCGCAGCGCCGCGAGATCGAGTTGCCGATCCGCTACGTGGGCTTCGAGATACCGAACCGCTTCGCGATCGGGTACGGCCTGGACCACGCCGAGCGCTACCGCAACCTGCCCTACGTGGCCGTTCTGAACGAGCTCTAAAGCCGGGCCGAGAGGCATCCGAAACAGGCCAAAGGGACGAATACCCCCTTGCTACGCTTGCGTTTCACTGCGGAGGCAGGTTTGGTTGTGAGGGGAAGCAGGTCTTAGGAGCTCGTGAGCCGATTCTTCAAGAGCGCGGCATTTCCGATTCTGATCGTCGTCGTGCTGGCGTTTTTCGCCCAGAAGCTGATCAGTCCGGATGACCGCCAGAAGGACCCGAACTACACGCAGTTCCTGACCCAGGTCGAGAACGGCCAGGTCGAGAGCGTCACGCTCAACACCAAGAACAACCGGGTCGACGTGGAGCTCGAGAACGGGCGCAAGTACCAGACCGCGTTCCTCAACGACACCGAGCAGAACCTCGTCAACGAGCTGCGCGCCAACGACGTGCAGGTCACGGTCAAGCCGAAGGGTGGTTCGGGCTGGCTCACGGCCCTGACCTACATCCTGCCGTTCGTGATCTTCCTGCTGTTCTGGCTGTTCATCATCAATCAGATGCAGGGTGGCGGTTCGAAGGTCATGTCCTTCGGCAAGTCGCGCGCCAAGCGCATGTCGGTCGACGCTCCCAAGATCACCTTCCGCGACGTGGCCGGCGTCGACGAGGCCGTCGAGGAGCTACAGGAGATCAAGGAGTTCCTCGAGAATCCGAAGAAGTTCCAGGCGCTCGGGGCGCGCATCCCCAAGGGCGTGCTGCTGTATGGCCCGCCCGGCACCGGCAAGACGCTGCTCGCGCGCGCCGTCGCGGGCGAGGCGGGCGTGCCCTTCTTCTCGATCTCCGGCTCCGACTTCGTCGAGATGTTCGTCGGCGTCGGTGCCTCGCGCGTGCGTGACCTGTTCGAGCAGGCCAAGCAGAACTCGCCCTGCATCATCTTCATGGACGAGATCGACGCGGTGGGCCGCCACCGCGGCGCGGGCCTCGGCGGCGGGCATGACGAGCGCGAGCAGACGCTCAACCAGCTACTCGTCGAGATGGACGGCTTCGAGATGAAGGACAACATCATCCTCATCGCGGCCACCAACCGCCCGGACATCCTCGATCCGGCGCTGCTGCGCCCGGGCCGCTTCGACCGTCAGATCGTCGTGGACCGCCCCGACCGCAAGGGCCGCACGAAGATCCTCGAGGTCCATACGCGCGGCAAGCCGCTCGCCAAGGCGATCGAGCTCGACACGCTCGCTGGCCAGACCCCGGGTTTCACCGGCGCCGACCTTCAGAACCTCGTCAACGAGGCCGCCCTGCTCGCCGCCCGCCAGGGCAAGCGCGAGATCGACCACCTCCAGCTGGAGGAGGGGATCATGCGGGTGATCGCGGGCCCCGAGAAGAAGACGCGCGTCATGTCCGAGAAGGAGCGCCGCGTCACCGCCTTCCACGAGATGGGCCACGCGCTCGTCGCGCACTTCCTCGACAACACGGACCCGGTCCACAAGATCTCGGTGATCTCGCGCGGCCAGGCGCTCGGCTACACGATCTCGCTGCCGACTGAGGACAAGTTCCTCACCACGCGCGCGGAGCTGTCCGACACGATGGCCATGACCCTGGGCGGCCGTGCCGCCGAGGAGATCGTGTTCGGCGAGGTCACGACCGGCGCCTCGAATGACCTCGAGAAGGTCACGGCCACCGCCAAGCAGATGGTCATGCGCTTCGGCATGTCCGACAAGCTCGGGCCGCGCGTGTTCGGCCACGACCACGGCCAGCCCTTCCTGGGCCGTGAGTTCTCCTCCGAGCCCGACTACTCCGACGAGATCGCGCGCGAGATCGACGACGAGATCCGCCGCATCGTCGAGGAGGCCCACCAGGCCGCGCGCCAGGTGCTCGAGCAGCACCGCAAGTCGCTCGAAATGACCTCGGAGATCCTGCTCAAGCGCGAGACGATCGAGCGCGAGCAGTTCATCGAGCTGCTGGCCGGCAAGACCGAGGAGGAGGTGTTCGGCACGGAGGAGGAGCCGCCGGTGCCGGTGCTGCCGCCCTCGGCTCCGGAGGCGCCCGAGCGCAAGCCGGAGCGCGCGCCCAAGCCGCTGCCGCGGCCCGGCCTCGCCGGCGGCACCGCCGAGATGCGCGGCAGCGACGCGGCGCCCGAGAAGCCCTAGCCGCTCGCCGCGGCAAGCCGCCGCAGCAATCCGAGCGCGATCGGCGGTACCCGTCCGTCCGGATCGGCGTCCGGGTCGTAGGCGGTGAGCGAGAGCGCCCGCACCGGCAGGCGCTCGAGAAGCTCCGAGACGATCGCGTCGAGCTGACCGGCCCGGACGCCGCCGGGAGCGCTGTAGATGTTCACGCGGCCGTCCGCGGGGTCGAGCACGTCGAGATCGACATGCACGTAGACGCCCGACGGCGACATTGGCTCGACCGCCTCCAGCACCGGCCCCGCGCTCGTGAGCTCCTCCGGAGTCAGGTGGGTGATCCGCGACTCGCGCAGCCGCAGTCGCTCGTTCTCGTCGAGGTCGCGTGCGCCCGCCAGCACGACCGCCTCCTCGGGCACCGGTCCCGCGCCTGGCAGGGCCGCGCGCATGGAGCGCCACGCGCCGCCCGTGAGGATGGCCAGGCCCATGCCGTCGAAGTAGCCGAACACCGTCGAATCCGGCGTGTTGAAGTCGGCGTGCGCGTCGAGCCAGACGACAGCCGGTGCGGGCTCGGCGAGGCCCGCCATCACGCCGACCGCCGCGAAGCAGCTGCCCGACAGGATCACCGGGAAGGCGTCTTCGTCGCGCGCGGCCCGGACCCGCTCCGAGAGCTGCCGCATCAGATCGAAGCTCGTGTTGACCTCGCTCGAGAAGCGCCCCTCGAACTCCACCGTCTCCGTGTCCACCGTGCCGCCGGCCGAGCCGAGTGCCTCGGCGGCGCCCGCCTCGAGCAGCTGTTCAGGCCCGCGGCCGACGCCGTCCCGCAGGCGCCCGAGCTCGTAGGGCATGACGATCAGGCGGAATGCGCTCATGCCAGGGAATCTATGACGCTGTGCGCGCCGGCGTGCTCACCGACATCCACGTCTCGCTCGACCCGGAGCGGAGCGCCTCCTGGCACAACAAGTACGACTTCGCGGGCCTCGGCGGGCGCCTGCGCGGGGCGGCCGAGCTGTTCGCCGCCGAGGGCGCACGGCTCGTGTTGGCGCTCGGCGATCTCGCACATGACGGCGACGCTCTGAGCCTCGAGGCCGCGCTGTCGCCGCTGGCGAGCGGCCCGCCGCTGCATGTTGTCGGCGGAAACCACGACGGCCCCCGGCCGACGGCAGCCCTGGCTGCGCTCGAGCTGGACGGCGTGCGCCTACCCGGCTGGCGAGCGCTGCGGACGATGGATGCCGTGCGGACGGCGGCGGTGCGGGTCGAGCGCCGCGGCGCTCGCCGCTGGGCGGCGGCGCGCCCGCCTGCGATGGCGACCTGGGGCGACGAGGCGGTCCTGCTCGCGAGCCACTTCCCTGTTCTCTCGCGGGCGGCCGAGGTCCGCGCGCGCGGCCTGCCCTACGCGGGCGACCTGCTGGACCGTCCGGCGCTGGCCGCGCGCCTGCTCGCCCGGCCGGCACCTACGATCGTGGTCTGCGGGCACCTGCACGTGCGCGAGATCGTTGCGTCCGGAGCGCTGCTGCAGATCGCCTGCGGCGCCCTCATCGAGCCGCCCTTCGAGGCGACGATCCTCGACCTGGAGGCAGCCGGCGGCGACACGCTGCGAGTCACCCGGAGGGCACACGAGCTGGGCGCGGCGCCAGAGCGACGCGACCCGCGCCTCTCGCCCACCGAGGAGAGCTGGACCTTCAGCCCGCGCGGCGGCTGGCGGCGATCCCGGCCAGGATCTCGAGGGCGACGCGCTCGGCTGCGAGCGCCGTGATGCCGGCGTGGTCGTACGGCGGGCTCACCTCGACGACGTCCGCCGCGCACAGGCTGAGCTCGAGCCCCGCGTGGCGGACGGTCCAGAGCAGCTCGCGCGTCGTGAGGCCGCCCGGCTCGGGCGTGCCCGTCCCCGGCGCGAAGGCCGGGTCGAGCACGTCGATATCGACGCTCAGGTAGGCGCGCGGCGCGGCCGCAGCCACCTGCTGCACCGCCCCGCGGACGACCTCGTGCAGGCCGTGCTCGGCGATCTCGTCCATGGTGTGCCAGCGGAAACCCTGGTCTCGCATCCACTCGAATCCCTCGGGGGTGGGCCAGGTCCCGCGCAGCCCCACCTGCACGACGTTCGTGCCAAGCAGAGCCCCTTCCTCGACCGCCACGCCGAACGGAGTGCCGTGCGAGACCCGCACCCCGTAGAGCTCGAGGGCCGTGTCGGCGTGAGTGTCGAGGTGGAGGACCGCATAGCCGTCGCTGCCGAACCGCTCGGCGAGCACGCGCAGGGTAGGAAGCGACAGCGAATGGTCGCCGCCCAGCACGAGCGGCATCGCCCCGGCCGCAAGGATCTCGCGCAGGCGGGCGGCGAGCGCCTCGTGTGAGCGGGCGAGATCGGCCGGCACGGCTGCGGCATCGCCGTAGTCCACGACCTTCAGGACCTCGAGGGGGTCGAGCCCGAGCGTCATGTGCGGGCGGCCCCAGCGGCCGCCGTCGTCGGCCTCGCGGATCGCGCGCGGGCCGTAGCGGGTGCCCGGCCTGTGCGACACGCCCTCGTCGAACGGCGCGCCGAGCACGGCCACGTCGACGCCCTCGAGGCCTGCCGGTTCGTGCACGAGCGGCTGGCCACAGAAGGTGGAGCCCACGCCGCCGGCGGGCGGCTCGTCACCGCGTGTGATGTGGATGCCCCGAGGCACGCGGCCTCAGGGTCTCAGATCGTGGGGCTGCGCTCCTCGTCGAAGAGCTCGACGAGCAGCTCCTCGCTGACGGGGTCGTCCGTGGGCTCAGAGCTCGCCGTGGCCGCGTCGGACGCGCGCATGAGGTCGATCGCCATAGAGCGCACCTGGGCGACGATCTCGGCGAGGCCGAGCTCGCGCGAGCCCTCGAAGCTGCGCGTGGCGCGGGCGGCAGCCCGCGAGGCAAGCCGGCGGACCTTGCCGTTGGCACGGTTCGGCTCCTCGAGCGCCGCCGCGAGCGCCCAGGTGGCCGCGGTCAGGTCGCGCAGCGCCGCCGAGAGCTCCTCGGGGGCCTCTCCGCCCGCTCGCAGGAAGCGCGCGACATGGCGGGCGAGGACGCGTGCGTTGCGGACCGCGTAGTCGATCTGCCGGGCGCTGCGCGCGTAGCGCACGATGTTGGGGCGTGCCGAGCGGCGGCCGGGGGACCAGCGTGCCGTCTCATGGGCGACCCCGAGCGAGTGCTCGAGCTGGCGAATGCCTCCGTCAAGTTCGCGCAGCGCCGCGAGCGCCGCCTCGGCCTGCGCAGGATCGCGGTTGTCGAGCGCATCGGCGATGCGTGCAAGCGCGCCGCCGAGCTCGCCGAAGATCGTTTGAACGGAGCGGCCGACGAGGAGCACCGGATCCTGGGGGAACGCGAGCGCGCTGATTCCGAGGGCGACACCACCGCCGATCAGCGCCTCGAACAGGCGTGCGGGCGGCAGCCCGCTGCCGGTCGGCTCGATCAGGACGAGCAGGATCGCGGAGACCGCAGCCTCGGTCACGAGGATCGGCCCGCCGCCGAGCACCACCGCGACTCCCATCGCGAGCACCACCAGCAGTCCGAGCTGGAGCGGCCCCGTCCCGATCAGGTGGAGGAGCAGGTCGGCCATGCCGATGCCGAGCACCACGCCGCCGATCAGCTCGAGCGCGCGCTGGCGGCGCTCCCCGTAGGTCGCTCCGATGCAGATCACGGCGGCGATCGAGGCGAACACCGGCCGCGACTCGTCGAGGAGCAGCTTTGCCAGGTAGTAGGCGGCGACCGCCGCGAAGGCCGTCTGCAGGATCGGCCAGACGCGCCCGCGCAGGCGGAGCTGCGCGGTACTCAGGGCACGGCGTCTGTCGAGGCGAAGCGAAACCACCGTCTGAAGATGCCGATCGTCCGTTTGGATTCCGTAAAGATTGGGTGCCCGCGTTCACGGAGTCAAACCGAGAGCCGTGGCGACGCTCGGATCGGCAAGCGAGGGGGCGGTGAGCGCCGCCCCGTCGGGGGCCTGGTCCGGGAAGTAGGGGACCGCGATCACGAACATGTCGGCCGCCAGCGCGGCCGCCACGCCCGGTGGCGAGTCCTCGAGCGCGGCCGAGCGCGCCGGCTCGGCGCCGAGCCCCGCGCAGGCCGCCAGATAGATGTCGGGTGCCGGCTTGGGCCGCTCGACGTCGTCGGCGGTCACGACGATGCCGAACTCGTCGCTGCGGAAGCCGGACGAGGCGAGCACGCGCTCCACGAACGGGCGCGACGAGTTGGTCGCGAGCCCGATCGGCACGCCGTCCGCCCGAAGGCGCTCGAGGAGCTCCCGGCCACCCGGCCGGATCGGCACCCCGCCCAGCACCTCCTCCATCACCAGCTCGTGCAGCTGCTTCATCAGCTGAGCGCCCTCACCGGGTGCCGCGAGCATCGCCTCGAGCTTCAGCGCCGACTCCGCCACGGAGGTGCCGAGCAGCGCGCGCTTGTGCTCCATCGTGAACTCGCGGGCATGACGCCGGAACAGCTCCCGCTCGGCGCGCGTCCAGGCCTCCTCGGTGTCGAGCAGCAGGCCGTCGTTGTCGAAGACCACCGCTTCGAAGGGGCCGGGCACGGCGGCCACGATACTTCCGGGAGTGCAGCGCTTCACGGTCATGGGGGTCGTAAACGTCACGCCCGATTCGTTCTCGGACGGCGGGCTCTACCTCGACACCGACGCGGCGGTCCGGCACGGGCTCGAGCTCGCCGCGGAGGGCGCCGGCATCCTCGACGTGGGCGGCGAGTCCACCCGCCCGGGCGCCGAGCCCGTGGGGGCGGAGGATGAGACCGAGCGGGTCGTGCCGGTGGTTGAGCGGCTCGCCGCCGGCGGTCTGCGGGTCTCGATCGACACGACCAAGCTCGAGGTCGCCCGCGCGGCGCTCGACGCCGGGGCCGGGATCGTCAACGACGTCGCCGCCTTCCGTGTCGCGCCGGAGCTCGCCGGCCTGGTGGCTGAGCGCGGCGCCGATTGCGTGCTGATGCACATGCGCGGCGAGCCGCGCACGATGCAGGACGACCCTCGCTACGACGACGTCGTCTCGGACGTGCGCGCCTTCCTCGAGGAGCGGCTCGCCTTTGCGGTCGGGGAGGGCGTGCCCGAGGAGCGGGTCTGGCTCGACCCCGGCATCGGCTTCGGAAAGTCGGTCGAGCACAACCTCGAGCTGCTGCGGCGACTCGAGGAGATCGTCGCAATCGGGCGGCCGGTGGTGATCGGCACGTCGCGCAAGAGCTTCCTCGGCAAGCTCGCGGGTGGCCGCCCGGAGGGGGAGCGCCTGCCCGGCACGATCGCCACCAACGTCCTCGCCTTCGAGCGTGGAGCAAGCGTTTTTCGCGTCCACGACGTGGCTCCAGTCGTGGATGCCCTCACGGTGGCCGCTGCTACGGTGGCGCGGTGATGTGGGAGCGGGAGCCCGACGACGAGTTCGAGGACCTCGACGACGACGAGTTGGGCGATGACGAGCCCGGGTCCTCTTCGCCGGCGGTCTCGATCGAGATCGCCGGCCTGTCGCTCTATACACGTCACGGCGTGAGCGAGGCGGAGCGCGAGCTCGGCCAGCGGCTCGTCTTCGACATCTCGTTCGAGCTCGACGACTGCGACGCCACGGTCACCGACCGGATCGAGGACACGATCAACTATGGCGAGGTCTGCGAGCAGGTGGCGCTCGCCGCTCAGGAGCGCTCCTACAAGACCCTCGAGCGCCTCTGCTCGGCGGTCGCGGACCGGCTCATCGACCGCTTCGGCGCCGAGTCCGTGCGCGTGAAGGCGACCAAGCCCGAGCCGCCGATCCCGCTGCCGGTCGACGAGGTGTCCGTCGAGGTGTGGAAGGAAGTCTGAGGACCGGCTACCTCGGCCTCGGCTCGAACGTCGGGGACCGGGAGGCCAACCTCCGCGCGGCCCGCGGGGCGCTCCCCGCGGGCGGGGTCGAGGTGCTCGCCTCGTCCTCGCTCTACGAGACCGCGCCGCAGGGCGACCTGCTCGACCAGCCGGACTTCCTGAACGCCTGCCTGCGAATCCGGACGGCGCTGGAGCCCGAGCAGCTGCTCGACGCCTGCAAGTCGGTTGAGCGCGAGCTCGGCCGCGCCCCCGGCGGCGTCCGCCACGGGCCCCGCCCGATCGACGTCGACCTGCTGCTGCTCGGCGACCTCGTCTACAGCTCGGAACGCCTGACGCTGCCCCACCGCGAGGTCACGAGCAGGCGCTTCGTGGTGGAGCCGCTGCTGGAGCTCGATCCGGAGCTCGCGCTGCCGGACGGGACCAGGCTGGCGGATCTCGTGGCATCGCTCGCGGACCAGCGGGTCTCCAGGATCCCCCCAAGCGGGGGGTTCTGAAGCCGCGCGCGTTCCGATGACCCCCTCTCCGCGGGACGGTAGAAGCAATGGAGGAGTCCAAGCTCGAGCTCGCGCACTTCCGCGGCGACGACGATCCGTCGCTCGTGGCCGCTGCGCTCGCCTGCCGCGTCTGCCTGTCCGGCGACGTCGAGTGGTCCCTGCGCGTCGACGACTTCGACGGCGAGGTCGAGTGCCGCTGCCGTGCCTGCGGCCACGTGCGCGAGGTGTCGCTGACGGGGGAGCAGACCCTGCGTCTCTCGCTCCAGCCGGCCTGAGCCGGTCCGCCGGGTAGTTTTCACGGCGGAGATGGAGCAGAGCGAAGCCCCGACGCCGCGAACGGACGCGCTCGAGGTGATCGTCGAGCTGCTCGGCGCGCTCGACCAGGCGTCCGGCACCTCGGGGCGCGACTTCTACGACCGCCTCTGCGAGGCGCTCTGCCGGACCACATCTATGACGCGCGCGATCCTGTTGCTCTACGACGACGTGCGCCAGCTCGTCGTGCCGCTCGGCAGCCAGGGCATCCCGCCCGACCTGCTCGAGGGGGTGTACGGCACGCTCGAGGAGACGCCCATCGCCCAGCTGGCGCTCTCCGAGGACCGCGTCGTCGAGGTCACCGGCGATCTCGGCCGCTGGGTGCCCGAGCGCTACGCGCGCTTCACCGGAGTCGAGACGCTCACCTGCACGCCGGTCTCCGCCGCCGGCCGGCTCCTCGGCGTGATCTTCGCGGACCGCGGCGGCAGCCGCTTCGAGCTGACCGACGAGGAGCGCCACTCCATGTGGACGCTCGGGAAGACCGCCGCGCTTGCCGCCACGGTGCGGATCGCGACCAGCCAGCAGGGCCGCTCGCGGCTCCTGGAGGCACGCATCGACCTCGCGCGTGAGATCCACGACCGCGTCGTTCAGCGCCTGTTCGGCGTCTCCCTCGTGCTCGGCTCGGAGCACGGCCTGAGCGAGGAGGCGAGGCAACGCTGCGCGGCGGAGATGCAGGCCGCGCTCGCCGATCTGCGCGAGGCGATCTCGCGGCCGCTCGCACCGCCGACCCTCGACACCGGCGCGACGCTCCACGACGAGCTCGCCCGCCTCGACCGGCACTACAAGGACCTGCCGCTCGAGCTCGACTGGGAGGAGGGCGTGCAGGTGCCCAAGGACGTCGAGCCGCTCGCCCAGTCGGTGCTCGCCGAGGCGCTTCGCAATGTCCACAAGCACGCGCGCCCCACGAGCGTGAACGTGCACGTCGGCCGCATCGACGGCGCCTTCGTGCTCGAGGTCCGGAACGACGGCGCGCGCCAGGGCACGCGCGGCACCGGCATGGGCCTGCGGCTCGCCGCGGTGGAGGCGCTCCAGCGCGGCGCGCTCGTCGAGTTCGGGCCCGAGGGCGGCTCGGACTGGCGGGTGCGGCTCGTCGTGCCGATGAGCGAGGACGACGAAGAATGAGGCTATCGGTGCGCACCCGGCCGAGCCGGGTGCTTCCGCAATGAGCCCCGAGCGCAACCTGCGCGTGCTCGTGGTGGACGACCACGACGTTGTTCACTGGGGCTTCCGGCTTCTTCTCACCGAGCAGCCTTGGGTCGAGCGCTGCCTCACCGCCTCGAGCGTCGAGGAGGCGCTCGCGATGGCCGCACGCTACGAGCCGCACGTGGCGCTCGTCGATCTGTTCCTGGGCGAGGAGTCGGGCGCAGAGCTGTGCGAGGCGATCCGGCGCTCCTCGCCGCGCACGCGCGTTCTCCTGATCTCGGGCGCAGGCTGGATCTCGCCCCAGGCCGCGAAGGCGGCGGGCGCGTCCGGGTTCGTGTCGAAGGACTGGTCCGCCCACGACGTGGCCATGGCGGTGCGCATGGTCGGCAAGGGGATGACGGTCTTCGCTCCGCGCGCCGAGCAGCCGTCCGCGCCCCTGTCGGACCGCGAGCGCGAGGTGCTGACGCACATGGCGTCGGGCGCCACCAACAAGGAGATAGCGGAGCGCCTCTACCTGTCGCCGCACACCATCAAGGAGCACACGAGCTCGCTCTACAGGAAGCTCGGTGTCCGCAACCGGGCTGAGGCAGTGCAGCGCGCCGAGCGCCTCGGGCTGACCGCCTGATGCCGGCCGAGCCCTGGGAGCGGACCCTCGGCCCGGCCGGGTTGCCCGTGACCGCGATCGGACTCGGGCTCGCCGCGCTCGGGCGGCCGGGCTACCTGAACCTGGGGCACGGCGAGGACCTGGGCTCCGATCGCTCGGTGGCGGCCCTGGAGCGCCACGCACACGCGGTCCTCGACACCGCCTACGACCAGGGCGTGCGCTACTTCGACGCCGCCCGTTCGTACGGCCGCGCAGAGGCCTTTTTGGCCTCCTGGCTCCGCGAGCGGCAGCTCGCTCCCGGGGCCGTGACGGTCGGCTCGAAGTGGGGCTACACCTACACCGCCGGCTGGCAGGTGGATGCCGACCCGCCGGAGGTAAAGGACCTGTCCGTTGACACCTTCCGCCGTCAGATCGGCGAGACCCGGGAGCTGCTCGGAGACCACCTTGCGCTCTACCAGATCCACTCCGCGACGGTGGAGAGCGGTGTGCTCGATGACCGCGCCGTCCTCGGGGCGCTCGAGGAGCTGCGAGCCGAGGGCGTCAGCATCGGGCTGACGACGACCGGCCCCGACCAGGCGCAGACAATCGAGCGAGCCCTGGCCACCGGCGGCTTCGACACGGTCCAGTCGACCTGGAACCTGCTCGAGCCCTCGGCCGGCAGGGCGCTGGCGGAAGCTCATGACGAGGGCCTCGGGGTGATCGTGAAGGAGGCGCTGGCGAACGGGCGCCTGACCGCACGCGGCGGCGTTCGCGAGTTGGAAGAGGTCGCGCGCAGGCTCGGCACGAGTCCCGACGGCGTGGCCCTGGCCGCCGTGCTGGCACAACCGTGGGCCGGCGTCGTCCTGAGCGGCGCGGGCAGCGCAGAGCAGCTCATGAGCAACCTGGCCGCGCGCGAGGTGCGCTGGGACGACGAGGCCGCGGAGGCGCTGGCCGGCCTGGCCGAGGAGCCCGAGGCCTACTGGCAGACTCGCTCCGAGCTGGCCTGGAACTAGTCCGCCCCGCAGGCGAGCTCCGCCGGGGTCTCCGGCGAAGCCGCCCTGAGGGAGGAGTGATGCGTGCGGCGAAGTCCCGCTCGTGTTGCGACGAAATGCGCGAGACAGGGCCGCAGGTGACTAGTATACTAGCCGACGTGCGAATCCCGCTAAGCGAGAGGGCGGGCGGAGCATCCGCCCGCGATCAGGTCTATGCGGCACTGAGGGAGGCCATCGTCAGCGCGGAGCTCGAGCCCGGGCGCAGGTTGTCCGAGAACGAGCTCGCCGAGCTGCTCGGCGTGAGCCGCACCCCGGTCCGCGAGGCGCTCGCGCGCCTGCGCGACGACCGCCTCGTGGCGATCGTCCCGCAGCTGGGCACCTTCGTGACGCTGATCTCGGACGAGGCCATCGCGGACGCCGCGTTCGTCCGCGAGGCGCTCGAGTGCAGCGCGATCCGGCTCGCGACCGAGCGCGCCACGCCGGCGCAGCTCGAGGAGCTGCAGGCCAATCTCGCCGCGCAGGCGCGCGCCGAGCATGAGGGCGACGTCGACGCATTCGACACGCTCGACGCCTCGCTTCATCGCAGCCTCTGCGAGCTGAGCGGTCGCGACATCGCCTGGTGGCTCAGCCGCCGGGCGAACGGCCACCTCGACCGCGTGCGACGACTGAGCCTGCCGGAGCCCGGGTACCTCGCCGAGATGGTCTCCGAGCACCGCGCCGTCGTGGCGGCGGTGGCCGACGGCGACGCCGAGCGGGCCGAGGAGACGCTGCGACATCACCTGCGGATGGTGCTCTCGAGCATGCCGCAGATCCGTGCCGCCCACCCCGATTACTTCGAGGAGAGCTGAGATGGCGGTCGCCAATGCGAC
Organism: uncultured Thermoleophilaceae bacterium; assembly: GCA_963827065.1. Classification (GTDB taxonomy): domain Bacteria; phylum Actinomycetota; class Thermoleophilia; order Solirubrobacterales; family Thermoleophilaceae; genus JACVRW01. Next base: position 466,335 of record CAWGZM010000001.1, on the reverse strand, counting down.
TGAGCAGGACGTACTTCCCGTAGACGTACGCATGCGCCTCTACGAGGACATGGTGCTGAGCCGTGTCTTCGAGACCGAGGCGGAGCGTCAGTACAAGGCCGCGAAGATCGGTGGCTACTGCCACCTCTCCTCGGGCCAGGAGGCGGCGACGGTCGGCGTGGTGCACGCGCTCGAGCCGGACGACCTGCTCGTCACCGGCTACCGCTGCCACGGCTTCGCGCTCGCGCGCGGGGTCTCGCCGGACGCGGTCATGGCGGAGCTCTTCGGCCGCACCGACGGCTGCGCGCACGGCCGCGGCGGCTCCATGCACCTGCTCGACGTGGGCCGAGGCTTCTACGGCGGCTGGGGCATCGTCGCCGGCCAGCTGCCGGTGGCCACGGGCGTGGCGCTGGCGCTTGTCCGCCAGGGCCGCTCGCAGGCTGTGCTCTGCGAACTGGGCGACGGCGCCGTGAACATGGGCGCGTGGCACGAGTCGCTCAACCTCGCCGCGCTGTGGCACCTCCCGATCGTCTTCCTGATCGTCAACAACGAGTACGGCATGGGCACGTCGGTGGGCCGCGCGTCGGCCGAGCCCGAGCTCTGGCGGCGCGCCGGCGCGCATCGCATGCACGGCGAGCGCGTCGACGGCGACGACCTCGACGCCGTCGTCGAGGCGGGCACCCGGTTGCTGCACGGAGCCCGTGAGGAGCGCCGCCCGGCGGTGCTCGAGGCGATGACCTATCGCTACCGCGGCCATTCGGTGGCCGACGCCGGGCTTGCCTACCGCACGCGCGAGGAGATCAAGGAGCGCCAGTCCAAGGACCCGATCGTGCGCGTGCGCGAGCAATTGCGCGACGCCGGGGTGCAGGAGCCCGAGCTGGACGCCGTCGACAACCGCGCCGACGAGCGCGTGCGTGCCGCTGTCGAGTTCGCCGACGCGAGCCCCGAGCCCGACGTCGGCCGGCTCGCAGCCGCGATGTATGCGCCCGGCAGCGCGGAGCAATTCGAGCGCATGCGCCCGGGCAGCCCGTTCGGCGAGGAGTCGCTCGTGTTCGAAGCGGGGCTGGGCTCGTGACGACCGCCGTAGCGACACCCACAGCCGCCGGCACCGAGGTGATGACCTACCGCGAGGCCCTGCGGCTCGCCATGCGCGAGGAGCTCGCGCGCGACGAGCGCGTCTTCATCATGGGCGAGGAGGTCGGTCTCTTCGATGGCTCCTACAAGGTGACGGCCGGCCTGATGGATGAGTTCGGCCCCGACCGCGTCCGCGACACGCCGATCTCCGAGGAGGGCTTCGTCGGCGCCGGCGTCGGCGCCGCGATGCTCGGCGAGCGGCCGATCGTCGAGATCATGACGATCAACTTCCTGCTGGTCGCGATGGACCAGGTGATCAACCACGCCGCCAAGGTCGGGGCGATGTTCGGCGGCGAGGTGCGCTGCCCGCTCGTGATCCGTACGCCCAACGGCGCCGGCAACCAGCTCACCGCGCAGCACTCGCAGTCGGTCGAGGGCTGGTTCGCGTCGACGCCGGGACTGAAGGTCGTGGCGCCCGCGAACCCCGCGGACGCGAAGGGCCTCCTCAAGGCGGCGATCCGCGACGAGGACCCGGTGCTCGTCGTCGAGAACCTGCCGCTCTACAAGCAGAAGGGCGAGGTGCCGCTCGATCCGGAGCACGTGACCCCGATCGGCCGCGCCCAGGTCGTCCGCGAGGGCAGCGACATCACGCTCGTCGCGCACTCCTACGCGGTCACGCGCTCGCTCGAGGTGGCGGAGCAGCTCGCCGACGAGGGCATCTCCGCCGAGGTCGTCGACCTGCGCTCGCTGCGCCCGCTCGACGTCGAGACGGTCGCCGCCTCGGTCGCGCGGACGAATCGCGCGCTCTGCGTCGAGGAGGGCTGGCCGAGCTACGGCGTGACCGCCGAGATCGCCGCCCGCATCTCCAAGGCCTGCTTCGATGACCTGGACGCGCCGGTCGAGCGCGTCGGCATGGCCGAGGTCCCGCTTCCCTACGCGAAGAACCTGGAGCTCGCCGCGATGCCGGGCGCCGAGCGGATCGCCGCGGCAGCGCGCTCGGTGCTCAACCGCTGATACCGGCCTTCGCGTCGAGCAGCTGTAGGAGGTCGTGCGCGGCCAGCTCGACCTCCTTGTGGCGCCATTCCGCGGCGCGGTAGTGGCAGGCGATCAGGCCCGAGCGGTGCAGCCGGCGGAAGTCGCCGTAGACGAACGCGTAGCGCGCCTTCGTGTCGTCAGCAGGACCCTCGGTCAGCCCGAGATGCCACTCGCCGTACTCCTCGAAGGAGTGCGACTCGAGGAAGCGATTCTCGTCGGCGGCGCGCGGCTGCACCTCGCCCCACTCGCTCTCGAGGACGTACTGGCGGCTCTCGATAAGCCTCTTGGCCTTCTCGACGCCCTTGGGGTTGACCGTGTACTTGGGCATCAGGGGGTTAGACCTGCGGCAACGCGGCGATGCGCGCGATCCATGCGCTGAGTCTCGGATATCGGCCGTCGAGTTGCAGGTGCTCCTCGAGCAGGCGGTGGAAGAGCTCGTCGTCGGCGGGATCGCGGCCCGCCCCGTACTTGAGGAAGGGATAGGCGGCCAGGTCGGCCGCGGAGAGCTCGCCGAAGAGGTGGTCGCGGCCATCGAGGAGGCCCTCGAAGAGCGGCAGCGTGGCCCTCATGCGCCGGCTGAGCTCGTCGACCAGGGCGGGGTCCGGCGCCGGCTTCTCGAGCTCGTCCTCCATCGCGTTGGGCGCTCGCTTCCACTGCTCGTTGAACCACTCGAGGAAGATGTCGACCTCGGCCCGGCGAGAAGGGTCGGATGGAAACAGGCGCGGCTCCGGATAGCGCTCGTCCAGATGGCGAAGGATGCGCGTCGAGTCCGCAACGACCTGGCCGTCGTCGACTATCACCGGAACGAGCCCTTGGCCGCTCACTTCGACCACCGGGGAGCGGTCCTCGTAGGAGATCACGACTGAGTCCACCTGGCGTCCCTTCAGCGCGAGGGCGATCCCGACGCGCTCTACGTTCGTGGAGAAGGGGGCCCGATATAGCGTGATCACCGCCTGGGCAGGCTAAAGGACCCCCCCAGGCGGGGGGTAGGTTAAGTGCCCAGGTAACCCACGGCCCCGCCCGGAGAAAGGGTTAATACGTGGGTCATCCATCCCAGACAACGCTGCTGTTCCCTGGCCAGGGGAGCCAGACGCCCGACATGCGCGAGATCGTCGAGCGTCAGCGCCCGGACCTGCTCGAGCAGGCCTTCCGGGAGGTCGGCGACGACCTCTTCGAGCGCGCCGGCGACGGGACCCGCTGGGCCCAGCCCGCAATCTTCTGCGCGGCGCTCGCCGGCTGGGAGCAGCTGCGTGCGAGCACGACCCCCGATCTGATGGCGGGTCACTCGCTCGGCGAGATCGCCGCGCTCGTGGCGGCCGAGGCGCTGTCGGCCGAGGACGGGCTCAGGCTCGTCGCCGCGCGCGGCCGGCTCATGCAGGAGGCGGCCGAGGAAACCGGCGACGGCGGCATGATCGCCGTCCGCGCCCGCGGCGACCGCGGGCCGATCCACGAGGTCGCCGAGGCAACCGGTCTATCGGTCGCGAACGACAACGCTCCCGACCAGCTCGTCCTGTCCGGCGCCACCGCGGCGCTCGACGAGGCTGAGACGGCTCTCTCCGAGCGGCGCGTGCGGGCGAAGCGGCTGCCTGTCGCCGGCGCCTTCCACTCGCCGCTGATGGAGCCGGCCGTCGAGCCGTTCCGTGCGATCGTGGGCGAGACCGAGATCGGGACGCCGAACGTGCCCGTCTACTCCTGCGTTACCGCCGAGCCCTTCGATGACATCCCCGCGCGCCTCGTGGAGGCGATCACGAGCCCCGTGCGCTGGCTCGACGTGATGCACGCGCTCGAGGGCGCCGGCGCGCGCCGCTTCGTCGAGACCGGCCCCGGCCGCGTGCTGACCAATCTCGTTCGCAAGTCGCTCGACGGTGTCGAGGCCGAGGCGCCGCTCGCCGAGACAACGGAGGCCGCTCATGCCTGAGGGCCGCTTCAGCCAGACCGCGGTCGCCACGCGGGCGCCGGGCCGCCCGCGCGAGCTGCGGGCCGCCTCGCTCGCGTCGATCTCGATGGCGGTGCCGGACCAGATCGTCGGCAACGACGTGGTCGCCGCCGGCGCGGGCGTGACCGAGCAGTGGATCGTTCACCGCACGGGCGTGCACGAGCGCCGCAACGTCTCCGACGGCGAGACCGTGATGAGCCTCGGGGTGGAGGCCGGCCGGCTCGCGCTCGAGGAGGCCGGCGTCGATGCCGCGGATCTCGACCTCGTGCTGCTCGCCACCGTCGCGCCCGACGAGATCCTTCCGAACGCCGCGCCGCTGGTGGCGACCGAGCTGGGCGCCCACCACGCCGGCGCGATGGACCTCGGCGCCGCGTGCACCGGCTTCCTGTCCGCACTCTCGATGGCGACCGCGCAGGTCGAGGGCGGCCGTGCAGAGCATGTCCTCGTGATCGGCGCGGACGTGCTGAGCCGCTTCGTCGACAGCTCCGACCGCGGCACCGCGGCCCTGTTCGCGGACGGCGCCGGCGCGGCCGTGGTCGGCCCCGCCAACGGCTCCGGCGGCTGGGTCGGCGAGATCGTCCTCGCCTGCGACGGCCGCGGTGGGCCCTCGATCCGCGCCTCGCATGAGGAGCAGTACATCCGCATGCAGGGCCACGACACCTTCAAGGCGGCCGTTCAGCGGATGTCTGAGGCCACCATCGAGGCGGTCGAGCGCACTGGCCTCGAGCTCGACGACATCGACCTCTTCGTCTACCACCAGGCCAACATCCGCATCCTGCGCGCCGTCGGCGAGCGCCTCGGGCTCGACGAGTCGCGCCTGATCGACTGCATCGACCGCTTCGGCAACACGTCGTCGGCCACGCTTCCGATCGCGATGGTCGACGCGCGCCGGCGCGGAATGCTCGAGCCCGGCATGAACGTGCTGCTCGCCGCCTTCGGCGCGGGCTTCACGTGGGGAGCGGGGGTGATCGAATGGGCGCCATGAACGGCAGACCAGAAGGAAGCGCCCTCGTGACCGGCGGCTCGCGCGGCATCGGCGCCGCGATCGCCAAGTCGCTCGCCCGCGAAGGCTGGCCGGTCGGCTTGGGCTACCGCAGCGACAGCGAGGCGGCCGAGGCCGTGGTCGAGGAGATCACGAGCGCCGGCGGCCGCGCGAAGGCGCTCCAGGGCGACATCGCCGACCCCGAGACCGCGGAACAGCTCTTCAAGACGCTCGAGGACGAGTTCGGGCCCGTGCTCGTGCTGGTGAACAACGCCGGGGTGCGCGCGGACGGGCTCTCCCCGCAGATCGACGACGAGGACTGGGCGAAGGTCATCGACACCAACCTGTCAGCGGCCTTCCGGCTGACCCGCCGCGCGCTGCGGCCGATGATTCGCGCGCGCTATGGCCGGGTAGTCAACATCGCTTCGATCGTCGGTCAGCGGGCCAACCCGGGCCAGGCGAACTACGCGGCTTCGAAGGCGGGGCTCGTAGCGATGACGAAGACCGTCGCCGCCGAGGTCGCGCGCCGCGGGGTGACGGTGAACGCCGTTGCGCCGGGCCTGATCGAAACAGACATGACCGAGGGCATTGCCGAGAACCTGCTCGAGCACGTGCCTGCCCGCAGGCCCGGAACGCCGGAGGACGTCGCCGAGTGCGTGCGCTTCCTGGCATCCGACGGCGCCGGCTATGTAACCGGCGTGTGCCTGACGGTTGATGGAGGGTTGACCGCCTGACCAGTGGCGGTTTTCACGAAACGAAAGGAAGAGATGGCAGCTACCGCTACACGTGAGGAGATCGAGAGCCGGGTGTTCAAGGCTCTCGAGGAGTTCGGCGCCGAGCCGGACCAGATCGGCCCCGATGCCGAGTTCGAGGCCATGGACGTCGATTCGCTCGACCTCGTCGAGCTGGCGCAGATCGTCGAGGACGAGTACGGCGTACAGCTCAAGGGCGAGGACATGGAGGGCGTGACGAGCGTCCGGCAGGCCGTCGACCTGGTGATGTCGAAGCTCGGATGACGCGCAACGCCGTCATAACCGGAGTCGGCGCGGTCACGCCTCTCGGCGTCGGCGCCCGCACCCTGCACGAGCGCTGGAGCGCCGGGGTGTCCGGGATCGAGGACGGCTTCGGCCGGGCGTCGGAGTTCGAGCCCACGGAGCACCTCTCCGTCAAGGAGGCGCGCCGCTCGGACCGCTTCACCCAGTTCGCCCTTGCGGCTTCGAAGGAGGCACTCGAGGACGCGGGCTGGGAGGACGGCCCGCCCGGCGATCCCGACCGGACCGCCTGCATCATCGGCACCGGCATCGGCGGGATCGGCACGCTCGAGCACCAACACATCATCATGCGGGACCAGGGCGAGCAGAAGATCTCGCCGCTCTCGATCCCGCTGCTGATGGCGAATGCCGCTTCCGGCGTGGTCGCAATGAAGTACGACCTGCGCGGGCAGTCCTTCGGGACCGTTTCCGCCTGCGCGGCCGGCGCCCATGCGATCGGCATGGCCGAGCGGCTGATCCGCTACGGCGACGCCGACCGCGTCGTCACCGGCGGCAGCGAGGCCGCGATCACCCCGCTCGCCACCGCGGCGTTCGGGCGCATGGACGCGCTGTCCGACAGCGGCATCTCACGGCCCTTCGACCGTCGCCGCGACGGCTTCGTGATGGGTGAGGGCGCGGGCGTGCTCGTGCTCGAGGAGGAGGAGGCCGCGAAGGAGCGCGGCGCACGCATCCTCGGCTACCTGCGGGGTTACGCGTCAACGTCGGACGCATACCACCTGACGGCCCCCGAGCCGAGCGGCCGCGGTGCCTCGAAGGCCATCGAGCTCGCGCTGAAGGACGCGGATCTGACGCCCGAGGACGTCATCTACGTCAACGCCCACGGCACCTCGACGCCGCTGAACGATCGCGCCGAGACGAACGCCGTCAAGACCGCATTCGGCGACGAGCTTGCGGCGAAGCTGCCTGTCAGCTCGACCAAGTCCGCGATCGGGCACCTGCTCGGCGCGGCCGGCGCGGTCGAGGCGATCGCCACGCTGCTGGCGCTGCGCGACCGGATCGCGCCGCCGACCCTGAACTACGAAGAGCCCGATGAGGGGCTCGACCTGGATTACGTCCCGAACGAGGCGCGTCCGCTCCAGAACGGAGAAGTGCGTGCGATCGGGATCTCTAACGCATTCGGATTTGGAGGCCACAACGCCGTGCTCTGCCTGGAGGCTTCATGAGCGCACTAGCTGAGAGGACGATGGCCCGCCGCCGGTCGAACAATGGCCGGCATGCGGCAGCCGTCGTAGTCGAGGAGCCCCGCAAGCTGACCGCCTACGAGCGTCTCGAGACGCTCTGCGATCCGGGCTCGCTGCACGTGATCCGCTCGACCGTGCTGCCACGGCGCGAGTCGAAGCGCATGCAGCCCGGTGACGGCGTCGTCGGCGCCGCGGGCTCGATCGGCGGACGCCCGGTCTACTGCTATGCGCAGGACCAGACGTTCGCCGGCGGCTCGCTGGGCGAGGCGCACGCCGACACGATCGTCCGCGTGATGCAGCTCGCCGGCCGCGCGGGGGCGCCGGTGATCGGCTTCGTCTCATCGGGCGGCGCCCGCATGGACGACGGCATCGCGGCGCTCGGCGGCTACGGGCGCATCTTCCGCGAGAGCGTGAAGCTGTCGGGCCGCGTCCCGCAGATCTCGATCATCACCGGCGTGTCGGCCGGCGGCGGCGCCTATTCGCCGGCGCTCACCGACTTCGTCGTGATGACGGAGGGCTCGGCGATGTTCCTGACCGGCCCGGGCGTCGTGCGCGAGGTCATGGGTGAGGACGTCGACGCCGCCGAGCTCGGCGGCCCGCGCGTGCACTCGAAGAACGGCGTCTGCCAGTTCGTGGCACAGGATGACCGCGAGGCGGCGGCGCTCGCCAGGCAGCTGCTGGCCTTCCTGCCGTCCCACGCCGGCGAGCAGCCCCCGCACGGCGGTCCGGCGGCGGTGCCGACTGTCGACCCGTCCACCTTCGTGCCCGAGTCGCAGCGCTCCGTCTACGACGTGCGTGACGTGATCGCGGCGGTCGTGGACGACGGCGCCATGCTCGAGATGTCCGAGCGCTGGGCGCGCAACATGGTCACGGGCTTCTGCCGCATCGACGGCCGCGCCGTCGGCGTGATTGCCAACCAACCCTGGTATCTCGGCGGCGTGATCGACGCCGCGGCATCCCAGAAGGCCGCCAAGTTCGTGCGCATCTGCAACTCGTACGGCCTGCCGCTCGTCGTGCTCGTCGACACGCCGGGCTTCCTGCCCGGCACGAAGCAGGAGGGGCTCGGCGTGATTCGCCAGGGCGCCAAGCTCCTGCACGCGTTCGCCGAGGCGGTGGTGCCGAAGGTGACCGTGATCCTGCGCAAGGCCTACGGCGGCGCATACATCACGATGAACTCGAAGGACCTCGGCGCCGACCTCGCGCTCGCGTGGCCGCATGCCGAGATAGGGATCATGGGGCCGAAGCAGGCAGTGGGGATCGTTCACAAGCGCGACATCGCCGCGGCGGACGACCCGGAGGCCGAGCGCGAGCGGCTCGCCGCCGAGTACGCCGACGGCAACGTGTCCGCGATCGTCGCGGCGCGCGAGGGCCACATCGACGAGCTCGTCGAGCCGGCGGACACGCGCCGCAGGCTGGCGGGTGCGCTCGCCGGGCTGTCGCTGTCGGGCGAGCACGGCAACGCCGGAGGGAACATCCCGCTGTGACCACCTACGTCGCAATGGGAGACAGCTTCACCGCCGGGCTCGTGCCGGGTCAGCCGCGCTGGCCGGACGAGATCGCGCGTCAGCTCGGGCCGCACGTGCGCTACGAGAACCTGGCGACCGTCGGTGCGACGAGCGAGGAGGTCGAGAGCGAGCAGCTCTCGCGCGCGATCGAGCTCGAGCCCGACCTGGTGACGCTCGTCTGCGGCGCCAACGACGTGCTCGAGTCGACCCGGCCGGACTCGCACGAGTACGCGGAGCGGCTCGGCCGGATGTTCCGGCGGCTACGGCGCGAGGCGCCGCACGCCGAGATCATGTCAGCGACCTACCCCGACATCTCGCGCTTCCTCGACCTGCGCCCGCGCTCGCGCGCACGTGTGGAGAAGGGGATGCAGCTGTTCAACGACGCGGCCCGCGACGTCGCCAACGCTCACGGCGTGGTGCTGCTCGAGGGCTTCGACCACCCGGCGGCGCAGGAGCGCTCCACCTTCGGGGAGGACGGCTTCCATCCCTCCGAGGAGGGCCACCGGCGCGCGGCCTACGAGTTCCTGCGCGCGCTGAAGGACCGTGCCCGCGGACCGTTCAGGCGAGCACCCAAGAAGGCTGAGTCGCTGTGAACACGTTCGCCAAGGACTTCGACGCGCTGAGCGAGGGCGAGCGCTTCGTCACGCGCGGCCGCACGATCGGCGAGGCGGACATCATGGGCTTCGCGACCCTCACCGGCGACACCCATCCGCAGCACACCGACGCCGAGTGGGCGGCGGGCAGCCGCTTCGGCGAGCGGATCGCGCACGGGCTCCTGGTGCTGTCGTATGCGGCGGGCCTGATGCCGTTCGATCCCGAGCGGATCGTCGCGCTGCGCCGCGTTGGCGACGCGGTCTTCAAGCAGCCGGTCAGGATCGGCGACACGATCCACGTCGAGGGCGAGATCGCCGCCAAGTCGGAGATCGACCCAGGCCACGGCCTCGTTAGCACGCGCTGGCGTGTGATGAACCAGCGCGGGAAGCTTGTCGCTCGCGCCAGCGTCGATCTGGTCTGGCGACGTGACACGATGCCGCTCGTGGAAGAGTCACGCGCGGACACTCAGCCCGTCCTGATCTGATGCTGGCAGGCAAGCGCCTGCTGATAACGGGCGTACTCACAAAGGGCTCAATCGCCTACTCCGTCGCCGAGCGCGCGCAGCAGGAGGGCGCCGAGATCGTGCTGACCGGCTTCGGCCGCACGCGCCGGATGACCGAGCGCGCGGCCGCTCGGCTCCCGGATCCGCCGGACGTGCTCGAGCTCGACGTGAACAACCCGGACGATTTCTCGGCCCTGCGGTCGGAGCTGGAGTCGCGCTGGGGCGGTGTGGATGGTGCGCTCCACGCGATCGCGTTCGCGCCTGGGGATGCCCTCGGGGGCAAGTTCATGAGCGCCCCGCCCGAGTCGGCCGAGCTGGCCTTCCGAACGAGCGCGTACTCGTTCAAGGCTTTGGCCGAGGCGCTCCTTCCGCTGTCGCCCTCGAGCTTCGTGGCACTCGACTTCGACGCGAGCGTGGCATGGCCGGTGTACGACTGGATGGGCGTCGCCAAGGCGGCACTGGAGTCGGTGTCGCGCTATCTCGCACGGGACCTGGGCAGTCGGGGAGTGCGCGTCAATCTCGTCTCGGCGGGACCGGTCGACACGCCGGCCGCAGGGGGGATTCCCGGGTTCGACCAGCTCGCCGGGTTGTGGGAACAGCAGGCACCCATGGGCTGGGACGTGAAGGATCCGTCGCCCGTCGCGGATGCCGTGTTGTTCCTGCTGTCGGACTGGTCGCGGGGCGTGTCCGGGGAGATCCTGCACGTGGACGGCGGCTTCCACGCCATGGGCGCTCCGCTTCAGCAGTCGTGAGCCCCTGGGGCGTCGCGCCGATTCTGCCCTCGCGCGATCTGCCCGCCACGTCGGCTTTCTACGAACGGCTCGGCTTTGAGGAGCACGGGCTGTGGCCGGGCGAGTACCTCATCGTGATGAGGCGCGAGGCCGGGCTCCACTTCTTTGACAGCCCGTCGCTCGACCCGTATCGCTCGGAGGCGGGTTGCTACCTGTACGTCGACGACGCGGATTCACTCCACGCCGAGTTCTCGTCCTTGTCGCTTCCGTCCGAAGGGATTCCCCGCCTCCACGGCGCGCCGGTCGACACCGACTACGGCCTGCGGGAATTCGCGCTCGTCGACCCGGACGGCAACCTCCTCCGCATCGGTTCGCCCCTGCGGCGATAATCGCGCCGCCGTGCTGCTCGCAATAGACGTCGGCAACACCCAGACGCACGTCGGCATGTTCCGCGACGACGAGCTCGTGGAGCATTGGCGCTTTGCGACCGCCCGCTTCGCCACCGCCGACGAGCTCGCCGTGGTGTTGTCGAACCTGCTCGGACTGCGCGAGCTGCGCCTGGCCGACGTGGACGCCGCGATCGTGTCCTCGGTGGTGCCGACGCTCGCCCACGAGTTCGAGCAGGTCATCGAGCGCTACCTGCGCGGCCGCGGCGCCCTCGTCGGGCCGTGGCTCCGAACCGGGATGCCGATCCGCATCGACCGCCCGCAGGAGCTCGGTGCCGACCGCCTCGTCAACGCCGTGGCCGCCTTCGAGCGGTTTGGCGGCGCCTGCATCTCCGTCGACTTCGGCACCGCGATCAACTACGACGTCGTCTCCTCGGCCGGAGAGTACCTCGGCGGTGTGATCTCGCCGGGGATCGAGATCTCGCTCGAGGCGCTGGCGGCGCGCGCCGCGCGACTGCCACGCGTCGAGATCACCCGGCCCGAGCACGCGATCGGCAAGGGCACCCAGGAGGCGATCCAGGCCGGCGTCGTCTACGGCTACGCCGGCCAGGTCGACGGCATCCTGGTCCGCCTGCGCGAGGAGCTCGGCGAAGAGGCGACCGCGATCGCGACCGGCGGCTACGCCGAGGCGATCACGCCCTTCTGCGAGCAGGTCGACGAGGTCGATGACCTGTTGACGCTGCGTGGCCTGAAATTGATCTGGGAGCGCAACGAGGCGTAACGGTTGTAACGCCGCTGTTGGTGGCGGGTCGGTATGAACGACGGCAGTGAGGGAGGGTGATTCCAGCCGCCTCGGTCGTCCGTGGTCAGTTGCCGTTGATAATCAACGGGAACGCACCACGCGTGGTCTGGATAGGGCGATTTTCGAGGTGGCGCGCCGGCAGCACGGTGTCGTTGGCAGGTCGCAGCTGATTGAGCTCGGGCTGACGGAATCGAATATCGAGTACCGGCTGCAGGCCGGGCGGCTGCAGGTGCTCCATCGAGGTGTGTATGGGCTGGGGCCGCTCCAGTCGACCTTGGCGCGCTGGATGGCCGCCGTGTTCGCGGGCGGCACCGGCGCCGTTCTGAGTCACCGCTCGGCCGCTGAGCTCTGGGGGCTGATCGGCGGGTCCAGCGGGCCGATTCACCTGACCGTGTCTTCCAAGCGCCGCCGCCCGGGCATCCTCCTTCATCGCTCGACCGTTCCGGAGGACGAGCGGACCGAGGTCGAGCGCATCCCCGTCACAACCGTCCCCCGCACAATCCTCGACTGTGCGTCCGCCATGACCGAGCGCCGCCTCGAGCGCCTGATCAACGAGGCCGACGTCCTCCGCCTCTACGACCACCTTTCGCTGCCCTCCCTCCTTCACCGCTATCCGCGCCGCCCCGGCAGCCGCAAGCTGTGGATGGCACTCCAGAAACGCAACGCGGGCAGCACCAGAACCCGCAGCGAGCTCGAGGAGCTCCTCCTCGAGCTGGTGGACGAGCTCGGCCTGCAGCGGCCCGAGCTCAACGTCACTCTCCAGCTCGACGGCGAGACAATCGAGATCGACGCGCTCTGGCGGGCCGAGCGGATCGCCGTCGAGCTCGACAGCAGGCAGTTCCACGACACCCCGCTCGCGTTCGAGCGCGACCGGCGCCGTGACCGCAAGCTGAGCGCGGCTGGCTGGCGGCCGGTAAGGATCACTTGGCGCCAGATCACGGAGGAACGCGCCGCCGTCGGGCGCGACCTCAGCGCGATGCTGTCCGCGAAGACCGCCTAGCTGAGCGAGATCTCGCCCTCGATCACGATCGGTTCGGGCAGGCCCTCGACGGTCACGGTCGCACGGGCGGGCAGGTGTTCGTCGCCCTGCAGCCGGCCCGCTTCGATCTGGTCGCGCACCCCCTGCTCAATCTCGCGCTGGGAGGTCACGCCCAGCTTCTTCAGGAATCGCCGCGTCGACAGGTTGAAGGCGTCCTCGTCCATGCCCTCAGGCTACCCCGGGCGGCGCTACCGTTATCCGACCGTGGCCTCGCTCACCGACCCCTGGACGCTCGGAGGCGTCCCCATCGAGAACCGTGTCGTGCTGGCGCCGCTCGCCGGCATCGGCAACTGGTTCGTGCGCCTGCAGGCCAAGCGCTTCGGCGCCGGACTTGTGGTGTCGGAGATGGTGTCGAGCTTCGGCCTTGCGCACGGCAACGAGCGCACCGTGCGCGAGTTCCTGCGCATCCATCCGGCCGAGCACCCGCTCTCCATGCAGCTGTTCGGGCACGACTCGGCCGTGATGGCCGAGGCCGCTGCGATGGTCGCCGACGCCGGCGCGGACCTGATCGACCTGAACATGGGCTGCCCGGTGCGGAAGGTATGCAGGACGGGCGCCGGCGCCGCGCTTCTCCAGGATCCCGGCAAGGCGGTCGCGCTCGCGCAGGCTGCCCGAGCGGGCAGCGGCCTGCCGGTGACGGTCAAGCTGCGGCCGGGTGACCGGCCCGGGGACCGCGACGGCGTCGGGCTGGCCAGGCGGCTCGTCGAGGAAGCCGGCGTGGCCGGCATCGCCTTCCACCCGCGGCACGCGTCGCAGCAGCACTCAGGGACGCCCGATTACGCACTCGCGCGCGAGCTCGCCGAGTCGTTGCCCGTGCCGGTGATCCTGTCGGGCGGGCTCTCCTCGGACGAGCGCGCGCTTGGCGCCTTCCGCGAGAGCGGCGCCACGGCGATCATGCTGGCGCGCGGCTCGCTCGGCAATCCGTGGCGGCTCGGCCGCCTCACGGGCGTCTACGAGGGCGAGCCCTCGGCGGCCGAGGTCGCGCGCGAGCTCGAGTGGGTGATCGAGTGCGCCGAGGAGCACCTCGGCGTGGAACGGGCGGGCCGGTATTTGCGCAAGTTCTACCCCTGGTACGCGGAGCGGCTGGGCATGACGAAGCGCGCCCGCGAGCCGCTCGTCGGCGCGCCGACGACGGCCCAGGCACGCGAGGTCTGGAGCGAAATTGCCTGCCTCGAAACAGCGCTCGCGGCCTGATCCGCTGCGGCCTTGCGACCGTAAAGCCCCTTGCTAGACTGCTCCGTCCCTCCGGGCACGACGCGGAGGGTTTTCTATGGCACGCGAGACCGTTCTCACACCCCAGGGCCTTGAAGAGCTCAAGACCAAGATCGAGTTCCTGCGGACCGACCGCAGGCGCGAGGTCGCGGAGCGCATCAAGGAGGCGCGCGAGTTCGGCGACATCTCCGAGAACTCGGAGTACGACGACGCCAAGAACGAGCAGGCGATGCTCGAGAAGCAGATCTCCGATCTCGAGGAGCGGCTGGCCAGCGCACGCGTGATCGACGAGAAGTCGGTCGACACCGAGACGGTGGGCGTCGGCGCCACGGTCCACGTCAAGGACCAGAAGACCGACAAGTCGCAGAAGTTCAAGATCGTCGGCTCAGCCGAGGCGGACCCGTCCGACGGCAAGCTCTCGAACGAGTCGCCCGTCGGCCGCGCCCTGCTCGGCCACAAGCGCGGTGAGACCGTCACCGTGCCCGTGCCACGCGGCCCTGCGCGCAAGCTCAAGATCACCAAGATCGAGCGCTAGCCGGACCCCCGGTAGTTTCCCCGCCGTGGACGACCGCCGGGCCAAGCTCGAGCGCCTGCGCGAGCAGGGCATCGACCCCTTCCCGCACGAGTTCGACGGCGTCACGCCGATCGCCGACGTCCACGCAGCGCACGACGATCTCGCCGACGGCGAGGAGACCGAGGCCGCCTACCGGATCGCCGGCCGCCTGACGGCGCGTCGCGGCCACGGCGGTGCCGCCTTCCTCGACGTGGTGGACCGCAGCGGGAAGCTCCAGGTCCACGCCAAGCGGGACGTGCTCGGCGAGGACTCCTTCGAGACGCTCACGTCGCTCGACCTCGGCGACCTGATCGGCGTCGACGGCACCGTCTTCAAGTCACGCCGCGGCGAGCTCAGCCTCCGCGCCACCGATTGGACGCTGCTCGCCAAGTCGCTGCTGGCGCCACCCGAGAAGTTCCACGGCCTCGAGGATGTCGAGACGCGCTACCGCCACCGCGAGCTCGACCTGATGGCCAACGAGGAGACGCGCGAGCTGTTCATCCTGCGCAGCCGGATCGTGCGCGCGATCCGCACGTGGCTCGACGAGCGCGGCTTCCTCGAGGTAGAGACGCCGGTTCTGCAGCCGCTCTACGGGGGCGCGCTCGCGCGGCCGTTCGTGACGCACCACAACGAGCTCGACCGCGACCTCTTCCTGCGCATCGCCGACGAGCTGTACCTGAAGCGCCTGATCGTAGGCGGGCTCGAGCGCGTCTACGAGATCGGCAAGGACTTCCGCAACGAGGGCGTCTCGCACAAGCACAACCCCGAGTTCACGATGCTCGAGTGGTACGAGGCCTACGCGGACTACGAGGACATCGCGGCGCGGCTCGAGGAGCTGATCTCGTACGTCGCGACGGAGGTCGGCTACAGCGGACCGATCGACTTCTCGCCGCCCTGGCGACGGCTCACCCTGCACGACGCGATCCTCGAGAAGACCGGGCTCGACATCACGAAGGACGACCTGCCCGGCGAGGGGCTGTGGGCGAAGCGGGTAGACGACCTGCTGTCGAAGCACGTGGAGCCCGAGCTTCAGAACCCTACGATCATCAAGGACTATCCCAAGGAGCTCTCCCCGTTCGCAAAGGACCATCGCTCGGAGGCGGGACTGGTCGAGCGCTTCGAGGCCTTCGCCGGCGGCATGGAGTTCGCCAACGCATTCAGCGAGCTGAACGATCCGGACGAACAGCGCGCGCGCTTCGAGCAGCAGCGCGCCGACGAGGCGGCGGGCGACGAGGAGACCCAGCCCTACGACGAGGACTACGTGCGCGCTCTCGAGCACGGGATGCCGCCGACCGGTGGCATCGGCATCGGCATCGACCGGCTCGTGATGCTGATGAGCGGGCGCAGCTCGATCCGCGAGGTCGTGCTCTTCCCTGCGATGCGCAGCTGAGGGGCGCGAGCTCAGAGGTTGCGCTCTGAGATGAAACCGCCGGCGAAGGCGCGCTCCACGAGCCGGGCTCGCTTCTCGTTCTGCGGCAGGTGCTGAACCTCGAACTTCTCGAACAGCGAGCGCATGTGCTTCTTGATGGCATCGACGCTCAGGAAGAGCTCGCGGGCGATCTGCTCGTTGGGCGGCGGCGTGACGAACGCCGCCGAGTCCTTGAAGGGCCGGCAGAGCGCCACGAGCACCCGTCGCTGGGCGTCCGTCAGCTCGACCACCTTGCGGAGCTCGGCCGACGGTGTGGTCACACGCGACTCGCGATCGCCTGGGTTGCGGAAGACGATCACGGTCGAGCCGAGCCGCAGCGCGTCGCCGTCGTGCAGACGGCGGTGAGCGCGCACCGGCTCGCCATTGACGAACGTCCCGTTGAGCGACAGGCCGTTGTCCTCGACCGTCCAGTCCTCGCCCTTGCGAACGATCTCGGCATGGAGGCGTGACACCTCGTCGTCCCAGTGGAGCGTGAGATCGGCGGACGAGCGCCGGCCGAGCGTGATGCGGTCGGTGCCGGGCTCGAGCGTGACGAGCTCGTGGTGGCCGTCGTCGTCGCGGTAGATGAGGAAGGGCTGGCCCTCGCGCTCGGCCTCGATCTGGGCCTTCAGCTCCACCGCGCTGGCGGCGTGCGGGCTGGCAGGGACCACAGTCATGGCCCTACTTTGACCAGTTGGGGTGCGCGAGTCCAGCGAACGGGGTAGTCTGCGCGGCGGACTCCGGCGATTGGATGAGCGTGCTTTCGACGGGCTCGACCCTCGGCGACTTCAGAGTCGAAGACGAGGTGGGGCGCGGCGGCATGGGTGTCGTGTACCGCGCCGTGCAGATCTCCCTGGGCAGACAGGTCGCCCTCAAGGTGATCGCCGGAACGCTCTCGGACAACGTGGCCTTCCGCGACCGATTCGTGCGCGAGTCGCGGCTCGCGGCGTCCCTCGATCACCCGAACGTGATCCCCGTCTTCGCGGCCGGCGAGGCGGACGGCGTCCTCTACATCGCGATGCGCTACGTCGACGGGACCGACCTGCGCTCCCTGATAGCCGCCGAGGGCAGGCTCGAGCCGCTGCGAGCTGCCGGCGTGATCGCGCAGGTCGCCTCTGCGCTCGAAGCGGCGCACGAGCGCGGACTCGTCCATCGCGACGTCAAGCCCGCGAACGTGCTGGTCGCGTCCCGCGGGGGCGGCGAGCACGTCTACCTCACCGACTTCGGACTCACGAAGCGGAGCGCCTCGGAAAGCGGCCTCACCTCGGCCGGCGAGTGGGTCGGAACGCTCGACTATGTGGCGCCCGAGCAACTGCGGGGCGACAACGTGGACGGCCGCGCCGACGTCTACGCACTGGGCTGCGTGCTCTACGAGACGCTGACGGGCCAGGTGCCGTTCCCGCGCGATGACGACGTCGCGAAGCTGTGGGCGCACATCTCGGATTCACCCCCACTGGCGACCGACGTCGTCTCCGACGTGCCGAGGCGCCTGGCCGGCGTGGCCCGGCGTGCGATGGAGAAGGATCCGGATGACCGCTTCAGCTCGGCTCGCGACATGGGTCGCGCGGCCCTTGCGGCGGTGCCCGGCGGGGGCGACACGGGGGCGCGTGCGCGGCTGGCGGCGGGGCGCACGCGGCTGCCCACGGCGCGGCGGCGCCGGATGTGGCTGGCGCTTCTGGGAGTCCTGGCGGCGGCAGCGGTCGCTGCGGCGGCTGTCGCGCTTGTGACGGCGGACGACGACGCCGACCCGGAGGCGGCCGCCGTGGACGGTGCCGAGCCGGCCGGCCCACCGGCGGCCACGATTGTGGGCCGTCCGATCCCGGTCGGCGACGCGCCCGGCGCCGTCGCGGTCGGCGGCGGTGGAATCTGGGTTGCGAACACCGGCTCGGAGACCGTGACCTACGTGGACGCCCGGCGGCCGCGGGTTCGCAGCAGGATTCCGGTCGGCGAGGACCCGATGGCGATCTCGGTGGGACCGGCCTCCGTCTGGGTTGCGAATTTCGGAGACCGCACGGTCTCCAAGATCAACATCGACGCCCGGCGGGTCACGGCCACGATCCCCGTGGGCGCGGCCCCGATGGACCTCGCGGCGCCGAGCGGCTTCGTCTGGGTCTCGACCGAGGACGACCGCGTGCTGAAGATCGACGCGCACACGAACCAGGTCGTGCCGGGCGACACCATCCGAATCAAGTCCCGAGGGGCGATGAGCCTCGGCGGTGAGCGTCTGTGGGTGCTCGACACCTTCGACGGCCAGTTGCGTGCGGTCGATGCCCGGTCGGGCCTTCCGATCGGGGGGCCAGTGACGCTCGGCCGCTTTCCGGAGGACGTTGCCGCGGGGACCGTGGAGGCCTGGGCGTCCGTCGCCGGCGACGGGGTGGTCACGAAGGTGCCGGCCTTCGTGAGTGGGACGGAGCCCAAGACCGTTCAGGTCGGCGGGCGCCCGGAGCAGCTTGCCCTTGACCGGAGGTGGCTCTGGGTCACTGACTCAGAGCGCGACGTGGTCACGAGGGTCGATCCGCGCGTGGGCAGGATCTCGGGAAGCGCCGTTCGGATGCCCGAGGATCCGATGGGGATCGCGACAGCGGGCGACGGTCGGATCTGGGTCACGAGCGAGGCTGAGGACAGCCTCTTGAGGCTGGAATCGCGATGAGTGGCTCGACCCACGCTCATACGCGGCCGTCCGCCCGGCGGCCGGAGGTCGTGCCTCCCTCGCGCCGGCGTTTTCGCCGCCCCCGGCGCCGGACGCGCCGGCTTCTCCTCGCCGGCGCGCTTCTGGCGGCTGCCGCGGTGGTGTTGCTGGTCGTGCTCATGACGGACGAAGACGCACCGGAGCCGACCCAGGCGACCCGGCCGGCCGGCCCCGTGGCAAAAGTCGTGGGCGCACCGATTCCGATCGGCGCGTCCCCATCGGGCGTGCTGTCCTCGCCCGACGGCATATGGGTCGTGACGGCGCCGGGCGGAAGCCTCCTGCGGCTCGACGAAGGCCTCAGCCGGATGCAGGCCCCAGGCACCCCGATTGGTGGCCGGCCGACCGCACTGGCGACCGCGTTCCGCTCGATTTGGATCGCCAGCGCCGATTCGGGCGTTGTGTCCCGCGTCAGCCCCCATACCCGACTGGTGACAAAGCGCATCCGGGTCGGCGACAGCCCCTCCTGGCTGTCGCCGGACGCGCAAGGGCTCTGGGTCGTCAACCGCGAGGACGACACGCTCGTGCGGATCAACCCCACCACCAACAGCCTCGTCGGTAAGCCGATCCACGTAGGTGATGAGCCCACTGCGGTTGGCTCGGGGAGTGGATCCGTCTGGGTCACGAACTCGGGCGACGACACGGTCTCTCGCATCGACCCCCGAAGTCGACGGGTCGTGACGACGATCGATGTCGGCGACCATCCGACCGGCCTGACTGTCTCCCAGGGCGCCGTCTGGGTCGCCAATTTCGAGGACGACAACGTCCAGCGCATCGATACGACCGCGAACAGCGTCGTGGCGACGATCCCGGTGGGGGACGGCCCCAACTATCCGAGAATGGCCAAGACGGTCTGGGTCCCCAACTCGCGGGACGGCACCCTCTCGAGGATCGACCCGCGCACGAACCGCCTGCTGGGGCGCTCGGTGAGGGTGGCTCAGACCGCCGACCGGATCAGCACCGGTATACAGAACCTCTGGGTCACCAGCTACGCCGACCAGACCTTGACCCGCCTGGAGGGCGCCGACTGATCAGCCGTCCACGGCCTCCTGCAGCTCCGTCTCGGCCTTCTGAATCTCCTCGCCCGACGCCACCAGGTCCTCGGTGGCCTGGCGGGCGGCCGCCGGGTCGCCGTCCTTGGCCGCCGTCGCGACCGCGCGCAGGTCGTCGGTTCCCTTCTGGAGCGAGCTGAGCAGCTCGTCGAAGGACTCCTTGGCGTCCTCCGGCGGCTCGAGCTCGGCGAGGTTGTTGCGCGCCTGCTGGGCCTTGTCGGCGAGCTGGTCGAACTTCGTGGCGATCGCGTCGTTCGACTGTCCGGCAGCGCCGCCGATCGAGCTGCCGATGTCCGCGTTCAGCTCGCTCAGCGGCTTGACCGCGGCGTTGTAGTCCTCCTTGAACGCGTTGTCCTCGTCCTCGCCGCAGGCCGCGAAGCCGATGCTGAGGGCGCAGCCGAGCGCGAGCACGGCGGCGAGGCGAGTCCCGTTCATCCCGGCCAGACTACATCGAAACCCTCGGAACACGCGGGTTTTAGGCCTTCGTGAAGCCGAAAAGCGCACCGGGATGCATTGGTAGACTCGCCCATGCGGGTTGGTGGAGCCCGATGACTCTCATCAGATCGAGGCAAATGCCGATCTAAGTGGGAAGAACGGGTTACACCCGCCCCGTTGTACCCGACAGATAGAGAGCAGCCGTGTTTGAGCGCTTCACCGAACGGGCCCGGCAGGTGGTGGTCCTAGCCCAAGAGGAAGCCCGCATCCTCAAGCACAACTACATCGGTACCGAGCACATCCTTCTCGGGTTGCTACGCGAGGAGGAGGGACTTGCTGCCCGCGTACTGGAATCACTTGACATCACGGTGGAGCGCGTTCGCGCCCAGGTCGTCCGCATCGTCGGTTCCGGCGAGGAGGTCACCTCAGGGCAGATCCCGTTCACACCGCGCGCAAAGAAGGTGCTCGAGCTGGCGCTGCGGGAAGCGC
Organism: uncultured Thermoleophilaceae bacterium; assembly: GCA_963827065.1. GTDB lineage: Bacteria > Actinomycetota > Thermoleophilia > Solirubrobacterales > Thermoleophilaceae > JACVRW01. The sequence goes on along the minus strand of CAWGZM010000001.1, from coordinate 445,702 downwards.
TTTCGCTCGGCCACAACTACATCGGAACCGAGCACATCCTGCTCGGCCTCGTGCGTGAGAACGAGGGGGTTGCCGCGCGCATCCTGCTCGATTTCGACGCCGACTCCGAGAAGATCCGCAACGAGGTCATCCGCATGCTGTCCGGACCCGGCGGCCGCCAGGGCCGCGCCGGCGCGGCGGCGGGTGCGCAGGGCGAGGGCAAGAAGTCCTCGAAGCTGCTCGACCAGTTTGGACGCAACCTGACCAAGCTCGCCGCCGAGGGCAAGCTGGATCCGGTCGTCGGTCGTGAGACCGAGATCGAGCGGATCATGCAGATCCTCTCCCGGCGCCAGAAGAACAACCCGGTGCTGATCGGCGAGCCGGGCGTGGGCAAGACCGCCGTGGTCGAGGGCCTCGCCCAGCTGATCACGAACGGCGAGGTGCCGGAGCTGCTGAAGAACAAGCAGATCTACACGCTCGACCTGGCCGCTCTGGTGGCCGGCTCGAAGTACCGCGGCGAGTTCGAGGAGCGCCTCAAGAAGGTGATGAAGGAGATCACCCAGCGCGGCGACATCATCCTGTTCATCGACGAGCTTCACAACCTCGTCGGGGCGGGTGCCGCGGAGGGCGCGATCGACGCGGCCAGCATCCTCAAGCCGGCGCTGGCGCGCGGCGAGCTGCAGACGATCGGCGCCACAACGCTCGACGAGTACCGCAAGTACCTCGAGCGCGACTCGGCGCTGGAGCGGCGCTTCCAGCAGATCCGCGTCGACCAGCCGTCGACCGAGGACACCGTGCAGATCCTCAAGGGCCTGCGCGAGCGCTACGAGCAGCATCACCGCGTCGGCATCACCGACGAGGCGCTCGAGGCGGCGGCCGAGCTGGCCGACCGCTACATCTCCGACCGGTTCCTGCCGGACAAGGCGATCGACCTCATCGACGAGGCCGCGTCACGCGCGCGGATCAAGTCGATGACGGCGCCGCCCGTCTACAGGGACCTCGAGGAGGAGATCGAGACGACGCGGCGCGACAAGGAGGCCGCGATCGAGGCGCAGGAGTTCGAGAAGGCCGCGAACCTGCGCGACAAGGAGCGTCAGCTCACCAACAAGAAGCGCGAGCTCGAGGAGCAGTGGCGCTCGGGCGAGTCCGGCGAACGGCCGGAGATCGCCGAGGAGGAGATCGCGGACATCGTCTCGATGTGGACGGGGATCCCGGTCTTCAAGCTCACCGAGGCCGAGACCCAGAAGCTCATGCGCATGGAGGACGAGCTCCACAAGCGCGTCGTCGGCCAGAACGCGGCCATCGAAGCCGTGTCGAAGGCGATCAGGCGCTCGCGCGCGGGGCTCAAGGACCCCAAGCGCCCGACTGGCTCGTTCATTTTCCTCGGCCCCTCCGGGGTCGGGAAGACGGAGCTGGCGCGGACGCTCGCCGAGTTCCTGTTCGGCGACGAGGACGCCATGGTGCGGATCGACATGTCGGAGTACATGGAGAAGCACTCCGTGTCGCGGCTCGTCGGCTCGCCTCCGGGCTACATCGGCTACGACGAGGGCGGACAGCTCACCGAGGCCGTGCGGCGCAAGCCGTACAGCGTGCTCCTGCTCGACGAGATCGAGAAGGCGCACCCGGATGTGTTCAACATCCTGCTGCAGATCCTCGAGGACGGACGGCTGACGGACGCCCAGGGGCGCACCGTCGACTTCCGCAACTCGATCGTGATCATGACCTCGAACGTGGGCGCCTCCGAGATCGCCAAGAACACCGGCATCGGGTTCACGGTGGGTGACGAGACCGGCCTGTCGTACGACGACATGAAGAACCGGATCATGGGAGAGCTGAAGAAGGTCTTCCGGCCCGAGTTCATCAACCGCATCGACGAGGTCATCGTCTTCCACAAGCTCACGAAGGAGGAGATCACGACGATCGTGGATCTCCTGCTGCGGAGGATCCGCGAGTCGCTGGCGGAGCGCGAGCTCTCGCTCAACCTCTCGGAGGGCGCGGCCGACTTCCTGGTCGACAAGGGCTGGGACCCGGCCATGGGCGCGCGGCCATTGCGGCGCGCGATCCAGCGCTACATCGAGGATCCGCTGGCGGACGAGGTGCTCTCGCAGTCGATGCCGCCGGGCTCGACGATCGAGGTCGACAAGGCGGCCGAGAGCGACGAGGACGACGTCAAGATCACCGTCGTCAAGCCCAAGGAGCGCAAGCGCGAGACCGTCGGCGTGGGCGCCAAGGGCGATGCCCGCGAGGAGGGCAGCTCGACCGACCCGTCGTCCGCCTCGGGCGACGACCTGCCGGAGGAGCCGGAGGTGCTGCCGGACGTCCCGGACGCGCCGCCACCGCCTGAGGACAAGACCGAGAAGTAGCGAAGTCACGAGGCCCCGCTCCGGCGGGGCCTCGTTTCTTCAAGGGGCGCTCCGAGCCTGGACAGCACGCCGGTGGTGGTCGAGACTCCTGGTGTGACGGCTCGCAACGCCACGGCCAGCGCTCCAGTCCGGCCCTTCGTGGGTCGCGAGGCGGAGTTCGAGGAACTGGTCGCAGCGCTCGACGAGGCGCGTGAGGGAAACGGCCACGTCTTCTTCCTGACCGGCGAGCCCGGGATCGGCAAGACGCGCCTCATGCAGGAGCTGACCCGGCTTGCGCGCGAGCGCGGCTATCAGGTGGCGGCCGGGCGCTGCTGGGAGGAGGGCGGAGCGCCGGCCTACTGGCCCTGGATCCAGGCTGTGCGCGAGCTGGGCGGGGATTTCGAGCGCCTCTCTCCAGGCACGAAAGGGTCGGTCGACCCAGACACCGCGCGCTTCCGGCTCTTCGACGCCGCCGCGCGCTTCCTCGTCGAGCGCGCTCAGGCGCAGCCGCTCTTGATCGTGCTCGACGACCTGCACGCCGCGGACACGGCTTCGCTCGTCCTGATGCGCTTCGTGAGCGAGGCCATCGGCCGGGCGCCCGTCGTCCTGGTCGGTTCCTACCGCGAGCGCGAGGCCCAGTCCCACGAGCGTCCGGAGCTGTTCGGGGAGCTCGCCCGGCTCGGCCCGCGGCTGGCGCTCCCGGGCCTCGACATCGAGGACGTCGAGGCATACGTCGAGGGCGTGACCGGTCAGGAGATGTCGCGGCCGGCGGCCTCGCGCCTGCACGTGCTCACGAGCGGCAACCCGTTCTTCCTCGGTGAGGTGTTGCGGCTGGTGGAGCCGGAGAGCCTCGCTGACGAGGGCGACGTCGTCGATCCGGTCCGGCCGGTCCCCGAAGAGGTCCGCGTGCTGCTGCGCCGCCGGCTCGCCGACCTCTCCCGAGACGCGATCGCGGCAGTGAGCGTGGCGGCCGTCGCCGGGAGGGAGTTCCAGCTGAGGGTGCTCGAGGAGACGACCGAGCTCGGGGTTGCACAGCTGCTCGATGTCCTCGCCGAGGCGGCCGAGGCCGGCGTGATCGCCGAGAACCCGGCGCTCCCGCGGCGCTACGCCTTCGTCCACGAGCTGCTGCGCGAGACGCTTTACGACGACCTCGCGCCCGCGAAGCGGCTCGAGCTGCACGCCCGGATCGGCGCGGTGCTCGAGGAGGCCTACCGGAACGATCTCGATCCCCACCTCTCGGAGATCGCGCGCCACCTGGCCGCGGCGGCGCCGCTCGGCGACGTCGACGCGGCGGTCGACTACCTCGTCCGCGCGGGTGACCGCGCCGCCGACCAGTTTGCCTACGAGGAGGCCGGGGCCCACTACGAGCGGGCGCTCGGCTTGCTCGGCGGGGCGGGAGAGGCGACGCGCGAGCGGCGCTGCGAGCTGCTGCTGGCGCTCGGCGACGCGCGCTGGCGCGCCGGCGACATGCGCGCCGCCCGAGCGAGCTTCGAGGAGGCGGTCGACCTCGCGCGCCGGTTGAACGACGGCGAGATGCTCGCCCGGGCCGCGCTCGGCTACGTCGTCGGGCTCGGGGGCTTCCTGCTATTCGCCCGCTTCGAGGCGGGAGTGACCGGCGCCGGCCTCCTGGAAGAGGCGCTCGCGGCGCTGCCCGAGACCGACAGCCCGCTGCGCGCGGCGGTGCTCGCACGGACGGCGATCGAGATCTACCACTCGACCGACGTCGAGCGGCGCGTTCAGCTGAGCTCGGAGGCGCTCGAGATGGCACGCCGCCTCGGCGACTCCGAGGCGCTCGTCACCGCGTTGCATGCCCGCCACTGGGCGCTCGGCTCTCCCGAGATGATCCAGGAGCGGCTCGAGAACACCCGTGAGATGCTGGCGCTGGCGGGGGAGACGGGTAATCAGGAGCTCGCGTTCCTCGCACACAACAGCCGCTTCCACTGCTTCCTCGAGCTGTGCGATGGGCCGGCGCTCGATACCGAGATCGCTGCCCTCACCGACCTCGCCGAGCGCCTCCACCAGCCCTTCTACCGCTGGCACGGCGTCTGCGTCCAGGTGATCCGGGCGGTCCTCGACGGGCGCTTCGACGACGCCGAGCGGCTCGGGCAGGACGCGCTCGACATCGCCCGCCTGCGCCACAGCGAGTACGCGGCGTACGTGTGGGAGTACGCGCAGCTGATGGCGATTCACTGGGCGCAGGGCGTGTTCGGCGACGACATTGATGCGGTCGCTGAGCACAGCAAGGGCTATCTGTGGATCCCGCGCTGGCGGGACGCGCTGGCGGCCGCCGAGAGCGGTGACCGCAACGCCGCCGCCGGCGAGATTGAGCGGCAGGCTGGGCGCGGGTTTGAGGATCTGCGGCGCGATGGGTTCTGGATGCTGCGGATGTGCGCACTCGCCGACGCCTGCGTGACCGTCGGCGACAAGCGCCGTGGCCGGCGCATCTACGAGCTGCTGCAGCCGTTCTCGGACCGGAACGCGACGGCACTGACCCAGCTGCCGTTCGGGCCCGTGGCGCTCCGGCTCGCGAAGCTCGCCGCGCTGCTCGAGCGCTGTGACGAGGCCGAGGCGTACTTCGAGATAGCGCTGGAGCGCTGCGAGCTGCTGGGGGCGCGCTCCGTGCGGGCGCGCGTGCTGCTCGACTATGCGCTTGCGCTGCGCGAGGAGGGCCGTGCGGAGGACGGCGAGCGCACGGCCGGGATGCTCGCGGAGGCGCGCCGCCTCAGCGAGGACCTGGGCCTGGAAGGGCTGCTGCGGCGGATCGAGGCGCTCGGTCCCACACAGGAGCCCGCACCCCCGCCCGAGGCCCGCTTCGTCCGCGAGGGCGAGTTCTGGACGATCGCCTACGAGGGAACGACGATGCGCCTGCGCGACCTCAAGGGCCTTCAGTACCTCGCTGCGCTGCTCGCCTCGCCGGGCCGGGAGCTGCACGTGCTCGAGCTGGTGGCCCTCGATGGCGCGCCGGCGGCCCAGGACCGGGACGCCCTGCGTGAGGACGGCCTCCAGGCGGCGAGGCCGGCGGACCTCGGCCCGGTCATGGACGCGCGCGCCAAGGAGGCGTACCGGTCGCGGATCGAGGATCTGCGCGGCGAGCTCGAGGAGGCACGCAGCTTCAACGACGAGGAGCGCGCGGCCGCGGTCGAGGAGGAGCTCGACGCGCTCGTAGGCGAGATCGCTCGCGCCACCGGCCTCGGTGGGCGTAGCCGGACCGCGTCGGCCTCGCCCGGGGAGCGCGCCCGCGTGAACGTCACCAAGGCGATCAGGACCGCGATCAAGCTGACGGAGCGGGAGTCGCCGGCGCTCGCCGAGCACCTGAGGGCGTCGGTTCGCACCGGCCGCTTCTGCTCCTATGCGCCTCCCGGACAGGCGCCGCCCCGCTGGCAGACCTGAAGTCCGGCAGCGGCACAACTGTTCCGTCCGGATTCACGCCTTCCGGGAGAACCCTCGATTCAAGGAGTTTGGATGAGCACGACGGTTTCACCGGCCGCGGCGGCACGGCGCGAGTTCACGGGCGACTTCGGCGGCGAGCTGATCGGCCAGGACGACCCAGGCTACGAGGACGCGCGCAAGGTCTACAACGGGATGATCGACCGTCGCCCGGCGCTGATCGTGCGCTGCACGAGCGCCGCCGACGTAGCGCGGGCGATCGCGTTCGCGCGCGAGCACGGCCTGCTGCTGGCGGTCCGCGGCGGCGGCCACAACGGCGCGGGTCTCGGCACCTGCGACGACGGTCTCGTGATCGACCTTTCGCCGCTGAACCAGGTGCAGGTCGACCCCGAAGCGCGCACCGTCACCGTCGGCGGCGGCTGCACCTGGGGAGAGGTGGACAAAGCGACGAACGAGCACGGCCTCGCGACCCCGAGCGGGATCATCTCGACGACCGGCGTCGGCGGGCTCACTCTCGGCGGTGGGCTCGGGCATCTCACCCGCAAGTGCGGGCTCACGATCGACAACCTGCTCGAGGCCGAGATGGTGCTGGCGAGCGGTGAGGTCGTGCGCGTGAACGCGGACGAGCATCCCGACCTCTACTGGGCGATCCGCGGCGGCGGCGGCAACTTCGGCGTGGTCACCTCGTTCAAGTTCCGCCTGCACAAGATCGACACGATCTTCGGCGGCCCGACCTTCTGGCCCGTCGAGGCGGCCGAGGACGTCCTATCGGTCTACCGCGAGTTCCTGCCGTCCGCGCCGCGTGAGCTGAACGGCTTCTTCGCGTTCCACACGGTCCCGCCGGCGCCCCCGTTCCCCGAGGAGATCCATCTCCGCAAGGTCTGCGGGGTCGTCTGGTGCCACACGTCGGGTGACGAGGCCGAGGCGACCGCGGCGATGAAGCCCCTGATGGACGCGGTGCCGGAGCCGCTCATGCACGGTGTACAGGCGATGCCCCACCCGGCCCTGCAGGGCGCCTTCGACGGGCTCTATCCGAAGGGCGAGCAGTGGTACTGGCGGGCGGACTTCGTCAAGGAGGTCCCGGACGAGGCGGTCCGCGAGCACGCTCGCTTCGGCGCCGCGATGCCGACCATGAAGTCGACCATGCATCTCTACCCGGTCGACGGGGCGGCCCACGATGTTGGCTCGTCCGACACCGCGTGGAGCTACCGCGATGCCGTGTGGGCCACGGTGTACGCGGGCGTCGACCCGGACCCCGCCGAGGTCGACAACATCCGCAGCTGGAGCATCGACTACTTCGAGGCGCTCCATCCGTACTCGGCCGGCGGCGCCTACGTGAACATGATGATGGACGAGGGTCAGGACCGCGTCCGCGCCAGCTACCGAGACAACTACGAACGTCTGGCCCAGATCAAGGGGCGCTGTGACGAGGACAACACGTTCCGCGTCAACCAGAACATTCGCCCCCCGGAGACCACCCCCGAGTCAGCCGAACCCTCCCGCGGCTGACTCAACGCGACAGGCACGTCACGGCCACATAGCGGCCGTGACGTGCGCTGCGCTCGAGCGGGAAGGCGAGCGCGCCGTTCACCGCCCATAGCTCTGTGCGCCGTTCGCCGACCGCCCAGGACGGCGGCCAGCGCGACACGTCCGCGTCCTCGAGCGTCGCGATCAGCGCCTCTGCCACCACGTCGGAGCCGCGCTCGCGCAGCGGGCGGCGCTGACGAAAGCGCAGCACGCAGTGGTGCGAGGGCACGATCTCGTGGACCTCCGGATGATCGAGCCTGGCTACCCGCTGCATCGCCGGGAACAATGACGGCCATGTACGTCCGCCACATCCCGGTGACGGTCCCGACCGACGCGGTGGCTCACATCCACAAGCCGCTCGCCGATTCGGCCTTCGAGATGATGCGGAGGAACATGGACGCGGAGCTTGTGCGGAGTGAGGAGGTGCGATGGACGAGGTCGTGATCAAGGTGCGCCAGAACGGGCCCTACAAGGTCACCGGGCCGGTCCGGATCGTCGACGTGGACGGCAACGAGTACGACCTCGCGGACAAAGGCGAGGCGGTTGCTCTCTGCCGCTGCGGCGGATCCACCACGAAGCCGTTCTGCGACGGGACCCACTCGCGGATCGGCTTCCAGGCCGCCGAGCGTGCAGTCGCCGAGAGCGAGGCGCCCGGCGACTCGTCGCCCGGTTGAACCTTTGGACCAATTTGTTTAAGATGCCCGCGCTCCCCCGGAGCGCGTCAGCATGTCCTACGTCCTCACCTGTCCAAATTGCGGCCCCCGCGAGGTCACGGACTTCGGCTTCGGCGGTGAGCTGAACCCGCGGCCGAAGGCGTCCCCCTCCCTGCGCGAGCTCGGCGAGTACAACTACTTCCGGACCAACGTGGCGGGGCTCCAGCGCGAGTGGTGGAACCACCGCTCCGGCTGCGGGGCCTGGTTCATCGCGGAGCGCGACACACGCACGAACGAGGTCATGTGGACCGAGCTGCCAGGCGCCGCCGAGGGTGCCGGCGGCGCCGCGACCGGCGCCGCCGGGACGGGAGCCGGCGCCGATGGCGCGGGAGGGGCCGTATGAGCCGGCTCCCCGAGCAGGGCGGCGAGCGCATCGACCGCGGCCGCGAGCTCCGCTTCAGCTTCGATGGCAGGGAGTACAGCGCCTACGAGGGCGACACGATCGGCTCGGCCCTGTTCGCGGCCGGCCGCCGCACGTTCTCGCGCAGCTTCAAGTACCACCGCCGCCGCGGGCTGATGTGCTGCGCCGGCCAGTGTCCCAACTGCCTGGTCCAGGTGGGCGATGCGCCCGGCGTGCGCGCTTGCACCGAGCCGGTACGCGAGGGCATGCAGGTTGTGCACATGAACGCGTCGCCGTCGCTCGAGTTCGACGCGATGCGCGCCACGGACATCGTCGGCGGCCCCTTCACGCCGCCCGGCTTCTATTACAAGACCTTCATCCGGCCGCGCCGCCTCTGGCCGCTGTACGAGAAGGTGCTGCGCGCCGCCGCGGGGCTCGGCAGGCTGCGTAAGTCGCAGCCGGAGCGGGAGTGGCGCACCGAGTACCGGCGCCGCCATGCCGACGTGCTCGTGGTGGGAGGCGGGGCCGCCGGGTTGGCCGCTGCGATCGCCGCCGCCGAGCTCGGCGCCGACGTCGTGCTCGCCGACGAGGGTCCCGAACCGGGCGGCCGGCTGCTCGCCGAGGGCGGCGAGCAGCATGCGCGCGAGCTGGCCGCGAAGGCGCGCGCAGCGGGCGTCGAGCTGATCACGAACGCGCCTGCGCTGGGCGCCTTCGACGGGCTCGTCCCCGTGTGGCAGGGCGACACGCTCCACCAGGTCCGCTCGCGCTCCCAGGTCTATGCCACCGGGGCGATCGAGCAGCCGCTGGTGTTCCCCGGCAACGACCTCCCTGGCGTGATGCTCTCCGGCGGCGCGCGCCGGCTGATCAGCCTGTACGCGCTGCGTCCGGGGTCGCGCGCGGTCGTCGCGACCGTCGACGACCGCGGCATCGACGCGGCCCTGGCGTTGCTCGATGCGGGGGTCGAGGTGGCGTGCGTCGCCGACCTGCGCCCCGAGGGTTCTGGTGAGCGCGCCGGGCTGCTCGAAGGAAAGGGCGTCGAGCTCAAGAGCGGCGCCACCGTGCTCGAGGCGCGCGGGCGCAACCAGCTCGAGGGCGTCGTGCTCGGAGCACCTGGCGCCGAGGACGGCGACGGCCGCACGGTCGGCTGCGACCTGCTCGTCGTCTCCGGCGGCACCTCTCCCGCCACCTCGCTGATCACACAGGCGGGCGGGCGCACCGCATACGACAGCGGGCGCGGCCATTTCGCGCTCAGCGAGCTTCCCGACCGCCTCCTCGCGGCCGGCGAGGTCGCCGGGAGCGGCGCGCTCGAGGCGGCCGAGCTGTCGGGCGCGATCGCGGGCGCCGAGGCCGCGCACTCGCTCGGGCTCGGCGACGCGGACTCGCGCAGCCGCGAGGCGGACGACCGCGACGCGCTCAAAGGCCTGACCGCCGAGCCGCAGGCGACCGCCGTGCCCCCGCCCGTGACGAGCGGGCGGAAGGGCAAGTGCTTCGCGTGTCTCTGCGAGGACGTGACCGCCAAGGACATCAAGCTGAGCATCGAGGAGGGCTACGACTCGATCGAGCTCTCCAAGCGCTACACGACGACGACGATGGGCCCCTGCCAGGGCCGCATGTGCCAGCTCCCCGCGGTCAGGCTGATGGCGGAGGAGACCGGCCAGAGCCTCGAGGAGATCGGTACGACGACCGCGCGGCCGCCCTGGGTCTCGGTGCCGATGGGCGCGCTCGCCGGGCGCCCCTTCGAGCCGGCCAAGCGCTCCGCGATCCACGCGCGCCACCGCGAGCTCGGCGGCAACATCATGTGGGCGGGCGATTGGCGGCGCGCCTACGACTACGGCAACCCGCGCGCCGAGGCGCTCGCCGTGCACGACGCGGCAGGCCTGATCGACGTCTCGACGCTCGGCAAGCTGATCGTCGGCGGCCCCGACGCGGGCGACTTCCTCGACCGCCTCTACCCGAACCGCTTCTCGAACCTGAAGCCGGGCCGGATCCGCTACGGCGTGATGGCGAGCGATGCCGGCCGGATCATGGACGACGGCACGATCTGCCGGCTCGACGAAGACTCCTTCTACGTCACCACCACGTCGAGCGGCGCGGGCGCCGTCTACGACTGGTTCTCCTGGTGGCTCGCCGACTGGCGCCTCGACGTCCATCTGACCGACGTGACCCAGGGCCTCGGCGCGGTCAACCTCGCCGGCCCGCGCTCGCGAGAGATCATGGCGGCGGTCACTGAGCTCGACTGCTCGAGCGAGGCGTTCACCTATCTCGACGGGAAGCGCGCCGAGGTGGCCGGCGTGCCCTGCCTGATCCTGCGGATCGGGTTCGTCGGCGAGGTCGGCTACGAGATCCACTTCCCGTCCGCGCAGGGCGAGCATCTCTGGGACGCGCTGCTGGATGCAGGCCGGCAGTACGGCCTCAAGCCGTTCGGCCTCGAGCCGCAGCGGCTCCTGCGCCTCCAGAAGATGCACATCCTCGTCGGCCAGGACACCGATTCCGAGTCGAACCCGTTCGGCGCCGCGATGCCCTGGATCGTCAAGCTCGACAAGGAGCAGGACTTCATCGGCAAGTGGGCGCTGGAGCGCTACGCGGACGAGCCGCTCGAGACGGCGCTCGTCGGCATCACGCTCGAGAACGGTCACGTGCCCACCGAGGGGGCCGCGATCATGCCCGACGGCGACAGCCCGATGGGCCAGGTCACGAGCGCCCGCTACTCGCCCCAGCTCGGCAAGGTGATCGGGCTGGCCTGGGTGCCGGCGGCGCTCGCGAAGGACGGCGCCGGCGTGACGATCTCCGACAACGGCACGACGCTGGCGGCCGAGGTCGTGACGAAGCCCTTCTACGACCCGGATGGCGAGGTGCTGCGCTCATGAGCCTGGAGTTCCTCTCACCCGGGCGGAACGCCCCGGCGCGCAGCCCGATGGAGCGCCAGGCGCTCGACGCGGGCGCCCGGCTCGAGGAGCGCGACGGATGGCGCGTGGCGGCCAGCTTCGACGGCCCCGAGGCGGAGGGCGGGCGCTGCGCCGCGAGCGTCGGCTTCGCGGACCTCTCGCACCTCGGCAAGATCGAGATCCAGGCGGACCCCGGCGATCTCGCGGCGATCGTCGCCGGCGCCGGAGCGCGCCCGCTCGAGCTCGGACGGGCGACGCGCTCGCTCAGCGCCTGGTGGTGCCCCTACACGCGTGAGCGCGCGATCGTCCTGTGTGAGCCCGGCGAGGCCGCGGAGCTGCTCGCCTCGCTCGAGAACGGCGCCGGGAGCGCGGCCGGCCACGCGACCGTCCTCGACGTGACGACCGTCTTCGCGGCGCTGACGATCGCCGGCCCGCTGGCGCGCGAGACATTTGCGCGCTTCACGGCCCTCGACCTGCGCCCGCAGGCGCTGCCCGTGCACGGCTTCAGGCCCGGCTCGGTGGCGCGCACGCCCGGCGCCGTGCTGCGCGAGGGCGAGGACCGCTTCCTGATGCTCTTCGGCGCCGCGCTCGGCCAGTACGTGTGGACCGTGGTGGCCGATGCCGCGGGCAACCTGGGCGGGGGCCCCGTCGGGGTCGACGCCCTCGATCCGATCGACGAGCCGGTCGCAGAGATGGCGCCCGGTGCTTGACATCTTCCGCAAGCGGCGCATGTGGCGGCGGCGCCCGGAGCTGAAGGACTCATATGACGTCGTGATCATCGGCGGCGGCTCGCACGGCCTCGCGGCCGCGTACTACCTGGCGCGCGACCACGGCGTCAAGAACGTCGCGATCCTCGAGAAGAGCTACATCGGCTCGGGCGCGGCCGGGCGCAACACGACGATCCTGCGCTCCAACTACAAGACCGAGGAGGGCGCGCGCTTCTACGACGCCTCGGTCAAGCTCTACGAGGGCCTCTCGAAGGAGCTCAACTTCAACCTGCTGTTCTCCCAGAACGGCCACCTCACTCTCGCCCACACGGACCGCGCGATGTTCGTCATGGCCAACCGCGCCGAGGTCAACCGCCTGAACGGAATCGACTCGCGGCTGATCTATCCCGACGAGATCAAGAAGCTCGCGCCGGCGATGCAGGTGGACAACCCGGACGCGGTGCACCCGATCATGGGCGCGCTCTACCACCCGCCCGGCGGCGTGATCCGCCACGACGCCGTCGTCTGGGGTCTCGCCCGCGGTGCCGACCACGGCGGCGCCGAGATCCACCCCTACACCGAGGTCACCGGGATCGAGCGGGAGAACGGGCGTGTGTCCGGCGTGGTGACCAACCGCGGCCGCATCAAGGCCGGCACCGTGCTCAACTGCACCGCCGGCTGGAGCTCGCTGATCTCGGACATGGCGGGCGTGCGCATGCCGATCACGACGCACATCCTGCAGGCCTGCGTGACGGAGCCGTTGAAGCCGCTGCTCGACGTGGTGATCGTCTCCTCGCAGATGCACGTGTACATCTCGCAGACGGACCGCGGCGAGTTCCTGATGGGTGCCGAGATCGAGCCGTGGACGACCTACCGCATGCAGGGCACGCTCAACTTCATGCAGGAGGTCTGCCGCCACTCGCTCGAGCTGTTCCCGCAGCTCGAGCGCGCGCGCATCCTGCGCAGCTGGGCGGGCCTCTGCGATCTGAGCCCGGACTACAGCCCGATCCTCGGCAAGACCGAGGTCGAGGGCTTCCACGTCAGCTCGGGTTGGGGCACATACGGGTTCAAGGCGGCGCCGATCGTCGGCAAGACGCTCGCCGAGCTCGCCGCGACGGGCAAGACGCCCGAGCTGATAGCGCCGTTCGCGCTCGAGCGCTTCTACGAGGACAAGCTGGTTTCCGAGCTGGCCGCAGCGGCGGTGAGCCACTGATGATGGACAGCAATTGCTCCGGCGCGGGCCAAGCCCGCGCCCTCGCCCAAGGCAGAGAGGACCGCCAATGAAGAGCAGCCTGGAGATCGCGCAGGAAGCCGAGCTTCTGCCGATCGAGACGATCGCCGAGCGCTCGGGCCTGACGCCCGACGAGTTCGAGCCCTACGGCCGCTACAAGGCCAAGGTCTCGCTCGGCGTCCTCGACCGGATGAAGGACGTGCCGGACGGGAAGATCGTATGCGTCGCCGGGGTCACGCCGACCAAGGCGGGCGAGGGCAAGACGACCACGGCCGTCGGCCTGACCCAGGGGCTCGGCCACATCGGCAAGGATCCGCTCCTGTGCCTACGCGAGCCGTCGCTCGGCCCGGTCTTCGGCATCAAGGGCGGCGCCGCCGGCGGCGGCATGACCCAGGTGGTGCCGATGGAGGACCTGAACCTCCACTTCACCGGCGACATCCACGCGATCGGGGCCGCCAACAATCTGCTCGCCGCGCTGCTCGACGCGTCGATCCTGCACGGGAACCCGCACAAGATCGACGCCCTGCGGGTCGACTGGAAGCGCGCGCTCGACATGAACGACCGCGCCCTGCGGGCGATCACGCTCGGCCAGGGCGGGCGCGCCAACGGCTACCCGCGCGAGTCCGGCTTCGACATCACCGCAGCGTCCGAGGTGATGGCGATCCTCGCCGTGGCGCGCGACCTGCAGGACCTGCGCAAGCGCCTCGGCGCGATCACCGTCGCGCACTCGTTCGACGGCGGCAGGCCCGTGACCGCGGAGGACCTGGGTGCGGCGGGCGCCATGACCGTGCTGTTGAAGGACGCCCTGAAGCCGAATCTGATCCAGACGCTCGAGGGGCAGCCCTGCCTGATGCACGCAGGCCCGTTCGCGAACATCGCGCACGGCAACTCGTCGCTCGTGGCCGACCTGATCGGCCAGAAGCTGGGCGAATACGTGATCACCGAGTCGGGCTTCGGCTCCGACATGGGCATGGAGAAGTTCTTCGACATCGTCTGCCGCAAGGGCGCCCTGACGCCGAGCGCGGTCGTACTGGTGGCGACCGTGCGCGCGCTCAAGCACCACGGCGGCGTCGAGGACGACCCGCGCGTCGACTCCTCGAAGGCGAAGTCGGCACTCGAGGACGGCTTCGCCAACCTGCGCCGTCACCTGGGGATCGTGAAGACGTTCGGGCTTCCCTGCGTCGTCGCCGTGAACCGGCGCCCCGGCGACACCGACGAGGAGGTCGAGCTCGTGCGCAGGCTCTCGCTCGAGGCCGGCGCGCACGGCGCCGAGGTCAACGACGGCTTCGCGCGCGGCGGCGAGGGCGCGGCAGCGCTCGCGGAGGCGGTGGCGGACGCCGCCGAGCAGAGCAACGAGTTCTCGTTCACCTACGACGACGACGATCCGATCCACGTGAAGATCGAGAAGGTGGCCAAGAAGGTCTACGGCGCCAAGGAGGTCGTCTTCTACCTCGACGCCCAGCGCAAGATGCGCCAGTACCACGAGGACGGGCTCGACAAGCTGCCGATCTGCATGGCGAAGACGCACCTGTCGCTGTCGGCCGACCCCGCGCTCCTGAACGCCCCCGAGGACTTCGAGCTCCCGGTCCGCGACATCCGCGCCTACACCGGCGCCGGCTGGCTCGTGCCGCTCTGCGGCGACATCCAGCAGATGCCGGGCCTCGGCAAGCAGCCGGCCGCGTTCAACGTCGACATCGACGCCGAGGGGCGGACCGTGGGACTCTTCTGAGGTGAGTGCGCGCGCGGAACCAGCGGGTGCGCCCGGCCGTCCGGGCAAGCCGTCCCTCGTCGACATCGCCGAGGAGGCGCTGCGTACCTGGCTCGCCACCGGGCGCCACCGCGCTGGGGAGCGCCTGCCGCCGGAGCAGGAGCTCTCCGGTCAGCTGGGGATCTCGCGCGGCACCCTGCGCACGGCGCTGCAGCGGCTCGAGGAGAGCGGCGAGATCGTGCGCCGGCAGGGGAGCGGCACGTACGTCGGGCGCTCGACCGGGACGAGCCTCGACGAGGGCCTCGAGCGGCTCATCTCCTACAGCGAGCTCGCGCGCCAGCGCGGCGTGAAGCTCGAGCTCGGCGAGCTCGAGTTGGAGAGCCGCCGGCTCGGCCCCGAGCTCGGCGAGCTGTTCGGCCTCGAAGCGGATGCCGAGGCCAGCACTGTCACGCGCGTCCTGCTGATGGACGGCCGCCCCGGCGCCTGGATGCGCGACGTCGTCGATCCCGACATCGAGCTGCCGACCGCGGCCCGCACGCGCCAGGCGCTCGAGCGCGGGGAGATGGTCCTCGACGTGCTGCTCGGCCAGGGCGTCCCGGTCGCCTACACGCGCGCGCACATCACGGCGCGCCTGCTCACGAAGCGCGACCGCGTCGGTCGCGCGCTCGGCGTGGACGAGACCGTCGCGGCGCTCGAGATCGACCACGTGACCTCGACGGCGGAGGGCACGCCGGTCATGCACTCGACCGATATCTTCATCCCGCGCAGCATCGACCTGCACGTGATGCGCTGGCTAGAGGACCTGCCGCCGGTGCCTGCGATCGCACGAAACTCGCGCGCCTGAACCGCCGAAAGCGGCAGCCGAGCGGATATACAAATTTGCTCAAAGCGGTGATATAGTCGCCGCGCGCCGGGCAGCCGGCCCCGGCCCAGCGACCGAACTCCCGGAGGTAGATGCATGAGCGACAGCGTCACCGTCAACGGCGCCGCCCCGACCTTCGGCGGCACCGTCAGCACGGTCCTCGAGACGCCCCGGACGACGCTGCCGCCCGCGACGCTTGAGGAGGCCCGCAACGCCCCGGGCCGGCGTGAGCGGATCGAGGAGATCACCCGCCGCATCCAGGAGCAGGGGATCAAGTACGTCTTCTTCCAGCAGGTCTCCATCACCGGCCGCGTGATGGGCAAGGGCGTGGTGGCGGACTTCTTCCCGCAGGTCGCCGAGAGGGGCTACCAGCTCGTGTACGGCGCGACGGCGAACCTGTTCACCGACCGCGACGGCAACTACATCGGCTTCGGCCCGGAGGAGTCCGAGCTCGCGGCGATCGCCGATCTCGACACCTTCGCCGTGCTGCCCTGGGACCCTCGCGTGGCGCGCGTCTACTGCGATTGCTACGACACCGAGACCGGCGAACTGCTCGACGCCGACCCGCGCCAGAACCTGAAGCGCGTCGTCAACGAGTTCGAGCAGGAGCTCGGCTACAGCTTCCTGATCGGCATCGAGCCCGAGATGATGTGGCTGAGGCGCGGCGAGGACGGCTCCGCCGACGGCGTCACGAAGCCCTACTGCTACCACATCCACCAGTTCGAGGAGCTGCGTCCGGTGCTGCTCGACGTGATCGAATACGGGCAGGCGCTCGGCCTCGACATGAGCTACGGCGACCACGAGGACGCGCCCGGCCAGCTCGAGCTCAACTTCCGCTTCGATCGCCCGGTCAAGACGGCCGACAACATCACGACCTACCGGCAGATCATCGCCGCGGTGGGTCGCAAGCACGGGCTGCTCGGCACCTTCATGCCCAAACCCTTCACCGGCGTTTCGGCCAACGGCCATCACCACCACTTCACGCTCATGGACGAGGACGGCAACAACGTCTTCCATGACCCGGACGGCCCCGCGCAGCTATCCGACACCGCGCGCCGCTTCCTTGGTGGCATGCTCGACCACTTCGGCGCGCTCATGTGCGTGGGGAACCCGACGGTCAACTCCTACTGCCGCATGTGGGACCGGGGCTTCTGGGCGCCCGTCTACAAGAACTGGGGCTGGCAGAACCGCACCTGCACGGTGCGTGTCGCCTCCGGCGGCCGCTTCGAGTACCGCGGCGTCGACTCGTCCTGCAACCCCTACCTGACGGTGGCCTCGCTGCTGGTGGCGGGCCTCGACGGCATCCGCAACGAGAGCGATCCGGGCCCGCCGCAGACCGGCAATACATATGACCTGCTGCAGGCGGGCGAGGACATAGAGAAGGTGCCCGACTCGCTCGGCGCCGCGCTCGACGCGCTCGCCAAGGACGATGTCGTTCTCGGCGCCATGCCGGGCCGCCTCTACAAGGTCTTCGAGCACTACAAGCGCGACGAGTGGGAGCGCTACCTCGCGGCCGTGACCGACTGGGAGCAGGAGGAGTACCTGGAGGTCCTCCCCTAGCGGGGGTCGAGCCATGTGCGGGATCGCTGGGATCATCTACCGCAACGGGGGCGGTGAGCACCGGGTCGGCGCGGACATGACCGCGATGCTGCAGGCGATGAAGCACCGCGGCCCGGACTCGACCGGCTACGCGCTCTACAGGCCCGAGGCCGAGGGCTACGTGATGCACGTGAAGCTGGCGGAGTCGAACGGGCACCAGGAGTTCGACTTCGCCGAGCGACTGAATCGCCAGCGGGCGGACATCGAGAGCCGCATGACGGCGTCAGGGGCCGCGATCAGCTCGATCGACGCAACCACTTCGCAGCACGCGCTGACGGTCGCCTTCGGCTTTGACGGCGACCTCAAGCAGCTCGCCGACTACGTCGAGGACGTGCGCGACACCGAAGTGCTCTCGCTGGGCCGCTCGCTCGAGATCATCAAGGACCTCGGCGATGCCGACACCGTGGCGGCCGACTACAAGCTCGACTCCTTCATCGGTACCCACGCGATCGGCCACGCGCGCATGGCCACGGAGTCCGACGTCGACATCGCCAACGCCCATCCCTACTGGGCCTATCCGTTCCCCGACGTGGCCGTGGTGCACAACGGCCAGCTGACCAACTACCACCAGTGGCGGCGCCGCCTCGAGCGCGCCGGTCACCGCTTCCAGAGCGAGTGCGACTCCGAGATCATCGCCGTCTACCTGGCCGAGCGGATGGCGCAGGGCGACTCGCTCGAGGACTCGATGCGCCGCAGCCTTGGTGAGCTGGACGGCGTCTTCACCTACCTCTGCGTGACCGAGGACGCGCTCGGCGTGGCCAAGGACGAGCTCGGGGCCAAGCCGCTGGTGCTCTACGAGTCGGATGACATCGTCGCGCTCGCCTCCGAGGAGATCGCGATCCGCAAGGTGGTCGACCGCGAGATCGAGACCTACGACCCCTACGAGGGCGCGGTGATGGTTTGGACGAGGTGACGGCCACCTACGACGCGCGCGGGCTCGTCGAGCTCGACGGCACGATCCCGAAGGTCTCGGAGATCGACGGCGAGCGCGCGGTGATTGAGGCGCGCGAGCTGTCCACTCGCAAGATCAACGCGGAGCTGCGCTGGCTCGTCTACGACCAGGGCGTCAGGGACGTGACGATTCTCAATCCGAGCGCGCGCCACTCGCTCGGCGTCGGCATCCTGACGCGCTGCCGGATCACCTTCGAGGGCAGCCTCGGCTATTTCGGCTGCGGGCTGATCGACGGCCCCGAGGTGCAGATCCACGGCCGCGTGGGCTGGTCGGTCGCCGAGAACATGATGTCCGGGGTCGTCGTGATCGAGTCAAACGCCGGCTCGCTGGCCGGCGCGGCGCTGCGCGGCGGCGACCTGGTCGTGAAGGGCCAGGTGGGCGCCCGCACCGGCATCGACCAGAAGGGCGGCACCATCATCGTGATGGGCAGCGCCGGCTCGATGACCGGCTTCATGATGCAGCGCGGCCGCCAGATCATCCTCGGCGACGTCGGCCACGGGCTCGGCGACTCGATGTACGACGGCACGCTCTACGTCGGCGGCAAGGTCGCCTCGCTCGGCATCGACTGCGTCGAGGGCGAGTGGACCGACGCCGACACCGAGCTGATCAAGCGCAAGTTCGGGATCTACGGCCTCGGCGAGCCGCCCGAGCTGAAGAAGTTCGTGTGCGGCAAGAAGCTCTACAACTACGACAGCCTCGAGCCGAGCGAGAGGAAGCTGGTGCTGTGATGGCCCCGTCCGACGAGAACGCACCCTCGCGCCGGACGGTCCTCGGGCGCTCGAACATCTTCACGCCCGAGGTCATCGACGACATCCACATGAAGGCCGAGCTCGGCCGCTACCGGATGCGCGGCTTCTCGATGTTCAAGAAGATCCCGCACTGGGACGAGCTGATCTTCCTGCCCGGCACGCTCACGCGCTTCGTGATCGAGGGCTATCGCGAGAAGTGCGTGACGAAGACAGTGCTCGGCGCGCGCTTCGCGAAGAAGCCGATCGAGCTCGACATCCCCGTCTACATCACGGGCATGAGCTTCGGGGCGCTCTCGATCGAGGCCAAGATGGCGCTGGCCAAGGGCGCCTCGATGGCGGGCTCCGCGACCTGCTCCGGAGAGGGCGGGATGATCCCGCCCGAGCGCGACCTCTCGACCAAGTGGTACTACCAGATCATCCAGAGCCGCTACGGCTTCAACCCGCATCACCTGATGCTCGCCGACGCCGTCGAGTTCTTCATCGGGCAGGGCTGCAAGGTCGGCCTGGGCGGCCATCTGATGGGCCAGAAGGTGACCGAGCAGGTGGCCGAGATGCGCTCGCTGCCGGCCGGCATCGATCAGCGCTCGCCGGCTCGCCACCCCGACTGGCTCGGGCCCGACGACCTCTCGCTGAAGGTGCAGGAGACGCGTGAGGCGACGAACTACGAGATCCCGATCCAGCTGAAGCTCGGCGCGGCGCGGGTCTACGACGACGTGCGCATGGCGGCCAAGTGCGGGCCGGACATCATCTACCTCGACGGCGCCGAGGGCGGCACCGGAGCGGGCCCGCACGTGGCCTCCGAGGAGACCGGCATTCCGCTGATGGCGGCCATTCCCGAGGCACGGCGCGCCCTCGAGGACGTGGGGCTCGCAGACGAGATCGACCTGGTCGTCGCGGGCGGAATCCGGAACGGCGGCGACATCGCCAAGTGCCTCGCCCTCGGCGCCACGGCGGTGGCGATCGGCCACTCCTCCCTGATGGCGCTCAACTGCAACAAGGAGATCCCCGGCGTCACCGACTACGAGGGCACGATCGGCGTGCCGGCCGGCCAGTGCTACCACTGCCATACCGGCCGCTGCCCCGTCGGCATCACCACCCAGGACCCGGAGCTGCGCAAGCGCCTCAACGTCGAGGAGGCGGCCACCCGCGTCTACAACTTCTTGCACACGCTCACGCTCGAGGTGCAGATGCTCGCTCGCGCCTGCGGCAAGACGAACATCCACAGCCTCGAGCCGGAGGACCTGGCCGCGCTCACGACCGAGGCCGCCGCAATGGCGCGCGTGCCGCTTGCCGGCACCGACTACATCCCGGGCGTGTCCGAGTCGCGCGCGCTCGAGGAGATCAAGACGATGCTCGACCGCTACCTCGAGAACCCGGTCGACGAGCTGCCCGCGCCGGAGCGAGTGGAACGATGAGCGCGGAGCCCCAGAAAATCGTCTCGATCGACGCCGAGTTCCTCTCCGGCAAGCGCTTCCCATACCAGGAAGACATCGGCCTCGTCGAGGACATCGACCTGGAGGCGGCGACCCCGGGCCAGGACATCAACTGGCTCGAGGACATCGAGCTGCTCGAGGAGGAGGGCATGCCGGCGGTGTTCGACCGCTACTCGAACTCCTTCCTCAAGATCTACTTCCCGATCCCCGAGGGCCACGAGAACGAGATAGCCCGCAAGGTGCTGATCGCCCACCTGCGGTCGGGCAACTCCTACGGCATCCGCCTCAAGCAGGCCCACTGCAAGTTCCCGCAGCCCGAGCTGGGGCCGTGGGTCGAGGGATCGAAGACCGTGGGAGAGAACTGGCGCCCGCCCGTGCTAGAGGGCTGGGAGCCTCCGCTTCACTGAGATGCGCTCGGTTCCCTATCTGGTCATAGGGGCCGGGGTCCACGGCCTCTCGACCGCCTGGCACCTGGCCGAGCAGGGCGAGGAGGTGCTCGTCCTCGACAAGACCTCCGTCGCGGCGGGCGCGTCCGGGATCGCCTGCGGGGTGATCCGCAACAACTACTTTCAGCCGGCGATGCAGGAGCTGATGGCCGCCTGCGTCGAGATCTGGGAGTCCGACCCCGAGACGTTCGCCTACCACGGCTCCGGCTACATCGCGCTGGGCGACGGCGCCCAGGAGGACGACCTCACGACGGTCTTCGAGCGCCAGCAGCGGATCGGCTACGAGTCCGAGCTCGTCATGGGCGAGGCCGAGGTGGCCGCCCACATGCGCGCGCTCTTCCCCGACTGGCGGGCGCCCGGGCTGAGCGTCTGCCTGCACGAGCACCAGGGTGGCTTCGCCTTCAACCGGGACTCGATGCTGGGGCTGGCGTCGAAGGCGCGTGCCGCGGGCGCGTCCATCGAGGAGGGCGTCGGGGTAACAGGCTTCGAGCTCGACGGCTCGGGCGCCGTCACGCGCGTCGACACGAGCGCCGGCCCGATTGCCCCCGAGCAGGTGATCGTGGCGGTCGGGCCCTGGGTGGCGGGCCTGTGGGACGAGCTCGGCCTGCCGCGGCGGCTCGAGGTCGCCGGCGCCGAGCGCGAGATGTGGACCTACTGGTACCTCCAGGAGGGCGAGATCGACGTCGACCCGAGCGTGTTCGTCACGGCTGACGGCTCGCTGCCGCCGGTGCTGCACGTCGACTCGACCGCGCCGCTTCACGCCGATGACGGCGAGCGCGTGACGGACGAGCAGTGGGGGATCTACTTCAAGCAGGACAAGCACTCGGTCCAGGGCGGCGCCTCGCCGCTCCCCAAGGGCCACGAGTTCGACGTCGACCCCTACCCAACCGGCACGGTCGAGGAGGGTTTCCCCGATCTCTGGTGCGCCGCACTCTCGCACTGCATGGAGCGCTTCGAGGGCTCACGGCCGAAGTACCGCCAGGTCCGCTCGGGCGGGGTGGGGGCGTTCACGGCCGACAACTTCCCGGTGTTCGACTACATGCGCCCGAACGTGTTCATGGCCGCCGACTCGAACCACGGCTACAAGATGATCGCCGTGGGCAAGGAGATAGCGCGCGTCGTGACGGGCGAGCACTCGTCGCTCTTGCATCCCTTCCGCTACGAGCGCTTCGCGAGCGGCGACCTGCACCCCGTCTCGAACAGCCCCTATCCCTGGAGCTGAGCAGGCGGAACTGCCCCCCGGCGAACCGGGGGGCAGCCCATCCTCTTACCTACGGCCTGCGACCGGCGATGGCCGGCTCTGACGCCTGCAGCCTCAGGACCCGGCGAGTGCCGCGAGCCCTGCGGCGGTTGCTCCCTACCTTGCGGGCCGCGCGCTTGGTTGCCGCGCGGAGACGCGGATCGTCGGCATCCCTGCCCATGAACGTGGACGCGGAAGTGCCGAGCATGAACGCGTGGACCAGCTCGGCCGTCGGGATCTCGGGGCGGTTGATTTGCTGCCACGGGACGACTGTCCGCAGCGCGGTCAGGGCGGCGGCGGGCGCCACGCTGAACGAGCGGTCGGGCTTCTGTGCCTTGCGGATCTCCATCCAGTAGCTCGCGGACAACATCTCCTCCGCGACGAGCCTCAGTGCGTTGTCCACCGCCAGCCGGGCGCGGGCCACCTTCTGGCGCCCGAACCCTTCGACGTCCTCGACTTGGCGGACGAGCGCGTTGCCCTGCGCCGGCACCGGGTTCGCGAGCTGCTGGATCTCGGAGAACAGATCCGAGATCGAGTAGCTGCTGCCCCCCGGAGGCGCGTTGCTGAGGATGTCCGGGGACACGACGTCACCCGCGGCGACCACCGTGAAGAACGTGTCGGTGAGTCGCAGCGGACGTTGCGCCGTCCCGGCCATAGCCTCCGCCAGCGCCATCGCCAACGACTGGATGTCGTTGTTCACGGGCAGGTGGACGAAGTTGGAGTTGGAGAGGATGAAGCCTCCCTTGCTCCGATTGCTGGGCTGGACGTAATAGCGTCGCAGCCACGGCGTCTGCAGCTCCCACGAGTCGCTCGGGCGCGAGCCCGGCACCACGGCCGGGTTGTGGTCCGACGAGTTGATCTGGATCAGCACGTCCCGCTTGAGCTGGGTGTACGCCTGCCACAGCGCTCCATTGCGGTGGTTGTAGTCGCGGTAGCTGAGCGGGTCCTGGATGATCCGGCCCAGGCCCTCCTCCTCAGGCGCCTCCTCGCCGGCATCGCTCCTGGGCGTCTCGTGCTGGAACAGGTAGCTGCCCCGCACCAGCCGCAACAGCCGCTTCGAAAGCCAGTTGTCGAACGGGAACGGGTGGATCTGCTGCGGCGGCTCGGCCAGCGGCGTGATGCTGCTGTTTAGCCCCAGCATGCTCATGGCGAACGTCAAATCCGACCAGTTCAACATCTCCCTGGCCTCATGCGTCAACAACGCCGACTGGCCCGTCGTATAGGCATTGGTGCTGGTCAGCGCCGCGTCATCGGCCGCGAACGGCACGAGGGGCTTGATGCCGGCCTGGGCCAGCGCGTGGGCGGCTGACACCTTCTGGCCTTGGAAGTACGCTTGGCCGACGCCCACCATGGTCCCGCCCACGTTGTCCATCTGGGGCAGGTCGCCCTCACCGGGCGAGCCGCGCGACAACACAACCGGCGCGACCCGGTTGTTGAGCATCGCCGGCATCATCTCGGTCAGGCCCGGTGAAGCGGCCTCGTACACCATCGTATTGGCCCGCACCACCATCATCGCCCGGACGATCTCCTCGTCCATCACCTCGGGGCCCACCCCGTTTCGTGGACCGGACCTGAAGCTGCTCATCTGACGCTCGAGGAGCAGCTCCTCGTTCTCGGGCGAGAGCGGGTCGCCCTCGAAGATGACGTTCTCGCGACCTGATCCGGGCGCACGGTTGAACCAATAGATCGAGAGGCCCTGAGCGGCTCCGTCGAGCAGCAGGTTGTAGGCATCCAGCGAGCGTTGCTTGGCAGCATCGCTCAGCCTCACCTTCGCCCCATAACGTGCGACCGCCACGACCTCCTCGATCGTGAGGCCCTTGCCGGTCAACGTGACGGTCCTGTTCGACTGCGTCGGCGTGATCGGGTTGTACGCGCTTGCCGTCGTGGCGAGGACGCCGAGCAGTGCGGCGACCAAGGCCAAGACGATGCCTGCGCGTCGCTTTCGGTGCTTCATGAGTGCCTTCCTGTTCTGGACCCACAGCGGAACGGCTGATGTGGCTGCAGAACGGCCAGGCGGGGCCCGGGCACCGCGACCATGTGCAAATTGGTTCAAGGGCCCATGAACCGTATGCCTGCCGCTCCGAGTCGGAAAGCAAGACGGCGTTGAGATGCCTCAACACCCGGCCGGCACCCCCTTTGTGCAAATTCCTCCAAAAGTGGGTAAGGCAAGCCTCAGGGCATGGAGGCCCCCGGCGACAACAGCGTGCCGGCCCGAGTGCTGATCGGGGACCCTGATGTGCCCACGGGTGAGGAGCTCGCGGGCACGCTCGATGAGGACCGGCGCTTCGTCGTCTGCGCGCTCGCTGCCGATGCCGCAGCGACGGTCGAAGGCGCTCGCAGGGAGCGACCGGACCTCTGCCTGCTCGAGGTCGGCATGCCCGGCAACGGCATCGCGGCGACGTGGGAGATCACGGCCTGCCTGCCGGCCACGCGAGTCGTCATGCTGACCGACTCGCGCTCGGATGGCGACCTGTTCGCCGCGCTGCGGGCGGGCGCCCGCGGCTACCTGCTGAAGAGCCCGTCGGCCGGCCGCCTCATGGACGCCCTCAGCGCCGTGATGGCCGGAGAGGTCGCGATCTCACCCGCCCTCGTCGCTCGGCTGGCGGAGGAGTTCAGGGACCGCTCGCCGCGGCGCCGCGGCGTCCTTCACACAACCGCGGGAGCACGGCTGACGAGCCGCGAGTGGGAGGTGCTCGAGCTCATCCGCCGCGGTATGACGACCGCCGAGGTCGCGCGCTGGCTCTTCATCTCCAAGGCGACCGTCCGCAGTCACATTGCGTCGACCCTCCGCAAGCTGCGGGTGCCTGACCGGCGAGCGGCCATCCGCACGTTCGAACAGGGCCTCCGCTAGCGGAGGCCGGCCGGGCTCATGGCCCGGCCGGGGTGGTTGTCACATCCACCGGCTCCGAGTCGCCGTTGCCGGCGCTCGCGAGTGCGGTCCCGTCGCCCTGCCCCACGCTGGCGGGCTCGAGGTCGTGGATGATCTCCCAGTAGGTCTCGTCGTAGCCGACGACCTGGACCTCCTCGGAGACCCCGAGGCCGGTCGTCCGCTCGAGGATGGCGGCCATGATCCAGCCGGTCAGCAGCCCGGCGCCGATGCAGACGGCGAGGCCGATTGCCTGCCAGAGGATGTTGACCTCGGCGTTCTGGAAGGCGTAGTCGCCCTCCGTGACGCCGAAGTAGCCGCCGCCCGGGGTGCCCCAGTTGAGAATGCCGAGGATCAGGATCCCGTAGGACGCGACCCCGAGGAACAGCGGGATGAGCTTGTGCTCGTCGATCTCACGGCGCTGCGTCCACTCGTAGACGACGTAGGCCACGAATGGCGCGGCGGCCGAAACGAGGAACATCTCCCACGGCGCGTAGATGTCGAACGCCGGTGATCCGGCGACGTATCCGGCGAATGGCCCGAGCAGCGTGTAGATGTACTTCTTCGTCTTGTACGCGATGAGCGCGCCGGTTATTGCGCCGCCGGCCCATGCAAGCCCCAGGTTGTTGAACGCGACGCCGACGCTCGTGTCCGACATGTTCACGCCGACGAAGAGCGCCTCGGGCTCGAAGAAGAAGCCGCAGGACAGGATCACGAACGGAAGGCCGCCGATGATCATGACGAGGCCGATCGTGGTCACACCGAGGTTGTACGAGCGGTAGTCGCCCACGATGCTGTGCGGCCGGTACATCCCGGGACGCTGGCCCAGCTTCCGCACCAGCATCAGGGCGACGGCACCCGCGAACACGTACACGAACCCGGCTCCGAAGAAGTCGTGGTAGCCGGCGTTCGTCAGCGGGCCGGTCGAGCCCCAGGTCAGCCAGCTCAGGAGCGATGAGACGACGGCGCACACGGCCGAGATGGCGAAGTACGCGGACGCCTTGATCCGCTCGGTCACGGCGAGACCGATAAGGACGTTGATGATTCCGGCGAAGCTGGCGAGGAAGAAGATGAAGATCTGCTGGTTGTTCAGGCCAGGGGCCACGGCCGGATCGGTGGTCTGTGCAGTGGAGCCCGTCAGCGTGCCGCCGAGCCACCAGTCCTTGATCGACTGCCAGTACGGATCCGGCACGTCGAACGCGACGTAGTACTGCCAGTTCCAGATAGCGAAGCCGATCAGGAAGTAGACGACGAACCCTATGAAGAACGCGATGAGCTTCTGGATGACGGTGTCGAAGACGTTGACGCGCCTGACGCCGCCCATGTCGACCATCAACAGGCCCGCCAGGATGACGAGCGCCCCCACCGTGCCCGACGCATAGACGATGTTCTGCGTGAGCGAGTTGGTCGTTACCTGCTCAGGAAAGATCTCTCCGGCCTGAGCGATCCACGTAGCGATCAAGGTTCTCCTCCCCCGATTCGGTGCCTAGGGCTCCTCCAAGGCACCTTGTGCGAATTGGTCCAATCCGCTGCGAAGGCCTTTTTAGCACGGCCGACGGACAGAGGTCAACCGACCTCCGTCTGACCGCACGTCTTTGCAGTTCCTGCATCCGGCCTCCTCGTCCAGGTCAGCTCCTGAGAAGGCGATTCTCTGCAGAGGTCCCGCGGCGGCGATTCGGCCGCCCGTCCGAAATCGTTGGTCGAGTTCGTACAGCGTGTCGAACCCCCCGAGGCCGTGGACATGCGGCTCCCGATGCGATAGAAACCGCGAGGTTGTACATATTTGTCTGAAGCCGTCCCCGGGGGAGGAAAAGGTATGGCGCGCGACCCGAAGTACGACATCCTCTTCGAGCCGATTCAGCTCGGGCCGAAGACGTTGAAGAACCGCTTCTACCAGGTGCCGCACTGCATCGGCGCCGGATCTGAGAAGCCCGGCTTCCAGGCCTACCACCGTGGCATGAAGGCCGAGGGCGGCTGGGGTGCGCTCTGCACCGAATATTGCTCCATTCATCCCGAATCGGACGACACGCACCGGGTCTCCGCGCGCATCTGGGACGACGACGACGTCCGCAACCTGGCCGTCATGTGCGACCGGCTGCATGAGTTCGATGCGCTTGCCGGGATCGAGCTCTGGTACGGCGGGCCGCACGCGCCCTGCATGGAGTCACGCCACAACCCTCGCGGGCCCTCGCAGATCCCCTCGGACTTCGAGGTCAACACGCACCCGCGCTACATGGACAAGGACGACATCAAGCTCGTCCAGAAGATGTACGTCGACGCCGCCGTGCGCGCCCGCGAGGCCGGCTTCGACATCGTGTACGTCTACGGCGCCCACTCGTACCTGCCGCTGCAGTTCCTCTCCCCCTTCTACAACAAGCGCACGGACGAGTACGGCGGCAGCTTCGAGAACCGCGCCCGTTTCTGGAAGGAGTGCCTCGAGCAGGTGCGCGAGGCGGTCGGTGACGACTGCGCGATCGCGTCACGCTTCGCCGTCGACACGCTCTACGGCCCCTCCTCGATCGAGATCGGCGAGGACGGCGTGCGCTTCGTCGAGCATGTGGACGACCTGGTCGACCTCTGGGACCTGACGGTCGGCGACATCGCCGAGTGGGGCCAGAACGCCGGCCCGTCGCGCTTCTTCGAGGAGAATCACGAGAAGCCCTATACGGGGCAGGTGAAGGCCGGCGACCACACCAATAAGGCGGTTGTTGGGGTCGGCCGGATCACGAACCCCGACACGATGGTGGCGATCATCAGCTCGGGTCAGTTCGACATCATCGGCGCCGCCCGGCCCTCGATCTCGGATCCGTTCCTGCCCAAGAAGATCGAAGAGGGCCACCCGGAGGACATCCGCGAGTGCATCGGCTGCAATCAGTGCATCTCGCGCTGGGAGATCGGCGGTCCGCCGATGATCTGCACCCAGAACGCCACCGCCGGCGAGGAGTACCGGCGCGGCTGGCACCCGGAGAAGTTCCACCCGGCGACGAACCGAGACAAGGGCGTCCTCGTCGTCGGCGCCGGGCCGGCGGGCATGGAGTGCGCGATGGTGCTCGGCAAGCGCGACATGTCGGCCGTCCACCTCGTGGATGCGGCTAAGGAGATCGGCGGCTGCGTCAACTGGATCTCCCAGCTCGGACACTCGGACGGCAAGGAGAACCTCGCCCGCGGCACGGCCCGCGGGCTCGGCGAGTGGAAGCGGATCGTCAACTACCGGCAGATCCAGCTCGACAAGCTGAAGAACGTAGACGTGCACCTGGGCTCGCGCCTATCGACCCAGGACGTGCTCGAGTACGGCGCCGAGATCGTGATCATCGCGACCGGCTCCCACTTCGCGACCGATGGCCTCAACCCGGCCACGCACGACGTGATCGAAGGCGCCGACACGTCACTCGACTGGCAGCTGACGCCGGACGAGGTCGTCAAGGGCGACAAGCAGATCGGCCAGCGCGTGCTGGTGCTCGAGAACGAGGGCTACCACATGGGCGTCTCGGTCGCTCAGAGGCTCGGCGGGGAGGGCAAGGACGTCACGCTCGTCACGCAGATGGGCGACGTCGGGGCGTATATGGAGTTCACGCTCGAGGCGCCGATGATGCACCGCGAGCTGCACCGCCTCGGCGTGAAGATCCACACGTACACGATGATCGAGAAGATCGAGCCGGGCGTCTGTCACGCGTACAACGTGTGGAACCCCGCGCACAAGGAGCAGTTCGAGGTCGACACCGTCGTGCTCTGTACGCAGCGTCTCTCGGATGACGCGCTCTACCACGAGCTGCGCGCGGACAAGGAGGCGCTCGAGCGCGAGGGCGTCGAGGCCGTCTACCTGATCGGCGACGCCTCCGCGCCGCGCATGCTCCCGGACTCGATCTTCGACGGTCACCGCCTTGCCCGCGAGATCGACAGCCCGAACCCGGCGATGCCGCTGCCGTTCATCCGCGAGCGGCGCCTCTGGGGCGACGTCAGCAACGAGGACTACGACAGCCGGCTGCTGAACACTCCGGATGTGACGATGGCCGCGGTGGGCAAGTAGCTCGATGAAGATCGTCGTGCCCGTAAAGGAGGTGGCGGTCCTCGACGAGGAGTTCGACCTCCTGGAAGACCGCCCGGGAGTGGACCCGGACGCGCTCGAGTGGGAGCTGAACGAGTGGGACGACTTCTCGCTCGAGGCCGCCCTTCAGCTGCGCGAAGCGCAGGGCGAGGGCGAGGTCGTGGTGGTCTCCATCGGCGACGAGGAGGCCGAGGAGGGCCTGCGGGCCTGTCTTGCCAAGGGCGCCGACCGCGCTCTGCGCGTCTGGGATGAGTCGCTCGAGGGTGTCGATCCTCTGGTGGTCGCGCGGGTGCTCGCCGCCGTCGTGGAACGGGAGTCGCCGGAGCTGGTGCTCTGCGGCGTGCAGTCGAGCGACGCGGTGCAGGGGGCCACGGGCGTGGCGCTCGCGGCGCACCTGGGGCTGCCGCGCGTGGCGGTCGTCAAGTCGCTCGACTACGACGCCGGTTCCGGCTCGGCAACGGTGGAGCGCGAGCTCGAGGGCGGGCTCACGGAGATGCTGCGAGTGAAGCTGCCCGCGCTGCTCACGATCCAGACCGGCATCAACGAGCCACGCTACGCGAACCTGCGGGCCATCAAGCAGGCCAAGGAGAAGCCGCTCGAGCTGCTCGGGCCGGGAGATCTCGGCATCGATGACGCCGCCGTGGCCGCCGCCGCGGGCTCGCGGACGCGCTCGCTCGCCCCACCCGACGAGGGCGGCGGCGCCGAGATGCTGAGCGGCTCGCCGTCCGACGTGGCGCACCGGATCGCGGACATCGTCAAGGAGAGGATGACCGGATGAGCGGTGTCCTGGTGATCGCCGAGAGCCGCCAAGGAGAGCTGCGCGAGATCTCGCGCGAGCTGATCGGCGCCGCGCTCGAGCTGAAGGACCAGGCCGGCGGCCGCGTCGCCGTGGCCGTCATCGGCCAAGGCGCCGGCGGGCACGCCGCGGCACTCGGGGCGCCCGGTGTCGACGAGCTGCTGACGGTGGAGGACGCGCCCGAGCACTTCGAGGCGCACGTCCACGACGCCGCGCTGGAGGCGCTGATCGAGCAGGAGCAGCCGTCCGTGGTGCTGCTCGGCCACACCATCGACTCGCTCGGCTTCGGCCCGGCCGTCGCGGCCCGCCTGGGGCTCGGCTTCGCCTCGGATGTGACCGGGCTCGGCTGGGACGATGGGCCTGTCGCGAGCCGCGGTGGCTACGGCGGCAAGGTTCAGCTCGAGCTCGACTTCCCGGGCAAGGAGACGGTGCTCCTGATGCTCCGCGCCGGGGCGTTCGAGGCGCCGGAGGAAACCACCTCCGTCACGGCCCGCTCCGTCCAGGTGTCAGCGGAGCCGCGTACCGAGCACCTGGGTTTCCGCGACGTCGACGCGGGCGACGTGGACATCACGAAGGCCGAGTTCCTGCTCTCCGTGGGGCGTGGGATCGAGGACAAGGACTCGCTCCCGCAGTTCGAGGAGCTGGCCGAGTCGATGGGCGCCACGCTCAGCGTGTCGCGGCCGCTCGTGGACGCGGGCTGGGTGTCGAACGCTCGCCAGGTCGGGCAGTCCGGCAAGACCGTCAAGCCGAGGGTCTATCTGGCGCTCGGGATCTCCGGCGCGGTCCAGCATCTGGCCGGGATGCAGAACGCCGACACGATCATCGCGGTCAACACGGACCCCGAGGCGCCGATCTTCAGGATCGCGCACTACGGCGCCGTCGTGGACATGTTCGACGTCGCGGACGAGCTGGCGGAACAGTTCGGCGGCTAGGCCATGGGCCTCGTCGCGCCGCTCGCCGCCGAGAAGACCCGCGAGGTCTTCTGGGACTTCGAGCCGGCGCTCGAGGTGCTCTGGTACGTACTCGCGGTCTTTTCCGTGCTTGTGTTCGCGTACGGGGTTGCGCGGCCGGTCGCGAAGTACAGGCGCTCGCACGGCGGCGGCTGGCCGCCGCGCTCCGAGGTGCCCGGTCGCCTCCGTGAGGCGTTCCGAATCCTGCTGAGCCACGTCTCGATCAAGCGCCGCGACCCCTACGTCGGCTGGGCGCACAGGGGGATCTTCTACGGCTTCGTGGTGCTCTTCATCGGCACCGTCATCCTCGCGATCAACACCGACTTCACCGAGCCCGTGCTCGGCTGGCGCTTCTTCGAGGGCAACTTCTACCTCGGTTACTCGATCGTGCTCGATGTGCTCGGTCTGGCGCTGCTCGCGGGCGTCGTGATGATGATGGTGCGGCGCGCCATCATCCGGCCGCGCAAGCTCGACTACTCGCGCCCCGACCGGGACACCGACGAGCGCGGCGGTTATCGCATCGGCGACTGGACCTTCGTCGGGATCCTGCTGATCCTCGTCGTGTCGGGCTACGTGCTCGAGGGGGCCCGGATCGCGATGGACCAGCCGGGCTACAACGAGTTCTCGCCGGCCGGCTGGGCGGTGGCGCAGGGGTTCGAAGCGATCGGCGCGAGCGACGGTGCGCTGCGAGTCGTGCGGCACGTGATCTGGTGGTCGCACGGACTGCTGGCGCTCGCGTTCGTGTCTGCGATCCCGTACACGAAGGCGTCGCACATGCTTGCCAGCTTCGGCTCGCTCGTCGTGCGCGACCCGCTGGCCGGCAAGCGGCTGCGTGCGATCCCGCCGGAGCTCGCCGCCGAGCCGGCCGGCTACGGCGCGCTCGCGGACTTCAGCGGCGTGCACCTGCTGCAACTCGACGCGTGCACGAAGTGCGGCAAGTGTCACGAGGCCTGTCCGGCGCTCGCCACCGGCCGGCCGCTGTCGCCGCGGGACGTGGTGCTCGAGCTGCGCGAGCAGGCCAATGACGCCATGCGCGAGGTCGGAATCGGCGGGGTGCTGGGCGTCCTGATCCGGCACCAGCCTCCGGCGGACGGCCTGTTCACGCAGCCAGTGGTGCGCGATGACGGAGTGCGCGCGGACACGGTCTGGTCCTGCATGCAGTGCAACGCGTGCGTCGAGGCGTGCCCCGTGGGGATCGAGCAGGCGCCGATCATCAACCAGCTGCGCCGCCGCCTCGTCGAGGAGGGCGAGCTGCCCGCCAACCTCCAGGCGACCCTCCAGACGATCCACAAGTCCGGCAACTCGTTC
The DNA here is from genome assembly GCA_963827065.1 of uncultured Thermoleophilaceae bacterium. Classification (GTDB taxonomy): domain Bacteria; phylum Actinomycetota; class Thermoleophilia; order Solirubrobacterales; family Thermoleophilaceae; genus JACVRW01. The sequence continues at coordinate 413,637 of CAWGZM010000001.1, read as the reverse complement.
GGCGAGCGCAACCGCAAGCGCGGTCGCTGGACCGAGGAGCTCGACTTCGAGATCAAGGACGCACGCAAGGAGACGGTGGACGTCCTCTGGTTCGTCGGCGACTACGCCTCTTTCGATCCGCGCAGCCAGAAGGTGAGCCGGACGCTCGCGCGCCTCTTCCACGCTGCGGAGCTCGACTTCGGGATCCTCTATGACGGCGAGCGCAACTCCGGCAACGACGTGCGCCGCGCGGGCGAGGAGGGACTCTTCGAGGCGCTCGCCGAGCAGAACGTGGCGACGCTCGAGGAGTGCGACTTCAACCGCATCGTCACGAGTGATCCGCACTCGCTCAACACGCTGCGCAACGAGTATCCCGAGCTGATCTCCGAGGAGCTGGCCGGCTCCTGGAGCGTCGCCCATCACACCTCGCTCCTGCTCGAGCTGATCGAGTCCGACCGGCTGCCGCTGCGCGACCGCCTCGACTACCGCGTGACCTACCACGACCCCTGCTACCTCGGCCGCCACAACGGCGGCTACGATGCCCCGCGCCGCATTCTCGAGCAGCTCGGCTGCTCGCTCTTCGAGATGCCGCGCAACCGCGACAACTCGTTCTGCTGCGGCGCCGGCGGCGGGCGCATCTGGATTCCGGACGAGCCGGGGGTCGAGCGGCCGTCCGAGAACCGCATCCACGAGGCGGTGGCGGTCGGCGAACTGGACTACTTCGTGGTCAGCTGTCCCAAGGACGTGACCATGTACGAGGACGCGATCAAGACTTCGGGGAACGCCGAACGGATCGAGCTGCGCGAGCTGACCGAGCTCATCGAGGAGGCGCTCGGCACTCCCGACACGGCCGAGCTCGCTCCGGCGGGCGCGGGGCGCGCTGACCGCGCGCCCTGGCGCACGTACAATCTCGTGATGGCGCGTGCAATCGTCCTTGGAGTGATCGGGGACTCCGGTGCCGGAAAGACCACGATCACGCGCGGGCTCGTCCGCGTGCTCGGGGACACGCACGTGACGCACGTCTCCGCGGACGACTACCACCGCTACGACCGCAGGCGACGGCGCGAGCTCGGCGTCACGCCGTTGCACCCGGATTCGAACCACCTCGACATCCTCACGCAGCACCTCATCCACCTGCGCCGCGGCGAGCCGGTGCTGAAGCCGGTCTACAGCCACCGCGACGGCACCTTTCGCCCGCCCCAGTACATACGGCCGGCGAACTTCCTCGTTGTGGAGGGGCTCCTCAACTTCCACACCGAGACCCTGCGCAGCGTGCACGACGTGCGGGTCGCGCTCACACCGCCCGAGCAGCTGCGCCGGGCCTGGAAGCTGAAGCGCGACTGCACGCGGCGCGGCTACACGACCGACGAGGTGCTCGCCGAGCTCGATCGCCGTCAGCAGGACTCCGAGCAGTTCATCCTGCCGCAGCGTGAGCACGCGGACATCGTCGTGGCGTTCCGGCCAAATCCGTCGGGCGATCCGGCGCATCTCGACGTGGACGTGATCCTGCGCGACACGCTGCCGCATCCGGATCTCGCGCCGCTTCTCGACGGAAGCCCGCACGGGCCCACGCTCGTCAAGGGTGAGCGTGAGTGGTTTCTCCGCATCCCGGGCGACCTCGACCCCGAGCATGCGGCCGAGCTCGAGGAGGCGGTCTGGGAGCTGATGAGCTTCGCGAGCCACCTGCGCATCCGCCGGCTCGGCGAGTTCACCGTCGGGACCGATCTGCTGCGCTCCGACTCGCTCGCGCTCGTGCAGCTCCTGATCCTGTACCACGTCGTCACCGCCCGGGCAGCCCTCGCGATCGGCGGCACGCCACCGCGCGCGGAGGCGCCGTTTCCCAGGGGAGCGGATTCGGCCCTGCACAGCTGACCTGAGCACCGTTTCGCGGTGCAGGCCGCTCCGGAATGTAGGGTTGTCTCTATAAGTCAGCGTTGACCCATGGCAGTGACTCTTACTCAGCTTGTGGCGTTTCTGACCGTCGTGCGCCGTGGCTCCGTCACGGCTGCGGCTGAGGAGCTCGTCGTGACGCAGCCGTCGGTCTCGGCCGCCGTATCCGCGCTCGAGCGTGAGCTGGGAGTCGAGCTGACCGAGCGGGCGGGGCGCACGCTGCGCCCCACGGCGGCGGGCGCCGCCTATGTGCCGTACGCGAGCGACGTGCTCGGTCTGCTCGAGCAGGGCGCCCGCTCGGCGCGTGCGGCAGCCGAGCTCGAGCCGCACACGCTGCGCGTGAGCGCGGTCACCACCGCCGGCGAGTACCTGCTGCCCCAGCTCATCCAGGCGTTCCGCGAGCGGCATCCGGACGTTGAGATCAGCCTGGACGTGGGTAACCGCGACGTCGTCTTCCAGCGCTTGCTCGACCACAAGGTCGACGTAGCCATCACCGGGCGTATCCCGGACGACGAGCGGCTCGTCGGCCGGGAGTTCGCCGAGAACGAGTTCGTCCTCATCACCGCCGCGGCCGACCCGCTGGCGAAGCGGCGCTGGGTCGCGGTCGAGGAGCTGAGCGGGCGTCCTTGGCTTCTGCGCGAGCCGGGCTCGGGCACACGGACGCTGTGCGAGGAATACCTCGCAAGCCACGGCATTGCGCCGACCGTGCTCACGCTTGGATCGAACGGCGCGATCAAGCAGGCCTCCCGGGCGGGTCTGGGGCTCGCGCTCCAGTCACGCGTGGCCGTGGAGCTCGAGCTCGAGATGGGGGTGCTCGCGACGATCTCCCCGCGCGGGGGGCTCCCGCACCGGCGCTGGCACGTGGTGCGCTCCGCAGTGGGCCCGGTGCGGGGGGACACCGAGGCTTTCATGGCGTTCTGTGAGACACCCGCCGCGAGGCACGCCCTCGCGCGCCGTCCGGGCTAGGGCGCGGCAGCTCGGCCGGCGAGAGCGAGCTCGGGCTGCTCGGCGAGTGCCTCGTCGAAGGCGGCGAGCACGCGCTCGGCGGTCTCCACGGTTGCGTTCCGGCCCATCAGGCCGATGCGCCACATCGCCGGGGCGGTCGGTCCGAGCCCGCCGCCGACCTCGATTCCGTCGCGGCGCAGCAGACGCGTCTGGACCGCCTTGCCGTCGACGCCCTCGGGGACGCGCACGGCCGTGAGCGGCGCCAGCTGGTGCGCGGGGTCGGCCAGCAGCTCGAGCCCGCGGTCGGCGATGCCGCGCTGCAGGTGCTCGCCGGCCTCCGCGTGCCGCGCCCAGCGCGCCTCCAGCCCTTCCACAAGCGCCAGCCTGAGCGCCTCGTGGAGCGCGTAGATGTGCAGGATCGGCGCGGTGTGGTGATAGGCGGCCGGCCTGGCGATCCAGTAGCGCTCGAGTAGCAGCAGGTCGAACGAGAACGGGACAGGTTGCGTCCGTGCCCTGATGCGTTCGAGGGCGGCCTCCGATACCGCAACCGGCGACATGCCGGGGGGCGCCGCGAGGCATTTCTGCGTGCACGAGTACGCGTAGTCGACTCCCCAGCTCCCTGCATCGAGCTCAACTCCGCCGAGGGAGGTCACGCAGTCCGCCATCAGCAGGGTGTCGCGCTCGCGCAGCGCGGCGCCGAGCTCGGCGAGCGGGTGCTCGACCCCGGTCGACGTCTCGGCGTGGACGACCGCCACGAGCCGGGCCTCCGGATGCTCGTCGAGCACCTCCAGGATGCGCTCGTTCGGCACTGCTTCGCCCCACTCGGCCTCGACCTCCACGACCGTCGCGCCGTGTCGCCGGGCGATCTCGGCGATCCGGCCGCCGAAGAATCCCGCGCGCGCGACGATCGCGGTGTCGCCCGGCTCGAGCAGATTGGCGATCCCCGCCTCCATTCCGGCCATGCCGGTGCAGTGGAGCGGCAGGACGAGCCCGTCGGGCATGCGGTACGTGTGGCGCAGCATCGAGACGACCTCGAGCAGGATCTCGTGGAAGTCCGGGTCGAGGTGACCGAGCATCGGCCGGCCCATCGCGGCGAGGACACCCGGCTCGACGTTGGTGGGTCCCGGGCCGCAGAGCAGCCGCTCCGGAGGGTCCAGCACTGGCAGTTCCTGATTCATGACGTCCAGCGTGCCGGATAATGCCATCGCGTGCAAGCTAAGAGTTTCGACAAAAGCTAAGGCAAAAACCTATATATCGGACCACCCGGAGCGAGCAGGCAAATTTATCTATTCCGCCTTGCCGTATGAACGAAGCGGCGTTCTAGTTACCTCCATGAAGCCGACCAAGACGCGACTCCATCGCAGCGAGCTGGCCGTCCCGGGCAGCAACGTGCGCATGCTCGAGAAGGCGCCCAGCCTGGGTGCGGACGTGGTCATGCTCGACCTCGAGGACGCGGTGGCGCCCGACGACAAGGAGCAGGCGCGCCTCAACATCATCGACGCGCTGCATGAGCTCGACTGGGCCTCGTGCTCGGTTTCCGTGCGGATCAACGGGCTCGACACCCATTGGTGCTACCGCGACGTGGTCGACGTGGTCGAGCAGGCCGGTCAGACGGTCGACGCGATCGTCATCCCCAAGGTAAGCGGCGCCGGGGACGTCCACCTGGTCGCCACGCTCCTCTCGCAGATAGAGGAGGCGATGGGCTACGAGCACAAGGTCGGGCTCGCCGTGCTCATCGAGACCGCGATCGGGATGGTCAACGTCGACGAGATCGCCACCGCCTGCCCGGAGCGAATGGAGGCCATGATCTTCGGGGTGGCCGATTACGCGGCGTCCATTCAGAGCCATACGGCGTCGATCGGCGGCGTCGACCCGAATTACTCCGTGCTGACCGATGTGAACGGCACCGAGCGCGAGCGTCACTGGGGCGACCAGTGGCACTACCCGCTCTCGCGTATCGCCGTCACGTGCCGCGCCCACGGGCTGCGCCCGATCGACGGGCCCTTCGGGGACTTCACCGATCCCGAGGGCTATCTCGCGGCCGCGCGGCGCTCCGCGGTGCTCGGCTATGAGGGCAAGTGGGCGATACATCCGTCGCAGGTCGCGCTCGCGAACGAGGTCTTCACGCCGGCGCCGCGGCTGGTCGAGCGCACGCGCCGCATCATCGACGCGATGCGCGACGCGGCGGCCGAGGGCAAGGGCGCGGTGTCGCTCGACGGCCGCCTGATCGACGCGGCCTCGATCAGGATGGCCGAGAATCTGTTGGCAAAGCTCGAGCAGATCGAGGCGCGTGAGCTGCAGACAGGGGGACCGGCCAGCCAGCCCTCGCGGCTACCGCCGTACGCGGTGAGCTCGGCGAGCTCGGGCCGGCCTCAGGTGCCCAAGGCCGCCGGCGCTCCCGAGCCGGCGCCGGGCGCTCTGGCGTAGGTCATGGCCGCCGTGCCGCGGGCTGCCGCGACGCTCCGAGCGGCGGCGGACGGGGAGCGCGCCGGCGGAGGCGCCGCGCTGCTCGAGCGGCTGCTCGAGGAGGTGATCCGCGAGCAGGCCGGGCCCGAGCTGCTCGACGAGCTCGTCACGGTGCAGCGGCCGGGAGGCACGCCGGCAGCGCTTGCCGCCCGGAGCTCAGCCCAGCTCGCCCCGCTGGTGAGGGCGTGCTCGATGCGGCTCGCGCTCGAGAACGTCGTAGACGAGGTCAGGCGCGCTCGCGCCTTGGGTGGGCTATCCGACCCGGACCCGCTGCTCGCCGCGCTGGCACGCGCGCGCAGCAACGAGGTGGCCGCTGACCCGGTGGACGTTCGGCTCGTGCTCACCGCCCACCCGACCGACATGGCGCGGCGCTCTGTCCTGACCAAGCAGCGCGCCGTGGGCGACGCGCTCGAGCGTCTCCTCGAGCGCGAGCTCGCGACCCGCGAGCGCACGCGCCTCGAGGACGATATCCGTGAGGCGCTCGCGATCTGGTGGGACACGAACGAGCTGCGCTCGATGCGCCCGCGGGTGGCGGACGAGGTTCGCCGCAAGCTCTGGTTCTTCGAGAACGGCCTCTACGACGCCGCGGGCGAGCTCGCCTGCGGCTACGCCCGGCTCGTCGGAGACGAGGACCTTCGGCAACCTCCCGTCCGGTTCGCGAGCTGGGCGGGGGGCGATATGGACGGCAATCCGAACGTGAGCGCTCATACGATCCTCGAGACCCTGCGCGCGCACCGGGAGGTCGCCCTGCGGCTGCTCGTGCAACGCGTGAAGCCACTCCGCGCGGTGTTCTCGCAGGCGGGGACGTCTGTGGACGCGAGCGCCGAGCTCCGCGAGTCGCTGCTGCGCGACGAGCGTGAACTGCCACGGACCGTCGCCCACCTCGCGGAGCACTACCCGCACGAGGCCGGGGAGCCCCTGCGTCGCAAGCTCGCCTTCGTCGCCGCGCGCCTCGAGATCACCCTCGCCCAGACCCGCGGGGAGCAGCCCGCGGAGCCCGGCTACGGTGGCCCCGACGAGCTGATCGCGGACTTGGCGGCCATCCGCGAGAGCCTCGGGTCGCGGATCGTCGCGCGCGGGCGGATCGACCGGCTCGTCTGGCAGGCCCGCATCTTCGGGTTCCACTTGGCAACGCTCGAGGTGCGCGACAACGCGCCGAGGCTTCACGAGGCCTGCCGGGCGGCCTTGCTCGGCTACGCCGCGGCTGACGGTGAGCCGGAGCGCGTGTCCCTGCTCACTCGGGCCTGCCTCGACCCCGCGCCAGCGGGCATGGACACGGGTTCGCCGGCGCCCGCAGCGGAGACCTTCGACGCCATCGCCCAAGCGCTGTTCCGCTACGGCGGGCAGGCGCTCGACACCTTCATCGCGTCCAACGCCGAGCAGCCCTCCGACATCCTCTGTGCGCTGTGGCTCGCCCGCCGGAGCGGCCTGTTCGAGCCCGGTTCCACGACCGCCGACGGCCCCCGCTCACGGCTCGGGCTGGTGCCGCTATTCGAGAAACGCGCACCGCTGCGAGCCGCCACCGAGACGATGGCCGCGCTGTACGGGAACGCCGCCTACAAGCAGCAGCTGGCGGCGCGGGCCGGCGGGCAGGAAGTGATGCTCGGCTACTCGGACGCGGGCAAGGACGAGGGCTACCTCGCGAGCCAGTGGACGATGTACACCGCTCAGGAACGCCTCTCAGCGCAGGCACGCGCCCGGGGCGTAGACCTGCGGCTCTTCCACGGCCGCGGCGGGTCGCCTCCGCGTGGGGGCGGGCCGGCACACAAGCTGATCCGCGCACAGCCTGCCGGCGTGGCCCGCGGCCGCCTCAAGGTGACCGAGCAGGGTGAGGTCGTGACCGCCAAGTACGCCCATCCTCGGATCGCGCTTCGTAGCCTCGAGCAGACGGTGGCAGCCGTGGTGGACGTGACGGCCGGTGGCGGGCAAAGCCCCGAGCCCGAATGGCGTGCCGAGATGGACCGGCTCGCGGCTGTCGCGCGGGAGGCCTACGACGCCCTGGTTCGCCACGAGCCGAATTTTCACGCGCTGTTCCGCTCCTGCACCCCGGTCGAGATCCTCGATGAGCTCAACATCGCCTCACGGCCGGCCGCCCGCTCCCCGCGCGGCGACATCGGCGACCTGCGTGCCATCCCCTGGGTCTTCGCCTGGGTGCAGACGCGCGTCGGGTTGCCGGCCTGGTACGGCGCCGGGACGGCGCTCTCCGCGGGCTCGGTACAACTGCAGCGCGAGATGTGGTCCGCCTGGCCGTTCTTCCGCAACCTGATCACGACGCTCGAGAGCGCGCTGTCGGTCTGCGATCTCCACATCGGGAGGCGCTACCTCGAGCTCTGGGAGGGGGCGGGGCGGGGGGAGGCTGAACGGCTCTGGACGCTCCTCCGGTCCGAGCACGAGCGCTGCGTCGCCGCCGTGCTCGAGATCACCGGGAACGGCCACGCGCTGCGGCCGCCGCCCGAGGCGCTCGCCGGCGGCGCGCGCCGGGCGCCGTGGCTCGACGCCCTCGCGCACATGCAGGTCGAGCTCCTCAGACGCCACCGCGCCGGCGATCCGGACGCCCGTGAGCCCCTGCTCGGTACCGTCGCCGGAATCGCGACCGGCCTGCGGACGACCGGCTGAGCTAGGAGCGGGGGCGAGTCTTCTCGGTGTCGTAGACGGGGAACGGAGCGACCGCGGCGCGCACGGTGCCGTCGCCCAGCGCAACCTCGACCTCGGTGCCCTCGTCGTCCAGGTCACGATCGATGGCGGCCATCGCGATCTGCTTGCCCAGCGTGGGGCTCTCGCAGGGGCTCCGCACGATTCCGACCTCACGCCCGTCCTGGGTCACGGCGGCCCCGTACTCGGGCGTTTCGCTCCCCTCTAGCTCGAGCGTCGTCAGCAGTCGCGGCGTCCCCTCCTCGGCGATGCGCGCGAGTGCGTCCTTGCCGACGAAGTCACCAGGCTTGTCGAGCTTGACCATCTTGCCGAGCCGCACCTCGTAGGGATCGGTCTTGTGCGGGAAGTAGTCGATGTCCGGGAACAGCAGTCCGGACTCGATCCGGATCGTCTCGATCGCGGATAGGCCGATCGGCAGCATTCCCTGCGGCCTGCCCGCATCCAGCACCGCATTCCAGAGCTCGGCCGCGTCCTCGGGCCTGCAATAGAGCTCGTAGCCGAGCTCGCCCGAGTATCCGGTGCGCGACACGAGACAGTCGATCCCGGCCACCTTGGCGTCCGGCTCGAATCTGAAGTAGCGCAGGGCCCCGAGATCGATTCCTTCCACGAGCGGGGCCAGGATCTCGCGCGACTTCGGACCCTGCACCTGGAGGTGAGGCATGTTCTCCGTCACGTCGTCGATCTCGACGTTCATGCCGCGATCCGAGGCCACCTGCCGGAACCAGTCGAGGTCGGAGTCGTAGCTCGTGATCGAGAAGCAGTGGTCGTCGCCCAGCTTGAAGATCGTGCCGTCCATGATCATCTTGCCGTCGCCGTCGCAGATCGCCCCGTACCGAACCTGCCCGACCTCGAGCGCCGCCATGTCGTTCGTGAAGAGGACGTCCGCGAGCGCGAGCGCGTCCGGGCCCTTCATGTCCCACTTGCGGAGCGGCGACTCGTCCCAGATGTTGGAGACGTTGCGGGTGGCTTGGTGCTCGGCCGTGGGGTCCCCGAAGTGGTCGGCCCAGGCCCAGCCTTCCCAATCCGTCCACTCGGCGCCGAGCTGGTCCTGTACGTCGTAGAAGGCACTGCGCTTGAGCTGCGCCATTTACACTCTCCCCCTCCGATGGACGAATTTGTGCAGCGGCACCCTATCCCAGGTCGGCGGGACGGGACAAGTCCATCGGCGGAGCGTTGAACAGCGGCTTCGCGCTCGGAGCCGCGGCGGCCCTCGCGTGGGGCTTCGCAGACGTGATCGTCACGTTCTACGCACGCCGGATCGGCTATCTGCGCGCCCTCGTCGTGATCCACGGGCTGAGCCTCGTCCCGCTGGCGCTGCTCGCGCTGGTGGTCGAGCCGCCGGAGCCCGTCACGACCGGGAGCCTCGTGTCGGCGGCGGCGCTCGGTCCCGTCGCGGTCGTCGCCTACATGGGCTTCTACAAGGCGCTCGAGCTCGGGCCGATCTCGATCGTCAGCCCGATCGTGTCCGCCTTCGGGGCGGTCGTCGTCCTGCTTGCGCTCCTGGTCCTCGGCGATTCGCTGACCGCGGTCCAGGCGTTCGGCTGCGGGCTCGTGCTCTCGTGCGTCGTCGTCGCGTCGATTGAGACGTCCGGCACCGATCGCGCGGGCGCCACGGGCATCGCGCTATCGCTCGTGGCATGTCTGGCGTTCGGCCTCTATCTCTTCCTGCAGGGCGAGTTGGCCGACGAGCTCGGCTGGCTGCTCCCGATCCTGGTCAGCCGGGTCGTCGCCGTGCTGATGCTCGGAGCGTTGCTGGCGGCGATGCCCGGCGACGAGCCACGGGACAAGCTGGGTCTCGCGGGTGTCGCCGGCTGCGCCGCCACCGGCGCGCTCGAGGCGAGCGCCTACCTCTTCTTCAATCGCGGCGCGGAGATCGGCGAGATCGCGCTCACCGGCGCTGCGGTTTCCGCGTACCCCGTCATACCGATACTCGTCGGCCTGTTCGCGCTGCACGAGCGCGTGGCCCGGCACCAGCTGGTGGGTGTGGCGGGGGTGCTCGCGGGGATGGTGGTGCTGGCGCTGGGCTAAGCCTCGGGCAGCTCGGGCAGCGACGCGAGCCAGGCGCTGCGGCCGCCGTTCTCGTCCCAGAGGACCGGGAAGAACGACTCGTCGAGCGAGAGGTCGCCGCGGCGCCGGTAGCGCGAGTAGATCAGGTCGACCTCGTCGGGGTGGAAGCGAGCCTCCACCGGCGTCATGTGCGTGACGAGCGCACGCCGCTCGCGCGTCGCCTCGTTGGGCCCCGAGCCGTGGAACGTCCAGCCGTGATGGAATTCACAGCCGCCGGCCTTCACCACGACCGGCACCCGCTCGGGCTCGACCCCCGCCGGCGTGGCCGCCGCAAGCGGCGCGAGCCAGTCGTCGGGCGCATGGAAGCTGCCGCGATCGGGCGGCGTCTGCGGCCATAGGTGCGACCCGCGCACGAGCTCGATCGTGCCGCCGGCCGCCTGGGTGTCGTCGAGCGCGACCCAGCAGGTGATCATCTCCTTGGGCACGAGGTAGCCGGCGTAGGAGGCGTCCTGGTGCATGCCGAGCGAGCGCGCGCCCGGAGGCTTCCAGAGGCAGTTGTCCTGGACCATGCGCGTGCCCCGGTATCCCATCAGCTTCGCGGCGAGGTGGCCGGTGCGCTCGCTCAGCACCTGGGCGGCAATCAGGTCGTCGGAGCGCCAGCCGTTGCAGATCTGGCGGGTGCGATCCTCGGGGTCGCGGCCCTTCTTCCAGTTGACCTCGTCGGGCGCGATGCCGGTGGCGTACTCGCCCTCGAAGAGGGCGGCGAAGCGCTCACGCAGCACCTCGATCGTGTTGGGGGACAGGAAGCCCTCCTCGATGATCAGGAAACCGTCGCGGCGGAAGCTCTCCACCTGCTCGTCGCTGACGTCCTCGAGGACGCCGCTCAGCGCCGTCGACATCCGCACCTCCTGTGTGAACGAATTGGTTCAACGAGGCTACCGCAATAGCATCGCGCCCGATGCACGGCTTCGCTGACCGGCCGCTCGCCTCGCTGCTGGAGGAGTTCGCCGCCTCGACGCCCGCGCCCGGCGGCGGCTCGGCAGCCGCCTGCGCGTGCGCGCTCGCCGCCGCACTCGTGGAGATGGCGGCCGCGCTGGAGGGCAGCGGCGAGGGCGAGCGCATGAGGATCCTGCGGGAGCACGCGCTCGAGCTGGCCGAGCGCGAGCTCGGCTCCTACGCGCCGGTCCTCGAGGCTCGCCGGCTGCCCCGTGACGATCCCGAGCGGTCCGGCCGGATCGAGGCCGCACTCGCCGACGCGAGCGCGGCGCCGCTCGCCATCGCCGAGGCGGCGAGCGAGGTGTCCGAGCTCGGCGCCGGACTGGCGGCGCAGGCAGGGCCGGCGATTCGGGGGGACGCGCTCGCGGGCGTGCTGCTCGCCGAGGCCGCGGCCGCGGCCGCGGCTTCGCTCGTCGAGATCAACCTCGAGGGCCAGCCGGACGCAGAGGAGCTGGCGCGCGCCCACGAGGCGGCCGCTCGCGCGGCGGCGGCGCGCCGGACCGCGCTCAGGCCGGACGGATGACGGGCCGCGGCTCGGGGCGCCGGCCGGCCGTGGCCGCCCGCCGCTCGAGCGCAGCCCTCACGCGGGCGCCGAGCTCGAAGCGCGGTGTGCGGCCCGCGAGCGTCCCGGGATAGAGCCCGCGCACGGACGAGCTGAGGAGCAGCTCGTCGGCGGCGCCGAGGCGCTCCAGCGAGATCGCCTCCTCGCGCACCTCGATACCGGCCTCGCGGGCCGCCGCAATCAGCGCCGCGCGCACCGTCCCGGGCAGGAAGCGCCCGTCGAGCGGCGGCGTCACGAGCACCTCGCGCTCCGCGATCCAGAGATTGGCGAAGGCCGCCTCGAGAACGTCGCCGTCGAGGTCGACGAGCAGCGGGACGGCGCCGAGTCGCTGCTCTAGCCCGGCGAGCAGGCGCCGGTCCACCCACTTGTGGCGACCGAGCCCGCCGGGGAGCAGCACGGGCGCCAGGGCGACCGGCTCGGACTCTGTGGCCGTTGCGGAGGTCTCGACCGAGACCTCGATTCCACCGGCCCCGGGTACGGCGATCAGCCGCATGCGCAGCAGCGGACCGGCCTGGGCCGCCGCCGCGACGCGATCGCGCAGGCCGCGCGGCAGCCGGGCGTCGTAGAGCTCGGCGACGCTCTCGCGCAGCCGGGTCAGATGGGCCTCGAGGTCGACGATCTCGCCGCCCACCGCCAGCATCGTCGAGAAGACGCCGAGCGTCGGGTCGGGCCGGTCAGCGCCCTCGCGGAGTGCCGGGGTCAGGTCTTGCAATCGAGCACCTGCGGTGCGCGATTGCAAGACCTGACCCCCTGCCGCCTCGATGATGGGCCGCGCCTTCAGCCGGGCCTCCTCGAGCTCGGCGCGCGGTTCGGACCCGGAGGTGATGCCGCCGCCGGCGCCGATCCAGATCCGGTCGCCGCTGATCTCGAGCGTCCTGATCGCCACATTCAGCTCGAGGCCCGCCACCGGGCTCGCGTAGCCGATCGCGCCCGTGTAGGCCTCGCGCCCGGTCGACTCGAGCTCGGCGATCACGCGCATGGTCTGGATCTTCGGCGCGCCGGTGACCGAGCCGGGCGGGAACGTCGCGCGCAGCAGCTCGGCGTCGCCGACTCCTTCGCGAAGCGTGCCCTCGACGCTCGACACCAGGTGCCAGACGCCGGGTGCCGGGCGCGGCGCCGTCAGCTCCGGCACGCGGATGCTGCCGTACTCGCACACGCGCCCGAGGTCGTTGCGCATGAGGTCGACGATCATCACGTTCTCGGCGCGGTCCTTGACCGACTCGGCGAGCGCGGCCCGTGCACCCTCGGCGCGCGGCGCGGTCCCCTTGATCGGCTCCGTCAGGACCTCGCGGCCGCGACGGCGCAAGAAGAGCTCGGGGGAGAGGCTGCAGAGGGCGCCCCAGGGGCCGCCCACGAAGGCGGCGTGGCGTGGGGCGAGCGCCTGCGTCGTGCGCGCGAACAGGTCGGCGGGGTTGCCCTCGAAGCGTGAGTCGAGCCGCAGGCAGACATTCGCCTGAAAGATCTCGCCGGCCGCGATCCGCTCGCGGCAGGCCTCGACCGCGGCGAGATGCCCGGTCGCGCCGGGCGGCGAGGGCCTGAAGCCGCCGACCCACACCGGCCGCTCGCGCACGCCTGCCGCGAGCCTCCCCGCGAGGCGCTCGCGGCGCTCGCGCAGCGCAGCGTCGCGCTCCTTGGTCCAGAGCGCCTCGAACCACCAGCGCCCCTCCGGGTCGAGCCGCAGCAGGTGGTCGTAGAAGCCGAGCACGAACTCGGGCAGCGGGGCGGGGCGCGGCGGCGGGGGCGGCACCGGCTCGAGCCGGGCGCCGAGCCCGTAGCCGAGATAGCCGAACCAGCCACCTCCGACGGCCCCCGGCTCGCCGGCCGCCTCGAGTTCGGGCTGCACGTCGAGCAGCGCGAACGGGTCGTCGGCAGGGTCCGCCACGACGAGCGGCTCGGAGCCGACGAGTGCGCCGCCGCCCGCCCAGGCGCCGGTGAGCGTGAAGGGCCGGACGTCGCCGCGGACGAGCAGCGATGCGCGGTCCGCGGGCATGCCGCCCCGGAGCGGGATCCGAAGAAGCCGGGCGCGGCTGGGAGGGCGCATGCGCGCAGCGATTGTACTTATTTGTCCTGTGCTCACGAGGCCGTGGGACAATGGGGGGCCGTGGTCAGGTCAAGCACCCAGCACACCTTCATCGACGCCCCGCGGGACGAGGTGTGGGAACTGGTCGGCGACCCGAACCGCCATGCCGGCTGGTGGCCTGACGTTATCGAGGCGGAGTGCGCCGACATAAAGCAGGGGTGCCGCTACCGGGGCGTCGTCAAGGGGCCGTTCCGGGTCGCCGAGCACGAGCTCCTCATCGAGCGGCTCGACGGGTGCCGCGAGGTCTCGATCTACTGCGAGGGTACTGGCGTGACGACGCGCTTCGTGCTCGCCGACGCGCAGGGCGGCACGTTCGTCGAGGGTCACTTCACGATCGAGCCTCGCAGCATCGGCACGACGGTGTTCGCCACCGTGGCGGGCGGCCGGATCATGAGCTCGTGGCTGCAACGCTCGCTCGAGAACCTGAAGAGCGTGGCGGAGCGCTCGGCCGCGGCGTCGGCGTAGCGGCGGCGACGAAGCGCAGCAGGTCGGGCTCCGTGGGGGCGGGGGCGAGCTCCAGCGTGGGCGGCTCGTGGTCCGCGACCCAGCCCGCCACGATGCGCAGCTCGTCGACCTCCTCGACGGGGACGACGGTGCGACCAGCCGGCCGCGCGAGCGCGGCCTCGGTGCGCTCCGCCAGCTCGCTCGGGCCGGGAAGCGGGCCCCAGTCGACCAGCCGGCCCTGAACGATCCAGAACGCGTCGAAGCGCTCCTTCACCGGATGCTGCGCCAGCACCAGGCGCGGCGCCGAGTGCGTGGCGCGCAGCTGGCCGTCGAGCCGCTCGAGTACCCAGGCGAGCCGCTCCTTGCGGCGCAGCAGCGCCGCGGCGCGCTCGAAGCGCTGAGCGCGGGACGCGTCGCGCATGCGCGCGTCGATCTCCTCGATCAGGCGCTCGCCCGCGCCCGGCTCCTCGAAGTGCGCCAGCGCGGCGTCGAGCTGGCGCCGGTACGCGTTCGGGTCGAGGTCGCCGAGGCAGGGCGACACGCAGCGGCCCATCTGCCCGTACGCCGACGGATGCTCGCGCAGCTTCAGCTTGCGCCCGCACTGGCGCAGCCGGTACAGCGAGGTGAGCTGGTCGGCCAGCTCCTTGGCGAGCGCGCGGCTCCCGAGCGGGCCGATGTTGACCGCGTGGCCGGGCGCGGGCTCGGCGGCGACGTCGAACACCGGGTAGGGGATGTCGAGCCGGCAGCGCAGGTAGCAGTAGCGCTCGGTCCGCTTCAGCGCCCGGTTGCCCGGCGGCCGCCACTCCTTGATCAGCCGGTTCTCGAGCACGAGCGCGCCGAGCTCCGAGTTCGTCGAGCGGTAGTCGACGATCTCGGCGCGCTCGGTCCAGCCCGCCGGTGCGCAGAAGTGCGCGCGGGCCCGAGTGCGGAGCGAGATCGACTTGCCGACGTACAGCGGCCGGCCGTGTTCGTCGCGGAAGATGTAGACGCCCGGGTCGTCGGGCAGCGTCGACAGGTCGGGACGCTGCTCGGGCGGGATCCGCTCGTGCACCTCGGTCTTGCGCGCGCGGCGGCGGCCGCGCAGCAGCTCGACGGCGTCGCCGATCGTCGGCGCGTTCGCGCACAGCCGCGGGAACAGAGCGCAGAGGACGCGCGCGCAGGTGAGCGCGTCGGGCAGCGCCCGGTGCACCTCCTCGACCTCGATGCCGAGCGAGTCCGCGAGCGACGCGAGCCCGCGCTTTCGCACCAGCGGTGCGAAGCGACGCGCCAGGGTGACGGTGCACAGCGCCGGCGGCCTCGGCCAGTCGAGCCCGGCGCGCTCGAAGGCCTGTCTCAGCACGGCGAGGTCGAAGCGGGCGTTGTGCGCGACGAAGACGCGTCCCGCGAGCATCTCCGCCAGCTCCGGCAGCACCTCCGCGGGGGGCGGCGCGCCGTCGACCATGCCCTGCGTGATTCCCGTGAAGCGCTGGATTCCCCGCGACAGCGGCCGTTCCGTCCGGACGAGCGAGTCGAATGTCTCGTGGAGCTCGCCTCCACCGACCAGTACCGCCCCGACCTCGGTCAGCTCGCAGAGATCGCCGGCCAGGCCGTTGGTCTCGGTGTCGACGGCGAGGAACTCCGCACCCGCCAGCGGCTGGTCAGTGAGTCGTGTCACGAACCACCGATCGAACCGCGCGCGCCGGACGGAACGCAAGAGGGGTCAGGTCTTGCATTCGCGCACTCCGGTGCTCGAATGCAAGACCTGACCCCACGCGGGGCGAAGCCGTCCTGCCCTCCGCTTAGCCTCGCGGCATGGCTCGATCGGCCACCGTCTTCGCCTGCTCCGCGTGCGGGCACGAGAGCCCCAAGTGGCATGGGCGCTGCCCCGGCTGCGGAGAGTGGAACACGTTCGTCGAGGAGCGGCGCGCCGCGGCGCCGCGCGTCGGAGGCGGCAACAAGGGCGGCGGGCGCTCCGGCCGCGCGCTCACGCCGGTCGCGCTGAGCGACGTCGAGGCGGCGCGGGTCGAGCGGCTCGGCACCGGCATCGGCGAGCTCGATCGCGTGCTCGGCGGCGGCGTCGTGCCTGGTTCGCTCGTCCTCATCGGCGGTTCGCCCGGCATCGGCAAGTCGACGCTCACGAGCGCCGCGCTCGGCAACCTCGCCGCGGCCGGCCGCAACGTCCTCTACGTGTCGGGGGAGGAGTCGGCCGCCCAGGTCAAGCTGCGCGCGCAACGGCTCGGCGCGGCGGCCCTCAAGGTGCCGATCGTCGCGGAGACGGACCTCGACGCGGTGCTCGCGACGATCGACGCCGAGCGACCCGACGTCTGCGTCGTCGACTCGGTGCAGGTCCTCTACGACCCCGCGATGTCCGGCAGCCCTGGCTCGGTCGGACAGGTGCGCGAGGTGGCGGGCCGCCTGATGCGGCTCGCGAAGGAGCGCGGCGTGGCCGTGATCCTGGTCGGGCACGTGACGAAGGAGGGCTCGATCGCCGGCCCGCGGGTGCTCGAGCACCTGGTCGACTGCGTGCTCTCGTTCGAAGGCGAGCGCGAGCGTACCTACCGGACGCTGCGCGCGCTCAAGAACCGCTTCGGCTCGACGAGCGAGGTCGGCGTCTTCGAGATGCACGAGCACGGCCTCGTCGAGGTCGAGGACGCGAGCGCCCGCTTCGTTACCGAGGCCACGCGCGCCCCGGGCTCGGTCGTGCTCTGCTCGATGGAGGGCTCACGGCCCGCTGCTCGTCGAGGTGCAGGCGCTCGTGGCGCCGAGCGAGCTCGTGCCGCCGCGGCGCGTCGCCAACGGCGTCGATCGCAACCGGCTCGCGCTCGTGCTGGCGGTGCTGAGCCGCCACGGGGGCGTGTCGCTCGGCGGCAGCGACGTGTTCGTCTCCGTCGCGGGCGGCGTGCGCGTGGACGAGCCGGGCGCGGACCTCGCGATCGCGCTGGCGCTCGCGTCCGCTGCGAGCGGCACGCAGTTCGGCGGCAACAAGCCGCTCGCCGCCTTCGGTGAGCTCGGGCTGACCGGGGAACTGCGCCACGTCGGTCATCCGGAACGGCGGCTCGCCGAGGCGCGGAAGTTCGGCCTCACGACGGTCATCCACCCCGGCGAGCGTCTCGGCACGCTGCGCCAGGCGCTGGCGGCGGCAGGGCGCACGCCGGGCATGGATGCGGTCGCGGCCTGAGCCGCGGCGCGTGCTCAGATGTCCCGATTGACCTCTTCGACCTTGCCGGTGTTGGCGCTGATCTTGACGGTGGCGAGCCGCCTGAAGGTGCCCGAGCGCTCGCCCGGAATCGAGAGGGACACGATCCAGAAGGGGCGGGAGTTGATGCCCTGGCGAAGCAGCCGGATCTGGGTGCGCTGCGGCTCGAAGTTCACCTGGCGCTCGGCCGTCGCGATCGCCTGTTCCTTTGTGATCCTGATCTGAGACTGCTGGCAGCCGCGCGCGACGAAGAAGGCGAGCACGAGCACGCCGACGATCACGGCGACGCGCGGCCAGGTGGCTCCCGTCAGGGAGCGGGGCGAAGAGGACTCAGAGAGTTGGACGGAACTCGTTCCCGATGCTCGTGAACAGCACGACCACGAGGACGATGATCACGCATAGAATCGAGATGGCAAGCATCGCCAGCTCGAAGCCCTTCACGTGCGTCTGCTTCGGCGGGAACTCGATCTGGTGCCGGCTGCCTCCGTCGTTGACCACGGTCTCTCCTTGTCTCCTAGATGCCGGGCTGCGGCGGTGGCGGGTCGTCGGGTCCTGCGGGGCGCCTGTGGCGGGCAACGTGGCCGATCAGCTGGCGGTTCTCGTAGACGATCCAGGCGATCAGGAACGCGACCGTGACGATGATCCCCAGCCAGGTGAGGATGTAGTAGAGGGTCTCGGCCGAGCTTCCCTCCTCGCCATAGGTCGAGCCCGGCATGAAGGTGCCGAAGCCCGCGCAGTCCGCATAGCGGTCCTGGAGGATGAAGTCGAGGGAATCGTCGGCCGGCGTGGCGCCCTCGCGCTGTACGACGCAATCCGGCGAGCTGTCGATCAGGAGTGGCATGTCGCCTCCCTTCCGTTCACCGGCGTATCACCTCGTCGTGGGCGCTGAGGATTATCGCCTCGGCCTCCACCAGCGTGCCATCGGGCTCGATGATGTGCTCGCGCACCGCGGCCACCTCCGGCAGGTACAGGTCCTGCTCGTACTCGACCACGTCGAGGCCCGCCAGCTCCACCTCGGGCGGAACGCGCAGCAGGTTCAGCTTCCGGAGGACGAACGACGCGGCGTAGCCGGACAGGAAGCCGAGCGGCAGGAAGGTCGCTATCCCGATCAGCTGGCCCCACAACGAGCTGTCGACGTTGTTCAGCCCGGTGGGATAGCCGGCCGCGAACACGCCGACCCAGAACACGCCCAGGAAGCCCGAGAAGCCGTGCACCGCCACCGCGCCGACCACATCGTCGACACGCATCTTCTTCTCGATGAAGTTGCCCGCGTAGACCGCCAGCGTGGCGGTGACGATCGCGAGCAGGTAGGCCAGCGTGGGCGCGTACACGTCCGCCCCCGCCGAGACGCCGATCACTCCGGCGAGTCCGCCCGACACCGTCCAGAACGGGTCGCCGCGCGAGGCGAAGTAGCCGCCCGTGAACCCGCCCGCGAAGCCGAAGGTGATCACCATCGTGATCGTGCCGAGCGTCGTCGGCGACAGGTAGATGTTCGCCCAGCCCGGGAACGACTGCGACGAGATCACGAGGCAGGCGCCGTAGAAGGCGTAGAAGCCCGGTGAAGATCAGCATGAGCCCGAGCAGGGTGCGGTGCAGGTCGTGCGGCCGGAAGGCCCGCGCGAGCCCGTCCCGGGTGTACTTGCCTATTCGCGGCCCGAGGTTGAACAGGACCCCGAGCGTGAACGCCCCGGCCACGCCGTGGACGACGCCCGACGCGATCGAGTCGTGGAAGCCGAAGCGCAGGGTGAGCCAGCCGCCCGCGCTCCAGCCCCACGCCGCGTCGAGGATCCAAACCACCGAGCCGAGCAGGCACGCGAGGACCAGGTAGGCCGACAGGCGCACGCGCTCGAGCAGCGCTCCGGACATGATCGAGGCCGTCGTCCACGAGAACAGCAGGAAGGCCAGGAAGAAGATCAGGTTGATGTTGTTGGTCAGGTTCGGCCCGAAGGTGTCGGACCAGGGGATGCCGCCCTGGCATGCGACCGCGGTGAAGTCGCTCGAGTTGGGGCCGATCGGCGGGAATCCGGGCTGGTTGCAGTTGTAGATCCACCAACCGACGTAGTAGAAGGTCGGCGTGACGACCGCGATCGTCAGGATGTTCTTCATCGCCGTGGCGAGCACGTTCTTGCGCCGCACCACGCCGGCCTCGTAGGTCATGAAGCCCGCGTGGATGAGCCACATGAGCACGACCGTGAAGAAGTAGAACTGCTCGCCCAGGATCACGCTGTCGAGAACCTGGCTCTCGGCGCTTGCCGCGTCCTCCAGGCTGTCGACCTGCGCGATCAAGAAGTCGATCATCGAGTCCTCCCGGCCTCGCCGCCCCTGCCGTGCGAAACAATCCTCATGAGACGCTCGTCACAAGTCACCTGACCGGGCGACCGTAATCGCGCCAGAGTCGAGCCGCAATGTTCGCTGCGCACAGCGTTGCGGCTGAACGAGTGTGAGATCCTCACATATGGACTCCTGGGCACCCGGGCTACGATCCCCGGCGACGGAAAGGAAGGCTCGCTTGACGGTCTCACCGGTCACCGGCGACGGTGACGTCCTCGACCGCGTCCGCCGCGAGAACGAGACGCTGTATGCGGTCATCAAGACCGTCTCCTCCTCGCTCGCCCTCGAGCGTGTGCTCGCAGGCATCATCGAGATCGCCACCGACGCCACCCGCTGCCACGCCGCATTCATCTACTTCCTCAAGGGCGAGCGGCTCGTGCTGGAGGCCGCCTCGCCGCCCTACGCGCACCTCGTCGGGCAGCTCGAGTGGGGCATCGACGAAGGTCTGACCGGCTGGGTCGCGCGCACGCGCACGCCCGAGTTCATCCGCGAGCGCGCGATGGAGGACCCGCGCATGAAGTACGTGCCCGAGCTCGAGGAGGAGCGCTTCCAGTCGATGGTGGCCGTGCCGCTCCTGTACCGCTCGGGCGCGGTGATCGGGGTGGTCGTCCTGCACACCGAGGCGCCGCGCGAGTTCGACGACGACGTCCTCAAGTTCCTCGTGCACACGGCGTCGCTGGCGGCCGGCGCGATCGAGAACGCCCAGCTCTACGAGGAGACCCGCCGGCGCGTCGACGCGCTGACCACGCTCACGCGCCTCAGCCAGGCGCTCGCGGCCGTCACGCTCCGCGAGGACCTGCACGACGCCGTCACGCGCGGCGCCCGCGAGCTGCTCGGCGCCGACACCTGTCAGATCTGGCGGCTCGACCCGGAGGCCGACGAGCTCGTGCTCGCCGCGGCCGACCCGCCCGAGCCGGGAGGCACGACGCCTCGCCCCGGGCGTGCCGCGCTGCTGCTCGACATGGTGCGCCGTGGCGACGCGGCGGCGAGCGACGCCGCCGGCGGCGAGCGCCTGCTCGCGGCGCCGCTCACCGCCGGCGACGAGCAGCTCGGGCTGCTGTGCTGCGGCCTCAGCGGGCGCTCCTTCGGCGACGAGGACGCCGAGTTGCTGCGGGCCGTTGCGAACCAGACCGCCGTCGGGCTCAAGAAGGCGGAGCTGATCGAGCGGCTGACCGCCGAGAACATCGTCAAGGACATGTTCGAGGCGCTCGCCGCGGGCTCGGTACAGACCGCGGAGGTCAAGGCGGGCGAGGCACGCTGCGACCTCAGCCGTCCGCACGTCTTCCTCCACGTCGAGCGCGCGCCCGCGGCGGAGGAGACGCTCTGGCCGGACCTCGCCGGGCGGGTTCAGTCGCGCCTGCGCCGCCTCCACCGGCGCGCCTTCTTCGACGCGCGCCACGACTCGCTGCGCGCGCTCGTGCCGCTGCCGGCACTCGACCAGGGAGCCGCCGACGGGCTGCGGCTGGCGTGCGAGGAGCTCGGGGCCGAGCTGGGGGTCGACATCGGGATCAGCGACTCCGAGCGCGGCGCCGGGAGCGCGCGCCGGCGCATGCGCGAAGCGGCCGATGCCGCCCGCATCGCGCGCTCGCTCGCCGCGGCCGGCGGCGCCGTCTCCTACGAGCGGCTCGGCGCCTACCGCTACCTCGTCAACCTCGAGCTCGACGAGGCGCCGCGCGACCGCTATGGCCAGGCCGTGAGCGCCCTGATCGACTACGACCGCGGCCGCAACGCCAACCTCGTGGACACTCTCGAGCGCTACCTGGCGGCGCGCTGCAGCGTGGCGGCGAGCGCCCGCGCGCTCTACATCCACCCCAACACGGTGAGACAGCGGCTCGAGCGGATCCAGCAGATCACGAAGCTCGACCTGCGCGAGGAGGATCTGCTCTCGCTGGAGCTCGCGCTGAAGGTGGCGCGGCTGCGGCGGGTGCGCGAGGAGACCGGCGCGTGAGCGCCGCGTCAGGCGCTCCGGCGCCGGCGGCGCATGCGTCAGCCAGATCCAGAAGGCGCCGAAGCCGATGACGTTCGTCAGGAACACGAGCAGGACCCACCACGCCTTGATCAGGAGCGGATCCGGCTCGTTGCGCAGCTCGATCGCCGTCAGGTAGCACATGACCAGGAGTGCGATCAGCAGAACGATCGGCAGCTGGCCGATGACGACGAACAGGATCACGGCGCGGGTCACCCTATAGCCGCGGGCTGGGCGCCGTGACGATCCGCGCGAAGCTGTATCTCGCGATCGCGCTGACGGTGCTGGGGCCGCTCGCGACGATCGCCGTCGCGCTGCACGGGCAGAACACCCTCGACGACCGCTTCGACGAGGTCCAGGAGCGCGCCGCCCACCGCGCGCTCGCGCTCGAGCTGAAGTTCGGCATGACAGACGTGAACGGCTGGCAGACGGCCTGGGGCTACGACGACGGCGCCTCGCGACCGACGTTCTTCGAGCGTCCGTGGCCGACTTCCGGCGCGACCTGCGCGAGGCCAACCAGCGCCTGACGGAGCCGCGCGAACGCCAGCTGCTGCGTGAGTTCGAGGCCGGTTTCGCCGACTTCATGCGTCTGGACGAGCGCTCCTGGAACGCGCTGCAGGACGGGCGCGAGGAGGTCACGAAGCGGATCCTGCTGGGCCCCGAGCTCGAGATCTTCGAGGAGACGGCGGGGACGGCGGAGCGGCTCGCGGCCTACGAGGCACAGCAGGCGGCGGCAACCGAGGCAGCCTTCGACGACGCTCAGGACGACGTGCGCCGGCGGCTGGTCGCCGTCGCGCTCGGCGCGGCCGTCGTGATCGTCCTGCTGCTGCTCACCGCGAGCGACCTCGCGCGCCTGGCGCTCGAGGGCGAGCGTCAGAGGCGCGCGCCGCAGGCGTGACCGACGACGTTCTCCTCACGCTCAGCCTGCTGCTGATCGCGGCGCTCGTCGCGCGTCTGCTCGCCTCGCTCCTGCGGGTGCCCGAGATCCTGCTGCTGGTGGCGCTCGGTGCGCTGCTGGGCCCGTCCGTGCTCGACGTGGTCGACGTCCCGTTCGAGTCGCTCGGGGCGCAGCTGATGTTCACGCTGGGCGTGTCGCTGATCCTCTTCTACGGAGGCCTGACCCTGTCGATGCCGCTGCTGCGCAAGGTCTGGATCTCGCTCGGCATGCTCGCCGTGCCCGGGCATCGTGATCACGACGCTCATCGTGGGCGTCGCCGCTCACTTCGCCTTCGACCTGCCCTGGTCCTCGGCCTTCCTGGTGGGCGCCGTGCTCTCGCCGACCGACCCCGCGATCCTGATCCCGCTCTTCGCCCGCTCGCGGCTGCGGCCGAAGGTGGCGCAGACCGTCATCGCCGAGTCGGCGTTCAACGACCCGACCGGGGCGGCGCTCGCGCTTGCGCTCGCCGGCATCGTGCTCACCGGCGAGAGCTCGGTCGCCGAGCCCGTGACCGAGTTCGCCGTGGACCTCGGCATCTCGACCGTGATCGGGATCGTGGCGGGTGTCCTGCTCTCGGCGGCGATCGCGAGCCAGCGCTCGGGGGTGTGGCGCGAGAGCTCGGCGATCGCGGTGCTCGCCGTCGTGACGATCAGCTTCTTCTCGCTCGACAGCGCCGGCGGCAGCGGCTACCTCGGCGCGTTCCTGGCCGGGCTGATCGTGGGCAACATGGAGCATCTCGGCCTCGCGATGCACTCACCGCACGAGGTCGACACGCACGCGTTCGCGTTCAACCTGGCCGACATCGTGACGCTGATCGTCTTCGTCGTGCTGGGGGCGAACATCCCGTTCGCCGACCTCGGCGACAACCTGCTGCCCGCCCTCGCCGTTCTGGCCGTGCTGATGCTCATCGCGCGGCCGATCACCGTGCTCGCCTGCGTGCTGCCGGACCGCGGCGGCGCCTGGGAGCGCAACGAGATCGCCTTCATGTGCTGGACCCGCGAGACCGGCGTGATCCCCGCCGCTCTGGTCGGCGTGCTGGCCGGCCTGGGCGTGCCGAACATCGACGTGCTGGCGAGCGTGGTCGCGCTCGCGATCGTGCTGACGCTATTGCTGCAGGCGCTGCCGGCGCCCTGGCTGGCGGGGCGGCTCGGGCTGCTGGAGCCGCGGACGCGAGCGGTCCCGACGCAACCTGCCAGGCGACAGGCCGCCTAACGGAAAGCGGGGCGCTTCTGAGCGCCGCCAACAGCCAGCAGCCGGCCGGTGCCCGCGGGGGGCCTGGGGGGCGCGAGCCCCGCAGATGGCATCAAAACAGCTGCAGGTAGCGGTCGACCTCCCACTGGCTGACCTGGTTGTGCCACTCGTTCCACTCGTCCCGCTTCGTCTTGACGAAGTAGTCGAGGTAGTCCTCGCGGCCGGTGTGGCCGAGCGCCTTCCGCAGCACGTCGCAGCCCTCGAGCTCGCGCGTGGCGTCGAGCAGGTTCGCGGGCAGCAGCTCGACGCCCAGCTCCTTCCGGCGCTCCTCGGTCAGCTCGTGCAGGTTCAGCTCGGTGGTCGGCTCGCCTGGGTCGAGGCCGCGCTCCATCCCGTCGAGGCCGGCGGCCAGGACCGCGGCCGCTCCGAGGTAGGGGTTGCAGGAGCCATCGACGGTGCGGTCCTCCACCCGGCCGGCCGCAGGGATGCGCAGCATCTGAGTGCGGTTGTTGTAGCCATAGCTCACATAGACGGGCGCCCAGCTCGAGCCGCTGCGCGTACCGACGACGAGCCGTTTGTAGGAGCTGATCGTCGGCGCCGTCAAGGCGATGTACGCCTTCGCGTGGGCCTTCAGGCCGCCGATGAAGCCGTACGCCCCCTCGGTCAGGCCGAGCCCGCGCGGGTCGTCCGACGGGTCGCACTCGAAGATGTTCTGGCCGTCCTTCCAGAGGCTCATGTGGAAGTGGCACCCGTTGCCGGTGAGGTGACCGAAGGGCTTCGGCATGAACGTCGCGATCAGCCCGCGCTCCTGGGCGAGCGACTCGACCATGTAGCGGAAGAAGATGGCGCGGTCGCAGGTGGTGAGCGCGTCAGCGAACTCGAAGTTCTGCTCGAACTGGCCGTTCGCGTCCTCGTGGTCGTTCGCGTAGTTGTTCCAGCCGAGCTGCGTCACGTAGCGCGAGACCTGCGACATAAAGTCGAGATTGCGCGTGAGGGCGCGCATGTCGTAACAGGGCTGGTCTAGCGTGTCGAGCGGGTCCGCGAGCTCGATCGAGCCGTCGTCGTTCATGCGCACGAGGAAGTACTCGAGCTCCGCGCCGAGCATGAACTCGTAACCGAGCGAGCGCGCCCGCTCGAGCTGGCGGCGCAGGATGGTGCGCGGGCAGTAGAGCCACTCCTCGCCCTCGACGTGCACGTCGCAGGCGAACCGGGCGACATTCGGCTTCCACGGCAGCGGGGTGAGCGAGCGGATGTCGGGCATCGCGGCCATGTCGGGGTCGTTCGGCTGCTGGCCGATGGCGCCGGCCGCGAAGCCCGCGAAGCCGGCCCCCTCGCTGAGGAGCCCGTCGAGGTGCGCGGCGGGCACCAGCTTGGCGCTCGGCTTGCCGTGCATGTCGACGAACTGCGCGAACAGGAACTCGACCTCGTTGTCGCGGATGTGGCGCTCGACGTCCTCGCGGGAGCTCGGCGCAGTGAATGGCTCGGTCATGCGCGGCAACGTATCGCTTGCCCCCGGTAGCGGCCAATGTACGTTCCGGACACGTTTCGGGGCCGAACGATGTGCCGGCGCACAGGTGTGGAGTCTGCACATAGGGGCGCCGGGAATTGTTCCGCTGCGGCCATGGGCGGCCCGTAGGGCCGTGCCTAGACTCGCTGGCTGAGCTATGTGCGGAATTGCAGGCCTGTTCAGCAAATCACCGGAGTTGAGCGACTCGCTCGGCCGGCATCTGGGCGACATGCTGCTCCAGCTCGGCGATCGCGGACCCGACAGCGCGGGTGTGGCGATCTACCGGGACCCGGCCCCGTCCGGGTCCTGCAAGGTCACCCTCCACTCGCCGGCACCCGGCTACGACTGGTCCGGCGTCCAGAGTGCACTCGCGGCCGCCTTCGGCGCCGGAGCGGTGGAGGTCCGGGCGAGCCATGCGGTCATCACCGTCGAGACGGACGCCGGCACCGCGGTGGCCTGGCTGCACGAGCGCTATCCCGAGCTGCGCGTGATGAGCGCAGGTGAGGCGATCGAGATCTACAAGGAGGCCGGCCACCCGGCCGACTTCCTCGAGCGCTTCGCGTTCTCGGAGCTGTCGGGTAGCCACGCGCTCGGCCACACGCGCATGGCGACCGAGTCGAAGGTCACGACCGACGGCTCGCACCCCTTCTCGACCGGCCTCGACCTTTGCCTCGTCCACAACGGCTCGCTCTCGAATCACAACCGCCTGCGCGAGCGCCTGCGCGCCGAGGGGATCGGGTTCCAGACCGAGAACGACTCCGAGGTCGCGGCCGGCTACCTGACCTGGCGCATGCGCGAGGGCGCCTCGCTCGAGCAGGCGCTCGAGGGCTGCCTCGAGGACCTCGACGGCTTCTACACCTTCGCCGTCGGCACGGTCGACGGCTTCGCGGTGTTGCGCGACCCGATCGCCTGCAAGCCCGCGGTAATGGCCGAGACCGACGACTGGGTGGCGATGGCCTCCGAGTACCGCGCGATCGCGACCCTGCCGGGCGCGGACGGAGCGCGGATGTGGGAGCCCGAGCCCGGTCAGGTCTACTCCTGGGAGCGGGCAGCCATCGCGTGACCGACGTGGATCTGGCGACAACGTCGCTGCGCGAACTGAACCAGGCGCTCCACGAACCCGATGTCTCAGGCCGCTGGCGCGTGAAGAACCCGCGCGGCGCGCACGCCGTGGCGGTCGGGATCGACGCGCCGCTCGAGGTCGATGTCGAGGGCCACGTGGGCTACTACTGCGCCGGCATGAACAAGCAGGCGACCGTGCGCGTGCACGGCAACGCGGGCGTCGGCCTGGCCGAGAACATCATGTCGGGCACCGTCGTGGTGGAGGGCAACGCGAGCCAGTCGGCGGGCGCGACCGGCCGCGGCGGCCTAGTGGTCGTCAACGGCGACGCCTCGGCGCGCTGTGGCATCTCGATGAAGGGCGTCGACGTCGTCGTGCGCGGGTCGGTCGGTCACATGAGCGCCTTCATGGCGCAGAAGGGGAGGCTCGTCGTCTGTGGTGACGCGGGCGACGCGCTCGGCGACTCGATCTACGAGGCGCGCCTCTACGTGCGCGGCGAGGTCGCCGGGCTCGGCGCCGACTGCGTCGAGAAGGAGATGCGGGACGAGCACGTGGCGGAGCTGACAGAGCTGCTTGAGCAGGCGGACACCGGCCTCGACGCCTCGGAGTTCCGGCGCTTCGGCTCGGCCCGCCGGCTCTACAACTTCAATATCGACCACGCCGGGGAGTACTGATGGCCGCGCGACCAGCACTTCGCGAGTCCGCCCTCTTCGACCGCCACACGATCCACGAGATCCAGCGCGCCGCGCGCGAGGGCATCTACGACATCCGCGGCTTCGGCGCCAAGCGCGCCGTTCCGCACTTCGACGACCTCGTTTTCCTCGGGGCGAGCATGTCGCGCTACCCGCTCGAGGGCTACCGCGAGCGCTGCGACACAGACGTCGTGCTCGGCGACCGCCACGCGAAGAAGCCGCTCCACCTCGACATCCCGATCACGATCGCCGGCATGAGCTTCGGAGCGCTGTCTGCTCCCGCAAAAGAGGCGCTCGGCCGCGGCGCGAGCGCGGTCGGGACGAGCACGACGACCGGCGACGGCGGCATGACGCCCGAGGAGCGCGAGCACTCCGAGCTGCTCGTTTACCAGCTGCTGCCGTCGCGCTACGGGATGAACCCGGACGACCTGCGCAGGGCGGACGCGATCGAGGTTGTGGTGGGGCAAGGCGCGAAGCCGGGCGGCGGCGGCATGCTGCTCGGCCAGAAGATCTCGGACCGGGTCGCCGAGATGCGCGACCTGCCCAAGGGCATCGACCAGCGGAGCGCCTGCCGCCATCCCGACTGGACCGGTCCGGACGACCTCGAGATCAAGATCGGCGAGCTGCGCGAGATCACCGACTGGGAGAAGCCGATCTTCATCAAGGTGGGCGCCACGCGGCCCTACTACGACACGGCGCTGGCGGTCAAGGCGGGCGCGGACGTGGTCGTGCTCGACGGCATGCAGGGCGGCACCGCCGCCACCCAGGAGGTATTCATCGAGCATGTCGGCATCCCGACCCTGGCCGCGATCCGGCCCGCGGTCGACGCGCTGCTCGAGCTCGGCGTCCACCGCAAGGTGCAGCTGGTCGTCTCGGGCGGCATCCGCAATGGTGCGGACGTTGCCAAGGCGCTCGCGCTCGGCGCCGACGCGGTCTCGATCGGTGTCGCCGCGCTCATCGCGCTCGGCGACAACTCGCCCGAGCACGACGAGGGCTATGCCGAGATCGGTAGCGCCGCGGGTTTCTACGACGACTGGCACGAGGGCCGCGACCCCGCCGGGATCTCGACGCAGGACGACGAGCTGGCGGAGCGCTTCGACCCCGAGCTCGGCGGCCGCCGGCTCGCCAACTACCTGCGCACGATGGTGCTCGAGGCCCAGACGCTGGCGCGCGGCTGCGGCAAGTCCCACCTGCACAACCTCGAACCCGAGGACCTCGTGGCGCTGACGCTCGAGGCCGCCGCGATGGCCCGCGTGCCGCTGGCCGGGACGTCCTGGGTCCCAGGCTTGACCCAGCCCTGATTATCGAAGAGGGATTCCTTCCGACAGGGGCTCTGATCGAGGAGGATCACTCATGCCGGTCGTGAGGTTGGGTGTAGCGGTAGCCGTGCTCGTCGGCGTTCTCGCCACGGCGGCAACGGCGCAGGCGCCGGTTCCGACAGTGGCGGTGACGGCCGGCCCGGGGTCGATCACCGTCACGCGGAGCGCGCCCATCGCGGCCGGTCCCACCACCTTCGAGTTCAGCCGGACCGGCCGGGGCGACATCGAGGCCTACCTGGCCACCCTGCGGGCCGGTGTGACCGTTGACGAGCTGCGGGCGACGCTCCAGAGCAGCTCGGATGCGGCGCTCGGCCTCGTCTTCCTCGAGGCCGGCGCGGCTCCTCCGCGCTCGCTCACGGTCGATCTCAGGCCCGACACCTCGGGTTCCCGCTGCAGTCGGGCGTCACGGGCAGACAGGTCCGTCAAGCCTTCAGTGGCGGCAGCGACCGGTTGTTGGGGCGGATCGTGGCCGGCCCGCCGTTCTCGCTCCAGAGCTTGATCAGCCCGGGCACGACCAATGACAACGCGGTCCGCTTCCCGCGCCGGGGGCGCTACGCCTTCGTGTGCTTCTTCGGCGAGCACAACCGGCTGGGGATGTACAAGGTCTTCAGGGTCCGATAAAGCCCTGATTTGCCTGCAAATCGAGTGAAATAACGCGATCTCCATGCGATTCACGTAGAATTGGCCTCAATGCCGTACGCCGGAGACGACGTTGCAGAGCTCGAGGCGCGGCAGGAACCGAGGCTCGTCCGGGCCCTGGAGATGGTGGCCCCGGGCACGGCGGTGCGGGAGGGCGTAGACAGCATCGTCCAAGGCAGGACAGGCGCCCTGATCTGCATCGGGGAGTCCGAGGAGCTCTCGTTCCTGCTCTCGGGCGGGGTGAAGCTCGATGTGGACTACACCCCGGCTCTGCTCTACCAGCTGGCCAAAATGGACGGCGGGATAGTGCTCGCGTCCAACAGCACGAAGATCCTCTGGGCGAACGTCCAGCTGATGCCCGACCCGACGATCCTCTCGCTCGAGACCGGCACCCGTCACCGCACCGCTGAGCGCGTCTCTAAGCAGACCGACGCGCTCGTGATCGCGATCTCGGCCGCCCGGAGCGTGGTCTCGCTCTATCTCGACGGCGCCAAGTACATCCTCGAGGACATCCCCGTGGTGCTCGCCAAGGCCAACCAGGCGCTCGCCACCCTCGACAAGTACCGCAGCCGGCTGGACCAGGTCTCGACCCGGCTGACCGCCCTCGAGTTCGAGGGCGGCGTAACGCTGCACGACGTGCTGACCGTGCTCCAGCGCGCGGAGCTCGTGACTCGCATGGCCGTCGAGATCGAGCGCTACATCGTCGAGCTGGGGGCGGAGGGTCGCCTCATCGAGATGCAGCTCGAGGAGACGATGGTCGGCGTCGCCGCCGACAAGTCGGCGCTCGTTCGCGACTACATCGAGGAGCCCTCAGAGGAGGGCTTCGCCATGGTGCTGGACTCGCTCGCCAGACTGCCTCACCAGGACTTGCTCGATTTCGGCCGCCTGGCCGAGCTCCTCGGCTACGACCGAAAGCTGAACACCCTCGATCACCCGGCCTCGCCACGCGGCAACCGCATCCTCGGGCGCATTCCAAGGCTCCCGAAGATGGTGGTCCAGTCGATCGTGAACGAGTTCTCCGGGCTCGACGAGATCCTCGCCGCCTCGGACTCCGAGCTGGAGTCGGTGGAGGGCGTGGGGGACATGCGTGCGAAGGACATACGCGAGGGACTTCGCCGCCTGCAGGAGATCAACCTCGTGGACCGTTATCTGCAAACCTGAAGTGGCTCAGTGCGCGGATGCGCACCGGGGTCTGAAGTAGGAGGGAACATCATCAGCGAAGCAGTGTTGGAAGAGGAATTTGTCGTAGAGGACCTCGAGATCGCGCGGCCTCCCGCCGAGTACGAGATCGGCGACCAGGTCGTGTATCCGCATCATGGGGCGGGCAAGGTCCTGAAGAAGGAGATGAAGGAGGTCCTCGGCGAGAAGCGCGAGTACCTGACCATCAAGATCCTTCATAACGACATGACCGTGATGGTCCCGTGCTGCAACGCCGACAAGGCGGGTCTACGGCGCGTGATCGGGGAGGAAGACGTACGGAAGGTCCTGTCGGTCCTCCGCGACGACGTCAGCCAGATGCCCAAGAACTGGAACCGGCGTTTCAAGCACAACCGCGAGAAGATCAAGACCGGGGACGTCTTCGAGCTCGCAGAGGTGGTCCGCAACCTCGCCATCCGGGAGACCGAGAAGGGTCTTTCGACGGGC
Source organism: uncultured Thermoleophilaceae bacterium (assembly GCA_963827065.1). Taxonomy (GTDB): domain Bacteria; phylum Actinomycetota; class Thermoleophilia; order Solirubrobacterales; family Thermoleophilaceae; genus JACVRW01. The sequence goes on along the minus strand of CAWGZM010000001.1, from coordinate 383,155 downwards.
GAGAAGCAGATGTACACCCGAGCCAAGAAGATCCTCGCCTCCGAGCTGATGTACGCGCTCGACATGGAGGAGGACGAGGCGGAGACGCATCTCGAGGAGCTGATCGCCGAGGCGCACGCCAGCCGTAACGGCGCGCCTGCCTCCGCGTAGGACGACATAGAGGATGGCTGTCGTCGGGATCATTCCCGCCGGCGGCAGCGGCGAACGCCTTGGTGCCGACCGGCCCAAGGCGTTCGTCGTTTGTGCCGGCCGTCCGCTCCTCGACTGGAGCCTCGAGGTACTGGACTCGGTCTGCGACCGCGTGATCGTGGCGGCGCCCGAGGGCTTCGACGACGGGCCCGACCGCGTGCGCGGCGGCGACTCGCGCTCCGCCTCGGTCCGCAATGCGCTCGCGGCCGTCCCCGAGGCCAGCGTGGCGGTCGTCCACGACGCCGCCCGGCCGCTCGTCACACGCGAGCTGGTCGAGCGCTGCCTCGCGGCGCTCGAGCCCGGCGTCGACGGGGCGATCGCCGCGGCGCCTATGACCGACACGGTCAAGGAGGCGGCGAGCGACGGGCGCGTGCTGCGCACGCTCGACCGCCGCGTCCTGTGGGCGATCCAGACGCCCCAGGTCTTCCGCGCGGACGTCCTGCGGCGGGCGCTCGACCGCGACGCAGCGGCCCTGGCAGCCGCCACGGACGACGCGGCGCTGGTCGAGGAGCTCGGCGGGACCGTGCGCGTCGTGGAGGCGCCCCCTGAGAACATCAAGGTCACCCGCGCGTCCGACCTGCGGATCGCCGAGGCGCTCCTGTGCTGACGGACTACCACGTGCATCTGCGCCCCGACGAGGACGACTCGACGGCGGAGCGCTACTTCACGGAGGCGAACGTCGACCGCTACCGCGAGGCCGCCGAGGAGCGCGGGATCGAGGAGCTCGGCGTCGCCGAGCACATCCACCGCTTCGTGCAGTCGCTCGACGTCTGGGCGCACCCCTGGTACCGCCACTGGGCGAAGGACGATCTCGACGCGTACTGCGACTTCGTGCGCGACTCCGGCCTCAAGCTCGGGATCGAGGCCGACTATCTGCCGGGCCGTGAGGACCGCCTCGCAACGCTGCTCGACGGGCGTCCCTGGGACTACGTGGTCGGCTCGATCCACTTCCTCTCGGACGCGGCCGTCGACCTCCACGGCGAGCCCGACTGGGAGGAGTGGGACGTCTGGCGCTCGGCCGATCCCGAGAAGGTCTGGGCGCGCTACTTCGAGACTCTGGGCGAGGCGGCCCGGACCGGCATGTTCGACATCCTCGCCCACCCCGACCTGGTCAAGGTCTGGGGTCCCAGGGTGCCCGTGCCCGAGGGCGATCTGCGCCGCTTCTACGAGCGGGCGATGGACGGCATCGCTGATTCTGATGTCGCGGTAGAAGTGTCCACCGCAGGGTTGCGGAAGCCGGCCGGTGAGATCTATCCGGCCCGCGCCTTCCTCGAGATGTGCCTCGAAGCGGGCCGCCCCGTCTCGCTGTCGAGCGACGCCCACCGTCCCGAGCAGCTGGGCCACGAGTACGAGCGCGCGCTCGAGCTCCTCGACGGCCTCGGCGTGAGCGAGGTCGCCGTCTTCGAAGGGCGGAAGCGCCGGCTGGAGCCGCTCGGGTGAGCGCGGAGGTCCGCACCGGAATCGGCTACGACTCGCATCGGCTGGCCGAGGGGCGGCCGCTGATCCTCGGCGGGGTCGAGATCGAGGGGGCCGAGCGCGGGCTGAGCGGCTACTCCGATGCTGACGTGCTGACGCACGCGATCATGGACGCGCTGCTCGGCGCCGCCGCGCTCGGCGACATCGGCCTCCACTTTCCCGACAGCGATGAGCGCTGGCGCGACGCCGACTCGATCGCGCTGCTCGCTGAGGTGTGCCGGCTCGTGCGGGCGGACGGCTGGTCGATCGCGAACCTCGACTCGACGGTCGTGTGCGAGGCACCCAGGCTGAGCGCGTGGCGCGATGCGATGCGCGCGCGGCTTGCCGAGGCCGCCGGCGTCGAGCTCGGCGCGGTGAGCGTCAAGTTCACGACGAACGAGGGGATGGGCTTCGCTGGCCGCGGCGAGGGGATCGCCGCCCTCGCCGCTGTGGCGCTCGCGCGCGCGTGACTCAGCCGACGGTGTAGCCGCCGTCGACCGTGAAGTAGGCGCCGGTGACGTTCGACGCGTCGTCCGACAGCAGGAACGCCACCAGCTTCGCCACCTCCTCGGGGGTGCCGAGCCGGCCGATCGGGTGCATCGAGGCGACCGCCTCGTGCTCCTCCGCGCTCAGCGAGCTGCGCACGAGCTCCGTGGCGATGAACCCGGGACCCACGGCGTTGACGCGAACGTTCCGGGACGCGTAGTCGAGCGCCGCGCTCCGGGTGAGGCCGAGCACCCCGTGCTTCGCGGTGGTGTACGCGGCGGCGTCCGGAAAGGCGACGCTCGAGAGCACCGAGCCCATGTTCACGACTGCCCCGCCACCGGCGCCGGTCATCACGCGCAGCTCGGCGCGCAGCGACAGGAACACGCCGTCGAGGTTCACGTCGAGCGTCTTGCGCCACTCGGCGAGCGTCAGGTCGCCGGCGGGCTTGCGCTCGGCGCTGATGCCGGCGTTGTTCACGGCGGCGTCGAGGCCGCCGTACGTGTCGACGGCGAACGAGACCATCGAGTCGACGGCCCCCTCGTCCCGCACGTCGGCAGTGACGGCGGCCGCCTCGCCGCCCGAGTCGCGCAGCGCCTGCGCGACCCGCTCGGCGGCCTCCCCGTCGATGTCGGCCACCACCACGCTCGCGCCGCGGCTCGCAAGCTCGCCGGCGCATGCCTCGCCGATCCCCGCGCCCGCACCCGTCACGAGCGCCGTCCTGCCGTCGAAGTCGCCCATGGCGGCGAAGCTATACGGCCGGGCGCCGTGCCGGCGTGCCACCGCCCCAGGGTCGCGTAGATTCTCCGACCCATGAACGGGCAGGAGCTTGCATTCGCCGGCGTCGTGCGCCAGGCCGAGCTGATCCGCTCCGGCGAGGTCTCCTCGCGGGAGCTGACCGAGCTGTACCTCGAGCGCATCGAGCGGATCGACCCGCAGCTGAACGCCTTCCGCACGGTCCTCCGCGAGCGCGCGCTCGCGGACGCCGAGCAGGCGGACGCCCGCCGGGCCGCGGGCGACGGGCAGCGGCCGCTCCTCGGCGTACCGATCGCGGTCAAGGATTCGGAGGACCTCGCCGGGGAGGTCACGACCTGGGGCACCGCGGCCAACATCACGCCGGCCGCCCGCGACGGAGAGCTGGTGCGCCGGCTGCGCGCCGCCGGCGTCGTGATCCTCGGCAAGACGAACCTCCCCGAGCTCGCGATCATGGGCGACACAGAGGGGCCATCGTTCGGGATCACCCGCAACCCCTGGGACACGGACCGCAGCCCGGCCGGCTCGAGCGGCGGCAGCGCCGCGGCGGTCGCGGCCGGGCTGTGCGCGGCGGCCACGGCGTCGGACGGCGCCGGCTCGATTCGGCTGCCGGCCGCCAACTGCGGCCTCGTCGGGCTGAAGCCCACCCGTGACCTGATCCCGCTCGGGCCGCCGGGCGAGCACTGGTACGGGATGAGCGTGGTGGGCTTCCTGACGCGGACGGTCGCCGACACGGCGCTGCTCGTGGCCATCGGCGCGGACTCGGCCGAGCTCGTGCAGGCCACCGCGGCGGCACCAGGCCGCCTGCGCGTGGCCGCGTCGGTCAAGCCGGCGCTGCCGGCACGGGTCGACCCCGCCGTGCGGCGTGCCGTCGAGAAGACCGCCGCTCGCCTGCGCGCGCTCGGGCACACCGTCGAGGACGAGGATCCTCCCTACCCGCTCGTCAGCCCGGCGACGAGCCGTTACCTGGGCGGGATCGCGCAGGACGCCGGCAGGGTGGAGCGTCCCGAGCGCCTGCAGCGCCGAACGCGCGGCTTTGCGCGCATCGGGCGCTCCATACCGCCCCCGCTCCTCGACTGGGCGCTGAAGGACGACACGAGCGGCCGGATGGAGCCGTTCTTCGGGCGCCACGACGTGCTGCTGATGCCGGTCGCGGCCCGCCCGCCGGTGCGGGCGGGCGAATGGGAGGGACGCAGCGCGCTGCGCACGCTGCTCGGCTTGATCGCCGTCTATCCCTTCGCGGCGCACTGGAACCTCACCGGCCATCCGGCGCTCGCCATCCCTGCCGGAACGAGCGACGAGGGCCTGCCGATCGGCGTTCAGCTCGTCGGACGCAAGGGTTCGGAGGCGACGCTGCTCGGCCTCGCCGCGCAGCTCGAGGCGGAGCTCGGCTGGGCGGAGCGCCGCCCGCCCGTCTCGTAGCCTTGGAGCCCGTGCGCACGATCCGCCTTCACGACACCCTGCGCGGCTCCGTCGTCCCGCTCGAGCCGCGCGAGCCCGGCCGGGTCGGCATCTACGCGTGCGGCCCGACCGTCTACGGGCGCGTGCACGTGGGCAACGCCCGCCCCTTCGTCGTCTTCGCACTGCTCAAGCGCTTCCTCGAGCGCGAGGGCTACGAGGCGCGCTTCGTCGCGAACATCACCGACGTCAACGACAAGATCTACGACGCCGCCCGCGAGCGCGGCGTCGCGAGCGCCGAGCTCGCCCGTGAGATGACGGACGCCTACGTCGCGGACACGAACGAGCTCGGCCTCGGCCGGCCCGATGCGGAGCCGCGCGCCACCGAGACGATCGGCCCGATCGTCGAGCTGATCGGGGATCTCGTCGAGTCGGGGCACGCCTACGAGGCGCGGGGCGACGTCTACTTCCGGGTGTCGAGCTTCGACGGCTACGGCAGGCTCTCGAACCGCCCGCTCGAGGAGATGCAGCAGGGCGAGGGCGACGATGCCGCCGAGGTGAAGGAGGCGCCGCAGGACTTCGCGCTCTGGAAGGCGCGCAAGGACGGTGAGGACACCTTCTGGCCCTCGCCGTGGGGTGAGGGCCGGCCCGGCTGGCACATCGAGTGCTCGGCGATGGCCGAGGAGATCCTCGGGGTGGACTTCGAGGTACACGGTGGCGGTTCGGACCTTGTCTTTCCGCACCACGAGAACGAGATCGCCCAGACCGAGGCCGCGCGTGGCAAGCCGCTCGCGCGCGTGTGGATGCACAACGGCATGGTCGAGATGGGCGAGGAGAAGATGGCCAAGTCGGTGGGCAACATCCGGCTCCTGCACGGGGCGCTCGAACAGTTCGGGCGCGAAGCATTCGTGATGTGGCTCGTCGGCGCGCACTACCGCAAACCGGTCGCGTACACCGAGGAGGCGCTGGCTGACGCCCGCCGCGCCGGCGACCGGATCCGCGAGCTCGGCCGCCGGCTCGACCCCGAGGCCGAAGCCGCGGGCATGGACGCGTACGCGGAGCGCTTCTTCGATGCGCTGGCGGACGACTTCAACACGCCGCAGGCGCGCGCGGTCCTGTTCGACTGGGTGACCGAGGCGAACCGGCGCATCGACGCGGGCGAGGCGGTCGGGCCCGGCCGGCTTCCGGAGATGCTGCATGTCCTCGGGCTCGAGTCGCTGCTCGAGGGCTCCGAGGAGGTGCCCCCGGAGCTCCGCCGGCTGGCCGACGAGCGCGAGGCGGCCCGCGCCGCGCGCGACTTCGAGCGCGCCGACGCCATCCGCGACCAGCTGGCGGAGGCGGGTTGGCAGATCCGCGACACGCCCGACGGAGCCAGGCTCGTACCGCTCGGCTCGGCGTGATCGTCTACGGGCGCAACCCGGTCCGGGAGGCGATCCGCGGCAAGCGCCGCGTACAGCGCGTCTACGCGACGGAGCGCGCGGCGCACGAGGTGCTGCTCGCAGAGGTGGACTCGCGCATCGTCTCCATCGAGGAGGTCGAGGAGCGTGCCGGCTCGCCGGACCACCAGGGCATCTGCGCGGAGGCGGAGGCCTACCCCTACGCCGATCCCGATGCCCTGCTGGACGCCGAGGATGCGCTCGTGCTGGCGCTCGACGAGGTGCAGGACCCGCACAACCTCGGCGCGGTCTGCCGCGTTGCCGAGTCCGCGGGCTGCGCCGGGGTCGTGCTGCCCGAGCGGCGCTCGGCCGAGATCACGCCCGCCGTCTGCAAGGCATCGGCGGGCGCCGTCGAGCACCTCGACGTCGCGCGCGTCCGCAACCTGGCGGACTGGCTCGCGAGCGCGAAGGAGCGCCAAGCCTGGGTCTACGGCGCGGCCGCGGACGCGCGCGTTCCCTACCACCGCCCGGACTATCGCGGCCGTGTGGTGCTCGTCCTCGGCTCCGAGGGGAGGGGCCTGCGCCCGCGCGTGGCGGCGTCGTGCGACGAGCTGATCCACCTGCCGCACTCGGGTCGCGTCGGCTCCCTCAACGTGTCGACGGCCGCATCCGCCCTCGTGTACGGAATCTTGCACTTTCGCAAGGGCCTTGACAGGGCTCCATAACAAGGCAATACTGCGCCGCAGTTCAGGCTGAAGTCGAGCTTTAGACCTCGCCTTCAGAGAAACCTGACGCCAGGGGAGGTAGTGCGTCACGAGCTTCAAGGGTCGATGCCGGCCCGAAGAGGAGCTTTCGATGGCTGCTTCCATTACCTCCCGCCCGGCGGGCTTCAAGTCTCAATCTCAGGTCGAGCTAGATGATCACTACCTGATCGCGCTCGCCAAGCAGGGCAAGAAGGACGCCTACGACCGGATCGTCAAGCGCTACTACGGCTTCGTCCGGCTCAAGGCCTCGTCGTACTTCTTGATCGGGGGAGACGCCGACGACCTCATCCAGGAGGGCCTCGTCGGCCTCTATAAGGCGGTCCGCGACTACCGCACCGATCGCGAGTCGAGCTTCAGGAACTTCGCAGAGCTCTGCATCACCCGCCAGATCATCACCGCGGTCAAGACCTCCACACGCAACAAGCACACCCCGCTGAACGAGTACGTCTCCTTCTCCCAGACGCCCGCTGCCGGTGGCGGCGACGGCGACCCGACGCTCGACGAGCTGCTGCCCGGTCCGAGCGCGCACGATCCCGTCAATCAGGTGATCTCCTCCGAGGAGCTCCACTGCCTGGTCGCATGCCTGTCGAGCGTCCTCTCCGAGCTCGAGAGCTCGGTGCTGTCCCTCTACCTGGACGGCCACAGCTACGAGGCGATCGCGGCACGGCTCGAGTGCGACACGAAGACGGTCGACAACGCCCTCCAGCGCGTGAAGCGCAAGGTGGGCGCGCATCTGAGCTCGCGCCAGGTGCTGCTCTAGGAAGAGCCGGAGGCGGGATTCGAACCCGCGACCTACCGCTTACAAGGCGGTTGCTCTGGCCAACTGAGCTACTCCGGCGAGCGGCCTGCGAGCGAGTCTAGGACTCGGTGGCGCCGACGGCGGCGTGCTCGAGGTTCCCATGGCCGTTCGAGGAGGCGGGCACCTGCTCGAGCGGCTCGAACTCCGCGATGTCGTTGAGGCGGCGCTCGATCTCGGCGAGCGTCACGCCGAAGAGCAGGTGGCGCCAGGTCGACTGGGCGAACGCGTTGCGGTTACCGGTGAGCGGCTCGAGCTCGTCGCGCGCAGGGTGCAGGCGGTCGACCACGCGCCCCAGCGGCCACAGCGCCAGGTGCTCGCCGAGGCCGGCGGCCACGCCGGTGACGAGCGGCGGCGCGGGGACGAGCGGGCGGACGAGCGCGTAGACCGCGCCGAAGATCGCCCCGTTGGCCATGTGCATCGCGAGCCCGGCGGGAATCGACGCGGGTCCGCGCGTCACCAGCTTGCCGAGCAGCTCGACGTCGTCATAGCTCGAGCCGAATACGCGCTTGTCGAGCGGCTGCTGCGCCGCCCAGAGGGCCGCTGCCGCAGCGCCCGCCATGGCGCCGTTGAGCGGTCGTCGCAACTCCATCCTCCCGGCAGCGTAACGACCAATCCGGCGGCGGGTAGGGGTCATCGATGTCGGAGGAGGAGGGAAGGTGACGGCGCGCCCGCTCGAGCTCTACCACGAGCGCACGCGCCGCCGGGGCGTCTTCAAGCCCTTCTACTGGCCGGTGCGCATGATCGTGAAGCCGGCGATCCTCATCTACTTCCGCGTGCGCAGGCTCGGACGCGAGCACGTTCCCGAGGGCGGCGTGATCCTCGCGTCCAACCACCGCAGCTTCCTCGACCCGTTCGCGATCGGCTGCTCGATCGGCCCCCCGATCTTCTTCATGGCCAAGCGCGAGATGTTCAAGAACCCCCTGCTCGGCTGGATCCTCAACTGCATGGGCGCCTTCCCGGTGCGCCGCGGCGAGGCGGACGAGGAGTCGATGAAGACCGCGCTCATGCTGCTCGAGCGCGGTAGCGCCGTGGTGATCTTCCCGGAGGGGACGCGCATCAGGACCGGCTCCCTGCAGCGCCCCAAGCGCGGCGTCGGCCGGCTGGCGCTCGAGAGCGGCAAGCCCGTCGTGCCGATCGCCGTCACCGGCTCCGAGCGTGCCCGCGACGGCTGGAAGATCAAGCCGGTGCGGGTGCACCTGCGCTTCGGCGCCCCGCTCACCTACCCGCGAGTGCCCGACCCGTCGCGCTTCCTCGCCGGCGAGGTGACGGCGCGCATCTGGCCGTGCGTCGAGCTGCAGTGGGAGTGGCTCGGCGGATTGCCGCCGATCAGGACCGCGGCCGTCATCGGCGGTGGCGCGATGGGAACGGCCGCTTCTGTCGTGCTGGCACGAGCGGGCCTCCAGGTTCAGCTCGGCTGTCGCACCGCCGCGCAGGCCGAGCGCGTAACCGCCGAGCGCGAGAACGCGGCCTACCTGCCGGGCGTCAAGCTCCCGGCGGCCATCGAGGTCAGGACCGTCCCCGAGCTCGATCTGAGCGGGGTGGACCTCGTCGTCCTGGCCGTCCCCTGCGCGAGCCTCCCCGCAGTTCTCGCCGAGATGGGCACGCGAATGCACGATCGCTCGGCGGTGCTCGTTGCCTCGAAGGGACTCGTGCCGCCGCTCGGCACGACGCCGTCGGCCTACGTCTCCGAGCGCGTGCGCGCCCGCGCCGTCGCCACCCTCGCCGGTCCCGCGCACGCGCGCGATGCGATCCAGCACGGCGCCTCGGCCCTCGTCGCGACGCGCGACCCGGACCTCCGTCGCCAGCTGCGCGACGTGCTCGCGGCCGGCGGCCTGAACGCCGACGCGACCGACGACGTGACGGGCGCCGAGTTCGCGGCGTGCGCGACGAACGCGGCCTCGCTGGCGTCAGCGGCGGCCGTGGACGGCGGTGCGAGCCTGGCCGGCGCCGCGGCCGGGCGCGTCTTCTCGGAGGTGCACGAGCTGGCCGTCGCGAGCGGCGGCCGCAGCGAGACCTTCGCCGGCCTGGCCGGCGCCGGCGCTCTCGTCGCCAGCTCGATCGGCGGCGGCCAGACCGCCGAGTCACGCGCCACTGTCCCGCTGCTCGGGCTCGCGTTCGAACGACGCGGCATCGACGCACCGGTCACCGCCGGCCTGCGCGAGGTGCTGGACGGCGAAGCCTCGCCCGACCAGTGGCTCGAGAGCGTTCGCTCCGCTCGCCCGGGCCGGCTGGGGAGCCGAGCGGCCTAGCCGGGAGTACGCTCCGATGACGGGTGCCCGAGCTGGCCGACAAGCAGCGTCTCGACCGCGACTTCACGGAGCTCTACCGGGCGCACCTCCGGGACGTCTACTCGTACGCCTACTACCGGATCGGCAACCACCACGATGCCGAGGACATCACGGAGCAGACCTTCGTCCAGGCGTATCGCCACTTCGACCGCGCCCAGCGCGAGTCGAACGGGCGCCCGCTGCGGCCGTGGCTCATCCGGATCGCGCACAACCTCGCGGCGAACTACTACCGCGACCGCTCGCGCCGGCCGCAGACGAACCTCGACGACGCTGGCGATCCTCTCCGCGCCGCTCGACACCGAACGGGTGGTCGAGGAGCGCGAGGAGGTGAAGGAGGTCCTCGAGGGCGTGTCGAAGCTGCCCGACGATCGTCGCGAGGCCCTGATCATGCGCTTCGCGCTCGACATGGACAACCGCGAGATCGCGCGAGCGCTGGGCCGCTCCGAGGGCGCCACCAAGGTGTTGATTCACAGAGCGATAAGACAGCTCGAGCAGGGGCTGAATCAGGAGGAAGAGCCAGATGAGTGATGTCGAGCGTGTGGAGCGGCTGCTGCGCTCCGCCTTGGTGCCGGTCGAGCCGCCCGAGCGAGTCTCCGACCGGCTCGAGCGCGGCCTCTCGGAGTTGACCGAGGCGGCGGCCGACGAGCTCGCCGATTGGGAGCTCTCGGCGATGCGCGACCCGCGCAACTGGGTCCCCACCGTGACGGCGATCGTCGTCGGCAGCGCGGCCGCCGGCGGGCTCGTGCTCGTGCGCGCCCGCCAGCAGCACAAGAAGCGTCAGACGTCCGGGCTCAAGGCCCTCGAGCGCAGCATGCGCGGCGTCGCCTCGGACGTCCAGAAGCGCCTGCGCCGCTAGGCGCTGATGCTCGGCGGCTCGACCCCCGGGGTCGCGAAGCCGGCGCCGAGGCCCGCGATCGCGATCAGCAGGTGCAGCAGGTTGTCCTCGGTGTTGACGGGGATCAGGCCGAGGAGGACGCCGCCGTCGCCTGCGATGAAGCCGGCCACCGCTACGACCAGGTAGAGCGCCCCGCCGCCGAGCGCGAACAGGCGCGCGCCGTCGTAGGAGCCGGCGAGCACGAGCCCGGCGACACCGGTCGCGATGTGCACGAGGTTGTGCCAGCCGTTCACGTCGAGGATGCCGATGACGGCGTCGCGCGGAACGTCGTCGCCCGTCGCGAAGCTCGCGTTGTAGAAGAAGCCCGCGATCCCCGCCGCCACGAGGGTCAAACCGATGACCAGCGCGAAAACCTGTGCGGGAGAGCGTTCGTCCACGGCGAATCCCTCCCTTGATTCGGGGCTGATCCAAAGGGACCTGCGCCGCGTAGGAATAAACCCCATGGCGAAAGACATCCGCGATCTCGCGGACGAGGAGGTGATGCAGCTCGTCCAGGGCGGAAACCCGCGCGCATTCGAGCTGCTCTACGACCGCCACGGCAGCGCCGCCTTCTCGCTTGCCTACCGGATGGTGGGTAACCGCGGAGCGGCGGAAGACATCGTCCAAGAGGCGTTCCTGTCGATCTGGCGCAGCCGCCTGCGCTACGACCAGGCGCGGGGGAGCGTTCGCACCTGGGTGCTCGGAATCGTCCACAACCGGGCGATCGACTCATTGCGGCGAAGCGTGGTGCACGATCGCCGGCGCGAGACGATCGAGGGAATCGAGGAGCGCCAGGAGGCACCCGAGCGCACGGAGGTGGAGGTCGCGCGCAGGGAGGAGGCGCGCAGTATCCGCAGCGCGCTGGACACGCTGCCGGACGAGCAGCGCAAGACGATCGAGCTCGCCTACTTCGGCGGGTTCAGCCATAGCCAGATAGCCGAGTTGCTCGAGGAGCCCATAGGAACCGTGAAGGGCCGCATGCGGCTCGGCCTAGACAAGATGCGGCGGCAGCTCTCAGAGGGCTACGCGGCGGGGGGATTCGCATGACGGACAGGGATCACACGAGCTATCGAGAGGAGATCGGCGCCTACCTCCTCGGCGCGTTGACGGACCTCGAGCGGCAGGCCTTCGAGAACCATCTGGACGGCTGCCCTGAGTGCCGCGACGAGATCGAGCAGCTGCGGCCGGCGACGGACGCGCTGCCTCGCTCGGTCGAGCAGGTAGAGCCGCCGGCGGGCCTCAAGACCTCGCTCATGGAGATTGTCGAGCGAGAGGCGCGAGAGGCGGCCGCAGGCGAAGGCGAGCAGACGTTGACGGCGCCGCCGGCCCGGCCCCGTCCGTCCCTGCGCGAGCGCCTGCGGTTGCCCTCGCTCCGGCCTGCCTTCGTGGCGGCCGCCCTCGCTCTCGGCCTCGTCGCCGGCTTCGGCGTCGCCCAGCTCGGCGGCGACGACGGCTCGCGCACGGTCGTGGCCACGGTCGACCAGGACCGCATCCCGCAGGGGACGGGCAACCTTCAACTCGAGGACGAGGGCGGGGACGGGGCCATCCTGCGCGTGAACGGGATGCCCGACCTGCAGGGACGGGAGGTCTACCAGGCCTGGGTCCAGCGCGGCGGGATGATCATCCCGCAGCCCACCTTCGAGGTCGGCCCGAACGGCAGCGGCGCGGTCGCCGTGCCCGAGGACCTGAGCGACGCGCAGGCCGTGCTTGTGACGCGCGAGCCGCGCGGCGGGGCGACCGCCCCGAGCGAGCAGCCGATCCTGAGCGTCCCGCTCTAGGCGCCTCTGCACACCCCCGCGCGCGAAGGTGCGCCAGCTAGTCTGAACCTCCGTCCGATGGAGGTCTGCTACCGCCACAAGAATCGCGAGACGGGGGTCCACTGCTCGAACTGCGGGCGCCCGATCTGCCCCGATTGCATGACGACGACGTCGGTCGGCATGCGCTGCCCCGAGTGCGCGAATCAGCGCACCAAGGTGCGCACGATCCGCTCGACCTCGGACGAGCCGGCGCTCACGTATCTCCTGATCGGGATAAACGTGCTCGTCTTCCTCGGCGCCGCTCTGGGCGGGGCGAGCGCCACCGGCGGCGGCGGGCTCGGGGGCAGCCAGCTGCTCACGGACGGCGCCCTGTCGCGCTCGGAGGTGGCCGACGGCGAGTACTGGCGCATCGTCACGGCGGGCTTCCTGCACGCCGGCTTCTTCCACCTGCTCTTCAACATGCTCTCGCTCTGGATCCTCGGTTCGCTACTCGAGCCCGCGATCGGGCGGCTGCGCTTCGCGCTCATCTACTTCGTGTCGCTGCTGTGCGGCTCGTTCGGCGCGCTGCTGCTCGAGCCCGACGGCCTCACCGTCGGGGCCTCCGGCGCGATCTTCGGGCTGATGGCAGCGGCCGCCGTGTTCGCGCGCAACCGTGGCCTGAGCCTGATGGAGAGCGGGCTCGGGATCTGGATCGTGCTGAACCTGGTGATCACCTTCACGGTGCCGAACATCTCGATCGGCGGCCACATCGGCGGCCTGATCGGCGGCGGGCTGGCGGCGATCGTCCTGTTCGATCTCGGCGATCAGGTGCGGCTGCCCCAGGCCGCCGCGCCGCTCCTTTGCGGCGCGCTCGGCGCTCGTCGCCGTGGCCGGGCTCGATCGTCGTCGCCGGCAGTGCCTAGACCCGCGCCGGCCGCTTCAGGTCGAGCTCGATCGAACGTCGCTCCGGCGGCGCCTCGAAGACGTCCGGATGGAGGATGTGGCCGAGCAGCTCGATGCCGTCGACGAGGCGGGGTCCCGGCCGCGAGAAGTAGGCGGCGGCGTCCACGGCCACCACGCGGGCGCCGAGCGCCGCCAGCCGCTCGCGGTGGCGCATCGTCTCGGCGGCGGCCTGCTCAGCGTAGTAGCCGCAGGGCATCGAGATCACGATCTCGGGCATGGCCGCCGCGACCTCGACCCACTCGACCGTGCGCGACCTCTCGCCGGGCAGGCCAAGCACGTCCTCGCCGCCCGCCAGCTCGATCATCTGCGGGACCCAGTGGCCGGCCGCGTAGACGGGGTCGAGCCACTCGAGTGCGGCGACCCGCGGGCGCGGATCGCCCGCGATGGCGAGCTCGACCTCCTCGATGCGCTCGGCCGCCTCCTCGGTGAGCACCTCGCCCGCCTCGGGCACCCCGGCCGCCTCGGCGAGCCGCGGGATGTCGGCGAGCACCTCGCCGAGCGTCGACGGGTCGAGCGATATCACCTCGGGCTGCGTGGGGAGCCGCTCCGCGACGGCGCGCACGTCGTCGAACGAGACCGCGCACACCTCGCAGACCGCCTGCGTCACGATCAGGTCCACGCCGAGCTCCTCGAGCAGGTCGTCGTCGAGCTCATAGAGGGCCTCGCCGCGGCCCGTCCGCTCGCGCACGGCGGCGTCTATATCGGCGGCCCCCAGGTTCTCCGGGATCACGCTGCGGGTGAGGTGAGGGAGTTGTTCAACCCCCTCTGGGTAGTCACACTCGTGGGTGATGGCGACGACGTCGTCGCCGAGGCCGAGCGCGAAGAGCATCTCGGTCGCCGACGGGACTAGGGAAGCGATTCGCACGGAGACGAGGATGGCACGTCTGAGCGACGCAATCACGAAGGAGTTCGACACCGCTAAGATCGATTCGTCCGCCTGATGAGCGACGACGATCGACCTCGAAGTAGGAAGTCACAAGCAGCAGGGGCTGCCGGTCTGAGATGACCGAGTTGCTTCTGCTCGTTGGCGTGCTGCTGCTCGTTGCCGCGAACGGATTCTTCGTCGCCGCCGAGTTCGCGCTCGTCCGTACCCGTGAGGGGCGTGTCGAGGTGATGCGCGACGAGGGCCGCCGCGGCGCGGCGCTCGTGCTCGCCCAGATCGACAAGATCGACGAGTACCTCTCCGCTTGCCAGCTCGGCATCACGATGGCCTCCCTCGGGATCGGCTTCATGGGCGAGCCGGCGATCGCGAGCCTGATCGAGGGCATGATCGGGAGCTCGGTCTCCCACAACGTCTCGCTCGCGATCTCCCTCGCGATCGCCTACCTGATCACCACGGCTCTCCACATCACTGTCGGCGAGCAGGTGCCGAAGATCTACGCGATCGTGCACGCCGAGCGCACCGCGCTGCGCGTGGCTCGGCCGCTGCACTGGTTCCGCGTGGCCCTCAGCCCGCTGATCTGGCTGCTGAACACGGCCTCGAACGCGATCCTGCGGCTGGTCGGCGTCGATCCGAAGGCGGAGTTCGAGGAGGTCTCGTCCTCCGAGGACCTCAAGCTGCTGATTGCCCGCAGCCAGCGCGGCGGCAAGATCGACGCCGGCGAGGCCGGCATGCTGTCCGGGGTCTTCCACCTCCACGAGCAGCAGGCGCGCCAGGTGATGACGCCGATCCCGCGGTGGTGACGGTTGACGCCTCGGAGACGGCGGAGGCTGCGCTGCGCAAGGCCGTCGACTCCGGGCACACGAGGCTCGTCGTGACCGAGGAGGGCAACACCGACCGCATCAAGGGTGTGGTACACGTGAACTCGCTCGCCCGGAAGGTCATGTCGGAGGGGCCGGACGCGTCGATCGAGAGCTCCGTCAAGGACGCGCTGATCGTGCCCGAGACGAAGCCGCTCGACGACCTGCTCGCCGACCTTCAGCGCGAGCGAGCCTCGATGGCCGTGGTGGTCGACGAGTACGGCCGCACCGCCGGCATCGTCACGATCGAGGACATCATCGAGGAGGTCGTGGGCGAGATCGCCGACGAGACCGACCCGGCCGTAGCCGGCGTCCGCCGGCTCGCCAACGGCGACTGGTGGGTGCGCGGGCACGTGCCGATCACGGACCTCACGGACTACGGGCTCGACCTGCCCGTCGACTCGGAGGCCTATAACTCGGTCGGCGGCTTCGTATTCGGCGAGCTCGGGCGGCTGCCGAAGCGCGGCGACATGGTGCAGGCGAACGGCTACTCGCTGCGAGTCGAGGCGGTGCGCCAGAACCGCGTCGAGGCCGTCCGCATCCGCGATCACCACGCGCGCGGCGAGAGCGGGCCGGCGCCCGGCCTCGAGCGGCCCGTCGAGCAGGCCGCCGCGATCCCGCGCGGGTCGGTCGAGCGCAGGCAGCGCGAGGACGAGTCCTAGAGCCGATCCGTCCGCCGTGGGGCGTAGCTTCGGTCCAGGTTGCTTCTTGCAATAGGAGGTTTCGGGGGCATGTGGTGCGTGAAGCTGTGCGACTCCCAGCGTGACGCGCTGCGCGCGCTGATCAAGGACCAGGAGGAGCCGCCCGCTGCCCTCATCGCGGCGCTGGAAGCGCTCGAGCTGGCGCGCTGGGACGATCTGCCCGAGGCGACCCTTCCCTGGGAGCGCGTATCCGAGCTGGCGGAGCGCCAGGGCATCGGTGAGGCCGACGTCGTCTGGGACCTGACGGCCGGAATGGCGCCGGCGCCGACGCGGCGCGCGGTGCGCAAGGCCGCGCGGCGCTAGCGCTCGCTGTAGTCGTAGAAGCCGGCGCCCGCCTTGCGGCCGAGCCGGCCCTCCGCGATCAGCTCGTGGACGCGCTCAGGGACGTCCGCCCCGATCGACTCGCCGATCGCCGCGGCCACGTCCAGGCCCACGAAGTCCAGCAACGCGAGCGGGCCCATCGGGTGGCCGGCGCCGAGCTTCATGCATGTGTCGATCGACTCCGGATCGATGCCGCCCGGCTCCAGCAGGCGTACCGCGTCGAACAGGTACGGGAAGAGCAGCTTGTTGACGACGAAGCCGGCGGAGTCCGGGACCTCGACCGCCGTCTTCCCGAGCGCATCACACAGGGCGTGCAGGGTGGCTTTGGTCGAGTCGGACGCCTCGCCCGGGAACGACAGCTCCACGAGCTGCATGCGCTCGACCGGGTTGAACACGTGCAGGCCGCCGAAGCGGTTCGCCCGCCCGCTGGCGGCGGCCAGCTCCGCGACCGACAGCGAGGAGGTCGTCGTTGCGAGGACGGTCTCGTCCGGGAGCACCTCGGCGAGCCGCTCGTAGAGGGCCCGCTTCGCCTCGAGCTCCTCTGCGATCGCCTCGACGATGATGCCGCAGCCGGCGAGCTCCGACAGGTCCGTCACGACCTCGGCGCCGTTCTCGAGCTTGGCGCAGGCACGCTCGCGCGAGCCGTTCGAGCGGGCCCACAGCACGACCTCGTGGGTCTCCGCGGCGGCGCGGGCCAGGCCGCAGGCGATGGCCCCGCTTCCTGCGATTCCAAGCCGTTCGTTCATGCTGTGAGAGCTCCAGAGGGCCTTGGTTGACTGGTCAGTCAATCGAGTAGGCTTTTACCACATAGCCCGTGACGAGCGGCACAGCCGGCCTCGCGGGAAGGGTGCCAACCGGAGGAACTTCGAGATGCAGAACGGAAACGGGCGCGAGGTTGTCATCGTCGAGGCGGCGCGGACGCCGATCGGGCGCGGGCACCCGGAGAAGGGCTACTACAAGGACACGCACCCGAACGAGCTGCTCGGCAAGACCTACACCGAGGTCATCGAGCGCGCGGGCATCGACGCCTCCGAGGTCGAGGACGTCGTCACCGGCTGCGTGCAGCAGTTCGGCGAGCAGATGTTCAACGTCGGCCGCAACGCCTGGCTGCAGGCGGGCCTGCCGATCGAGACCCCCGCGACGACAGTCGACCGCCAGTGCGGCTCCGCCCAGCAGGCAGTCAACTTCGCCGCGGCGCTGGTCGCCTCTGGCGTCCATGACGTGGCGATCGGATCGGGCGTCGAGCACATGGGCCACATCCCGATGGGGATCGGCTTCAAGTGGACGGACGACGTCGGCTCGCCCTGGCCGCCCGAGCTGATGGAGAAGTACAACCTCGTGCCGCAGGGGATCTCGGCCGAGATGATCGCCGACAAGTGGGAGATCCCGCGCTCCGAGCTCGACGAGATCGGCGTGCGGTCGCACCAGAACGCACATCGCGCGACCGAGGAGGGCCGCTTCGAGCGGGAGATCATCCCCTTCCAGGTCAACGGCAGCACTTACGTGACCGACCAGGGCATCCGGCCCGACTCGAACCTCGAGACGCTCTCCCAGCTAAAGCCGGCCTTCAAGGAGGACGGCAAGATCACCGCCGGCAACTCCTCGCAGATCTCGGACGGCGCCGCCGCCGTGCTCCTGATGGAGCGCTCGAAGGCCGAGGCGCTCGGTCTGAAGCCGCGCGCGAAGGTGCTCGACCAGACGACCGTCGGAGTCGACCCGGTGATCATGCTGACCGGCCCGATCCCGGCCACCAGGAAGCTGCTCGAGCGGAACGGCATGACGATCGGCGACATCGACCTGTTCGAGGTCAACGAGGCCTTCGCGTCGGTGCTGGCCGCCTGGCGCCGGGAGCTCGAGCCGGACATGGACCGCGTGAACGTGAACGGCGGCGCAATCGCGCTCGGTCACCCGCTCGGCTCGACGGGCGCCCGCCTGATCACCACCCTCGTGCACGAGCTCGAGCGCTCCGACAGGGAGGTCGGGCTCGTCACGATGTGCTGCGGCGGCGGGCTCGGCACCGGCACGCTGATCCAGCGCCTTTAAGCCTTCGGTAACGCGCCGCTTCCCCGGTTAGGCCTGCGGGCAGGGCGGGTACACCCGCCGGGTGCCGGTTTCGACGCAGGGCACCCTTCTGGCCGGGCGCTACCGCGTGCTCAGGCATTTGGGCTCCGGGGGAATGGCGTCCGTGCTGCTGTGCAGGGACGAGCGCCTCGACCGTGAGGTCGCGGTCAAGCGACTGCATGCCGACAGCCCGGCCGACACCGAGCAGCGCTTCGTTCGCGAGGCGAAGCTCGGAGCCTCGCTGAACCATCCGAACCTCGTCTCGGTCTACGACACCGCGGTCGACGATGAGGGCGTTCTCATCGTCATGGAGTACGTACCGGGCGAGTCGCTCGCCGCGGCGCTCCGCCATGGGCCGCTGGGGCCCCGGCGGGTGGCGCGCATGGCACGTGAGCTGGGCGCCGCGCTCGACCACGCGCATGCCCAGGGCGTCGTGCACCGCGACGTCAAGCCGGCGAATGTCCTGCTGCGCGACGATGCGGTCGCGAAGCTCGTCGACCTCGGCATCGCCACGGCGGCCGACACGACCCGCATCACGCGCAGCGGCACCGTCCTCGGCACCGCCGCCTACATGGCGCCCGAGCAGCTCGAGGGACGCGAGCCCGGTCCCTCGGTCGACGTCTACGCGCTCGCCGCCGTCTGTTACGAGACGCTCGCCGGGCGCCGCCCGCGCGACGGGAAGACACCCGTCGCGATCGCCCACTCGATCGCCTCCGCGCCGCCGCCCGACATCCGCCAGCACTGGCCGGCCGCATCGGCGGCGGTGGCCGAGTCGCTCCAGCGCGGGATGGCCCGCGAGCCGTCCGAGCGACCCGGCTCGGCGGGGCAGCTCGCAACCGAGCTGGCGCGGGCGCTCGAGGACGAGCCGCGCACCGCGGTCACACGGCGCCTGCCGCGCCGGGCCGCCGCAGCGGCACCGGTCCCGCTGACACCGCCGCGGCCACAGCCCGCGCAGCGAGTGGACGATTCCGTCACGATTGATGGCGTAAAACGCCACTCGTTGCCTTTCGCGGTGGCAGGATTGCTGGTGCTGCTCGCGATCGCTGTGGTTGCCGTCGTTCTGGCGTCGGGTGGGGACGACGGTGGCGGAGAGAGCAGCGAGCGCGCTGCCCAGCCGCCGGCGCAGGAACAACAGCCAGAGCGCACGAACCGCGGACGCCAGAACCGCGACCAAGCGGCGCAGGAGCCCGTGCAGCCCGCGCCCACGCCCGCCCCGGAGCAGGAGGCCGAGCCGGAGCCGGCCCCGGAGGAGACACCCGCCCCCGCGGACGAGGGCGCGAGCGGCGCAGACCTCAACACACAGGGCTTCGAGCTCATGAACCAGGGTCGCTACGACGAGGCGATCCCGGTGCTGCAGCAGGCGGTGGACGCGCTCGCCGGCTCAGCTGACCTCAATTACGCGTACGCGCTCTACAACCTGGGCCGTGCGCTGCGGCTCGCCGGCCGCCCCGCCGAGGCGATCCCGGTTCTCGAGCAGAGGCTGCAGATCCCCAATCAGCAGGGCGTGGTGCGCCGCGAGCTCGAGGCGGCACGCCAGGCCGCCGGGCAGGGCTAGGCCGCCACGGCCGCGGCGAGCTCGTCCACGATCGCCGGGCGGTCCCCGAAGGGCAGCACCAAGAGCGTGTGAGCGCCGGCGTCTGCGTACGCGATCAGCCGCTCGTCGAGCTCGCCCGGCCGGCAGCAGATCGCGGTCGCGTCGATCAGCTCGGGGCTGAGCGCGGCGGCGGCCCCGGCGCGGTCGCCGGCCAGGAAGAGCCGCTGCACCTCGCGCGCCATCTCGCCCTGCCCGAAGCGCTCCGCAGTCTCGACGTAGAAGTTCTTGCCGCGGGCGCCCATGCCGCCCAGATAGACGGCGAGCCAGGGCCGCGCGAGGTCGCGTGCCCGCTCGGGGTCGTCGTCGACGCAGGCCATCACCACCGGAGCGACGTCGACGCTTGTGCCCTCGAACGGCCGCAGCAGCTCCGCGGCCGTGTCGGGCGTGAACATGAAGGGCATCCAGCCGTCCGCGATCACGGCGGCCTGCTCGATCGCCTTCGGGCCGATCGCCCCGAGGTAGATCGGAATCTGCTTGCGCGGCGGGTGGATCATCAGCTTGAGCGGCTTGCCGAGCCCCTCGGGGTCGACCGGCAGCCGGAACTCGCCGCCGTCGTACTCGACCACGCCGTCGCGCGCCAGGATGCGCCGCACGATCTCGACGTACTCGCGGGTGCGGGCCAGCGGGCGCGCGAACGGCACGCCGTGCCAGCCCTCCGATACCTGCGGCCCGGAAAGCCCGAGCCCGAGCCGGAAGCGGCCGCCGGACATGGTGTCGAGCGTCGCGGCGGTCATCGCGGTCATAGCCGGAGTGCGAGCCGGGATCTGCATCAGCCCGGAGCCGAGGTCGATTCGCTCGGTCACCGCGCTCAGGTGCCCGAGGACCGACACCACGTCCTGTCCCCACGCCTCCGCCACCCAGACCGAGTCGAGCCCGGCGCGGTCCGCCTGGCGCGCCAGCTCGACCTGCTCGTCGGGCGAGAACCAGGGCCAGTAGGCGAGGTAGAGCCCGATCCGCACGGTGGCATCCTATGCGGCCATGACGACCGCCATAGAGGCTGTGCTCCCGCTCATCCCGACCGACGAGGAGCGCCAGATCCGTGCCGCCGTGCGCGGCATCTGCGACGGCTTTCCCGCCGACTACTCGCGCAGGAAGCATGATGCGGGCGAGCCGCCGACAGAGCTCTGGGACGCCCTCGCCGAGAAGGGCTACCTCGGCATCAACTTGCCCGAGGAATGGGGCGGCGGCGGGCTCGGCATGAGCGGGCTCTCGGCCGTCGGCGAGGAGGTCGCGGCCGCCGGCAAGTCACTGCTCCTGATCATCGTCTCACCGGCGATCGTCGGCAACATCCTCGCGCGCCACGGGACCGAGGCTCAGAACGAGCGCTGGCTGCGCGGCATCGCCGCGGGCACCACCAAGATCGCCTTCGCGATCACCGAGCCCGACGCCGGCACGAACTCCCACAACCTCGCGACGTCGCTCGAGCGCCGCGGCGACAGCTTCGTCCTGAACGGCCAGAAGACCTTCATCTCGGGTGTCGAGCACGCCGAGGCCGTGCTCGTGGTCGCGCGCAGCCGGTTGCCGGACGGCTCGCTCGGGCTGCCCTCGCTCGCGATCGTCGACGTCGACGCCACGGGCTTCACGCGCGACGAGATCCCGATGCCCTACCTTGGCCCGGACAAGCAGTGGACGCTCTTCTTCGACGACGTCGAGCTCGAGGAGGAGCGCCTGATCGGCGGCGAGGGCGGCGGCCTGGGACCGGTGTTCGACGGCCTCAACCCGGAGCGCATCATGGGCGCATCGATCGCCTGCGGCGCAGGACTGCGCGCGCTCGAGAAGGGCGCCGCCTACGCGAGCGAGCGCGCGGTATGGGGTGCGCCGATCGGGACGCACCAGGGCGTGTCCCATCCGCTGGCGGAGGCGAAGATCGAGCTCGAGCTCGCGCGCCTGATGATGCAGAAGGCCGCCGCGCTCTACGACGCCGGGGCCCCCGGTGCCGGCGAGGCGTCGAACATGGCGAAGTACGCCGCCGCCGAGGCGGCGATCCGCTGCCTCGACCGCGCGATCCAGGCCCACGGCGGCAACGGCTTCGCGCTCGAGTACGGGCTGTCCGACATGTGGTGGGGAGTGCGCCTCACGCGGACCGCGCCGGTCTCGCGCGAAATGATTCTCAACTACGTCGCCGAGCATTCGCTCGGGCTGCCGAAGAGCTACTAGGACAGCTCGGCCGAGCGGGCCGCCACCTGCGGCCCGGCCAGCAGCGAGACCTGCAGGTAGCGCAGGATCGGCTCGAGCCGGAGCAGGTCCTCCGCGCCGCCCTCCCTGATCTCGCGCACGACGATGTCGTCCACCGCGGCGACCACGGCATGGAAGATCTCGGAGGGCAGCTCGGGGAGCTCGGGGAAGTCCGAGCGGGCGTCCTCCTGGAGCTGGGCGAGCAGCTCCGCGTAGCGGTCGCGCAGCCGCTCGCGGCTCTCGGCCGCCCGTGGTCCCGCCGCACCCACCTCGATCAGGAACACGCGCGCGAGCGCGGGCTCGGCGGCGAGCCAGCGCAGGTAGGCCACGATGCCCGCGCGCGTCCGCTCGAGCCAGTCGCCCTCGGGGGCTTCCTGGGCGTCGCGCACCCGCTCGAAGAGCTCCTCGGCCGAGGCCTCGTAGGCGGCGAGGAAGCAGTCCTCCTTGTCCGCGAAGTGCTCATAGAAGGTCTTCTTGGAGACGCCGGCGCCACGCACGATGTCGTCGATCCGCGTGTCCGCGTAGCCCTTCTCGGCGACGGCCCGGCCGACCGCTTCGAGCAGCCGCGCGCGCTGTGAGGCGACCACCAGCCGGCGGTCGAGGCCATGGCTGCCGCGGGGCAGGCGACGGGGGATCTCGGGTGTGTGGGGCACCTTGTGTACTCCTTGGTACATTACCGCCATGGACTTGACGCTGTCGCCGTCCGAGCTGTCCTTCCGCGACGAGCTGCGCGCCTGGCTCGCGGAGAACCACCCCGGCGAGGAGCCCTCCGGCGAGGACGAGGCCTTCGACCACCGGCGCGAGTGGCAGCGCCGTCTCTTCGACGCCGGCTACGCCGGCTTCTCGTGGCCGAAGGAGTACGGCGGCCGCGGCGCCACGCTCGTCGAGCAGGCCCTGTTCGGCGAGGAGATGGCGCGCGCCCGCGCGCCTCAGCCGGCGAACGTGCTCGGCATGGTCATGGGCGGCCCCGTGGTCATCCACCACGGCACGGACGAGCAGAAGGAGCGCTGGCTCCTGCCGATCCTCACCGGCGACGAAATCTGGTGCCAGGGCTTCTCGGAGCCCGAGTCCGGCTCGGACCTCGCCTCGCTGAAGACGAGGGCGGTGAAGTCGAACGGCGAGTGGGTCGTGACCGGCCAGAAGGTCTGGACGACCTTCGCCCACAAGGCCAAGTGGTGCATGCTCGTGGCCCGCACGGACCCGGACGTGCCGAAGCACCAGGGCCTCACCTACTTCATCATGGACATGGAGCAGGACGAGGTGCAGGTGCGCCCGCTGTACCAGATCACGGGCCAGCCCGAGTTCAACGAGCTGTTCATCGAGGAGGCCCGCATCCCGGACGAGAACGTCGTCGGGGGCGTGGGCAACGGCTGGGGCGTCGCGATCACCACGCTGATGAACGAGCGCGCGGGGCTCGGGGCGGCCTCGGCCGCCGGTCTGCGCATTGCGCTCGAGGACCTGAAGGAGCTCGCGCGCGAGCGCGGCGTCGCGGACGACCCGGTCATCCGCCAGCGCATCGCGCAGCTCGCCATCGAGGTCGAGCTGCTGCGCCTGAACTCCTGGCGCGGCCTCACGCACATCATGAAGCGCGGCGTGCCCGGTCCGGAGGGCTCGCTCCCGAAGTGGCAGTGGGGTGAGATCAACCAGACGCTCACCGAGCTGGCCGTCGACATCCTCGGCGAGGACGGCGCCGCCTGGGACTCGCCCTGGACCTACCGGCTGCTGCGCTCGCGCGCGAACTCGATCGAGGGCGGCACGACCGAGATCCTCAAGAACATCGTGGCCGAGCGCGTGCTCGGGCTGCCGAAGCTGCGTTAGAGGAGGCGGCGGCCCGAAGCAGCCGGCTCGGCCGGCTGCGCAGGGGAAAGGATTCAAATGAACTTCGACTTCACCGACGACCAGCAGGCGATCAAGCGGACCGCAAAGGACCTGCTCGCCGACCGCTTCAAGCCGGAGCGCGTGCGTGAGCTGGCCGAGGCGAAGGCCTACGACGACGACGCGTGGAAGGAGATGTGCGAGCTCGGCTGGACCGGCATTTTCATCGACGAGGCGCACGGCGGCCAGGAGCTCGGGACCGTCGAGCTGATCATCCTCCTTGAGGAGCTCGGTTACGCGCTCGCACCGGTCCCGTTCCTCTCGAACACGGCGGCAGGCCTCGTGATCCAGGTCGCCGGCTCGGACGAGCAGCGCGAGCGCTGGCTCCCCAGCCTCGCCTCCGGCGAGCTGCGGGGGACGGTCGGGGTCGTGAAGGGCGGCGAGGCTCGGCTCGTTCCGGACGCCGCGGAGGCCGACCTGATCGTGCTGGCGGGCGACGACGGGGCGGTCGTCGCCGAGCGCTCGGCCGCCGAGGTCGAGGCGTTCGACGCCCTCGACGCGACCCGCCGCTTCGGGCGCGTGCGCGCCGACGGCGGCGAGCAGCTGCCCGGCGACGTCCAGCCCGCGCTCGACCGCATCTGCGTGGCTCTTGCCGCCGAGAACGTCGGCGTGGCGCAGCGCGCGATGGAGATGGCGGTCGACTACGCCCGCGAGCGCAAGCAGTTCGACCGGCCGATCGGCTCCTACCAGGCGGTCTCACACCGCTGCGCCCAGATGCTCCTCGAGGTCGAAGGCTCGCGCTCGGCCGCGTACTACGCGTCCTGGTGCGCGGACGCCGAGCCCGACTCGCTCGCGCAGGCCGCCTCGATGGCGAAGGCGTACGCCTCGGACGCCGGCTGGCGCGTGTGCACCTCCTCGCTCCAGGTCCACGGCGGCATCGGCTTCACCTGGGAGCACGACCTGCACTTCTTCCTCAAGCGCGCGAAGACCAACGCGCTCATGTTCGGCTCGGCGGCCGAGCACCGCGAGCGCGTGGCGGGCCTCAGCGGGCTTGCCTCCGACCTCAGCGTCGCGTAAGCGCCGCCGCCAGCGGCGAGAGCACGCCGTGAGTCTCGTGCTTGGGCGCGGGGCTCGTCCGCGGCTCCATCTTCGGGGTCGAGATCACGTGCCGGACCGTCACCGAGGTCAGCTTCTCGAGCCGGCGGGGAAGGTTCGCCTCGACCCAGCGCGAGCTGCCCGTCGGCAGCGTCGAGACGAGGATCTCGTCGAACTTCATCGGGTCCCACGCCTCCATCACGGCGACGACCGGGTCCGGATCGCCCACCTCGCCGGTTACGTTCTCGAGTCCCGCCGCCCGCATCCGCTCGAGCGCGGCGTCGAGCCGCTCACGAGCGTCCGCGCCGCTCGCCGGCATGACGAGCGTGAAGCGGCAGCCGCCCTGCTCGGCGCGCTCTCCCAGGGCGGCGAGCAGCTCGTCGGAGCTCGCGGTCACGTTGGCTACGACCAGCACGCTGAACTCCCAGGCCATCCCTGTCTCCTTGCTCGCGACGCCTGTGACGAGAGTAGCGCGGAGTGGACGGTTGGGAAAGGCCGCGGGCCTGTGCTCTCAGTCCGGGCCGCGGTAGCTCGCCAGGCCCTGCTCGCCCTCCTGGATCGGGCCGCGGCGCTCGGAGCCGAGCGCGATCTGGTCGAGGCGCGCGATCTCGCGCTCGCCCTCGACGCGGGCGGGGTGGTCGGGGGGCAGGACCTCGATGAGCGTCCGTATGCGGTTGCGCAACTGGAGCGCGAAGTGTGGGGTTGAGGCGCCCATCAGCTGGCGCACGTCCTCGACGGTGGGCTCGCGCGTGGAGCGGTCTGGGCGTTCGTACTCGGACATGCGGCCCGGATCCTACGGGGCGTTCGCCTGAACCGGGATCAGCTCGGTGATCGCATCCAGCTGCGCCTGCTCCTCGACGGACACGGCGTCCTCGTCGCCGAGTATCCAGGCGTGGTTGTAGACCGCCTCGCCCGGGTCGTCCTCGTATCCGGGCTGCACGCTGAGGAGGTACTCCTCGAGCGGCTTCGGCAGGCGGACCGCGTCATCGGTGAGGAGCAGCGGGGCGAACACGCCGCGCGTGGCGAGCGCGGCGGCCGCGGGGGCGTCGAGTGGCCGCGACACGTTGGCGAGGGCGAAGTTGTACCCGGGCACCACCACTCCCCAGCCGAAGTCGCCCTTCTCGTAGCGCGCGAAGGCGATCGCGTTCTCGACGGGCGTCGCGCCCTCGATCCGCTCGACCGCGCGGGCGATCCCCGTGGGCCGGTCCTTCTTCTTGCCCTGATTGCCGCCCTGGGCCTGCTCGCCCTCGAGCTGACGCACGACCCGCTCCGAGATCACCTGCTCGCTGCCGAGCACGAACACGTTGGGGTTCTCGTGGTCGCGGATCGCGTCCAGGACGGGAGCCGGGATCCCGTCACGCCGCACGGGCAGCACCGAGTCGCCCGAGCGCGCCGCCCAGGCGGCCGCCGGCATCGCCCACTCCGGCTGCTCGCCCGAGTAGAGAAGGATGTCGTTGGAGGGCCGGCCGCGGGCGGCGGAGAAGAAGCGGTCGATCGCCGCCGCGCGCGCGAACGGGGTGTCGCCCTCGACGACGGCCGTCCGGAAGCCCTCCGGGCGCGGGATGTCGGGGCCGAGGCGGATCACCTGCGCGTCCTCGGAGAGGTCCGAGCCCTTCGGCTCGAGCCGCTCGAGCGTCTCCTCGGTTGCCGTCGGCAGCTCCGAGCCGTCCGAGAGCAGGATCGGGGCGCCTATCGGCGGACCGGCGAGCACGGACGCGGCAATGCCCGTGATCCAGTCCTCCTGGTCGACGAGCACGACGGCGGTCGGCCGGTCGGCGTCGCCCGTGGCCGGATAGAGGGCGTTCGCGACACCCGCGGCGTCCGCGGCCGCGTCGGCACCGCCTACGCGGACGGTGTTGCGGGTCGCGCTTGCCGGAAAGCCGAGCTTCTCGGCGGCCTGCTCCTCGTCGGCCTCGACGCCGACGCCCGCCTGTGGCGGGGTCGTCTCGTCCTCGCCGAGATCGCAGGCGGCGAGGGTCAACGTGAGGGCCAGTAAGAGGGCGAGCGGACGGCGCAATGCCGAGCGGACGATAGCCAGATGTTCAGCGGAAAAAGCATCGCTCCGCGCCCGGCCGAGCCGCGCGCGAAACGCGCATCGCTCCGCGCCCGGCCGAGCCGGGCGCCTCGCGCGAAACGCGCTCGCTTAGCGTACGATTGACTGGTCAGTCAACTGCTGCGGAGGCGCCGATTCCAGTGGATTTCAGGCTCAACGACGAACAGCTCGAGTTCCAGCGAACCTGCCGCAGGTTCGCCGAGGAGGTCATCCGGCCGGTCGCGGCGCAGTACGACCGTGACGAGGGCGTGCCGTGGGACGTCATCAGGGCCGCGCGCGAGTGGGGCCTGCACGGGATGGACCAGATCACGAAGGTCGGCTCCGATCCCGACGGGATCATGAGCTGCATCTACGCGGAGGAGCTGCACTACGGCTGTGCCGGCATCGCGCTCGCAATCTCGGGCGGCTCGCTCGCAGCCGCGGGGATCGCATCGTCCGGCACCCCCGAGCAGATCGCGCGCTGGGTGCCCGAGTGCTTCGGCGAGGGCGATGAGATCAAGCTGGGCGCCTACGCGGTTACGGAGCCGAGCGCCGGGTCGGACGTGCGCTCGCTGCGCACCACAGCCGTGCTCGACGGCGACGAGTGGGTCCTGAACGGCACCAAGGTCTTCATCACGAACGGGGGCATCGCCGACGTGACCGTCGTCGTCGCGACCGTCGACAAGGACCTCGGCCACCGCGGCCACGCGTCGTTCGTCGTACCGAAGGACACCCCCGGGTTCACGATGGGCAAGAAGGAGTCGAAGCTCGGCATCCGCGCCTCGCAGACCACCGAGCTCATCCTCGAGGACTGCCGCGTGCCGATGGACCACCTGCTCGGCGGCTACGAGAAGCTGCAGCGCAAGCTCGAGCGGGCGCGCTCGGGCGAGTCGACCGGGCGCTCCTCGAACGCGCTCGCGACCTTCGAGATCACCCGCCCGCTGGTCGGCGCCTCGGCGCTCGGCATCGCGCAGGCCGCCTACGAGTGGACGCTCGGCTACCTCGAGGGACGCTCCGAGGACGACGTGCCGCTCCTCGAGCAGCAGCGCATCCAGCAGACGCTCGCCGACGTGGCGACCGAGATCGAGGCGGCCCGGCTGCTCGTGTGGCGCGCCGCCTGGATGGGCCGCAACGGCGTGCCGATGACGGCCGGCCAGGGCTCGATGTCGAAGCTGAAGGCGGGCGACGTGGCGATGTGGGCCACCACCACGCTCATGGACCTCGTCGGCCCCTACGCCCAGACCACCGAGTGCCCGCTCGAGAAGTGGTTCAGGGACGCGAAGATCTACCAGATCTTCGAGGGCACGGCCCAGGTTCAGCGGCTCGTCGTGTCGCGCATGCAGCGGGCCGACTACCAGCGCAGGCTCGCCGAGGCCGCGGCCATCGTCGAGGAGGTCGGCGCGGCCTAACCGGCCGCCCCACCCGGGGGGCGGCCCGGCGTATCCTCGGATCCCGTGGTCGTCCCGCTCGCTCACGTCGGGAGCGGCGTCTTCGAGCCGCTCCAGCTTCTGCCGCCGTTCGTCGCCCTGCTCGCCTACGCGCTCCGGGCCCGGACGCTGCGCATCCAGGGCCGCCCGGTGGCGCCGCTGCGGGTGGGCTCCTTCGGGGTCGGCATTGCGCTCGTCGTCGCCGGGCTCACCACGCCGCTCGCGCACATGGGCGGCGAGGTCGTGTGGGCGCACATGGCGCAGCACCTGGTGATCGCGGACCTGGGCGCGCTCCTCATCGTGCTCGGGCTCACCGGCCCGATTCTCCAGCCGCTGCTCGCCACCCGGCTGGCGCGCAGCCTGCGCGTGCTCGCTCACCCGGTGGTGGCCTTCACGCTCTGGGCGCTCGACCTCTACGTCTGGCACCTGCCGGTCCTGTACGAGGCGTCGATCAATTCTGAGGCGGTCCACGCGCTGCAGCACACGACCTTCGTCTTCTTCGGCGTGACGATGTGGTTCGCGCTGCTCGGCCCGCTCCCCCAGCCCGCCTGGTTCGGCAACGGCGCGAAGCTCCTCTACATCGTCGCCGTGCGCCTGACCGGCGCGCTGCTCGGCAACGTGTTCGTGTGGTCGGAGAGCATCTTCTACCCGGATTACCGGCCCGGGCAGGCGAGCTGGGACATCGGCCCGCTCGAGGACCAGGGGATCGCCGGCACGCTGATGATGATCGAGGGCAGCATCGTGACGATCGTTCTGCTGGGCTGGCTCTTCCTGAAGACGGCGCGCGAGAGTGAGGAGCGCCAGGCGCTCGTCGAGCTGGCCAGCGCCCGCGGCGTGCAGGTGAGCGAGCGCCGCGTCGCCCGGGCGGTCGCCGCCGGCCGCGGCGACGAGCTGCGCCGCCGCCTCGACGAGGGCGCGACGCTGCCGGGCTAGGACCAGAACTCGTCGCTGGAGGCCGGCAGCGCGTCGACCATCCAGAGCTTTGTGACCCTGCCGTCGCCCACCTGAGCGAGAAAGGCGGCGAAGTTGTGGAGGTCGCGGCCGCCGCGCTCGGCGCGGATCTCGACCATCGTCATCACGCGCTCCTCGTCGACCGGCAGCACCTGAGTGACCCGGAGGCGCCCGCCGGCGGCGCGCAGGTCGGGCAGCCGCTCCATGTAGGCATCGACTCCGCGCACCTCGTCGACGCCCGCGCTGGCGTTCGTGACGTAGGCGGTGAGGTCGTCCGCGAGCAGGCTGCGGAACGTGGCAAGGTCGCCGGCGGCGTAGGCCTTGAAGAGCCGCCTCGCGAGGGCGGCGAGCTCGTCATGCGTCATCGCTCGTGATCTCCTTCGCGCGCCGCTCGTTGACCTCGACGGCGACCTCGAGGAACTTCGTGATCACGACGATCTCCTCGTCCGAGAGCTGCTCGATGTACTTACCTGCGTAGGCCGCGATCGGGCCGTAGACCGAGTACGCGAGCTCGCGCGCCTTGGGCGTGAGCTCGACGAGCACCCGCCGCCGGTCGGCCTCGTCGCGCGTCCGCGTGACGAGTCCCATGCGCTCGAGCCGGTCCAGAACGGTCGTCACCGCGCCGGGACTGACGCTCGCCGCCTCGGCGAGCTCGCCGGCGGTGAGCCCGTCGTGGATGTCGAGCAGGTCGAGGCAGCGCCCGTCGGTGAGGTTGATCCCGGCGATACGGCAGAAGGCGTCGTCCATCTTGTCGGACGCGACCTGCTGGAGCCGCACCAGGCGCGTCACCTGCCTGAGGGCGTCCTGGCGAGCGCTTGACCGTTGTCGAATTTGATTTGACACTCGAACGTTTCGATGATTAAATCATTCGAAGTTCGAATGATTCTACACCCCCACGAGTGAAGGAGCAAGCGTGACAAGCGCAATCGAGGCGGAAGGCCTCGTCAAGACCTATCCGGGAGACGTGCGCGCTCTCGACGGCCTGTCGTTCTCGGTGGAGGAAGGGACCGTCTTCGGGCTGCTCGGTCCGAACGGCGCCGGCAAGTCCACCGCCGTGCGCATCGTCACGACGCTGGCGCGGCCGGACGAGGGCCGCGCGAGCGTGGCGGGCCACGACGTCCTAGCCGACGCGGCCAAGGTCCGCAATGCGATCGGCGTGGTGGGCCAGGCGCCCGGCGCCGACCGCGAGGCGACGGCCCGCGAGAACCTGCGGCTCAGCGCGCGCCTTTACGGCATGCGCGGCTCCGAGCGAGAAACTCGCATCGACGAGCTGCTCGAGCGCTTCGGGCTCGCCGACGCCGCGGACCGGATCGTGCGCGGATTCTCGGGCGGCATGGAGCGCCGGCTCGACATCGCGCTGGCGCTCGTCCACCGGCCGCGTGTGCTGTTCCTCGACGAGCCCACCACCGGGCTCGACCCCGAGGTGCGCGCGGACATGTGGCGCGAGATCGAGCGGCTCGGACGCGAGGAGGGCATCACCGTCCTGCTCACGACGCACTACCTCGAGGAGGCCGACCGGCTCGCCGCCCAGCTCGCGATCGTCGATCGCGGCAAGGTCGTCGCGACCGGCTCGCCCGACGAGCTGAAGCGCGAGCTGAGCGGCGACGCCGTCCAGGTGGAGCTGGAGAACACAGAGCTGAACGGGGCGCGCCCGGCGCTCGAGCAGATTGCGGGCATCGGCGAGATAGCGGTCGACGGACGCACCGTGCGAGCGCGCGCAGCGGACGGCGCACGCGCCGTGCCGGCCGTTCTCGGCGCGCTCGAGACGCACGGGGTCCGCGTGGCCTCGGTGACGGTCGCGCGGCCGTCGCTCGACGACGTGTACCTGCGCTACGCCGGGCGCTCCTTCGGCGCGGCCGACGAGGAGAAGGAGGTCTCCCGATGACTGCCCTGCGACACACCCGCTACATGACCGCGACCCACCTGCTGCAGCTCTGGCGGCAGCCGTGGTGGATCGCGGTGACGCTCGTGCAGCCGGTCATCTGGCTGCTCCTGTTCGGCTCGCTGTTCGAGGTCGTCTCGGACATCCCGGGCTTCGGGAGCGAGTCCTACATCGAGTACCTCGCGCCCGGGATCGTCGTGATGACGGCGTTCTTCTCGGCGGGCTGGAGCGGCATGCCCGTGATCGAGGACCTCGACCGCGGCGTGACCGACAGGCTGCTCGTGACCCCGATCAGCCGGGGCGCGCTGATCGCGGGCCGCGTCGCGCAGAACTCGGTGACGATCGCGATCCAGTCGCTGATCATCGTCGGTATCGCTCTGGTCGCGGGCGCCGGCTTCCCGAACGGAGTCGGCGGGGTGCTCGCGATGATCGGCGTCGCCGTGCTGATCGGTGCCTGCTTCGGGACGCTCTCGATCGGCTTCGCGCTCGTCGCGCGCAAGGAGGAGACGCTGATCGCGACGCTGACCTTCCTGCAGCTGCCGCTCTCGTTCCTGTCCTCGACGTTCATGCAGCCGGCGCTGATGCCCGACTGGATGCGCAGCGTCGCGGACTTCAACCCGCTCGAGTGGGCGGTCGAGGCCGCGCGCGCCGCGGCACTCGGGCACGGCGGCTGGGACGTGGTCGTCACCCGTTCCGGCCTGCTGCTCGCGTTCCTCGCGCTGTGCGCCTGGTTCGCGCTGTGGGCGCAGGAGCGCTACCAGCGCTCGCTCTAGGCAGGCCGAACGTGCGCCGGGCGTAACCTCAGGGTGTGCGCCCGGCGCACCTCATCGTCGTGTGTGCCCTGCTCGTGCCCGTCGCGGGTTGCGACTCGGAGTCGGATGAGCGCGGTACCAAAAGCGACGAGGGGGTTCTCATCCGCGACTGGCTGCGCGCGCTCGAGACCGGCGACTACGGCCACGCGGCCGACTTCTTCGCCCCGCGTGCGCTCATCGACCAGGGCATCCCCTACCGGCTCCGAAACCGCGCGGCGGCGCGGCTCTTCAACTCCGGCCTGCCCTGCCGGGCCGACCTCGTCGATGCGAAGGACGAGGGCGAGCGCGTGCTTGCCACCTTCAGGCTGCGCAACGGCCCCGGTGGCTCCTGCGACGGCTTCGTGAAGGTCCGCTTCACGTTCCGCGACGGGCGCTTCAGCGAGTTCATCCAGCTCGAGCAGGAGCGGGCGCCGGGCGAGACGGCCTAGTCGCGCGCCCGGTCCGCCTCGATCCGCTCGCGCTCGGCGAGCCGGTTGTCACGCCGCAGCTGCGCCTCGCGGGCGCGCCGCTGCTCGTCGGCGGTCTCAGGCTTTACCGGCGGCACCTCGGTCGGCCGCCCCTCGTCGTCGAGCGCGACCATCGTCAGGTAGGCGGCGGAGGTGTGCGTGACCTCGCCGGTGCGGATGTTCTCCGCCTCGACGCGGACACCCACCTCCATCGAAGTGCGCCAGGCGGCGTTCACGGTCGCCTTGACCGTCAGGAGCTGGCCGACGTAGACGGGGTGACGGAAGGTCACGCGATCCATGCCCGCGGTGACGCAACGGCATCCCGAGTGGCGGACCGCCGCAATGCCCGCGACCTCGTCGCACATGTGGAGGATCACGCCGCCGTGCACGTTGCCGGCGACGTTCGCCTCGCCGATGCCCATCCAGCGGCTGATGGTCGCGAGCGACCCCGACGGAGGCTTCGGCTGCACACGCTGGAGTCTCGCGGATGCCGCGGCCATTACTCTTGGAAGCTCTCCACACGCAAGCTTCAAGGAGGAGTCGCATGGCAGGGCTTGGCGGGCGCATGTCCACCGTAATCAAGTCGAAGATCTCGCGGATGCTCGACCGCGCTGAGGATCCCGGCGAAACGCTCGATTACGGGTACCAGAAGCAGGTCGAGATGCTCCAGAACGTCAAGAAGGGCATCGCCGACGTCGTGACCGCGAAGAAGCGCCTGCAGATGCAGAACACGAAGCTCGAGCAGCAGGTGGTCAAGCTCGACACTCAGGCGCGTCAGGCGCTCTCGCAGGGCCGCGAGGACCTGGCCCGGATGGCGCTCGAGCGCAAGACGCTCGCGCAGACGGAGCTGCAGTCGCTCGACACGCAGATCAACGAGCTGCAGGGCCAGCAGGAGAAGCTGACGGAGAACGAGCAGAAGCTGCGCACGAAGATCGAGGCCTTCCGCACCAAGAAGGAGGTCATCAAGGCTCAGTACTCCGCGGCCGAGGCGCAGGTGAAGATCTCCGAGGCGGCCTCCGGCGTCGGCGAGGAGATGGCGGATCTCGGGCTCGCCATGCAGCGTGCGGAAGAGAAGACAGAGACGATGCGCGCCCGCGCGGGCGCCGTCGAGGAGCTCGAGGCGGCCGGCACCTTCGACGACATCACGCAGCTCGGCTCGGGCCAGGACGACATCGAGCGCCAGCTGCAGGAGCTGACGAGCGGTGCCCAGGTGGACGACGAGCTGGCCAAGATGAAGGCCGAGCTCGGCTCCGGCGGCGAGGAGTCCCCCGCACTCGAGCAGGGGAAGGACAACGCGTGATCGTCCGGATCGCGGGCGAGGGTCAGTTCAGGCTGCCCGACGAGGACGCGGGGCGCCTCAACGAGCTCGACAACCGGGCGGTCTCTGCTGCCGAGCAGGGCGACCAGACAGGCTTCAAGGAGCTGTGGTCACAGATGCTCGAGCTGGTGGCGAGCGACGGCAACCAACTCGCCGAGGACGAGCTCGTCGAGTCCGACGTGATCCTGCCGCCGCGCGACATCTCCTTCGAGGAGGCGCGCGGCGAGTTCACGGGCGACGGGCTGATACCGGACTGAGCGGCGGCGCGCTTCAGCCGAAGCGCACCACGCCGCCCTCGTCGATGCTCGTGCCCGGGATGCAGACGACCTCCCAGGGGATCCCGGCCGGGTCTGCGAAGTAGGCCGAGCGCCCGCCGAACGGGCGCATGGCCGGCTCCCCGACGATGCGGGCGCCCGCGGCCCGCGCGGTCTCGATCGCCTCGTCGACGAGCTCGTCGCGCTCGACCGCCACGGCGAGCGTGAAGCCGGGGAACTCGTGGCCGCTCCGGTGGAGCGGCTCGGCGATCTCGTCGCGGGCCTCCGCGGCGGTCCAGATCGAGAGCGCGGCGCCGGCCGTCTCGAAGCGGGCGTAGTCGTCACGGGGCGCCAGCGGCGTATGCCAGCCGAGCGCCTGGTAGAAGCCGCGCCGGGCAATCACGTCGTCGGTCACCAGGGTCACTGCGCTTAGGCGTGAAGGAAGCATGGGCCCATGCTCGCGCGGTGCGCCGCGGCGGTCTTGAACTTTTCGGCCTACGGCTCGCGCGCGATCAGCTCGGCCGGGGTGAGACCCGACAGGTCGCGGCACTCGCGCGTCAGGTGCGCCTGGTCGGCGTAGCCGAGCTCGGCGGCCGCGGCGGCAAGGCCGTCGGGACGCGGCAGGGCCGCGCGGCGCAGGAAGCGGCGGAAGCGGAGGATGCGGTCGAGCTTCTTCGGGCCGTAGCCGATCGCGTGGTCGAATCGGCGCCGCAGCGCGCGCTCGCTGAGGGCGAGCGTCCGCGATAACTGGGCAACGCTGCTGCCCGGGCGACCGAGCTGCTCCAGGCCGGCCAGCACGAGCGGGTCCGGGTGCGCTGCGCGCGCCAGCGGCCGGATCGCCTCCTCGAGCAGCAGGCGCCTGCGGTCGGGCTGGGCGAGCGCTATGCGCTCCTCGAGGCGGGCGGCGTCGCGGCCCCAGAGCGCGGGCAGCGGCTCGCGCAGGTCGCGGAGCTCGGCGGCAGGCAGCCCGAGCACGCTGCCCGCGACGCCCGGCTTGAGGCGCAGGCCGGCCGCGGCATACTCGCCCGCGACCGAGTACACCACCGGCCCCGTGTCGGGGCCGGCTATCACGAGACCGCGGCTGCTCGACCAGACGACGTCGATACAGCCGTCGGGCAGGACCCTCACCTCGCCGGCGGCGGCCGGAGCTTCGCGGCGCTCCCAGGTGCAGGCCACGAGGGCGGCCAGGTCCGGCGCCGGGGAGTGCTCGCGGTACGAGCCGGTCACGACTCCTCTCCTACCCGGTAGCGCAGGTACTCGACGCCCCCGGGAAACGTACGGCTCTCGACGAGATGGAGCGCGAGCGGCTGCTCGAGCGGTGGGAAGAACGGCGTGCCGCCACCCAGCACGACCGGATTGACGAACATCCGGTACTCGTCGACGAGCCCGTGCCGGATGAGCGTCGCCGCCAGGCCGGCGCCGCCGGCGGCCAGCGTCCCTCCGGGCTTCGCCTTGAGCCTCGCGACCTCGCCCGCGGCGTCCTCGCGGACCAGCCGGGCGCCCGGCCCGACATCGGTCAGGGTGGTCGAGAACACGACCTTCTGCGTGTCCTTCCAGATGCGGGCGAACTCGCGCTCGTGCTCGGGCCGCGACTGATCGTCGTCCACCGTCTCCCACGGCCGCATCGTCTCCCACAAGCGCCGCCCGTAGAGCTCGCCGCCGAGCTCGCGTGCCTGCTCGTTGTGGAAGCTGTGCAGCTCCTCGTCCGGCGCCGCCCAGTCGATCTCTCCGCCGGGCCCGGCGATGTATCCGTCGAGCGAGACCCCCATCGAGTAGATCAGCTTCCTGGCGGGGGTCATCCGGGCGGCACGGCTACAGCGGCACGTCCCAGAGCGGGAACCAGCGCCCGATGTCCTCCTCGAAGGGAAGCTCTGCGCCGAGCTGGGCCTTGATTCGCAGCTCGCGCTCGTTGTCGCGCGCCTTGTCGCCGGGCGCGGGGACGAAGGGGTAGAAGGCACCCCGCTTGAAGTTGTAGATGAAGTAGATCGGCTTGCCGTTCTCCTCGAAGGCGAACACGGCGGCAAGCAGGCGGTCGCCGTAGCCGCCGCCCTGGAGCTGCACCGAGACGGTGTTCAGCGCCACGACGAGGTCCTCGAAGTCCGGGTCGCCGAGGACGAGCCAGCGATAACCGAACTCGTCCTCCGTGCTCGTGACGGTGCTGCCGGTCTCCGCGGCCGTGCCCGCCAGCAGCTCCTCGGTCTCGGCAAGGATGCCCTGGAAATCAGCGGTGCCGAGCGGCTGGAAGACGATTCCCGCCTTCTGCTTGTGCTTCATCCCGAGCGAGGTGTCGAGCGTGACCCACGCCGTCGACATCGCGAACAGCCGGTCCTCGGCCGGGCCCTTCAGCTTCCCCTTTGAGCCGAATATCGCGTCAAGAAAGCCCAAGGGGCTACGCCGCGATCGCGGTGCCCTGGAGCTGGGCCTCGAGCTGCTGCAGCCGCTCGATCCGCTTCTCCATCGGCGGGTGCGTCGAGAAGAGGCCCTGGATCGACCCCTTGACGCTCGCCGGCACGATGAAGAAGGCGTTCAGGCGCTCGGCCTGGCGCAGGTCTTGCGTCGGTACGGTCTGCATCGCTCCCGAGATCTTGACCAGCGCGGATGCGAGCGCGCTCGGGCGCCCCGTCACGATCGCCGCCCCGCGGTCCGCCGCGAACTCGCGGTAGCGCGACAGGGTCATCATCAGGAAGAACGAGAGGATGTAGACGAGGAACGAGACGAGCAGCACGATCAGGATGCTCGGATTCTCGTCGTCACCGCCGCCGAAGAAGAAGCCGAACTGCAGCATCAGCGCCGCGAGGCTCGCGAAGAAGCTGGCGATGGTCATGATCAGGACGTCGCGGTGCTTCACGTGCGAGAGCTCGTGCGCCATGACGCCCTCGAGCTCGCTCGGCGACAGCGTCTTCATGATGCCCGTGGTCGCGCATACCGTGGCGCTCTTCTGCGAGCGGCCGAGCGCGAACGCGTTCGGCACGCTCGTGTCTGCCACAGCGATCTTCGGCTTCGGCAGGTCGGCCTGGATGCAGAGCCGCTCGATCATTGCGTGCAGCCCCGGCGCCTCCTCTGGCGAGACCACCTTGGCGCCCATCGCCGAGAGCGCGAGCTTGTCCGACAGGAACAGCTGCGCCAGCGACAGCGCGCCCATCACCACGACGATCGTGGCGACGCCGGCGCCGGCGGCGATGAGAACACCGATG
This sequence comes from uncultured Thermoleophilaceae bacterium, assembly GCA_963827065.1. Classification (GTDB taxonomy): domain Bacteria; phylum Actinomycetota; class Thermoleophilia; order Solirubrobacterales; family Thermoleophilaceae; genus JACVRW01. The sequence continues at coordinate 346,259 of CAWGZM010000001.1, read as the reverse complement.
AAAACGACGTACAGGAGCCCCAGCAGGAACAGCGTCAAGAGCATCCGGGCCTGCAGGCCTGTGTCGCGCGGGAAGACTGCCTTCTGACGTGCCATTTCCCTGAAGATTAGTGATCGCTGCATGCCGTCTTGCAAGTAGGAGGAATCGCCTTGCGAGGCGGATGTCGCTTGCTATTGTGGCCGCGTCCCGGGTGCTCAATTTCCCTGCATAACGGCGAAAACGGGGGGAACCCGACGGTGCCCGGCTCCTGATGAAGAAGACCTTCCTGCTTCCCATAGCGCTGGCTCTGTCCGCCTACCTGCTGCTGCCCTTGCCCGGGCTATCGGCGCCGCTGCCCGACCGCATCGAGGACAAGCGCGCGCAGATCGAGGAGAAGAAGCAGCAGGAGGGCGTGCTCACCACGACCATCCAGCGCTTCAACAACAGGATCGACGCCGTTCAGGGTGAGATCAGCGCGACGCAGACGCGCCTCGACCGCGCCCAGGCGAGCCTCGACGCGCAGAAGGCGGAGCTGCTCGAGGTGCGCGACCAGCTCGAGGAGGCGCGCGACCTGCTCGAGCGGCTGCGCTCCGAGCTCGCGACCGCGCGCAAGGTGCTCGCTGCCAGGCTCGTCGAGATCTACAAGGCGGACGCTCCCGACGCGCTGACCGTCGTGCTCGAGGCGGACGGCTTCGGCGACCTGCTCGAGCGCGCCGAGTTCCTCGAGCGCATATCGGAGCAGGATCGCGAGATCACGGACGAGGTCCGGGTGCTGCGCGACCGCGCCGAGGAGCAGGCGAAGCGGCTCGCGAAGCTCGAGGAGCGTGAGCAGCTCGCGGCCGAGCGCATCCTGCGCTGGCGCGATCAGATCGCCGCCGTGCAGGGACAGCTCGTGAGCTCGCGCGACGAGCTGGCGTCGGCCCGCGCCGACAAGCGCGGCGCGCTCGGCGAGGTGCGCAGCAGCCGGGTCGCGCTCGAGGGCGACCTGCGGGCGCTCGAGGCGGAGCAGGCCCGCGTGACGGCAGCCCTCCAGGGCGCGCCCGCGCCGGGGCCGGTCCGGCAGGGAAGCGGTTCGTTGATCTGGCCGGTCAACGGCCCCGTGGTATCGCCGTTCGGCATGCGCTGGGGCCGGCTGCACGCGGGCGTCGACATCGCCGTCCCGAGCGGCACGCCGATTCGCGCAGCGGACGCCGGGCGGGTAGCGCTCATGGGCTGGGTCGGCGGCTACGGGAACTACACCTGCATCCAGCACAACGCGAGCCTGTCGACGTGCTACGCCCACCAGTCGAGCTTCTCAACCTCGAACGGGGCGAACGTGAGCCAGGGCCAGGTGATCGGCTACGTCGGCTGCACCGGCCACTGCTTCGGCGACCACCTGCACTTCGAGACACGCGTCGGCGGCTCGCCGGTCGATCCGCTCGGCTACCTGTAGGCCGCGGTGACGCGGCTGTTCACGGGTGTCGCGGCGGTGCTCGCCGTGGCGACGCTCGCGGGCCTGATCGTCCTATGGCCCGGCGACGTCGAGTCGGGCGTTGCCGAGGGTCTCCTCGTCGACAGCGAGCGGGGGACCGTCGAGCGCGTCGAGGAGACCGTCTGCCCGGGCCTGATCGGCCAGGACTGCCGGCAGGTGTACGTGCGGCTCGAGACCGGCCCGGAGGCGGGCGAGCTCGTGCGGCTGCAGCTGGGCGGCCAGGGCAGCCTCGACCCGGACGTCGACCCCGGTGACGAGCTGCGGGTGACGAAGGCGCCCGAGCCGCCACCCGGCACCGAGCAGGTCACCGGAACCGGCTACAGCCTCGTTGACTTCGAGCGGCGCGGGCCGATGCTCTGGCTGGCGGCGATCTTCGTCGCGGCGGTGCTCCTGCTGGGGCGGCTGCGCGGGGCGCTGTCGCTGGCCGGGCTGGCGGCGAGCCTGGCGCTCATCCTGGTGTTCGTCGTGCCGTCGATCCTGGACGGCAACTCGCCGCTCGCGGTCGCGCTGACCGGCTCGCTCGCGATTGCGCTGGTCACGATCCCGCTCGCGCACGGGACGGGTGCGAAGAGCATGGCGGCCCTGCTCGGGACGGCGGCGAGCCTCTTGCTCACAGCGATGCTCGCCGTGCTGTTCACCGAGCTCACGCACCTGACCGGGCTGTCGAGCGAGGAGGCGATCTTCCTGCAGCTCGGCCAGGCGGACCTGTCGCTCGAGGGCCTCGTGCTGGCGGGGATCGTGATCGGCGCCCTCGGCGTGCTCGACGACGTGACCATCAGCCAGGCCTCGACGGTGCTGGCCCTGCGGCGTGCGAACCCGGCGCTGGGCTTCCGCGAGCTGTTCGGACGGGCGCTGCAGGTGGGCCGCGACCACGTGAGCGCGACCGTCAACACGCTCGTGCTCGCCTACGTGGGCGCGGCGTTACCGACCCTGCTCCTGTTCAGCGCGGCGGATCTCGGCGTGGCCGAAGTCGTGAACTTCGAGCTCGTCGCCAGCGAGATCGTGGCGATGCTCGTCGGCTCGATCGGGCTGGTGGCCGCCGTGCCGATCACGACCGGTCTCGCCGCCTGGCTCGCCCTGCGCGAGGACCCCGAGCGGCTCGGCGGCGCCGAGCCCGCCCACGTGCACTAGGGGCGGAAGCGGCCCAGGCGCTTGACGCCGCAGTTGCCGTTGCCGTCGCACGCGGTCGCGACGAGCAGGTTGGCGGGTCCGCCGCGCAGGCGCACGTCCCTGGAGATCGGGTTGCGCCGGCCGCGGGCGAGCGCGTCGAAGCTCTCGCCGCCGTCGCGCGAGACGACGAGGCCGTAACGGATTCCGCCGGCCAGCTCGCGGCCCGCCTCGGTGCGGTCCCTGGTCCTGCGCAGGCGCACTCGCACCGTGCCGCCGACGCGTCGCGCGCTGCCGCGGGCCAGCGGCGCCGTCACGTCGTAGGTGCGCGCCAGCGCTGTGGCGGCCGCGCCGTCGACAATGCCCGCGCCCGTGAACTCGTTCCAGCCGCGCCCGATCGTCTGGCGCGCTGAACGGGTGAGGACCTCGGCGACCTGCTCGGAGGCGAGCCGGCGCTCGACCTGCCACACGAGCGCCGCGATCCCCGCGACGATCGGTGCCGAGAAGCTCGTTCCCTCGGCGTAGCCGTAGCGCGCCTCGGGCAGGGCGAATACGAGCGAGCAGGACAGCGGGTCGTCCCAGACCGTCTGGTTGAGGGCCGGGAGCGTAGAGAGGACGCCGAACTCGCAGCCCGAGGGCCCCGCCCCGGGCGCCGCGATGCTGACGAACTGGTTGTGGGTGGAGAAGGGGGCCGCGGCGCTGCTCGGGCGTGTGGCGCCCACGGACAGGCCGATGCCCGTGTCCCCGCGGCTGCCGCCGACGGCCGCCGCCGGGTACTCGAGCGGGTTGCCGGCGAGCCCGTTGTTCCCCGATGCCGCCACGGGCAGGACGTCGTTGAAGAAGGCCGCCGCGAGCGCGCGCGCCTGGCTGCGGCTGAAGCCGCGCCCGGCGAGGCTCATGTTGAGGACGTCGGCCCCGGCTCGGATCGAGAACTCGATCCCGCGGATCAGGTCTCCCACCGTGAAGGTGCCGTCGCGCGAGGCGCGCACCGCCACCAGCTGCGTGTTGCCCGCCACGCCCTTGCCGCCGATGCCGTTGCCGTCCACCGCCGCGATCAGCCCGCTGACGAAGGTGCCGTGGCCGACCGCGTCGCTCACGTCGGCGTTTCGCGTCCGCGTGTCGAAGGTGCGGGCGATGCGTCCGACGCCTGCGAACTCGGGATGGCCCACCTCGAGGCCGGTGTCGATCACGGCGACGGAGCGCCGCGAGCCCCCGCCGGCGGCGGCGAGTGCCTCGGCCGCGCGCACGTCGTCGTAGAACCAGGTGAACTTGACGCCGGTGGCCGGGTCGAGCGTGTCGAAGGGGTCGGCCGTGACCTTCAGGGTGCGGTCGCGCTCGACGTAGGCGACCCGCGGGTCGCGGCCCAGCGCCGCGACGAGCCGGGACGCCGAGGGAGCGCGGACGGCAAGTACGCCGATCGTCCCGAACGGCTCGGCCTCAGCCCCCAGCCGGCGCAGCTTCGCGGCGAGCGCCGGCACGTCGGCGTGCGACCGGGCGCCGACGAGCACGCGTGCGGGCCCGCCGCCACGGGCGACGCTCGCCACGGCGACCGCCGCCTCGGAGCGGGGCCGACCCCGCTCTGGAAGCGGCAGCGGCACCACCGCGCCGCTCGACCCGCGCGCCTCCGCGCTCAGCAGCGCGCGCAGCGCGACGCGCTCCTCGACGGGCGCGGACGCCTGGGCGGCGGCCGGGGCCAGCGGCGCCGCACAGGCAAGGATGGCCAGGAGCGCCCGTCGCACCGGCTTGATGGTAGGGGAGCGCAGACCTCTCGCTAGCCTGCCGCCCTGGTGCTGCCCGAGATCTCAATCGGCCCTCTCGATCTGCAGACCTTCGGGATCTGCTTCGCGCTCGGCTTTCTCGCCGCAGGGGCCATCACGAGCCGGCGGCTGCGTGAGCTCGGCAAGCCTCACGACTGGGCCTACGAGATCGTCTTCGCCTCGCTGATCGGCGGCCTCGTCGGCTCGCGGGTCGACTACCTGATCCAGAACTGGGACGAGGTATCGGACGACCTGCTCGGGAACATCTTCTCGGGCTCGGGCCTCGTCTGGTTCGGAGGGCTCGTGGGTGGTGCTCTCGGCGTGATCCTGTGGGCGCGCTGGCGGCGCTGGCTCAGCTGGCAGATGGCCGACGCCCTCTGCATCCCGCTCGCGGTCGGCTACGCCATTGGACGGGTCGGCTGCCAGCTCTCGGGCGACGGCGACTACGGCGTCGAGTCGGATCTGCCCTGGGCGATGGCCTACCCCGAGGGCACGGTGCCGACGACCGAGGAGGTTCACCCGACTCCGGTGTACGAGACGGTGACGATCGGGATCGGCGCGCTGGCTCTGTGGCACTTCCGCGACCGTTTCGCCCCCGGCGTGCTTTTCGGGCTCTACCTGATACTCGCGGGCGGCGAGCGCTTCCTCGTCGAGTTCGTGCGCCGCAACGACTCGGTGGTGGCGGGGCTCACCCAGCCGCAGTTGATCAGCCTGGCGATGCTGGGGCTCGGCGCGGCGATCGTGATCGCGCGCCGCGACGCCCGGCGGGTCGTCCCCGCGTAGGCAACGCCGCTCCGAGCGCCGCCGCGGCGCACAGCGCAAGCGCGACCGACGCGCCGGCCGCGCTCCCTGCATGGAACGAGACCTCGATGCCGACGGCGCCGGCCGCCACCGCCAGCACCGCCCCGGCCAGCATCGCGCTGCCCGGGGTGGCCGAGTGACGGCGGACGGCGACGGGCGGGGCCACCAGCACTGCGAGCACGAGCAGCGCGCCGAGCCCCTGCACCGCCACGGCGACGGCGAGCGCGAGCAGGATGAGCACCGTGAGCCGCAGCACGGGCGGCCGCACCCCCAGCGCGGCGGCGCCGGCGCTGTCGAAGGCTGCGGCCGTGAGGGGGCGGTGAAGGACAGCCAGGGCTACCCCGCCGGCGCCGAGCAGCAGAGCGGCCGCGACGAGGTCGCCGTCGGTCACGCCGAGCGGGTCCCCGAAGAGCAGCTCCTCCAGCCGTTTCGGCGTCTCCGGGACGAGGGCGAGGAGCGCGCCGAGGCCGACCAGCCCCGTGACCGCGACAGCCGTGCCGGCATCCGGGCCGATGCGCTCGTCACGCGCTGCGAGCGCGAGCAGCGCCGCGGCGGCGAGCGCCCCGCCCGCCGCCCCGAGCAGGAGCGGCGCCCCGGCGATCGTCGCGAGCACGAGGCCCGGCAGTAGGCCATGCGCGAGCGACTCGGCCCCGTAGGCGAGCCGCTCGGTGACGACCCAGAAGCCGAGCGCGCCGCAGAAGGCGCCGACGAGCGCGACCTCGAGCAGCGCCCGGCGGCCGATGCCGGACTGGAGTGGTTCGAGCAGGAACTCCATCGTCAGTGCCCGCCGTGCTCGTGCTCGTGGTGCTGGACTGTCACCGCCCGCTTCGGACCGCCCTCCTCGAGCACGATCATCTCGCTGCCGTAGGTGGCCTCGAGCGTCGGCCGGTCGAGCACCCCGGCGGGCGGCCCGAAGGCCACCTGCCGGCCGTGCAGGCAGAGCACCCGGTCGAAGGTCCGGGCACTCTCGACGTCGTGACTCGAAACGAGCAGCGTCCGGCCCTCGGCGCGCAGCTCCTCGAAGACGCCGGCGATCAGCGTCGCGCTGGCGGGATCGACGCCCGACAGCGGCTCGTCGAGGAGCAGGAGCCGGGCGTCCTGCACCAACGCGCGGGCGAGCAGGGCGCGCTGGCGCTGGCCGCCGGAGAGCTCGCCGAAGCGCGTGTGCGCGCGCTCCGCCAGTCCGACTCGCTCGAGTGCGGCCTCGGCCGCCCGCTTGTCGCCGCCGCGCGGCGGCAGCCACCAGCGCCCGCGCGCGAGCGTGCCCATCAGCGCGACATCTAGCGCCGAGACGGGGAAGTCGAGCCGCGTGCGCTCCGTCTGCGCCACGTAGGCGGGCCGGCCGGCGCCGGTCACACTGCCCGACTGCGGCTCGAGCTCGCCCAGGAGCACGCGGAAGAGCGTCGTCTTGCCGCCTCCGTTCGGTCCCAGCACGCAGACGGTCTGGCCGGGCTCGGCGGCGAAGCTCACGTCGCGCAGCACCGGCTCGCCGCCGTATCCGGCGCTGAGCTCCTCCACGCGCACGGTGCTCATCGGGCGCTCACCACGGACAGGACGAGGTAGGTCGCCGCGCCGAGGAGCGCTACCGGCGGGCCCGGCGGCACGTCGAGCCAGTATGCGAGATAGAGGCCGAGCACGCCCTCGGCGAGAGCGAGCGCGAGCGCCCAGGCGATCAGCGTGGGGACGCTGCTCGACAGCAGCCGCGCGGAGGCGGCCGGCAGCACGTAGATCGCGGTGACGAGGAGGACGCCGACGGCGGGGATCGCCGCCACCGCCGCCACCGCCACGAGCGCGAGCAGGAGGAAGTCGGCGAGGCCGGCGGGCAGACCGAGTGTTGGGGCGGCGTCCGGATCGAATGCCACCGCGGCCCAGGTCCGGCCGAGGGCCAGCGTGGCAAGCCCGGCCAGCGCGGCGGCCACCGCCGAGAGTGCGAGGTCGGCACCGTCGAGGCCGAGCAGCGTCCCGAACAGCAGCCGGTCGACGGCCGCGCCCGACTCGAAGACGTCGCTGGCGAGCACGACTCCGCCTGCGAGCGCCGCGACCAGCAGCAGCGCCGTCGCCTCACTCGGCTCGCGACCCGCGCGGCCGGCGCGCTCGACGCCGCCCGCGTAGCCCAGGGCCACCGCCACTCCTGCGAGCGTCGGGCTGACCCCGGAGGCATCGGCTGCGACCAGGCCGGGGAAGGTCGCCGAGCCGACCGCATGCGAGAAGAAGGCGAGCCGCCGCAGCACGATCCAGGCGCCCAGGATCCCGCCGGCGATCGCGAGCAGGACGAGCTCGACGAGGGCGTCGCGCAGGAACGGGATCTCGACGAGGTCCAGCGGCGAGGGCACCGCAACAGCCTAAACGAGAATGATTCTCACTCGGCCGCGGACCGGATGAAACGGCGGCTCATGCCCTGCAGCTCGAGGTCGTGCTGCAGCGACCGATGGTGGCCGCCGGGGAGGATCAGCAGCCGCTTCGGCTCGCGCGCCCGAGCGTGCAGCTCCTTGCTGACGGTGTAGGGGATCTGCTCATCTCCACGCGCGTGTAAAAGGAGCAGCGCGGTCTCGGGGCCGAGCCGTCCGGCGGCGTCATGGAGGTCCGAGCGCTCGAGCCACTGCTCGGTCGCCGGCAGGTCGCACTCGAAGCGCCGGATCTGCCCCGATCGCAGACCGCGCAGCAGGATCTCCTCTGGCGCCGGGCAGATCGCCACGACGGCGCAGAACGGCGGATCGGCAAGCGCTGCCGCGTGGATCGCCTGAAAGCCGCCCATGCTCGACCCGCGCAGCGCGACGGCGGGCGCGTGCTCGCGCAGCAGGTCCGCCATCGCGAGCGCGTCCCCGATCGCGCCCGGCCCTAAGGCGCCCTTCGAGCGCCCATGCCCGCGCACGTCGTACGCGAGCGCGGCCATTCCCTCGTCCCGGCAACCGCGGGCGAAATCGAAGTGGCTCTCCTTCGCCGAGCCGGCCCCGTGAAGGATCACGACGCCCACCCGCGCCGGCCGCTCAGGCAGGAAGAGCGCGTAGGAGAGGCCGTCCCGGGTCCCGAGCTCCGGCGGCGACGGCGAGGCGTGCTTCATAATCGCCGCCGATCATGGCAGCGGTCGGGGTCTCGCATGTGTATCCAGCCGGTTCACGCCTGAACGAGCGCGGGCGGCTCGAGGTCGGCGGCTGCGATGTCGTCGAGCTGGCGCGCGAGTTCGGCACGCCGGCGTACGTCTACGCGGAGGACGATCTGCGCGCGCGGGCGCGCGCATACGTGCAGGCGTTCCGCGCGCGGACCGACCGCTTCGAGGTCATCTACGCGAGCAAGGCGTTCCCGTGCACGGCTGTCTACCGGCTGTTCGCCGAGGCGGGGCTGTCCGCGGACGTGGCGAGCGGTGGCGAGCTCCACCTCGCCCTGGCGGGCGGGGTCGAGCCGGCGCGCATCTACCTGCACGGCAACAACAAGTCGCAGGCCGATCTCGACTACGCGATCGAGTCGGGGGTGGGATGCGTCGTCGTCGACTCCTTCGACGAGATCGAGCGGCTGCGCGGCCGCGGGGTGCGCGTGATGGTGCGCGTGACGCCGGGGATCCGGCCGAGCACGCACACGTACATCCAGACGGGCCAGGAGGACTCGAAGTTCGGCTTCGGCTCGGCCGACGTGCCGCGCGCGGTCGAGGCGTGCGCCGATGCCGGGCTCGAGGTGCTCGGCCTGCACGCCCACATCGGCTCGCAGATTCTCGAGCTCGACGCGTTCGAGCAGCTCGCCGAGGTCCTCGCCGGGCTCGGCGACTGGCCGCGCCTGAACCTCGGAGGCGGCCTCGGGATCGCCTACACGTATGAGGATGCGCCGCCCTCGATCGAGGAGTACGTCGACGCGCTCCTGCGCCACGCCCCCGACGGCGTGACCGTGCTGTGCGAGCCGGGGCGCTCACTTGTGGGCAACGCCGGCGTGACCATCTACACGGTCGGGACGGTCAAGCGCATTCCCGACGTGAGGACGTACGTGTCAGTCGACGGCGGCATGTCGGACAACCTGCGCCCGATGCTCTACGGCGCTCGCTACGAGGCCGAGATCGCCGACCGCTTCGGAGGCGAGGAGCTCTACACGATCGCCGGCATGCACTGCGAGTCCGGCGACATCCTCGTGCGCGACGTCCGGCTCGATGACCCGCGGCCGGGGGACGTGCTCGTGATCCCCGCCACGGGCGCCTACGGTCACGCGATGGCGAACAACTACAACGCCGTCCCGCGCCCGCCGGTCCTCTTCTGCAAGGACGGCGATGCGCGCGTGGTGGTGCGGCGGGAGACCTTCGACGATCTGACGGCACGGGATGTCTGAAGCGTTTCGGGTCGGGCTGCTCGGCCACGGGACCGTCGGCGCCGCGTTCGCCGGGCTGCTCGCGGAGCGCGCCGAGTCGATCGAGCGCGAGACCGGACTGCGGCCCGAGCTCTCCGGCGTCCTCACGCGCAGCCGCGGCGACTTCGACGACATCCTCGAGCGCAGCGACCTCGTGGTGGAGCTGCTCGGCGGCATCGAGCCGACGCGCGACTACGTGCTGCGCGCGCTCCAGTCGGGACGCCACGTCGTCACCGCCAACAAGCAGCTCCTCTCTCAGCACGGCGAGGAGGTGTTCGACGCCGCCCGCTCCGGCGGCGTGCAGTTGCGCTTCGAGGGCGCCGTCGCCGGCGTCGTGCCGGCGATCCGCGTGATGTCGGAGACGCTCGCGGCCGCACACATCGAGCGTGTGCACGGCATCGTCAACGGCACCACCAACTACATCCTCACGGAGATGGCACGCACGGGCGCCTCCTACGCGGAGGCGCTCGCGGACGCGCAGCGGCTCGGCTACGCCGAGGCCGACCCGACCGAGGACGTGACCGGCAAGGACGCGGCCGCCAAGATGGCGATCCTGGCGCGGCTCGCGTTCAACGCGGCGGTGCGGCTCGAGCAGGTCAGCTATGAGGGCATCGAGCGGCTCACCGCCGACGACATCGCCTACGCGAAGGAGCTCGGGCTGTCGCTCAAGCTGATCGGGTCCGCGGAGCGGATCGACGGCGGCATCGCGGTTCACGTCTATCCCGCCTTCCTGTATGCGGACCACCCGCTGGCGTCCATTGGCGGCGCCTTCAACGCGGTCACTATCGAGTCGCCCGCGATCACCGAGATCACGTTGTCGGGCCCGGGAGCCGGCGGCATCCAGACGGCGAGCGCCGTGCTGGGTGACGTGGTCTCGGCGATGATCCCGCCTCCGTCGCTGCCCGCCCCGGCGCAGGACGTGCCGGTCGTGACCGACACCGAGTTCTCGTTCTACCTGCACCTCGAGGTGGCCGATCGCCCCGGCGTGCTGGCACAGGTGGCCGAGCTGCTCGGGCTGCAGGGAGTGTCGATCAAGTCGGTGGTGCAGAAGGGCCTCGGCGACGAGGCCCGGCTCGTGATGGTCATGCACCCGGTGCTCGAGTCGCGGTTCCGCGCGGCGGTCGACCTGATCTCGCGGCTCGACTTCGTGCGCGAGGCGCCGCGGGTGATCAGGGTCATCGAGGAGACCTTCTAGATGTCGCTCTGGCGCTACCGGGACAGGCTCCCGGTGGAGCCCCTGGTGACGATGGGGGAGGGCGACACGCCGCTCGTCCAGGCCGCCCACCTGTCCGAGCTGACCGGGGCGGACGTGTGGCTCAAGCTCGAGGGCGCAAACCCCACCGGCTCGTTCAAGGACCGCGGCATGACCGTGGCGGTGTCGGCGGCCGTCTCCGAGGGCGCCGAGGCGGTCGTCTGCGCCTCGACCGGCAACACGGCCGCGAGCGCGGCCGCCTACGCCGCTCGCGCCGGCCTGCGCGGCGCGGTGATCGTGCCCGAGGGCAAGATCGCGACCGGCAAGCTCGCCCAGGCGCTCATGCACGGGGCGCGCGTGATCGCGCTGCGCGGCAACTTCGACGAGGCGCTCGCGCTCGTGCGCGAGCTGGCCGAGCGCCATCCGATCGCGCTCGTCAACTCGGTCAACGACTACCGCATCGAGGGCCAGAAGACCGGCGCGTTCGAGGTCTGCGACGGGCTCGGCGAGCCGCCCGACGTGCTCTCTATCCCGGTCGGCAACGCCGGCAACGTCACGGCCTGGTGGAAGGGGTTCCAGGAGTACGACGCGGCGCCACGCATGCACGGCTACCAGGCGGAGGGCGCCGCGCCGCTCGTGCACGGGGCGCCGGTCGAGAATCCGGAGACCGTCGCCTCGGCGATCCGCATCGGCAACCCCGCGCGCTGGGAGAACGCGATGAACGCGTTCACCGCGTCGCGTGGCGAGGTGCGCGCGGTCTCGGACGCCGAGATCCTGGACGCGTACTCACTGCTCGGCGCGCGCGAGGGCGTGTTCTGCGAGCCGGCCTCGGCCGCGTCGGTCGCGGGCCTCCTCAAGTACGGGGCCGAGGGCCGCGTCGTCTGCGTCCTCACGGGCCACGGGTTGAAGGACCCGCAGACCGCGATGAACCGCGCCGCGAGCGTCGTGCCCTGCGAGCCCGATATCGAGAACGTGGAGCGGGCGGTTCTGGGATGAGGCGCCGGCGGGTCGTCCGCGTGCCGGCCTCCTCGGCGAACCTCGGTCCCGGCTACGACGTGCTCGCCGCGGCGCTGTCGCCGTCGCTCGAGCTGGAGGTCGAGGAGAGCGGCGAGTTCGCCGTCGAGTGCGACGTGCCGGGCGTGGCGCTCGACCGCACCAACCTGTGCGTGCGCGCGTTCGAGCTGCTCCACCCGGCCGACGGCCTGCGCTTCGCGATCCGCTCGGAGATCCCGCCGGCCGCGGGGCTCGGCTCGAGCGCCGCGGCGATCGTGGCCGGCCTCGCCGCAGCCGATCACCTCTACGAGCTCGACGCGCCGCTGTTCGAGCATGCGCTGGCGCTCGAGGGCCATCCCGACAACGTCGCCGCCGCGCTGCTCGGCGGGTTCGTCGTGTGCGCAGGCGGGACCGACCCCGTACGCCTCGAGCCGCCGCCCGAGCTCGAGGCGGTCGTGGTGGTGCCGGATCACGAGGTGGTCACCGAGGAGGCGCGCGCCGCAATGCCCGCCGAGGTTCCGCTGGGCGATGCGGTCGACAACGTCGGCCACGCCGCGCTGCTCGTGCTGGGGCTCGCTCAGGGCGACCTCTCGCTGATCTCGCGCGGGCTCGCCGATTCGCTCCACCAGCCGCGCAGGCGCCACCTCTACCCGCGCTCGATGGAGCTCGTCGAGGGAGCCGCCGGCCTGGGCGCGCTGGGGGCGTCGATCTCCGGTGCGGGGCCGACGGTCCTGTTCTGGTGCCACTGGGAGCAGACCGGCGCCGTGGTCGAGCGGCTCAAGGGGGCGCTGGGCGACGCGCGCATCGAGCGGGTGGGCTTCGCCCCCGGCGGGGTGGACGTGAGCGAGCTGTGAACGCCGAGGTGGAGGCTGCGGGCGGGATCGTGCTGGACGACGACGGCCGCGTGGCGCTCGTCCATCGCCCGCGCTACGACGACTGGTCGCTCCCGAAGGGGAAGCTCGACTCCGGCGAGTCCTTCGAGGAGGCCGCGCTGCGGGAGGTCGAGGAGGAGACCGGGATGCGCTGCCGGCTGCTGGACGAGCTCGACCCGGTCGAGTATCGGGACAACAAGGGGCGCCAGAAGCTCGTCCGCTACTGGCTCATGGCGGTCGACCAGGATCCCGGCTTCGTGCCGAACGACGAGGTGGACGAGCTGCGCTGGGTGCAGCCCGAGGAGGCGGCCGAGCTGCTGACCTATCCACACGACGCGGAGCTCGTGCGCGGGCTCTGAGGTTTCGGCCCTCGGGCCACGGGGGATGCCGCACTCAAATGGGCTCCCGGGAGGCGACTGAACTGGTGGTCGCGCGGATGCGCGCGCGGCCGGGGATGGTCGGCGCCGCGGTATTCGGGACCGCCCTCACCGTGCCCTTCGCGGCCTCCGCCGCCTGGGCGACGAACACGTGCGCTTGCGGAGGCGGTTCGCCCGCGGCGGCGCCGGCGCCGCCCACGCCCGACGTCAGCGGCATGTCGCCCGACGCGGCCGAGCGCTGGCTCGAGTCCACGCCCGCGCCCGCTCCGCCTGCGCATCCGCCCGCCGCCGCGCCGCCCCCGACCGCTCTGCCTCAGGCGCCGGAGGTGGAGGCGGCCGCGCCGCCGCCCGCGCCGGAGCCGGCCCCGCCAGCCCCCGGCCCCGGACGTCGGCGGCATGTCGGCCGACGCCGCCGAGCGCTGGCTCGAATCCGAGCCCGAGCCGGTCGAGCCGTCCCCGGCGGAGCCCGCCCCCGTCGAGGAGGCGCCGCCGCCGGTGACCACGACCGCACCGCCCGAGCCGCCGGCGCCGGATGTCCGCGGCATGTCGGCCGACGCCGCCGAGCGCTGGCTCGAATCCGAGCCCGAGCCGGTCGAGCCGCCCGCGCCGGTGGAGCAGGCGCCGCCGTCCGCGGCGCCGCCGGAGCCGCCCGCGCCGGACGTGCGCGGCATGTCGCCGGACGCGGCGGAGCGCTGGCTCGAGCCGGAGCCGGTCGAGCCGCCCGCCGCGCAGGAGCAGCCGGAGCCGCAGATCTACGGTGTCGACCGCTCGCTCTACAACCGCCTCGGCAGCGAGGATCAGACGCAGATCCGCGAGGACTGGGAGCGCGAGCAGCGCTTCGACCCGGCGCCCGGCTGCATCCCGGTGCAGGGTCCGTACCTCAACGAGGCCGACCGGCCCTGCGCCTTCCCCGACGGCAGTCAGATCCCCACCGGGCAGATCGGCACGCAGCCTGAGCAGGCACGGCCGTGCGTCCCGTTGCAGGGCCCGTATCTGAGCGAGGACGACCGGCCCTGCGCCTTTCCGGACGGCCGTGACATCCCCGCCAACCTGGTGGTCCCGCCACCGCCTCCGGCGGCTGACGAATGTGCGCGCGTCGAGGGCATCGACGAGGACGAGGCGGGCCTCTGCGCGTACCCCGACGGACGCACGTCGGCGACTGAGGATCCCGAGCACGAACCGGCGCCGCCCGTCGAGGACTTCGCCGACCTGGCGGAGGGCGGTCGTGGCGAGGAGCTCGTCGGCGAGCTGCTCGAGCCGACCGACGAGGAGTTCCAGGCGCTCGTGGACGAGCAGACGATCGGGCGCGGTTCCACCAACCGGAGCTACTTCCCGGTCGAGCAGGCGCCCGGCGACGGCATCGTCGTGGTCGACTTCTTCATCCCGCAGGATCGCTCGCTCGTCCTCCGCGGCGACGATCGCGAGCTCCAGGACCCCGTCCAGTCGGATCTCGAGTTGACCGATTCGCGCGTGACGCTGGTGCTAGACCGCGAGAGCGGCCGCGGAATGGTCACCCAGAGCGAGACCTGCGAGGTCATCTTCGGCTCCTGCCAGGCGCCGCGCTCGATCGAGCTGGGCCCCGAGGACACGCGGGAGCAGGGGCCGGTCGATCCGAACGAGTTCGACGTGCGGACCGACGCGGAGACGATCTCGCTCACGTACGACGCGCTCAACTCGATCACCCCCGACGCCTTCTCCGTAGATGGCACGGTCCGGCTCCGGCGGCGGCCAGACGGGCTCTACCAGGTGATCCACGACACGCGCGACGAGTACCCGGCCATCTCCATCTGGCAGTACCGGCCCGGGGATACTCCGCGGCTGATCGACTTCGACCGCGGCGAGCACGTGCTTCGCGGCGCGGTACCCGACTGCGACCTGCCGAACCTCCCCAATCTGCCGAATCTGCCCGATCTCCCCGAGGTCGATCTCCCCGGCTCGTTGTTCGACTGGGACATGCCGGACCTGCCTGATCTCCCGAACCTTCCGGACCTGCCGAACGTCCCGGAGATCTACGGCGTCTGCCGCTGAGCGTCGCTCAGGCCGCGGCCATCGCCGGACGCCGCTCGGCCCAGGGCGCGGCCGCCTCGAGCTGGGCGGAAAGGGAGAGCAGCGTTGCCTCGTCCGCCGGCCGCCCGGCGAGCTGTACCCCGACCGGCAGGCCGTCCTCGCCGTGGTAGAGCGGCAGCGAGATGGCGGGCTGGCCCGAGGTGTTGAAGAGGGCCGTGTACGGGGTGAACTCGCCGGAGCGGCGGAAATCCTCCCAGGGGGTGTCGCTGCAGGAGTCGAGCTCGCCGATCCGCAGCGGCCGCTGTGCCAGCGACGGCAGCATCACGACGTCGTAGTCGTCCCACAAGGCCACGCTCACGCGTGAGAAGGCGCCGAGCTGCGTGCGCGCGAGGTAGTAGTCGACCGCGGTGCGTTCGCGCATCCCCTCCCAGAACATCCAGGACAGCGGTTCCATCAGCTCCTCGCTCGGCTCGCGGCCGGTGACGAGGCCGCCGAAGAACGCGGCCGCCGCGATAGGCGTCCCGAAGACCGCGGTGAAGACGCGCAGCAGGTCGTCGCCCGACCAGGGCGCCTCGAACTCCTCGACCTCGTGGCCGAGCGAGCCGAGCAGCTCCGCGGCGTCACGGACCGCGCGCTCGCAGGTCGGATCGAGCGGGCCTGAGATCGGCGACGTGGTCGACAGTCCGATCCGCAGCTTCCCGGGCTCGCGGGCCGCGGCCGCCGCGAAGGGCTCAGCCGGGGGCGGCGCCCAGTTGGCGTCGCCCGTCTCGTAGCCGGCGAGCACGTCGAGCAGCTCCGCCGTCTCCCGGACCGTGCGGGAGAGGACGCCGTCCTGGACGAGGAAGTCCTCGCCCTGCTCGGGGCCGCGCGAGATGCGCCCGCGCTGCGGCTTGAGGCCGACCAGTCCGCAACAGGCCGCCGGGATCCTGATCGAGCCGCCGCCGTCGCTGCCGTGGGCGATCGGGACCATGCCGGCCGCCGTGGCGGCTGCGGCGCCCCCGGACGACCCGCCGGGCGTGCGCTCGGAGTCCCAGGGGTTGCGCGTCGGCCCGAATCGGCGCGGCTCGCTCACCGGCAGGATCCCGAACTCGGGCATGTTGGTCTTGCCGACGAGCACGAAGCCCGCGTCGCGCAGGCGCCGCACCACGAAGGAGTCGTGCTGCGGTACGAAGTCGCCGTACAGGTCCGAGCCCATCGTGAACGGCATGCCGGCCACCGCCGCGGTGTCCTTGATCGCGATCGGCACTCCCGCGAACGGCCGCGGGTCGTCCGCGCCGATCGCGTCGGCGGCGGCGAGCGCGCCGTCGGGATCGAGATGGACAAACGCGTTCAGCTCCGGCTGAAGTGCCTCGATGCGCTGCAGGCAGTCCTCGACGAGCTCGCGCGAGCTGAGCTCACCGGCCCGGATGAGGCCGGCGAGCTCGCCGGCAGGCTTGAACATCAGCTCGGACACCGGCCGGACCCTACGGGATCGCCGTTATCGCGAGTGCACTTTGGCGCCCAGCCTTGATACCTAGGGGTTGACCCGCTTCACGCGGAAGAGGACCTTGCCGCTCTTGCCACGCTTGAACGTGCCCGTCTTCGCGTCGAGCACCCACGGCCTCGGCAGGTCGCCAGAGGCGTCCTCCAGGAACTGGGCGAACAGCTGGCTCGAACGTGGGCAGCTCAGCCCCTTCACCCAGACGTTGTAGTTGCCCTTCTTCAGCCGAAGCGAGCCGATGCTGTCGTTGTGAAGCACCCGGAAGGTGGCCGGGCACTTCGACTGGCCGCCGCTTGGGTGCTGCCCCTGACTGCCGTCCTGCGCCGCAGCGGCGTCGATGCGCGCGGTGGTGGTCTCGGGGACGTACGGCTTGATGCGGAAGCCGACGTGGCGGTGTCCCTTGGAGAACGTGCCCGTGCCGGGGTCGAGCTGCCACGGCCGCGGCAGCACGCCGTCGAAGTCCTGCAGGAACTGCTGGAGGTAGCGGACCGCCTGGCTGCAGCTCACCCCGGTGTACGAGAGCAGCGTGATCCGGTAGCGGCCCTTCGGGATGTTGAAGCTGCCGATGCGGTCGTTGTGGAGCACCGAGAAGTAGCCGGGGCAGATGCGCCGCGACGGCGGCGCGGGCGGCTGCGGCGGGTTGGGGTTGGTGTCGGGCGTCACCCGGAACCCGACGCTGCTGCCCCGCCCCGCCCGGAACGTGCGTGTCGAGTTGCTGACCACCCACGGGCGCGGCAGCTTGCCGTCCCAGTCCTCGAGGAAGTCGCTGAAGAGCCGGGACGCCTCGGTGCAGCCCATCGTGGTCGTGTCGAGCACGGTGATCACGTAGGGCCCCTTCGGGAGCTGCATGCTGCCGATGCGGTCGTTGTGCAGCACGTCGAACGTGCCCGGGCAGTTGGCCTCTGCAGCCGAAGCGGACGGAGCGAGGGCGAGTGCCGTCGCGCCAACGGCCGCGAGCGCTGTGAGCGTCTTCTTCATGTTGAGCCTCATTGGGTCGCCTTGTTGCACTGGTCCTGGATCGACTCGAGCTCCGCCACGGCCGCGTTCGCGCCCGCCTTCGCGCTGGCGGCGTTGAAGAACTTGTCCAGCGCGTTGACGGCGCCCTGCACGCACACGGACGCCAGCTGCGCGTGCTGCTTCGCCGTCTTTAGGGCCGCGTTGTCCTGCTGCTCCTTGCTCTGGGCCGTACTGGCCTCGTTGCGCGCCTGGTCGAGCTCGCCGGCCTCCTTCTGGATTGTCGCCTTCAGGTTCCGGGCCTGCGCCTCGGCTCGAATGAAGCGCCGCTTCACGCGCCGGAAGGCGGCCCGCTCACGCGCGCCGAACTCCTGCAGACGCTGCTCGTCCGACTGCGCTGTCTGCTCTTCAGACGCGCGCTGCTGGTTCTGCTGATCGATCGTCGCGTTGGCGTCGTCGAGGTCCGACTTGGTCGTGAACGCCCAGATGCCGAGGCCGATCGCGACCAGCGCCAGCACCCCCGCGATGATCATCCACATCGTTGCCCGAGAGTCACGCGGCTGGTCACCAGCCGGTGGCCCACCTGCGGGTGAGGTCGTCAAAACGGAGTCCTTTCGGCCAGAAATGGGGCGGGGGCAGCCGGAACTATCCCACTTCTCGTGGCGCCAGCCGGACCGCGGCGTCCTCGAAGCCACCGAGGCGGCCGAGGACCTCACGGGCGAGCCGGACGTAGTCGTCACCCAGATCCGGTGCGTAATCGAGGATCGACACGCCCCGCTCGGCCGACTCCGCGTAGCGCACGCTGCGCCGGATGACCGTCTCGAAGAGCTTCTCGCCGAAGCGCTCGCGCAGCTGCTCCTGGGCCTCGCGCGCGTGGACGAGACGCATGTCCGCGATGTTGAGGACGACACCGAGCCAGTCGAGGTCCGGGTGGAGCGAGTCCTTGGCGAGCTCCACCACCTCGAGCGCCTGCTCGACCCCCTGCAGGGAGAAGTACTCGGCTTCGCTCGTGATCAGCGCGTGGTCGGCGGCGACGAGCGCGTTCACGGTCAGCAGCCCGAGCGCCGGCGGACAGTCGACCAGTATCAGGTCGTAGTCCTTGCGCAGCTCACGCAGGGCGCGCTTGAGTGTGAGCTCACGGCCCATCTTGCCGGCGAGCACGAGCTCGGCCTCGGCGAGCCCGAGGTTGGCGGGCAGCACGCCGTCCCAGATCGCATCGGATGCCTTGGCCTGGCCGGCCAGGACGTCCGCCATAGTGGGCGACGCATCGGCCGGGACGTCGAAGTAGTCGGACAGGTTTCCCTGGGGATCGAGATCGGCGGCCAGAACGTTCAGATCCGCGCGCCGGAAGGCGTCGGCGAGGGTCCGGACCATCGTCGTCTTGCCGGTGCCGCCCTTCTGCGAGAGAACGGTGATCGTGACGCCCACGCGCCGACCATACCCATGCGCGCTCCGAACGCGCCCAAGGACGCGAAATAGACCGCGGTTCTCGGTATCTTGTTGCGCCCCCGTCCCCGTCGCACCGCCCGAGCCGAAAGGGCGGACATCACTAAGAGGAGGTGAACCCGCTGCAGGCAGCGCGTGGCCTGTACGACGCGAGCTACGAGCACGACGCCTGCGGCGTCGCCTTCGTGGCGCACCTGCGTGCGCCGGCCTCCCACGAGGTGGTCGGCCGGGCCCTGCTCGCGCTCGAGCACATGGAGCACCGGGGGGCTGAGGGCGCCGACCCCGACACGGGTGACGGCGCCGGCATCCTGCTGCAGATCCCGGACGCGTTCCTACGCGCCGAGCTTGGCTTCGAGCTGCCGCCCGCCGGCCGCTACGGCGTGGCCATGTGCTTCCTGCCGCCGGGCAACCCGGCTGAGGCCATGCGGCTGCTCGAGGAGACGGTCGAGGACGAGGGCCAGCACGTGCTGGGCTGGCGCGACGTGCCGGTGGCCGAGGGCGCGTGCGGCACGACGGCGCGCTCGGTGGCGCCGCGGATCGCCCAGCTGTTCGTGGCGGCCGACGAGTCCGTGCCCGACCAGGACGCGTTCGAGCGGCGCCTGTACGTCATCCGGCGCGTGGTGGAGCGGGGGAACCTGGCCGACCTCTCGATCTCGAGCCTGTCGTCGCGCACGGTCGTCTACAAGGGAATGCTGACCGCGCCGCAGCTGCCGCGCTACTACCCTGACCTGCGCGACGAGCGCGTCGTGAGCCGGCTCGCGCTCGTCCACTCGCGCTTCTCGACCAACACCTTCCCGAGCTGGGAGCTCGCGCACCCGTACCGCATGCTCGCGCACAACGGCGAGATCAACACGCTGCGCGGCAACCGCAACTGGATGCGTGCCCGCGAGCTGCAGCTCGCCTCGCCGAAGTTCGGCGACGACGTGGAGAAGATCCGGCCGCTGCTGCGCGACGACATCTCGGACTCCGCGTCGCTCGACGGCCTGCTCGAGCTGCTCGTCCTCGGCGGCCGCTCGCCCGAGCACGCCATCTCGATGCTGATCCCCGAGGCCTTCCGCGGCCGCCCCGAGCTGCCGGACGAGGTGCGCGACTTCTACGCCTACCACTCGTCGCTCATCGAGCCCTGGGACGGGCCCGCCGCGGTCGCCTTCTCCGATGGGCGTGTGATCGGCGCGACGCTCGACCGCAACGGCCTGCGCCCCGGGCGCTGGCTCGTCACGAAGGACGGCTGGGTCGTGTTCGCCTCAGAGACCGGCGTCCTCGACTTCCCGCCGGACGACGTCCAGGCGAAGGGCCGGCTCCTGCCCGGCAAACTGTTCCTCGTCGACCTCGAGGCCGAGCGCATCGTTCCCGACGACGAGATCAAGCGCGGGCTCGCGAAGCGGCGACCGTACGGCCAGTGGCTGTCGGACCGCGTCGTCCACATCGAGGACCTGCCGGAGAAGACGCCGCGCGTCCCGCGCGTCGAGCCGATGCGCGCCAAGCAGCTCGCCTTCGGCTGGACCGAGGAGGACCTGCGCGTCTCGCTCGTGCCAATGGCGCGCGACGCGACCGAGCCGACCGGCTCGATGGGGAACGACACGGCGCTCGCCGTCATGTCCGACATGCGCCCGCCGCTCTTCTCCTACTTCAAGCAGCTCTTCGCCCAGGTCACGAACCCCGCCATCGACCCGATCCGCGAGCAGATCGTGATGAGCCTCGAGGCGTGCATCGGGCCGGAGATCAACCTGCTCGGGGAGACGCCAGACCACTGCCATCAGCTCGTCATGCCGCAGCCGCTCCTGCGCAGCCCGCAGCTCGAGAAGCTGCGTCAGGTCGACCACAGCGTCTTCGAGGCGCGCACGATCGACATGACCTGGCCGGTCTCGCAGGGCGCGATGGGGATGGAGCGCCGGCTCGAGGAGATCTGCGCCGAGGCGTCCGAGCTCGTGGCCCGCGGCGTCAACATCATCGTCCTCTCGGACCGCAACCTCGGCGCCGACCGGACGGCGATGCCGTCGTTGCTCGCCGTGGGGGCGGTCCACCACCACCTCGTTCGCGAGGGCACGCGCCTTCAGATCGGACTGATCGTGGAGACGGGGCAGGCCAAGGAGATCCATCACGTGGCCTGCCTGATCGGCTACGGCGCCTCCGCGGTCAACCCCTACGTGATGTTCGAGTCGCTCTACACGCTCCACCGCGAGAACCGGCTTCCCGAGGGGATGGACCCTGAGGAGGCGGTGGCGCGGACCATCAAGGCGGTCGGCAAGGGCCTGCTCAAGATCCTCTCGAAGATGGGGATCTCGACGATCCGCTCGTACACCGGCGCGCAGATCTTCGAGGCCGTCGGGCTCGAGCAGGAGATCGTCGACAAGTACTTCACGGGCACTCCCTCGCGGGTCGGTGGGGTCGGGCTGAACGTGCTCGCCTGGGAGTGCCTCGATCGGCACCGGCGCGCCTACCCCGCGGCCAGCTCGGAGCTCCTGCCCGCCGGCGGCGTCTACGCCTGGCGCCGGGAGGGCGAGTACCACGGCTGGAACCCCGAGACGATCGCGACCCTGCAGCAGGCGGCGCGCCGCGAGGGCGGACCGGACGCCTACGAGCGCTTCGCGACCTACGTCAACGAGGTCGCCGTGCCGAAGTCGTCGCTGCGCGGGCTGCTGCGCTTCCGCGAGACCGGCGACGGCATCCCGGTCGACGAGGTCGAGCCGGTGCTTGAGATCGTCAGGCGCTTCAAGTCGGGCGGGATGTCGCTCGGGGCGCTGTCGCCGGAGGCGCACGAGACACTCGCCGCGGGCATGAACCGGCTCGGCGGCAAGTCGAACACCGGCGAGGGCGGCGAGGACCCCGAGCGCTTCACGGACGAGCGCCGCTCGTCGATCAAGCAGGTCGCCTCGGGGCGCTTCGGCGTGACCGTGAACTACCTCGTCAACGCCGACGAGCTCCAGATCAAGGTTGCCCAGGGCGCCAAGCCCGGCGAGGGCGGCCAGCTGCCGGGGCACAAGGTCGACCGCTACATCGCGCGCCTGCGCCACTCGACCCCGGGCGTCGGCCTGATCTCGCCGCCGCCGCACCACGACATCTACTCGATCGAGGACCTGAAGCAGCTGATCTACGACCTGCGCTGCGCGAACCCGCGTGCCCGCATCTCGGTGAAGCTCGTGTCCGAGGTGGGGGTGGGGACCGTCGCGGCCGGTGTGGCGAAGGCGAACGCCGATCACGTGGTGATCGCGGGGCACGACGGCGGAACGGGCGCCTCGCCCCAGGCGTCGATCCACCACGCCGGGATCCCCTGGGAGATCGGGATCGCCGAGACCCAGCAGACGCTGCTCCGCAACGACCTGCGCTCGCGGATCCTCGTCGAGGTCGACGGACAGATGCGCACCGGCCGCGACGTCGTGATCGGCGCGATTCTCGGCGCGGACGAGTTCGGCTTCTCGACGGCGCCCCTCATCGCGCTCGGCTGCGTGATGATGCGCGTCTGCCACCTGAACACCTGCCCGGTGGGCGTGGCCACCCAGGACCCGGAGCTGCGGGCTCGCTTCGACGGACAGCCCGAGCACGTCGTCAACTACCTGTTCATGGTCGCCGAGGAGGCCCGCCGGCTGATGGCGAAGCTCGGGGTCCACTCGGTCGACCAGCTGATCGGACGGACCGACCTGCTCGAGGCAGACGATGCCGTCGACCACTGGAAGGCGCGCGGCGTGGATCTGGCGCCGCTGCTCACCGTGCCCGAGAACGTCCGGCCGGACACTCCGCGCCATCAGGTGCGCCGGCCCGATCCCGTCCTCTACGACTCGATCGACGTCGACCTGCTGCAGCGCTGCCGGGGAGCGATCGAGGACGGCCAGCCAGTCCGGCTGGAGCGCCGCATCGAGAACAAGAACCGCGCCGTCGGCGGCCTCCTGTCCGGCGAGATCGCGCGCGTCCACGGGGAGGAGGGGCTGCCCGAGGGCAGCATCGCCGTGCGGCTCGAGGGCTCGGCCGGGCAGAGCTTCGCCGCCTGGCTCGCGAGCGGTGTCGAGGTCGAGCTCCTCGGCGACGCCAACGACTACTGCGGCAAGGGCCTCTCGGGCGGCACGGTGGTCGTGCGCCCGCCTGAGTCGGCGGGCTACGTCGCCGAGAACAACGTGATCGTCGGCAACACCGTCCTCTACGGGGCGACCTCCGGGCGCGCCTTCTTCCGCGGCCTCGCCGGCGAGCGCTTCGCTGTCCGCAACTCGGGCGCGGTCACGGTCGTCGAGGGGGTCGGCGACCACGGCTGCGAGTACATGACCGGCGGCCGTGTCGTCGTGCTCGGGCCGAGCGGCCTGAACTTCGCCGCCGGCATGAGCGGCGGCATCGCCTATGTCTTGGACGTGGACGGCGGCTTCCGAGGCCGCTGCAACACCGAGCTCGTCGGCTTCGACGCGATCACGCCCGACGAGGAGGAGGAGCTGCGCGGCTGGATCGAGGAGCACCGCGAGCGCACCGGCTCTGAGGTGGCGGAGCGGGTCCTGGCCGACTGGGCCCGCTCGCTCAACTCGATGGTCAAGGTCATGCCGCACGACTACCGGCGCGCCCTCGCCGAGGCCTCGGCCGAGGGCGAGGCGGAGGTCGCGGCGGCCGCCGCCGGCCCGATGGCGACGCCCGGCTATGCCGCCGCCCCGCCGATGGGGCCGACCACGCTCGCGGACACCCCGACGCCCGCGAAGAGCGCCGGCTGATGGGCGAGCTCGGCGGCTTCCTCCGGCTCGAGCGCGTCGGCTTCGAGAAGCGCGACCCGCACGAGCGCGTGCACGACTACCGGCAGTACTTCGGCTTGCCGGACGAGCGGGTGCTGCGCGACCAGGGCGCGCGCTGCATGGACTGCGGCGTTCCCTTCTGCCACGAGGGCTGTCCGCTCGGGAACCTGATCCCGGACTGGAACGACCTGGTCTACCGAGACCAGTGGCGCGACGCGCTCGTCAAGCTCCACGCCACCAACAACTTTCCGGAGTTCACCGGTCTGATCTGCCCGGCGCCCTGCGAGTCGGCCTGCGTGCTCGACATCAACGACGACCCCGTGACGATCGAGCAGATCGAGCTGGCGATCGTGACGCGCGGGTTCGAGGAAGGCTGGATCTCCCCGGCGCCGCCCGAGCTGCGGACCGGCCGCAGCATCGCGGTCGTCGGCTCGGGGCCGGCCGGGCTCGCCGTGGCCGACGAGCTCAACAAGCTCGGCCACCGCGTGACGGTCTACGAGCGCGACGAGGGACCGGGCGGGCTGCTGCGCTTCGGCGTTCCCGACGCGAAGCTCGAGAAGTGGATCATCGACCGGCGCGTGAGCCTGCTCGAGGACGAGGGCATTGAGTTCCGCTACGACGTCGACGTGGGCGGCGACGTGAGCGCCGAGGAGCTTCGCCGCAGCCACGACGCGCTCGTGGTCGCGATCGGCTCGCGGGTGCACCGCGAGCTGGACGTCCCCGGCCGCGAGCTCGAGGGCGTGCACTTCGCGATGGAGTACCTGTACCAGCGCAACCGCGCGGTGGCGGCGCTGGAGGGGCGTCCTTCCCGCCCCACGCCGCCCGAGACGACGATCAGCGCGGCCGGCAAGCGGGTCGTCGTAGTGGGTGGCGGCGACACCGGCATGGACTGCATCTCGAACGCGCTGCGCGAGGGCGCCGAGGACGTGCTGCTGCTCGACGTGTATCCGCAGCTGCCCGGCAGCGGGCGACCGCCCGGCACGCCCTGGCCGCTGCCGCCGAAGCGCACGCAGACGACCTACGCCCTCGACGAGGGCGGCGAGCGTCGCTTCGGGACCCAGGTGACCGAGCTGGGCGGCGCGCACGACCGGGTCATGAGCGTGTTCGGCCACCGGGTCGAGGGCACCTCCTCGCGCGACCTGCACGCGATCCCCGGCAGCGACTTCGAGGAGCGCGCCGACCTCGTGCTGATCGCGATCGGCTTCGACCACCCCGAGCACGACGGCGTCGTGGGCGAGCTACGCCTCGATCGCGACAGGCGTGGCAACGTCAAGGCGCCCGTCTACGGCACGAAGATCGAGGGCGTGTTCGCCTGCGGCGACGCGCGCGTCGGCCAGTCGCTCGTGGTGACCGCGATCGCCGAGGGCCGCCGCTGCGCCCGCGTCGTCGACCAGTACCTGGGCGGCTCCGGCGAGATCCGGCGCGTACCCGCCGAGGCGATGTTCGCCTTCGAGGACGGCGACCCCTACTCGCTGCGCCACCAGGCCGAGATCGCCCGCACCGTGACGGTGGGCGACGCGTTCTGGTCGGGCCCGCGGGACGAGCGCTAGGGCCGCCGCGCCGCGAGCAGATACGCCGCCAGCGCGTTCAGGGCCCGCGGGGTCATCCGTTCGCCGAAATTGTCCGGCATCAGGGTGAAGCCACCCCCGCCGGAGCCAGGCGGGGTGACGATCGTCTGCACGAGGGACACGCGGTCGTAGCCCGCCAGCCGCTCGTCGAGGTCCGGCCCGATCGTGCCGGTCGAGCCGGCGTCAGCGAAGCGGTGGCAGCTGCCGCAGCCCATCTGGAAGAACGACTGGCGGCCGTCCGCCGGGGCGGCCGCGCGCGGCGCCGCGGCGGGCTGGCCGGCGCCCTCGCGCTCGTCGTCGCCGTCGACCGCCGTGACCACGGCGAACGTCACGGCCGCCGCCACGAGGCCGGCGGCGACCGGGAGCGCGAGGGCGCGCGGGCTCGTCATGCGCCCAGCGCCGGCCTACCTCCGGCCGCACGCCGGCGGCTCAGCAGCATCAGCACGATCCACGCAGTGAGGAACCCTGCGCCGCCCGCCAGCACGAGTGCGAGCGGCACCGAGGAGCCGTCATCGCCGGATGTCGAGGCGGCCGGCTGCGGGGCCGGCGGCTCGGCCGGCGCGGGGGCGGGCGCGGGCTCGCCGTCGCCGGCACCGACCGTCACCGGCGGGAAGGTGTGCCGCTGGCTGTAGCCGTCATCGATCACGTAGTTGAAGCGCCCGGCCTCCGGGAAGACGACCCGGGCGCGGTAGAGCCCCTGCTGGTTGACCAGCCGGGCGGGGAAGCTTTCGACGACCTCGCCGTTCGGCCGGCTGACGATGACGAACGGCTGGCCGTCCACGAACGGTGTGCGCCCGTGCGCGAGCACAGTGAACTCCGCCTTCCAAGGCTCGCCCGGCTCGATCCCCGCGGGCAGCGACTGAAGCCCGACCGTCGCGTAGCCGCCTCCGACTGCGGCCGCAGGGCAGGCGAGTGCGACCACCAGCATGACAAGTCCGACCCGCCGCAGCATCGCTCCTCCTTCTCTCGTTGCCCTTCCACCCCTGTTACGTCTGCCGGGCGGCCGAGGTTCCCTCCCCGCTAGGTTCAGGGGATGACGAGCGCATTTGTGACCGGCGGCTCGGGCTTCATCGGCGGGGCGCTGATCGAGCGGCTCAGGCGCGAGGGCTGGACGGTGCGCGCCCTTGCGCGCTCGGACAGTTCGGCGGCGAGGGTCGCCGAGCTCGGCGCCGAGCCCGTGCGCGGCGACCTCGAGGACCGGGTGGCGCTGGAGCGAGGGGCGGAAGGCTCCGAGGTCGCCTTCCACTGCGCCGCCAAGGTCGACGACTGGGGCGAGCCCGAGGAATTCGAGCGCCTCAACGTGTACGGCACCCAGAACGCGCTCGACGCCTGCATCGGCGCAGGGGTCAGGCGCTTCGTGCATGCCGGCACCGAGGCCGCGCTCTCCGCGGGCCAGGCGCTCGTGAACGTGGACGAGGACGCCCCGCTGCGGCCGGACTCGCCGATCCTCTACGCGGCCTCCAAGGCGGCCGCCGAGCAGCGCGTGCGCGCCGCCAACGGCGACGGCATCGAGACGGTCGTCATCAGGCCCCGCTTCGTGTGGGGCCGCGGCGACACCACCCTGCTGCCGGAGCTCGTGAAGCTCGTCGAGTCGGGACGCTTTCGCTGGATCGGCGGGGGCGGGCATCTCACCGACACGACCAATGTGGACAACACGGTCGAGGGGCTGTGGCTCGGAGCCACGAAGGCGCCCGCCGGCGGCGTCTATTTCGTGACCGACGGCAGCCCGGTCGTCTTCCGGGAGTTCGTCACGGGCTGGCTCGGCACGCAGGGCGTCGCGCCTCCCGACAAGACGATCCCGACGGGCGTGGCGAAGGCCGCCGCGGCCACCTCGGAGACGGCGTGGCGGCTGCTGAAGCGCCCAGGCCCGCCGCCGCTCACGCGGCTGGCCGTCTGGGTCTCCTCGCAGGAGTGCACGCTCGACATCTCGCGCGCGCAGCGCGAGCTCGGCTACCGGCCCGTCGTCACGCGCGACGAGGGCCTCGCCGCGCTCTCCTCCTGATTCGGGTCAGCCGGCGGTGCCCGCCGTCGTCTCCTCGCGCTCGGCCGCCAGGCTCATGAAGAAGAGCCGGAAGCGGCCCACCGCGATCTCGTCGCCGTCGTCGAGCTCCGCGAGCTCCACCCGGTCGCCGTTCCTGAACACGCCGTTCAGGCTGCGGTCGTCCAGGATCCGGGCGCCCGCCGGGTCGCGGTAGAGCAGCGCGTGGCGGCGCGACACCGTCGGATCGTCGAAGCGCACGTGGGCCGAGAGGCTGCGGCCGATGCGAGTCCAGCCGTCCTGTAGCGGGACCACGCGTACGCGCTCGCCGTCCTCGAAGGCGAGATAGTCGCCGGACCGCACGAGCGCGTCCCGCGCGTCCTCGAGCCAGTCGGGCGCACCCTCGACGTCCTGATGCCGCGGCGCCCTTATGTCCTCGCCGAAGAGCGAGGCGCGGCGGAAGCTGTTGCCTCCGCACTCGGGGCAGGACGGCACCGCATCCCGTTCATGCAGAGCCACCGCGAAGCCACACGAGTCACATCGAAACGAACCAGCTCCCGCGAGGGTGCCGGAACTAAAGGCTTCCATCGGAATTTCTCTCCTCAGGGGTGGGGGTTGTGGGGATGGTAACGAGGGATTGCCGGATTCCAAGGCAAAAAGGCGCTATTTGCGGGCTTTCTGGCCCAGCCAAGAGGACTAAGGGGCGCTCCGGCGAACGCCTCGGGGATGCCAGACATGGACTCACTGCTCGTCCGCAGCTTCATCGGGGCGCTGCCCGCGACGGCCGCCCGCTGCGGAGACTGCAGTCGCACGCCGCTCGCCGGCGAGACGGTTCACCGGCTCGAGGGCGGGCCGCTCGTGTGCGAGCTCTGCTTCGCCGCCCTGCCCGCCGCCCGCCGGCACGTGACGAGCAGCGAGCGCGTCCATGCGAGCGAGCGCCGGCTCGCGGTCGTGCCGAAGGCCGCCTGAGCGGGCGGCGCCGGGAGGCGGCGCAGGTAGGATCCGCCGCCATGCGCGAGGTCTCGGTGTCGAAGGTCATCTCCGCGGATCGCGAGGCGATCTTCGACTTCGTGTGCGACCTCGCGAGCCGGCCCGCCTACGCCGACCACTACCTGCGTGACTACCGGCTCGCTCGTGTAAACCCGGTGGGCGAGGGCGCGGCGGCGCGCTTCCAGGTGAAGGCGCCGTTCGCCAAGGAGTACGCCGAGCTGCAGGTGAGGGAGGTCAACCGGCCGCGCCGGATCGTGGAGGAGCTGGCCGTCGGGCGTCGTGGCCGCAACCGCTTCCTCGCCGTCTGGGACTTCAGTCAGGAGGCGCGCGGCGTGACTCGGGTCGAGCTCACGACCTACGGCGAGCCCGCCACGTTCGTCGACCGCATCAAGCAGATCGGCGCGGCCGGCTGGCTCAAGCGGCAGACCTCGAAGCAGCTCGAAAGGCTGCGCATGATCTTCGAGGAGCCACCGAAAGAGCCGCTCAAGCGGGTGACGATCGCGGGCTACGAGCCCTCCAAGGCGGCTCGCTTCGGAGCGCCGACCGGCACCGATCCAGCCCGCGTCCCGCCCCATTAAACTGCCCGACCGGATGCGCCCCCTGACGCTATTCGCGTGCCTGGCCGCCCTCGCCGTGGGCGTCGCGGCCTGTGGCGACGAGGAGCCGGGCGTCACCGAGCCCGCGCGCGAGGGGCTGGCGCTGCCGCTCGGGGGCGTCGACTACAACGTCTTCATCACCCGCCAGCTGAACCCGGCGATCCCGCCGGACGACGCCTACGTCGATGGCCGCCCCGAGCCGGCGCCGGGCGAGACGCTGTACGGGATCTTCCTGCAGGCCTGCAACCCGTCCAGCGACGACTCGCGCGGGACCGTTGAGGAGTTCAAGGTCGTCGACAACCAGGGCAACGAGTTCGAGCCCGAGGAGCTTTCCGAGGACAACCGGTTCGCGTACCACGCGCGCGAGCTCGAGCCGAAGGAGTGCATCCCGGAGGCCGGCAGCGTGGCCCAGCTCGGGCCGACCGCCGGCACGATGCTGCTGTTCCGGCTGCCGCTCCAAACAACGGAGAACCGCCCGCTCGAGCTCGAGATCGAGGGCGAGGGCGACGAGCACCTCACCTTCGAGCTCGACATCTGAGGGGTCAGGTCTTGCAATCGCGCACTGCGTGCTCGATTGCAAGACCTGACCCCTAGAGCCCCTCTTCGAGCACCACCTTGGCCGCGGGCGCGGCCGTCGAGCCGCCCGCGCCGGCGCGCACGAACATCACACCGACGGCGATCTTCGGATTCGCGGCCGGCGCGTAGGCCGTGAACCAGGCGTCCGTGTTGGTCGGGTCAGGTGCTGTGGACTCGGCCTCCGGGCCACGCGTGTCCTCGAGCTCCGCGGTGCCCGTCTTGCCGGCCACCTTGACGCCCTCGATCGCGGACAGCGTCCCGGTGCCGTAGTCGACCACGTCGACCATCAGCGAGCCGATCGTGTTCGCCACCTTCCTCGAGGTCACGCGCGTACCCTCGCCGCCCTCGCCGGCGGCGAGCGTGGGCAGATAGCGCACGCCGTTCGCAGCGATCACCTGCGCGACGGAGGCGAGCTGCAGCGGCGTCGCGAGCGTCTTGAACTGGCCGATGGCGGTCGAGCCGATCTCGAGCGGGGACTTGATCTCGCTCGCGGGCGGCAGCGTGCTCGCGACCTCGCCGGGGATGGTGGCGTCCGAGTTCCAGCCGAAGCGCTCGGCCGTCTCGACGAGCTTCTCCGAGCCCACTTCGACGCCGAGCGGCGCGAACACCGAGTTGCACGAATGGGCGAAGCTCTCACGGAAGCTGCCCCCGCAGAACTCGCCGTTGGCGTTCTCGAGCTCGACGCCGTCTATCAGCGCGTAGCTCTCGACCGGGAACTCGGTCTTGGGCTTGACGAGCCCCTCCTCGAGCGCCGCCGTCGTGGTGATGATCTTGAAGGTCGAGCCCGGCGGCTGGGGAGCCGAGAACGCGATCCCGGCCAGCGCGAGGATCTCGCCGTTTTTCGGGTCGAGTGCCGCGATTCCGCCGAACCGCCCCGCGAGCCCGAGCACGGCAGCCTCCTGGATCTTCGGCGCGATCGACGTGCGCACCGGCTCGGCGGCGCGCGGCCGTGCCGTGGCGAGCACGCGCCGGCCGGCGCGCAGCTCGCCGCCCGGGCGGCCGCGCAGGCGCTCCTCGAAGGCCTCCTCGAGTCCGCTCTGCCCGACTGGCCAGTCGCGCGGGAAGCCGAGCGCGTACAGGCCCGCGCGCTCCTCCGCCGTCTCCTCCGGCTCCATGCTGCCCGCGATCGAGTCGGCGATCCCCACGAGCGGCGAGGTCCGCGCGTCGGCCGGGCCCATGGCCAGCACGCGCCGGTTGCGCGAGAGCAGCGTCGCCCGCTCGGGGGGGACGCTCCGGCGCGCAAGCCGCTCACCGCGGCGCAGCTCCGGGAAGACGAGTCGCGGCTCCCACTCCACCCGCTCCTCGCTGACCGGCACGAGCAGCTCGCCCGCCTGGCGCCCGAACACCTTCGTCTCGACGACCACCGGCACCACCCAATCGCCGTCGCGCTCGCCGCTCGGATCCTCCACCATCAGGCCGGTCTGAGTAGAGGTGTCGGCGGCGCGCCGGTAGGCGGCACGGAAGCGCTTCAGGGGATAGGCACTCTGTGCCTCGTCGCTCAGGAGCCCGTGCATGGCGCGCAGGTCGCCGCGCTCCCAGGCCTCCGTGAAGTCGGCCGCGGTGCGCTCGGAGGCGCCCGTGGCGGACGACCCGACAAGCGCCCCGGCGAGCAGCGCGACGCCCGCCAACCCACCCAGGGCGGGCAGCGCTCGATGGGTCAGCCGTCGACGTCGCTCGGAGGTCAGCTCGTTCACGGGCGGAGGGGGACCTG
Source organism: uncultured Thermoleophilaceae bacterium (assembly GCA_963827065.1). Classification (GTDB taxonomy): domain Bacteria; phylum Actinomycetota; class Thermoleophilia; order Solirubrobacterales; family Thermoleophilaceae; genus JACVRW01. Next base: position 315,375 of record CAWGZM010000001.1, on the reverse strand, counting down.
AGCGATAGTAGACAGCGCCGAGGCCGGGCAGCGCCCACTAGCCTGCGTCGGCCGTGACCCCGCTCGACTGGATCATCGTCGCCTGCACGATCCTGATGGCGGCCTGGGGCTACGCCCAGGGGCTGATCGTCGGCGCGCTCTCGCTGGCGGGCTTCGCCGGCGGCGCGATTCTCGGCTCACGGCTCGGGCCGACCGTTCTCGAGGAGGGCTCGAGCTCGCCCTATGCCCCGCTCTCCGCCCTCATCGGCGCGATCCTGCTCGGCGGCATCCTCGCCTCGCTCGCGGAGGTGCTCGGCTTTCACCTGCGGCGGAGGCTTGGTGAGCGGCTCGGCGTCCTCGATGGGGTCGGCGGGGCGCTGCTCGTCGGCTGCCTCGGGCTGTTCCTCTTCTGGGTCGGCGGGGCGGTTGCGCTCAACACCCCCGGAGCGGGCGACCTGCGCGAGCCGATCCAGCGCTCGAAGATCCTGGGTGAGCTGAACGCGGTCCTGCCGCCCTCGGGACCGCTGATCCAGGCGCTCGCGCGCTTCGACCCGTTCCCACAGATCGACGGGCCGCAGGCCAACGTGCCGCCGCCCAACTCGCGGATCGCCCGCGATCCACAGGTGCGCCGCGCCGGGGACAGCGTCGTGAAGATCCTCGGCACAGCGTGCGGCCTGGGCGTCCAGGGCAGCGGCTGGATCGCGAGCGACGACGTCGTCGTGACGAACGCCCACGTCGTGGCGGGCCAGGACGATACGACGGTGCAGGTCGGCGGCGAGGGCGACCGCGTCGACGCCCAGGCGATCTGGTTCGACGCCCGCAACGACCTCGCGATCCTGCGCGCCCCCGGCCTCGACGGCCCGGCTCTGAGGCGGAACCCGAACGCCCGCCAGGGCGACTCCGCGGCGATCCTGGGCTTTCCGGAAAACGGCCCCTACGACGTGCGCCCGGGGCGGCTCGGCCAGACCTCGACGGTCGTCACGCAGGACGCCTACGGCCGTGGTCCGGTGGAGCGGCGCATCACCTCGCTGCGCGGCCTCGTGCGCTCTGGCAACTCGGGCGGACCGATGGTGGACGCCTCGGGGCGGGTCGTCACGACGATCTTCGCCGCGTCCGTCTCGGACGGCGGGCGGGCTGGGTTCGGAGTGCCGGACGAGATCGTGTCCGACGCCCTGGATCGCGCCGGCGGCACGGTCGACACCGGCCCGTGCGCCTGAACTTGCAGGGGTCGACGGCCCCAGGCGCTACAAATGTGGCGGGTGCGTGTCGTGCGAACAGTCCTGCTTCCGCTGGGAGCGGTGGTGCTGCTGGGCGTCTTTGCCCTCCCGGCGGGAGGCCAGCTGCCCGTTCCCGCTGAGCCGCCACGGGGAACGCCGCCCGAGCGCGCCCAGGTGGACGTCAACCCCTGCATCGGCGAGCAGGCCGCGCGCCTGCGCTGCCCGGACCTCGTCATGCGCAGGCCCTACGGGCTCTATACCGACCGGCTCACCAAGGCGGGCAGCACCGTGCTGCGGGCGGGCAACGTGCTCGACAGCGTCGGCGAGGGTCCGGTGGAGCTGCGCGGCGAGCGCGCCACGCGCCGCACGATGCAGGCCTACCAGCGCATCCACACCCACGGCGGCGGGATCGTCTCGGTCGACACGGACGCCCGGCTTCAGTTCAAGTTCGCCCACCAGCAGCGCTACTGGTGGAAGTTCTACGACGCCGCCCGCTTCGAGCTCTGGCGCGTGGACTCGAGCGGCCGGCGCACGGTCCTGGTGCGGACCGGGCCGAAGGTCGCGTACTGCCTGCGCGACCTCACCCGGACCCGTCCGCGCCTGCCCCGCTCGCCGCGCCGTCCGGTCTACCCGGCCTGCAGCACGAATCCGACGAAGGAGAGCGTGACGCTCGGCACCTCGCCCGGCTGGGCCGACATCTATCCGCCGGCCTACCCCGAGCAGTGGATCGACGTGACTGGGCTGCGCGGCTGCTTCGCCTACGTGCACATCGCCGACCCCGAGAACGGCATCTACGAGGCGAACGAGGACAACAACGAGGCGCAGACGATCGTCCGGCTGCCGTTCCGCGAGCGCGAGCGGCGGCGGGGCTGCAGGGGTAGCGACCGGGGCCGCAGCTTCGACCCCACCGACCCCTACTACACGGTCGGTTAGCAGCGCGCTCCGACCGGGCATGCTTTGAAGTCATGCCGACTTTTCGCTGCACATCGTGCGAACGGCGGGTCGAGAGCCCCGTCGTGATCGGCGCGGGCGACTGCCCGCATTGTGGCGGCGACGTCGTGTACGACATTCACGGCCAGAGCGCGCCGGACGGCTCCTACGAGGAGGCCGGCGAGCCCGGCGAGGATCCCGGGCGGGTCCCACTTCTGCGGCGGATCCTCCGCAGGTGACATAGCCACCCCTGTTTGGGGTATTCAGTTAGGGCTCCGGGGCGCCGATCACGCGTGGGAATGCGAAATCGCGTTCCCCACCTCAGCCTGCTGACTCAGTTCAGCATCCTCAGCCTGCTGTGTGTGGTCGCGCTCGGCGCCGCGCTGGTCCTCGTGCTGAGCGATCAGATCCACGATCGCGCCGCCGCCAACTCGCGTGTGACGGCCCAGAACATCGCAAACGACATCGCCGACGAGCACGTGACCGGGCGCGACCTCGAGCGCGGCCTCGACAAGCGCAAGATGGACGCGATCGACCGCAGCATCGAGGTGCTGGTCCTCCGGGGCAGGATCCGGACAGCGAAGATCTACGACCTGCAAGGCCGCATCGTCTACTCGTTCAACCGCCGCGAGGTCGGCAGGCGGGAGCTGAGCGAGGAGGTCCAGCTGGCCCTCGAGGGACATACGCAGGCCGCCTTCGAGGGGGTCCAGGAGAGCATCCCGGGCGCCGGCCAGGTCTACGAGGTCTACGTCCCGCTGCGGCTGCTCGGCGACGACGGCCCCGCCGGAGTCTTCGAGGTCTACATGCCCTACGCGCCGATCGCGGCGCAGATCGACAAGGACTCGCGCCGGCTCTACCCGATCCTCATCGCCGGCCTCGCGCTCCTCTACCTGGTCCTGTTCCCGATCGTCGCGCGCGCCTCGCGCAAGCTCCGCCGGCATGCGGAGACGAGCCATCACCAGGCGCTGCACGACGATCTCACCGGGATCGCCAACCGGCGCCAGCTGCTGCGCCGGCTCGAGCATGAGATCAAAAGCGCTTCGGCGGTGGAGCGCAGCTTCGCCCTGCTCATGCTCGACCTCGACCGCTTCAAGGAGGTGAACGACGCGCTCGGCCACGGCCACGGGGACCGGCTGCTGCGCGACGTCGCGGCCCGGCTCGGCACGACGGTGCGCCAGGGCGACCTGCTCGCGCGGCTCGGCGGTGACGAGTTCGCGCTCCTGCTCGCCGATGTGTCCGGCCCCGCCGGCGCGATCGAGGTGGCGGGGCGGGTCAAGGACGTCCTGCACGACGAGTTCGTGCTCGGCGGCGTGCCGTTGCTCGTCGAGGCGAGCGTCGGCATCGCACTCTTCCCGGAGCACGGCCGCGACGCCGAGGGACTCCTGCAGTCGGCCGACATCGCGATGTACGCCGCCAAGCGCTCGGGAACGCACTTCGAGCTCTACATGCCGGAGCGCGACCGCCGCGGCCCGGACCGTGTGACGCGGCTCGGCGAGCTGCGGCGCGCGCTCGCCGAGGAGGAGATAGTCCTCTTCTACCAGCCGAAGATCGACCTGCGACGCGGTGAGGTCTCGGGGGCCGAGGCGCTGATCCGCTGGCAGCACCCCGAGCTCGGGCTGCTGCCGCCGATCGAGTTTCTGCCGCTGGCCGAGCAGACCGGGTTGATCGGGCCGCTCACGACCTACGTGATCAGCGCCGCGCTCAGGCAGAGCTGCGAGTGGGCGCTCGAGGGCCTGAACGTGCCGGTCGCCGTGAACGTGAGCGAGCGCAGCCTGCTCGACCCGCGCTTCCCGAGCGAGGTCGAGTCGCTGCTCGAGCGCTGGGGCGCTCCCGGCGACCAGCTCCAGCTCGAGCTGACCGAGCGCGGCCTGATCGGCGACGTCGTCACCGCGATGGACGTGATTGAGCGGATCTGCTCGCTCGGCGTGCGCATCTCGGTCGACGATTTCGGCACCGGCTACTCGTCGCTCGGCCGGCTCGTAGAGCTGCCGATCCAGGAGCTCAAGATCGACCGGAGCTTTGTCATGGATATGGGCGGCGACGGTCCCGGCGCGGCGATCGTCCGCTCGACGATCGACCTCGGCCACCACCTCGGCCTCGAGGTCGTCGCGGAGGGGGTCGAGACGGAGGAGCAGCTGCGCGAGCTGCGCACGCTCGGCTGCGACGGCGCGCAGGGCTTTCACCTGCTCCGCCCCCTGCCGGCCGACGAGGTCGGGGCCTGGCTGCACGAGCGGGCTCGCGCGCTCGGCTCGCGCCGCACCGAGCCGGTCTGATCAGGGCGGCGGCGGCCGCTGCGGCGGGGTGCCCGGGACGCGCGGGCAGTTCTGGCCGGGGATGCAGGGCGGCGGCGGTGGCGGGCAGGCGGACGGCGTCGGGCAGCGCGGGTTCTCAGGCGGCGGATCGATGATGACTGGCGGCTCGGGCTCGGGCGGCTGGGGAGGGTCAGGGGGGTCGCTGTCGGCCGGCGGGTCGGTCACGACCGGGTCCTCGCCGCCGAGGCTGTCGCCGCCGCCCCCGCCACGGTTCCTGGCGGAGTCGTCCTGGCTGCCGCCGCGCCGCGGCGGGTCGCCGCCGCCGGGGCGGGTCGAAGGAGTGTCGCTCCCGGCCGGCTCCGTGTCCGGCTCGTCGGGCGCCGCGGCGGGCGTACCCTGCGGCTCGCCGCTCTGCTTCTCGGCCGGCGTGTCCTTCTTCGGCTCCTGCGTCTCCGGCTCCGGTGCGGTCTGCTCCGCAGTCTCGGCCGGTTCCTGCTCGTCGGCCACCGGGACGGCCTCCTCTACCTGGGTGCCGTCGCCCAGGCCGGCGGCGAAGCCCACGAGCAGCAGCACGAGCGCGAGCGCGCCGACGAGCGCAAGGTCACGCCGGCGGTGGCGGCTGAGCGAGGCGCGGGCTCTGTCCGTCCCTGCGCCGCCCGCCGCGCTGCCGCCCGCGGCCGCCTTCAGGCGCGCGCGCAGGCCCTGCGGGGCTGACATCCGCGCCTCGTGGCGGGCGGCCACGTCGCTCCAGTCGGCGCCGACCGCCTCGGCCGCGTTGGCGAGCGTTTCGCGGAAGAGGAGCGGCCCGGCCGCGACCGGCAGCCAGGCGCGGTAGGAGATCCCGGCTTCCTCCATGGCCTCGCTCGCGAGCGGGCAGGTCTCGCAGACGAGCATGTGATCGTCGAGCCATTCCTGGTCCGAGCTCGGCTGCCCGTCCTGCCGGGCCGCGAGCAGGGCGAGCGAGCGCTCGCAGTCCGCCGACGAGGTCGCGACCGAGGCCAGCGCCGTCCCGCGCAGCGCGTCGCGCAGGTTGATGCGCGCCCGCGAGATCAGCTGCGCCACGGAGTTGCGGTTCATCTCCATGAGCTCGGCGATCTCGTCGTAGGAGAGATCCTCGAGCTCGCGCAGCACCAGCACCTCGCGCTGGCGCGCCGGCAGCTGCGCGTTGGCGTCGCGGATCTCGTCCTGGCGCGCGGCGAGGAGGACGTTGCGCTCGGGGTCGTCGTGGGGGTCGCCGGGGTCGAAGCCGATGCCGCCGCCGCCAACGCCGCCACCGACCGGGACGGCGCCCTCGGCGATGTCGTCCTTGGGCTCGGCGCGCCTGCGGCGCTCGATCAGGTCGTAGCAGGCGTGGCGCGCGGAGGTGAACAGGTAGGAGCCGAACGCGAGCTCGCGGCCCTCGAGCTTCGGCAGCCGCCGCAGCACGCTGACGAAGGCCTCCTGCGTCGCGTCGGCCGCGTCGTCCTCGGAGGCGAGGATGCGCAGGCACAGGTTGTACGCGCGCTTCTCGTAGCGGCTGTAGAGCGTTGCGAACGCATCGCCGTCGCCCCGAACGGCGCGCTCAGCGAGCCCTGCTTCCTCTGCGGAGCGGTCCTCCGCCGCGGCCATCCGCCCCACGGTACTACGGGTTCGCCCGGAATCCAGGAAGGACGCTCCAAACGGCTGGGCTGCGATCGCCATCGACGCTCCAACCGGGGCGGCCGCGGCGAATTACGGTCAGCGCGCGAGGTGCATTCCGAGCGCCCGTGGCGCCGCCGCGGCAACGGCGCTCAGCGGGTCGGGGCGCTCGCCGCGCTCCTTGGCCGCTTCGACCCTGAGGAGCGCCGAACGCACAGCAGCGCCACCCAGCCAGGCGAGCGGCTCGGGCGGGACCCAGGCACCGGCGTCCGAGCCGACGATCGGGAGGCGCGTGTACTCGTCGCGGCGGTCGAGCGCGAGCGAGGCGAGCGCGCGGCCCGCGAGCTGTGAGGGGCCGACGCCGTTGCCGGTGAAGCCGAAGGCGTAATGCACCGGGGCGTCGGAGAAGCTGCCGATCTGCGGGATGTGGGAGGGGGAGACGTCGATCGGGCCGCCCCAGGCGTGCGTCAGGCGCCGGTCGCGCACGCCGGGGAACATCCACTCGAGGTCGCGCGCCACCTGGGCGGCCACGTCGCGGTCGACCTCGACGCGCCCGTTAACGCGCGCGCCGCAGGCGAGCCGGCCGCCGCCCCAGCCGAGGACGATGCGCCCGTCCGGCGTGGTCCGGAAGTAGTGCAGGAGCAGCCGGCCGTCCGTGATGCACTCGCCGCCGGTCCAGCCCATTTCCTCGAGCAGGTCCGGCACCGGCTCGGTCATGACGATGTGAGAGGAGGTGACCGTGAGGCGCGAGTCGAACCCGTCGATGGCGCGCGAGCGCGGGCCCATGCCGAGCACCGCGGCGCCCGCCCGCACCGAGCCGCCGGCCGTGCGGGCGATCACGCCGCCGCGGTCGCCGCTCAGCTCCGATACCCGTGAGCCCTCGAAGATCCGCACGCCGCGCTCGAGCAGCTTCGCGCGCAGCCCGAGCGCGAGCCGCGCCGGCTGCACGGTCGCGAAGTCCGGCACGAAGACCCCGCGCCGGAAGACGGGCGAGTCGCAGCGCGCGCGGACCTGCTCCGCGCTGAGCTCCTGGACCGCCTCGGGGCGGCCGAGCTCCGCCGCGGCGCGCATCGAGGCGCGGCCGGCATCGTCGTACGCGGGCGCCGTGGAGACGCAGACGTAGCCCGCCTGGCGGAACCACGCGTCCACGCCGTTCTCGTCGCACCACTCTCCTATCTCCGTGACGCTGCGGCTCGCCAGGTCGAGCAGCGCAAGCGCCGGACCGGCGCCGAAGCGCTCTTTCAAGGCGTGGGCCGAGAGCCACATCGACTCGCAGAAGCCCCCGTTGCGACCGCTCGGGCCGTGCCCGCAGAGGCCCCCCTCGAGCAGCGCTATCCTCGCCGAGGGCTCCGCGTGGAGCAGGTGCCACGCCGTCCACATGCCGGTGTAGCCGCCGCCGACCACGACGAAGTCCGCCTCGACCGATCCGCTCAGAGGGGGGAGCGGATCGACGCCACCCGCCTCCTCAAGCCACCACCCCATCGCGTCGTGGCGGCCTATATGCGTATCGTGAACAGCCATTCGATGGGCAAGACCCTAGTCATAGCCGAGAAGCCTTCGGTCGCGCGCGACCTGGCATCCGCCCTGCCCGGATCCTTCAAGAACTCGAAGGACAAGACGTATCTGGAGGGCGACGAGTACGTGGTCACGTGGGCCGTCGGGCACCTCGTGGGGCTGGCCGAGCCGGACCTCTACGACCCGAAGCTGAAGAAGTGGCGCTTCGCCGACCTGCCGATCATCCCGGACGAGTTCAAGCTCGTCCCGAACGACGAGCGGGCGAAGAAGCAGCTCCACGCCATCCATCGGCGCATGGCCGACGACGAGGTCGACCTGATCATCAACGCCTGCGACGCCGGCCGCGAGGGCGAGCTCATCTTCGCCTACCTGTACGAGATCGCACCGGTGAAGAAGCCGGTCAAGCGGCTCTGGCTCTCGTCGATGACCAAGAGAGCGATCTCCGAGGCGTTCGAGGACCTGCGCCCGGGTGAGGAGATGAAGCCGCTCGAGGAGGCCGCCCGCTCACGCTCCGAGGCGGACTGGCTCGTCGGCATGAACGCGACTCGCGCCGCCTCGATCCGGCTGCGCGCGGCATTCGACGGCGCGGTGTCGCTCGGCCGCGTGCAGACGCCGACGCTCGCACTGGTCGCGCGCCGCGAGGAGGAGATCCGCGCCTTCAAGCCCGAGCCCTACTGGCTGGTCGAGGCGAAGTTCGCCGCGAGCGGCGAGCGGAACTACGCCGGCCGCTACCTGGGCGGCAAGCGCCTGCCCAGCGAGGACGAGGCGAAGGCGATCGTCGAGGCCACCACGGGCAGGCCCGGCCAGATCACCAAGCTCGAGAAGAAGGAGGAGGTCGAGCGGCCCCAGCTGCTCTACGACCTGACCTCGCTGCAGCGGCACGCCAACACGCAGCTCGGCTTCTCGGCGCGCCGCACGCTGGCGGCAGCCCAGCGCCTCTACGAGGAGCACAAGGCGCTCACATACCCGCGCACGAACTCGCGCTTCCTGACCGGCGACATGATCCCCGAGATCAAGCCGATCGCCGCGCTCGTCGGCCACAACGCCGCCTATCGGCGCGCCTCCGAGTACGTGACCTCTCTCGACAGGCTGCCGCTCGGGCGCGTCGTCAACGACAAGAAGGTCGAGGACCATCACGCGATCATCCCGACCCGCTCCGAGCACGACCTCGGCAGGATGGGCCAGGACGAGCTGAAGATCTACGACCTGGTCGCGAAGCGCTTCCTGGCGGTCTTCCACCCCGACGCCAAGTTCGAGCGCACGCGCGTCGAGACGGACGTCGAGGGCAACGTGTTCCGTACGAGCGGCCGCCGCCTCGTCGAGCCCGGCTGGCGGGCCGTCTACGGCGACCAGCCCGAGGGCGAGCGCGGCGACGACGACTCGGGCGGCGACCAGCTGCTGCCGAGGCTCGAGCAGGGCGAGCAGGTCGAGACCCGCTCGGTCGAGTTCCTGCGCAAGGAGACCCAGCCGCCGCGGCGCTTCAGCGACGCGTCGCTGCTCGGCGCGATGGAGACGGCCGGCAAGGAGATCGAGGACGCCGAGCTGCGCGAGGCGATGAAGGACTCCGGGATCGGCACACCCGCCACGCGCGCCGGCATCATCGAGCTCCTGATCGGACGCGAGTACATCGAGCGCGAGGGCCGCTCGCTCGTCGCGACCGAGAAGGGCATCCAGGTCATCCGGCTCCTGGGCGGCCATCAGCTCACCTCCGCGGAGCTGACCGGCAGCTGGGAGAAGCGGCTCGGCCTGATCGAGCACGGCGAGGACAGCCACGACGCCTTCATCGCGGACATCGCGAAGTTCACGAAGGAGACGGTCGAGGAGCTCGACAAGCTGAAGGGCGTCCAGATCGAGCGCGCCAAGCTGGGGCCCTGCCCGATCTGCGGCCGCGAGATCACGGAGAACCGCAAGGGCTACTCGTGCTGGTCGCGCGAGGACCCGGGCTGCGGCTTCGTGATCTGGAAGCGCAAGGCGGGCAAGTCGCTGCCCGTGTCGGTCGCGAAGGAGCTGATCGAGTCGCTGCGCCAGTCGCGCGAGCGCGGCGAGGACCCCGGCGTGGGGCGGACGGCTAAGCCGGTGACGGGCTTCCGCAGCCGTGCCGGCCGCACGTTCCGGGCGAAGCTGCGGCTCGAGCAGACCGACGAGGGCAAGTGGCGCGTCGAGTTCGACGAGGACTGGGCGAAGGAGCCGCCGAAGGGGGAGACGGAGGAGGAGAAGGCCGAGGCGGAGGCGGGTCCCTCCAAGGCAGAGGTGGAAGCCGCGTAAGAGGTGGTCTCTTGACAGCCGCCTTACCGGCGGTAACCTACGCGCGGTAGGTGGAGGTCCGCGACGCCCGCATAGAAGATTTCCGGCACGGCCGCGTGCCGCGCGAGGTCCGCGAGCGCCAGGTCGTCGAGCTCGCGGAGCAGCTCTTCTCTGAGCGCGGCTACCAGGGCGCCTCCATGGACGAGCTCGCCCGTCGGGCAGGGGTGACGAAGCCGGTCGTGTACGAGCTCTTCGGCTCCAAGGACGGCCTCTTCCGGACCTGCCTCGAGCGCTCGGCCGAGCGGCTCGCGAAGGTGGTCGCCGAGGCCGTGCGCGCCGAGAGCGAGCCGGAGGCGCGCGTGCGCGCCGGCGGGCTCGCCTTCCTGCGCTTCGCGGCGGACAACCGCGTGGCGTGGGAGCTGATGATGGAGGGGCGCTTCTCGGACGCGGCAGTCGAGGTGCGCCGCCGGCAGGCCGCGCTCGTGCATGAGCTGCTGCTGGAGAAGGCTCCTGCGGAGGTCGACCCGCGCGAGCTCGAGCTCGCCGCGCACGCGGTCAACTCCGCCTACGAGGGAGTGGCCCACTGGATGTGGGAGCACCCCGACGTCCCACTCGAGCGGCTTGCCGACTGGACCGTCGAGCTCTTGCTGCCAGGACTACGGAGGTTCACTTGACCCACCATCGGATTGTCATCGTCGGCGCCGGCTTCTCCGGGCTCGGCATGGCAATCAAGCTCCGGCAGGAGGGCGAGTTCGACTTCACGGTGCTCGAGCGCGCCTCGGACATCGGCGGCACCTGGCGCGACAACACCTATCCGGGCTGTCGCTGCGATGTGCCCTCGCATCTCTACTCGTTCTCCTTCGCGCCCAACCCGAACTGGTCGAGCACCTTCTCGCCGCAGCCCGAGATCCTCGAGTACCTGCGCGACTGCGCTCACCGCTACGGCGTGATGCCGCACATCCGCTTCGACACCGACCTGCTCGCGGCCAACTGGGACGAGGACGAGCAGCTGTGGCGACTCGAGACGACCCAGGGCGAGCTCACGGCCGACGTCGTCATCGCCGCCCAGGGGCCGCTGAGCGATCCGAGCTACCCCGACCTGCCCGGCATGGAGCGCTTCGAGGGCGCGACCTTCCATTCCGCCGGCTGGGACCACGAGCACGAGCTCACTGGCGAGCGGGTGGCCGTCATCGGCACCGGCGCCTCGGCGATCCAGTTCGTGCCGGAGATCCAGCCGAAGGTGGAGCAGCTGCACGTGTTCCAGCGCACCGCGCCCTGGGTCGTGCCGCACCCCAACCGGCCGATGAAGCGCTGGGAGCGGGCGGTCTACCGGGTCTTCCCGCCCGCGCAGCTCGCCATGCGCGCGGGGATCTACTGGGCGCGTGAGACGTTCGTGCTCCAGTTCCGGCGCCCGCGGCTCGGCCGGCTCGTCGAGAAGATGGCGCTCCGGCACCTGCACAGTCAGGTCGAGGACCCGGAGCTGCGCGAGAAGCTGCGGCCCCGCTATGCGATGGGCTGCAAGCGCATTCTCCCGACGGACGAGTGGTATCCGGCACTCGTCAAGCCGAACGTGGAGGTCGTGACCAACGGCATCCGCGAGGTCCGCGCGAACTCGATCGTGGGCGAGGACGGCGTGGAGCGCGAGGTCGACACGATCATCTTCGGCACGGGCTTCCACGTCACGGACATCCCGATCGCGGGCCGGATCCGCGGCAGCGACGGCCGCACGCTCGGGGAGACCTGGAGAGGCTCGCCGTCCGCGTACAAGGGGTCGGCCGTCGCCGGCTACCCGAACCTGTTCTTCCTCGTCGGGCCGAACACGGGACTCGGGCACAACTCGATCGTCTTCATGATCGAGGCTCAGATCCAGTACCTCACCGGCGCGCTGCGCGCGCTGCGCCGCAACGGGGTGCGAACGATCGAGGTCCGCCAGGACGCTCAGGCCGCCTACAACGCCGAGATCGACCGCATGACGGAGGGCACGGTCTGGGTGTCAGGCGGCTGCAAGAGCTGGTACATCGACGCCAACGGCCACAACTCGACGCTCTGGCCGACCTACACGTGGCCCTTCCGCCAGCGCCTGCGCGAGTTCGACGAGGCCGCCTACGCGCTCGGCGCGGCGGCCCCGGAGCCGGAGCCGCTCGCGGCGGCGGCGTAGCCGGCCAGCGCGTTGTCGAGCCGCGGCGGCCCCTCGTCCTCGAGCGTCAGGACGGTTCCCGGCAGGTAGGGGTTGCTGAGGTCGCCGTCCTGCACGAAGGCCGACTCGTGGAACCAGGTTCCGGAGTTCCAGAGCTGTGAGCCGGACAGGGTGGTCCACTCGGCGAGGTCGTCGCCGGGGAACGGTCCGGCGCGGTGCGTGTGGCCGAAGATGACGTGCTCGGCGTTCGGGGCGAGCGTGTCCGCCACGCGCCCCATCGCAAGCAGGCCGGCCCGGCGCAGCTCGACGCCGGTCAGCTCGGTGTGGAAGGGCCCCAGTCCCAGGCGGTTGAGGACCTCGATGGCACCGGGGATCGCGATCCGGCCGAGCAGCAGGCGTCCGGTGCGGCCTTCGCCGGTCACGCGCTTCCAGACCGTGCGCGAGAGGGTGCCGCCCCGGCTCAGCGCCGCTGGGCCGGCGCCCTCCGCGAGCCGCTCGTAGAACGCGTAGATCGGCCCCAGCACGGCCTCGTAGTCGGCCGCGGACCCGCATTCGCGCCCGCGGCCGGTGAGCCGTCCCATCGCCGAGGCGGCGATCGACTCGAGCCGTGGCACCGTCAGGTCGAGGTCGAGGTAGTGGCCGTGTGTCGCGTAGACGCCGGGACGGAGCCAGAGCCCGGGATAGGCGAGCCTGACCTCCACCTCGGGCATCGCCGCGGCGAGCCGGCCCGCGGCGTCGTCCTCGGGAGCGACCGGCCACTCCCCGTCCGGGCCGAGCTCCGCGCCGTCGAGCCGCAGGCGGCCGAGCCAGGGCTCCGCGAGAGCGTGGTCGTGGTTGCCCGGCACGAGCACCAGCGTGCGACCGGCCAGCGCGGCGCCGAGCGCCTCAACGAACGGCGCGGCCACCTCGAGCGCCTCGGCGAGCGGGCGCTCGCGCAGCTCGAGCGCGTCACCCAGCAGCACGACCCGGTCGTATCCACTGACCGCGTCGACGAGCCGCTGGCGCACGCTCGGGTCGCGGGTCACGTCCGCCCCGCCGAGCGCGCCAAGATGAAGGTCCGAGACGACCGCCGTGCGCATGCGCGAGATGGTGGCAGCCGGGCCTTCCCGCCGGGTGCGCGGCAGCTAGATTTGGCTGAGGTGCCCACCTTCTGCCGCCACAACCGCTTCACGGCGGACTGCCCGATCTGCTCCAAGGGCACCGTTCTCGATCCCAACCTGAAGCCGTCCCGCCCGCGCCGGACGAGCTCGACCCGGTCCGGCGGCGCGCGCCGGAGTGCTGCGTCGGCCGGCGCCACCGTCTCGCGCGGCGTCTTCGCCTCGGCCGGCCCCTACGAGGACGGCCGCGAGCTGCGCCTCGAGAAGGTGCCCGGCGGGTTGCGGCTTGCCGCCTGGCACGCCGGCCAGCTCGTGCGTGCCGCGCCAGTGCTCGAGCTCCGCGATCTCCCGGGTCTCCTTGTCGAGGCGGCCGAGAAGGACCTGCTCTCGCTGCCGGCGCTCGGCTCCGAGGCCGAGCCGAGCCAGGACGGCCAGGGCGCGAGCCCCGGACGCTCCGGTGAGCTCCGGGACGAGCTGCGGGTCGAGCGGCTCGAGGGGGAGCGGCTCCGGATCGCCCGCTGGATCATGCGTCCGAACCGCGGCTGGGAGCTCCAGGAGGCCCCCGTGATGCTGCCGCCGGCACGCTTCACCCAGGCGCTCGAGGCAGCCGCATCGAACGGTGCGCTCGCCGCCGCGCCGTCTGGCGCTGGCACTCGGCGCGGCCCAGTGCGCAGCGAGCCCATCCTCCCGTCAGATCCGGGCACCTGAGCGCGACAATCTCTCCGTCATGACCGCGCGCTACCTCTACAGGTCGTGCCGCTCACGCTCGTAACAGGACCCGCCAACGCCGCGAAGGCCGGCGAGGTGCTGGGCGGGCTGAGGGCGCGGCTCCCCGAGGACCCGATCCTGCTCGTGCCCACCTTCGGGGACGTCGAGCATGCCCAGCGCGAGTTGGCCGAGCGCGGGGCCGTGTTCGGCGCCCACGTCCTGCGCTTCCGCTGGCTCTTCCAGGAGATCGCGCGTCGCTCTGGCTACGGCGAGCGGGTGGCCTCGGACGTCCAGCGCGAGCTGATCGTCGAGGAGGCGGTGCAGGCAGCGAGCCTCGACGTGCTCGCCGAGTCGGCCGCGCAGCCCGGCTTCGTGCGCGCCGCGACGCGCTTCGTGGCGGAGCTGGGCCGCTCGATGGTCGACCCCGCCCGCTTCACCAGGGCGCTGCGGGATTGGGCGGGCGATGGCCCGCGGCGCGCCTACGCGGAGGAGGTCGCGGCCGTCTACCGCGGCTACCGCGCGGGGCTCGACCGCGCCGGCCTCGTCGACGCCGACGTGTTCGGCTGGCGCGCGCTCGACGCCCTGCGGGCCGAGCCGGACGCATGGGGCGGCACGCCCCTATTCGTCTACGGGTTCGACGACTTCACCGCGCTCGAGCTCGATGCGCTCGAGACGATCTCGGGCCGCTGCGGCGCCGACGTGAGCGTGTCGCTGCCGTTCGAGCCCGGCCGCGAGGCCTTCCGGGCCACCGCCGGCATCAGGCAGGAGCTGCTCGCCCGCGGCGCGTCCGAGCAGGCGCTCGAGCCGGTCGACGTGCACTACGTGGAGGGCTCGCGCGCCGCCCTCCACCACCTGGAACGGCGCCTGTTCGAGGAGCCCGGCGAGCCGGTCGACCCGGGCGCCGCGATCTCGTTCCACGGCGCCGGCGGCGAGCGCGCCGAGGTCGAGCTCGCCGGGGCGCGCATCCTCGAGCTGCTGCGCGAGGGCGTCGTGCCCGGCGACGTGGCCGTGGTGTTCCGGCGGCCGAGCTCGTACGCGTCCCTGCTCGAGCAGGTGTTCGGCGCCTACGGGATTCCCTACTCGATCGACCGCCGCGTCCCGTTCGGCCACACCGGCATCGGGCGCGGCCTGCTGGCGCTGATCCGCTGCGCCTCGCTCGGCGGCAGCGCCGACGACCTGCTCACCTACCTGCGCACCCCCGGGAGATTGCACGTGACCGGCCTGGCCGACCGGCTCGAGGCCGCCGTCCGCAAGGAGGGGGCCCACAGCGCCGCGCAGGCCCGCGCGCTGTGGGAGGAGAAGAGCTTCGAGCTGAGCGAGCTCGACCGGCTCGCCCGGGCTCGTGACGCGAACGCGTTCGTGGCCGAGCTCGAGGCGCGCCTCGGCAGCCTGTTCGCAGCGCCGCACGAGCGCGAGGCCGCACTTCTGAGCGGCCCGGAGCTCGACGAGGCGCGCGCCCTCCGTGAGGGCCAGGCGGCGTTGTCGGCGCTGCGTGACGTCCTGCGCCCCGGAGGTGCGGGCGGCGGCCGGGTCGACGCCGCGCGTGTGCACCGCGTGCTCGAGCAGCTCGAGGTGCACGTGGGCGAGAACCCGCAGCCCGACCGCGTCCAGGTCGCGACGCCGGAGGCGATCCGCGCGCGCCGCTTCGAGGCCGTGTTCGTCTGCGGCCTGCAGGAGGGCGAGTTCCCGCGCGGCACCGCTCCGGAGCCGTTCCTGGCCGACGAGGACAGGCGCGCGATCGCGAGCGCCACCGGGCTCGTGCTGCCCGTGCGCGAGGACGCCCTCGACCGCGAGCGCTATCTCTTCTACGTCTGCGCCTCGCGCGCCGAGCGGCTGCTCGTGCTGTCGTCGCGCTCGAGCGACGAGGAGGGCAACCCGCAGGCGGAGTCGTTCTTCGTAGAGGACGCCCGCGAGCTGCTCGGCGCGCCGGAGACCCGCACGCGTTCGCTGTCGGATGTGACCTGGACCCCCGACGACGCTCCCACTTCCGCCGAGTGGGACCGCGCGCTCGCCGCCGCCGGCCCGCGTCGCGAGGAGCGCGTGGCCGGGCCGCTCACCTGCGGGGCCTTGCTCGCCGAGCTGGCTGCGCGCGACGCGGTGTCGGCGGGCGCGCTCGAGCACTTCGCGGACTGCCCGGTCAAGTGGCTCGTCGAGGACCTCCTGAAGCCCGACGCCCTGGAGCCGGATCCCGAGGCCATGGTCCGCGGGAGCTACGCGCACAACGTGCTCGAGGCGACCTACGCCCGCGTCCGCGAGGAGACTGGCGAGCGCCGGGTCACCCCTGCCAACCTCGGCCGCGCCGAGCGCATCCTGCTCGAGGAGCTGCGCGGGCAGCGCGCTGAGTTCAGGATCTCCCCGAAGGAGACGCGTGTCATGGCCGCGGCGCGCCGCCTCGAGTTCGACCTGCTCCGCCACGTGCGTGCGGAGGCGCGCTCGGACAGCCGTTTCGAGCCGGAGTACCTGGAGCTCGAGTTCGGATACGGCAACGGGCACGAACCGGTCGAGATCGCGGCAGGGCTGCGCGTGAGCGGCCGCATCGACCGGGTCGACACCCACGACGGGCTCGCGCTCGTGATCGACTACAAGAGCAGCAAGCGCGTCGACCGCTACAAGGTCGCGAGCTGGGAGAAGGAGAATCGCTTCCAGGCGGCGCTCTACATGCTCGTTGTCGAACGGCTGCTCGAGCTGCGCGCCGCGGGCGGCGTGTACGTGGCTCTCGGCGGCGACGACCCTCGCCCGCGCGGCATGGTCGCCGCAGAGGTCGACGCGCTCGGCTCGGGCTGGTTCCCCGGCGACAGGCTCGAGGCGGACGACTTCCGCGAGCGGCTCGGATGGGCGCTAGGGCGGATCCGCCAGACCGACGCCGAGATGCGCGCGGGGCACCTCTGTCCCGCGCCCGAGCGCTGCGACTGGCAGGGCGGCTGCAAGTACCCGTCGATCTGCAGGAGCGCGGGATGACCGCGCTGACGCCCGAGCAGGCGCGCGCGGTGGAGCGCCGCGACGGCTCGCTGCTCGTCCGCGCCGGCGCTGGCACGGGCAAGACGACGGTGCTCGTCGAGCGCTTCGTGCGAGCGGTCGTCGACGACGGGGCGGCCGTCGAGTCGATGCTGGCCATCACCTTCACCGAGAAGGCCGCTGCGGAGATGAAGACGCGCGTGCGGCGGCGCTTCCTCGAGCTCGGCCGGCGGGAGGACGCGCGCGCCGCCGAGGGCGCCTGGATCTCGACCATCCACGGGCTGTGCGCGCGCATGCTGCGCTCGCACGCGCTCAGCGCCGGCATCGACCCGGACTTCCGTGTGCTCGATCAGGTCGAGGCCGACCGGCTTGCGTTCGAGGCCTTCGACGCCGCTCTCGAGGAGTTCATGGCGGGCGGCGCGGACCCCGAGCGCATCGAGATGGTGGCCGCGCATACGCCGGACAAGCTGCGCGACATGGTGCGCACGGCCTATTCCCACCTGCGCAGCCGCGGGCAGCGGCGGCCGAAGCTCGAGCCGACCGTCGCACCGCTTCCGGCGGGCGAGCGCGACCGGCTCGCGGAGGCCGCGCGCGTGGCGCTCGCCGAGCTCGGGGCCGGCCCGGCGCCGGCGGCGGTCGCAAGCGCGATCGACATGCTCGAGGCCGGCCTCGACCTCCTCGGAAAGCTCGGCGACGGCGAGCTGCCCGACGCGGCGGAGCTCAAGGGACTCGAGCTGAGGGGGCGCGCGAAGGCGCTCTCGACCCAGGCATGCGAGGACTACCGCGCGGCCTACGGCGAGTTCCGCTCGTTCGTGCTCGCGCGCCTCGAGCAGCGCGACCACACCATGCTGAGCGGCCTGCTCGTGCTCTACGGCGAGCGCTACGACCGCTTGAAGCGGGAGCGCTCCGGGCTCGACTTCGAGGATCTCGAGCTGGTCTCCCGCGACCTGCTCGCGGGCGACCCAGGCCTGCGGGAGGCCTACGCCGGGCGCTTCGAGCACGTGCTGGTCGACGAGTTCCAGGACACGAACCCCCTGCAGAACGAGCTGCTCGAGCTGCTCGCGCGCGACAACCTGTTCCGCGTCGGGGACGAGAACCAGTCGATCTACCGCTTCCGGAACGCCGACGTGGGGGTCTTCCGCGGTCACTGGGACGACGCCGTCGCGGCGGACCGCGCCGAGAGCATCACTGTCAACTTCCGAGCGCGCGGCGAGATCCTCGACGCGATCGACCTCGCCTTCGAGCGGACCTGGGGCGAGCGTTTCGAGCCGCTGCGCGAGGCGCCCGGCGCCCGCGAGCCGGGGCCGCGCGTCGACCCCTGCGTCGAGCTGCTCGTGGTCGATCGGCCGAAGAAGCGCTGGGACGAGGCGGCCGGGCTCGGCGACGAGCCGTTCGGGGCGGGCCTCGCGAGCGCGCCGCCCTGGCGTGCGGCGGAGGCGCGCCTGCTCGCGAAGCGGGTCGACGAGCTCACGCGTAACGGCCCCTACGACTTCGGCGACGTCGTGATGCTGTTCCGGGCGACGACCGCCATGGGCTTCTTCGAGCGCGCACTCGAGGAGCGCGGCATCCCCGTTCACGTGGTGGGCGGCCGCGGCTACTTCGCGCAGCAGCAGGTCTCCGACCTCCGTCACTGGCTGTCCGCGCTCGCCAACCCGCTCGACGGCCTGGCGGTCTACTCGGTGCTCGGCTCGCCGCTCGCCGGCTTGTCCCTCGACGCGGTCGCCCTGATCGGCCTGCACGCCCGACGCTCGCGCCGCGACCCCTGGTGGGCCGTCAGCGAGCCGGCGGACGATCTGCTCTCCGTGCTGCCGGATGCGGACCGGCGCAGGCTCGCCGCCTTCGTCGAACGCCTCCAGGCGGAGCGCCGCGTGGCAGGCCAGGTGGCGCTCGAGACGCTGATCGACCGCGCCGTCACTGGCACCGGCTACGACCGCCACCTGCTCTCGCTGCCGGGCGGCATCCGGCGCATGGCCAACGTGCGCAAGCTGATGCGGATGGCGCGCGAGTTCGAGGCCGACGAGGGCCGCGACCTGCGCGGCTTCGTCGACGCGCTCGCCGAGCTCGACGCGCTCGAGGCCCGCGAGGGCGAGGCGCCGCTCGAGGCCGAGGCGCTCGACGCGGTGCGCATGATGACCATCCACCGCGCCAAGGGGCTCGAGTTCCCGGTCGTCTGCGTCTGCGACCTCGGCAAGGAGGGGCGCGACGACGAGGGCTCTCTACGGATCTCGGAGGACGGCAGCGTCGGCCTGCGGCTCGCCGGGCTCGGCGGCGCCGTCGACAGCGAGCGGCTCGAGCGGCTCAAGGCGCAGGGGAAGCTCGATGCCGAGGAGGAGGAGCGGCGCATCTTCTACGTTGCCGCGACGCGTGCCCAGGAGCAGCTCGTCCTGAGCGGCGCGACGGACCTAGAGAAGCTCCACGAGCCGTCCGACCTCAGCGAGCCGATGCGCTGGGTCTGGCGCGGCTTCTGCGCCGAGCTGCCGGGCGACGGCGCCACGGGGATCCACGAGGACGACTTCGAGGGCCGGTCCTTGCGCGTGCGCTGGACGCGGCTCACGCCGGCGACCGCCGACGAGCTGTTGCCCGCCGCCGATCGCGCGCCGGTCGCGGCCGCGAACGACGTCGAGCCGCGCTACGAGCAGCCGGCGCTCGAGCTCGGGCTGCCGCCGGCGCCGCGCGCGCTGCCCGTCAGCCGGCTGAGCTACAGCGGCCTCGAGGCGTACCGGCGCTGCGGCTACCGCTTCTACCTGCAGCGCGCGCTCGGGCTGGCCACCGTGGAGTCGCCGCTGCCGCCCGAGCTACCCGCGGCGGAGGGGGGCATGACGGCTCTCCTGCGCGGCTCGATCGTGCACACGCTGATCGAGCGGCTCGACTTCCGGCGGCCGGTCGTGCCGGCGGACGAGGAGATCGCCGGGGAGATCGAGCGCCACGGCATCGAGTCGCTGCCCGCGGACGTGGCGGACCTGCGTGCGATGGTCGAGCGCGTGGCGGGCGCAGGGCTGCGCGAGCGGATCGCGGCGGCGCGCCGCTTCCGGACCGAGCTGCCCTTCACTTTCACGCTCACCCCGCAAGGGGCCGGCGGCCGCAGCCTGTTGATGAACGGGGTCGTCGACGTCCATGCGCTCGAGGATGCCGGCACGCTCGTGGTCGACTGGAAGAGCGACGTGCTCGACGGCCGCGAGCCGGCCGAAGTGGTGGCGGAGGGCTACGCGACCCAGCGGATCGTCTATGCCCTGGCCGCGCTGCGCGCGGGGGCGGAGCGGGTCGAGGTTGCCCACTGCTTCCTCGAGCGCCCCGACGAGCCGGCGCTCGCCGTGTACGCAGCGGCCGACGCCGGCCGTCTCGAGCGCGAGCTGCTCGAGCTGGCGCGCGGGGTGGTCGAGGGGAGCTTTGTCCCGTCGGACGAGCCGCATGCCGGGCTGTGCGCCGACTGCCCCGGCCGCGCCGCGCTCTGCGTGCACCCGCCGGAGCTGACGCTGCGGGCACCGTAATCCCGCCCGCGCCAGGCGGTTGGCGGATCGTGACCGCATCGTTGTACGCTCAGCCGCAAGAGGGCCAGCTGAGGTGAATCTGGGTACAAGGATGACCCGGCGTGATCGGGCGGCATTCGTCGGCCGGGCCAGGGAGCTGGAGGCGATCGCCGAGCTGTTCAGCGACGATCCCCCAGCGAGCGTGGTGCTCGTGCACGGGCCGGGCGGGATCGGCAAGAGCGCGCTGCTGCGGCAGGTGGCCGACCGCGGCCGCGCCGCCGGCTGGACGCCGGTGTTCGTCGAGGGCCGCGATCTCCCGCCGGTCCCGGACGCCATCGGGGACGCCCTCGCCGCTGCGCACGAGCTCGAGCGCCCGCTGATCCTGATCGACACCTACGAGCGCATGGTCGCGCTCGGCGGTCACCTGCGCCGCGAGCTGCTGCCGTCGCTCCCGGAGCACGCGATCGTCGTCGTGGCGGGGCGCGGCTCGCCCGAGCGCGGCTGGTTCGAGGGCGGCTGGGAGACGGTCACGCGCGAGATCGAGCTCGGCCCGCTCTCGCTCAGCGAGTCCGAGGAGCTGCTCGGGGCGCACGGGCTGAGCGGAGCGCAGCGCGACGAGCTCGCGCACTGGGCCGGCGGCTCGCCGCTCGCGCTGACGCTCTCGATCGCGGCGGCGCAGAACGGCGGCTGGAGTCCCGGGCGCGGCGAGACCGGCGAGATGGTGCGAACGCTCGTGCGCCGGCTCGCCGAGGCGGAGATCGAGGGGCGCTACCGCGACGTCCTCGGCGTGGCGTGCATCGCGCGCGTCACGACGCTCGAGCTGCTGCGCGACGTCCTTCCCGAGACGGACCCCGAGGACGGCCTGCGCTGGCTCGAGTCGCGCAGCTTCGCCGAGGCGCTCGGCGGAGGGCTCACCCTCCACGACCTGGTGCGCCGGGCGCTGCGCGTCGACCTGATGCAGCGCGAGGCGGAGCGTGAGCGGGAGCTGCGCCGGCGGATCGCGGACAGCCTCTACCTGCGGGCCGTTCGCGGGCGGCCGATGCTCACGGTCGACCTCGCCGAGCTCGTCCAGACGCCGCAGATACGCGCGTTCTACGGCTGGGAGGGCAGCATCAGGAACCGCGTCGACGGCGCGCGCCGCGGCGACGCCGAGCAGGTCGCCCTGCTGCTGGGCAGCCAGGGCTACGCGGAGTGGTGGGACCTGACGCGGCCGTTCTTCGAAGAGGCCCCGGAGACCGTCGCGATCGCGCGCGACGCGGGTGACGCGCTCTGCGGCTTCGCCATCTCGGTGACCCCGCGGAACGCCCCGCCGGCCGCCGAGCGGGACGTCCTGCTGGGGCCGTGGCTCGCCCACGCGCGCGAGCTCCGGCCGGACGGCAACGCGATCCTCTGGCGGGACGCCGTCGACTTCACGCGCGACACCGACTCGCAGATTCAGGCCATGATCAACATGGCGGGCGTGCTGCGCTCGGGGCTCGACAACCCGCGCCATGCCTACCTGCCCGTCGACCCGGAGCTCGAGGAGCTGAAGGGCTTCCTCAGAGTCATCCGGGCGACCCATCTCGACGAGCTCGACGTCGAGGGCTACGGGCACAAGCGCGTCGAGTGCTGGCTCGTCGACTACGGGCCCGGCGGCCTGCTCGGCGCCCAGCGCGACACCATCTACCTCGAGCTCGGGATGGCGCCGCCGGCAACCGCGGAGCCCGAACCAGCCGCGTCGCCCACGCCCGGCGCCGACCCTGAGGTCGTCCGCGAGGCGCTCCGCAACCTGCGCCTGCCTCACGCCCTCGCGCAGTCGCCGCTCGCGACCGGCGACGGGGTCGAGGAGCGCGCCACGGCGGTGCGCACCCTGCTCGAGGACGCGGCCGGGCGGGCATTCGGCGACACGGAGAGCGAGCGCCTCATGCGCCGCGTTCTCGAGCGCGGCTACCTCGATCCTGCAGCGAGCCACGAGCAGGCGGCCGACGAGCTCAATCTAAGCCGTGCTGCGTATTTCCGGCGCCTTAAGCTCGCCTCCGAGCGCCTCGCCGACGTGCTCGGGACCTAGATCCGCCGCCGCGCTGTCTTTCCGTCAGGACCTCGTCCTACTCTCCGACCAGTTAGCCATGCAATCCGGAGGAGAGCGAAGGCACATGCCTCTCTGCTTCATCGAGCCACAGGAAGCGATCAGGGTCGTCGCAGAGAGCGTCGGGCGGGAAGCCCGCCGGCAGCTGCTGGGCGAGGTCGTGCGCGCCTGGGTCGACGAGATCCCGGACGATGAGCTCCAGGTGCATTACGCCAAGGCCGTCGAGGAGCTCGACGACGACGATCTGTCGATGCTCGCCGCATGGCACGCCTCGCTCGAGGTCGGCCAGCCGATCGCCAACAAGGAGTTCCTGCTCGGGGCGTTCCCGCGCCTCGGCGAGCATCGCCGTGAGGCGCTGCGGATCGCCGCGGGCTTCAAGGGCGACGACGCTTTCGAGGCCGGCATCAGCGAGGAGCAGGCGCTCGGGACCGTGCTGCCATGGCTGTCCGACGAGCGCCTGATGGAGCTCGCCGCCGAGGCGGTAGAGCTGTATTGCTGGGACCGGTTGGGCTCCGACAACTAGCGCCCGCCCTCGCCGCCCTCCTCGTCGCCGTCGCGGGCTGCTCGGAAGAGGACTTCGGTCGCGGCGGGGCGACGGCAACGTCGGCGCGCGTCCCGCCGGATGCCGCCCGCGCGACGCTCACCGAGCACACCGACGGCGACACCTTCTACCTGTCCGGCATCGGCAAGGTGCGCCTGATCGGCATCGACACGCCGGAGGTCTTCGGCGAGCGCGAGTGCTTCGGGCGCGAGGCGTCGCGCTTCGTCGAGCGGACGGTCCCGGTCGGCGCGCGCGTGCGCTACCGGCTCGGGGTCGAGGAGCGCGACCGCTATGGGCGCGCCCTCGCGTACGTGTGGCTCCGCGACGGGCGCTTCCTGAACCGCGCGCTCGTCGCACAGGGGTTCGCCCAGCCGCTCACGGTCCCGCCGAACGTCGAGTACGAGGACCTGTTCGTGCGTGCGGCACGGCGTGCGCGCGAGGCCGGGCGCGGGCTCTGGGGACTCCCCGGCTGCCCCGGGTAGGCTGCCGCTCGTGCTGGAGCACGTGAGGTCGCCGGACGGCGTCGAGATCGCATGTGAGGTGTCGGGGCAGGGGCCGCCGCTCGTGCTCGTCCACGGCGCCGGGTCGGCGCGCTGGGGGTTCGCCGCCCTGCGGCCGCTCGTGGAGGACCGCTTCACCGTGATCGCGGTCGACCGGCGCGGGCGCGGCGACTCGAGCGACGGCGACGGCTACTCCGTTGAGCGCGAGTTCGACGACGTGGCGGCGGTGGTCCGCGCCGCCGCGGCCGACCGCGGCGAGCCGCTCCTGTTCGGCCACTCCTACGGCGCGCTCGTCTCTGCGGGCGCGGCGACGCTGATCGACGGGCTGCCGCGGCTCGTCCTCTACGAGCCACCCATGGGCGGCGTGCTGACTGAGCCGGCGGTACTCGAGCGCTGGGAGGCTCAGATCGACGCCGGCGACCGCGAGCGGGTCGTCAGCGAGTTCCTGGCGGCAATCGGCGGCTACACGGGAGCCGAGCTCGAGGAGCTGCGGGCCGCGCCGGTTTGGGAGCTGCGCAAGACGATCGCCCACACGCTGCCGCGCGAGCTGCGCGCAGAGGCCGGCTTCGAGCTCGATCGCCAGGCGCTTGGGGCGCTCGACATACCGGTGCTCATGTTCGTCGGCAGCGAGAGCCCCGACTGGGCGAAGCGCTCGACCGGCGCCTACGCCGAGGCACTGCCCGACGTCACGGTCCGCACGCTCGAGGGCCAGGGCCACGGAGGGCTCACCGGTGCTCCGGAGCTGGTGGCCGCCGAGCTGCCCTAGCCGCTACTCCTCGGGCTCGGCCGTCGCAGGCACTTGCTCGTTCTGGCGCGCCACGCGCCAGGACGCCTGCACCGGGTCGAGGAAGTACGGGGGCTCGCGGTAGCGCAGCCGGTCGTTGTACTCGTAGTCCTTGCGGTAGCCGGTCGCGATCGACGTTCCGTTGACCGTGCCGACCGGGCCGCGGAACTTCTGCGCGATGGCGCCGTCCACGATCAGGTTGCCGGTGGGGTCGCCGCAACCCCAGTTGTCCACGATGAACGAGTGGCGCAGGGCCAGTATCGCGGCCTGGATGCGCAGGTCGCGGACGTAGCCGGTCGCGTTCTCCTCGCATTGACCGTCGTCCCAGGTGACCGGGTGGTAGACCCGCACGAAGTTGTTCGCGATCAGCCCGAGCAGCAGTCCGTCGCTGTTGCGGTCGAGATGACCGTTGATGACGATGTCGTTGTCGGCCGCGACCGTGAGGTCGCGCGAGTAGTTGCCCTTGATCCAGACATCGCCGCAGTTCACGGGCTGGTTCGTGTAGTCCTGCGTGCGGTCGTAGCCGCTCGTGCACCCGGCCGGCATGTTCGAGACGTAGATGACGCCGTTGTTGGGGAGCGGCATTTCGCGCGGCAGCAGGTCGCCGAAGCGCTGCTGGTTGACCACCAGCATCGTCTGCCCCAGGAGGGTGATCGTCGTCTTCCCGTCGAAGCGGTAGGGAAGCAGCGTCACATCCTTGATCGCCCTGTTCGACGGCGGCATCTCCAGCGGCCCGGCAGGGTGGTCGAGGAAGCCCTTGACATCAGGGTTGTTCCCGCAGCCGGACGAGGTCTCGAACGGTCGCGGCCCGTTGATCTCGATCACGTCGCGCTTGGTGCGGCCGAACGTCGGAGAGCCGCAGACGAGCACGTTGTCGTTCGTATGGAAGGGCCCGAACACGTCGTCGTTGTCGGCGAAGCGGATCTCGGTGCAGCCACGGCCCTCGCGCTGGTCGCGGTAACGCGCGCAGTTGATCTCCATCTGCGCCGGGTTCGAGTAGGCGGCGGGGTCGAGGGTCTCGAAGTCGGTGAAGTAGATGAAGTCGATGAAGTTGCGGCGCCGGAGCGTGGCGATCACGCTGCGCGTCTCGCCGCGCGAGCGCCCGGTGACGCGCAGGCGCATGTTGCCGTTCGGGTCCACCACCGAGTACTGGTTGTTCGGCACGCAGGACGCGAAGCCGGGTGCCGGCAGCAGCTCGACCGTGTACTGAGCCTTCTCCGTCGCGTCGATCGCGCGCCAGATGCGCGGGTCGGTGCCGGTGCCGTTCCAGCGCTGGTTCACCGGCGCCGGCTGGCCCGGCGCGGGCTGCGGGAGTCCGGTGGTGCAGTTCACGTAGTAGTTGTTGTTCTTGCCCAGGCTGTTCAGGTACCACTGCAGCCCAGACTCGGCCGCGCCGTAGGACTGCTTGTAGTCCTGGTCCTCGCGCGACAGCGAGATGTCCGGATCGACGGCTGCGAAGCCGGCAGCCACGAGCAGGCCGCCCACGGCGAGGACCCCCATCAGGGTCACGGTCGTGAAGCCGCGCTGGCCTCGAAGCTTGCGAAGTATCAGATGCATGCGGGTCCCTCCGCGGGCCTCGACGGGTCGGCGATGCGAACGTAGACGTCGCTCTCCATGGTCAGCGCGTCGCGGTCGCGCGGGCGCTCTTTGTCGGGCAGCACGACGAAGCCGACCTTGACGAGCACGGTGGTCGCCTTCTGGTCTGCCGTCAGGTCGTTGCCGCCGTTCCTCAGCTGCTCCAGCTCGCCCGGCCCACCGCCGAGCTTGAAGGCGTAGTAACGGAAGAAGTCGCGCGGCGCGCCGCCGTCCCTGATCGGCTCGACCCGCCGGGCCAGGATGCGCTCCTCGCTCGGGGTGTTCGAGAACGTGAGCAGGGGGTACTCGCCGTCACCGGGGTAGATCCGCTCGACGAGGTTCTTGTTCGGCGCGTCATAGAAGATGGTGCGACGCTGGATGTTCTTGCTGCCGTCGCTCAGGTCGGCATAGAAGGTCACCTGGTTGCCCGTGGCCCACGTGATCGGCTCCTCCTCGTCCCCGAGGCAGACCTGCGAGCGCAGCTGGCGCTGGATCAGCTCCATGGCCTGGCGGCCGCGCTGCACCGCGTCCTGGCGGTCGATGATCTCCTGCGACGCGGAGCTCGCCCGATCGAGCAGCGTGAAGGCCGCCATCAGCAGTACGAGGCCGATGCTGATCGCGGTGAGCAGCTCGGTCAGCGTGAAGCCCGACTGGTCCGGGCCGAGGTTGCGGAGGCGGCGGCGGATCATGGGCTCGTCGAGCAGCTCGAGAAGGAGCCGCTGCCCGGAAGCGTGATGTCGACGGTCGGTGTCATGGCGCCGGGCGGGGCGACCCGGACGTCGCGCGGGGCGGTCGGCGTGCCGGTGCCGGCGGGGCCGGTGGACTCCCGCCGCCGGAGCGTGCCGCTCACGTTGTTCGTGCAGATCCGGTACGTACCGAACGGAACCACGAAGGTGTGCTCGCCGTCGCTGCCCGTGTTGTTCACGAACGCGGTCAGCGAGTTCACCGTGCAGCCGGTCTGGTTGTCCTGCTGACGTAGGGTCACGCGCGAGTCGACGAGGTTGTTGCTCGAGTTGCGCACGCGCACCCGCAGCGTGCCCATCTGCACGTTGACCGGCTCGAGGAAGTCGCCGGGATCGAGCACGACCGATCCCTTGCCCGAGGTCGTGAAGTAAGTCGCGTCCCAGAAAGAGGGGTTGTTCGCCCGGCAGGTGCCGGCGTAGACGCCGTAGCCGTCGGCGAAGGGAAACAGCCCGTTGCTGTCGATCGTCGGCACGGAGCTGCCGGCGGGGAAGGACTTGGTGCCCCCCGGCAGCTTCGCGTTCGCCACGGTCATCGAGGACCAGGCGGCGGCGGTCCCGTCGGGCCGCTCGAAGCGGGCGCGCAGCGTGCCGGGCGGCTCGAGCTCGAGGTGCTTCAGGCTCGTCTTCGCGGGCTGGACGGTCACCTGGTTGGTGTTGCCGTCCTCGCCGCCCCAGCCCACGAGTCCGTTGACGTTCACCTCGTAGTTGCCGGCCGGGATCATGCCGAAGATCGCGCAGCCGACGTCGTTGGTCGAATCGGAGTAGTCGCTCGTGCCGTCGAGCGAGACACCCACGCCGGCGTGCGGGTTCCCCTCGCGGTCGGTGAGCTTGATGGCAGCGGTGCCGGAGGTGGCGCTGAAGGCGCCAGGGGCGGGCGTCAGCAGGCTGACCTCGCGAACAGGCGTCTCCTCGGAGGCTGGGGAGTATGCGACCGACGTGAGCTTCAGGTACTCGGCCGTCGTGTCGTCGTTGGTGCAGCTGATGAGCCCGCTTGCGTCGCGGACCCAGTCCGTCCGCGAGACGACCGTGTAGCTGACGCCGCCCATGTTCACGCTGCGGGTCTCGCGATAGTTGGAGATGTCGGTGATCTCGAACGCGCGCAGACGCTCTATGTCCTGCTGTGCGAGCGTCGACGCCACCGACCGCTGGCGGTTGCGCTCGCCGGTGTCGGCGGCCCCGCTCATGCCGTCGAGGACCGCGAACGTCACGATCGCGAGCACGATCGCTCCGACCATCACCTCGACCAGCAGCGAGCCGCGCTCCGAGGACAGCGAAGGTCGGCGCGAGGCCGCGAGGGATCGGCGGACAGCCATCGAGACGCCTATCGGTGGCCCCGGGGCATCCTTGAGCAGGCCGGGTGCGCGCTGGACGATCTAGCCTTTGCGGAAGCCCATGACCGCCTCCCTTCCTGACGACGTGAAGCGCGTCTTCGAGACGTTCATCACGACCGAGTACACGACCGTCGACAGGCGCGGCCAGCCGATCTCCTGGCCGGTCACTCCGTACTACCGGCGCGGCGACGCGTGCATCGACATCTCCACCGGTCTCGGCTACCCGAAGAAGGCCAAGGACGCCCGCCTCAACCCCAAGGTGGCGATGCTGTTCTCCGACCCGACGGGCTGTGGCATCGAGAACGCTCCGCAGGTGCTCGTCCAGGGCATCGCCGAGGTGGACGACGCGAACCTGGGCGCGAACCGGGAGCGCTACCTGCGCGAGTCGGCGGCCAAGCTCCCGGAGACCGTGAAAATGGCGCCTCCGAAAGCCCTGCGGCGCTTCTTCGACTGGTACTACACGCGCATCTACGTGCACGTCCGGCCGGAGCGCGTGTACGTCTGGTCCCGCGGCGACGCCACGAACGAGCCTCAGCTCTTCGACGCCCACATGGAGGAGGTGCGCTCAGGCCACGCCGAGGAGCCCGCGGCGGCGCACGCGCCGGCCGAGGGCGGCGCGATGGCCTGGGACGACCGTATGGACGAGCTCGGCAGTCGCTACCCGCAGGCCGTGCTGTCGCTCGTGGCGCCCGACGGCTTCCCCTTTTCGTTGCGCCTGCCGATCGCCGTCGACCGCGACGCGCACCGGATCCGCCTGGGCGGCGGTGTCCTCGGTCTGCCGGTACAGCCCGGCCTCGCGTGCCTGACGGCACACGACCACCACCCCAGGTTCATCTGGCAGCGCAACTTCCAGGTGCGCGGCGACCTCGTCGAGGAGGACGGCGGCTGGGCGCTGATCCCGCACAAGCTGATCGGCGGCTTCGAGCTCCCGCCGAGCTCGACCATCGCGAGGTACCGGCTGAACGCCGGCAGGATCATCCGCTACCGCAGGAAGGCGAAGCAGGAGCTCCGCGAGCGAGGCCGCTAAAGGCAAAGGGGTCAGGTCTTGCATTCCAGCATCAATGCTGGAATGCAAGACCTGACCCCAAATAAAACGAGACGCGAACTTCGCGCTTGAGGTCCGCTCCCCGGTGGCCGAAGCCTCCGGTTCGGCGGGGCGAGCCTTACAACCTCTTGGCTTCGCTCTTCGCGCTCCGTCCGCGTCTCGCGGTGCATCCAACCAGCGGCCTCGGGGCCGGTCAATAGGCCCATATACAAGATCCCCGCTCGTTGCGAAAAAAGTTCGCTAACGAGTCCTACTTCTTTCGTCCCTTGACCTTGATCGTGGCGGTCATGTCGACGGGGTGGAGACCGCAGAAGAGCTGGTAGGTGCCCGGCACCGTGAGCTTCTTCTTGAAGCTGCGGCCGTCCGACAGGTTCTTAGAAGAGAAGCCGCGCGGCCCGTTGGCGAGGGTGATGTTGTGGAGCGTGGTGCCGGCGAAGCGCCAGGTCAGCGTGCCTCCGGCGAGCAGCGAGACGTTGGGCCGGTCGAAGAACAGGTCGCCCACCTCGATGGTCCCGCCCGTTCCCAGCGCGACGCGTTTCCCCGGCGGCGCGTCGATGTTCACGGCCCTGCCGCCGCGCCTGCCGACGATCGGCACCGTGAAGGGCGGTGGCTTGGCCCGCCCCTTGGGCTTCTTCAGCTCGATGAGGTCGTCCGGCACGCGGCCGCAGGGTTCCGTCACTGAGTCGTCCGGAGCGAGGAACACGGGCATGATGCCCATTACGCGGGTGTGTGGCCGGCTGGCGTCGTAGTCCGCCTCGAGCACCACCTTCTCACCCTGCGCGAGCGGCACGCCGCGCGTGGAGTAGAACCCGGTCATGTTGATCGGACCCGGCTCGTGCAGCACCGGCCTGACCTTGTAGAAGGGATGGTTCTTGCCGCCCCAGGTCGGCCGCGACGTGTAGATCGAGCTGTTCGGGCACGCCGGCCTGCGCAGCCTGAGCGCCTTACCGCCGCCGTGAACGTGGCCGCCGCCGGCAACGAGCCGGCCCGCTTTCGGCACGGTCCAGACCATCTTGCGCTTGTGAACCGAGCCCTTCCGGCCGCCCCCCGGCACGTCGTAGACGGGGTCGACCTTGCAGTTCTCGACGTCGAGCCAGTAGGGCTCCACCGGCGTCACGGCCGGCCGAGTATCGACGGTCATGTTGTACTCGACGTACGCGCGGTCCGTGACCGAGCGGTGGTTCATGAACATGTAGGTCATGAGCCACGTCTCCTGCTTCGAGATGGGATAGCCGTAGCCGTCGGGTAGCTGCATCCGCGCGCGCTCCTCGCCGGCGGCATAGAAGGGCTCGCCGAGGGGCGGGATCTTGTCGAGCGTGTTCCACGACTCGATGCCCTGCGGGCAGGTCGGGTGGCGCTTGTCCTCGAGCGACCTGCCGATGTTCGTGAACACGATGTGGTGCAGCATGAGCCGGTTGATCGGCACCCGCTCGCCGCTCGCGTCCACGACGTCGACGTTCATGCTCGTCACGTAGCCGTCGACGTCCGGCTTCGGGACGCTGAAGATCAGCTCCTTGGTCAGCACCTGGAACGGCGCGACCGTGACGGGGCCCATGCGGCAGCGGTAGTCGTGCTTCGTGCCCTGCGACCCGACCTCGACGCACGAGCCCGCGTTGTCCTGTGCCGCGGCGGCGCCGGGGGCGAGGGCGAGCACGAGGCAAGGGAGCACGACGGCGAGGAGGCCCAGCCGGAGTCGCATCACGCGCGCCAGTATAGGAGGGTTATTGCAGCGCGGCTGCAAGGAACTAAGCTTCGCGGCGTGGACTCGCAGGCGACCGGGGCGAAGGACGGCCGCACCGTACGCGCGGAGCGCACGCGGCAGGCGCTGGTCGACGCTCTCTTCGGCCTGCTCGACGACGGCGAGCTGCGGCCCACGGCGGAGCGGATCGCGGAGCGCGCCGGTGTATCGGAGCGATCGGTGTTCCAGCACTTCCCCGATCGCGAGGCGCTCTTCGAGGCGGTCGCGCGCCAGCAGTACGAGCGCGTGTTCTCGGCGCTCGAGCCGGTGGACCTCTCGCTCTCCCTTCACGCGCGACTCGACGCCTTCGTGGTGCAGCGCGCGCGCCTGCTGGAAGAGAGCGGCTCCGTGCGCCGCGCCGCCCTGCTCCTCGAGCACGAATCGCAGGTGGTGGCGGGTTGGCTCGAGTCGTGGCGCCGCGCCGCGGCGACTGAGGTCGAACGCGTGTTCACGCGGGAGCTCGACGAGCAGGAGCGCGGCGAGCGCGCCGTGCTGCTGGGCGCGCTCGTGTCGGCCGCCTCCGGGCCCGTCTGGGAGGGCTATCGCCTTCATCAGCGCATGAGCGCCGAGCGCGCTCGCGCCGCGATGCGCCGCACGCTGGCCGCGCTACTCGGCGAGCGCTGACTCGATCTCGGGAATCGCCTGGCCGGCGTCCACGAAGCGCACCGAGCTCATCCCGAGCGCCCGCGCCGCCTCGCAGTTGACCTCGAGGTCGTCGACGAAGACGCACTCGCTCGACTGCACCCCGTCGCCGAGGCGCTCGAGCGTGAGCTCGTAGATGGCCGGGTCCGGCTTGCGCAGCCCGACGAACGCGGAGTCGACAACCACCTCGAAGAGCTCGTCGATCTCAGGAAGCTTCGCGCGCCACAGCGGCTCCCACTCGCGGACGTTGTTGGTGAGGAGCGCGGTGCGGGTGCCGCGGCCGCGCAGCTCGCGGATGAAATCGATCATCGGGCGGTTCGGGACGAGCCGCTCGAAGTAGAGCGAGCGCAGCCTCGTGAGGTCGAAGCCGGCCTCCAGGTGAGCCTCGATCCGCTCGCGGAACTCGAGCTCCGAGATCTCGCCGCGCTCGAGGACGAACAGCGGATGGTCGCCGTGCTCCGTGGTCGCCTTCGCCATCGCCGTGCCGAGCTCCTCCAGCGAGACGCCCGATTCCGCCTGATAGGCGAGAAAGCCCTCCTGCAGCGGCGAGGTGAGCACACCGCCGAAGTCGCTGATGAGGACGCGCGTCATGCGGCGGTCGGCGGCTCCCTGCGCGCCATCAGCTCGTAGCCGCCGATGCCGTCGCGGCCCTCGAGCCGCCAGCGGAAGACGGCGGAATGCACCTCGACCTCCTCGAGCTGAAGCGACGACCCGGCCACCACCACGCCGGAGCCGCGGCGCGGAAACTCCTCGCCGCGCAGCCACAGCTCGAGCCCGGCGCTGCGCTGCCGGCCGTCGCCGTCGTAGACCGTAGAAAGCCGTGCCTCGTCCACTTCGAGGAAGCGCCCGTCGTCGATGAGCACCGCGCCCACGCGTTCCTCGCCGTGGCCGCGCGCGCCGCGCGGGCGGCGGGCCAGCGCGAGCAGCGCGTGCCCGTCGTCGACGATCGCCGAGACCGTCCGGAGGGCGTCGAGCTCGTCCCAGCGAGGCGCCGTCTCGGTCTCGGCGAGCGTGCCAAGGCAGTCGACTCGGCGCCCGGCGGCCTCGCCTCGCACGTGCACGAGCCGGGCGCTGACGCCACCCAGATCGGCGCGATCCGAGGCCACCTCGGCGTCGAGCGCGAGCTCTCCTTCAAGTTCCGCGTGCCAGCCGCCGTCGCCGGCGGGCTCGATCGAGGCGCCGCCAAGGGCGCGGGTACGCCGCCCCTCGAACAAGATCGTCGTGCCCGCTCGCGCCGTCCCGTAGATCTCGTGGGCGGTGTCGAAGAACGAGAGCGCGAGCGCGGGCGCGCTCACCCCTCGAGCCTCCTGGACGGGGCGTCGTAGTCCGTGGCCGTGCCCTCGACGTCGAAGTCGCCCCCGCCCCGGGCCCGCGGGCCGCGCTCCGGTCCGCCGACAACCCCGACCGCAAGGCGCTTGCCGAGCCGGCGCACGACGACGCGCCGGATCAGCGCGCGGGTGGGCGGGATCAGCAGCAGGAGGCCGACGATGTCGGTGAGGAATCCGGGCGTGATGAGGAACGCGCCGCCGAAGACGACGAGCACTCCGTCGACGACCTCGCGGTGGGGCATCCGGCCCTCGGCGAGGGCCGAGTTGAAGCGCCCCCAGACGCTTCGGCCCTGGGCGCGCAGCAGCAGAGAGCCGAGCACGGAATCGGCCGCGAGCAGGAGAATCGTCCACACCGCGCCGATCGCTTCGCCGACCTGGAGGATCACGTAGAGCTCGGCGAGCGGGACGATGATGAACACCGCGATGAGCAGCAGCAGCGGCATGGTTTGACCCTACTATCCTCGTGCCATGGCGACTTTGACCGTCGACGACGTCCAGGAGGCCCTCACCAACGTGATCGATCCCGAGCTCGGGCTCGACTTCGTGGAGCTCGGGCTCATCTACGACGTGGAGATCGAGGGCGGCGACGTCTTCGTGAACTTCACGCTGACGTCGCCCGGGTGCCCGATCGGACCGCAGGTCTCCGAGCAGATCGAGGAGTTCGTGAGCGAGCTCGACGGCGTGAACGCCGTCCACTCGAAGATGACCTTCACGCCGGCGTGGACGCCGGACATGATGAGCGAAGAGGCGAAGTTCGCGCTCGGCTACTAGCCGGGTGAGGACGCTCCGTCTCCTGCGCGACTCCTTCGAGGACGACCCCGCGCTCGACACGGCGGTCTCGCGCGCGCTGATGCTGCGCGTGGCGGCCGGGGAGCTGCCCGAGACGCTTCGGATCGCGCGGCCCGGCGCCTTCGTCGCGTTCGCGAAGCGCGACGCGGTGGCCCCCGGTTACGACGAGGCGGTCGGCGCTGCCCGGGGCGGAGGCTTCGAGGCGGTGCTGAGGCTGGCCGGCGGGCGCGCGGCGATCTTCCACGAGGGCACCATCGAGATCGGCCACGCGCGCCCTGACCCGGAGCCGCGCGCGCACATCCATCAGCGCTTCGAGGACACCGCGGGACGGCTCGCCGCCGCTCTGGGCGCGCTCGGGATCGACGCGCGCGTCGGCGAGGTGCCGGGCGAGTACTGCCCCGGCCGCTACAGCGTCAACGCCCGCGGCGAGGTCAAGCTCGCCGGCGTCGGCCAGCGCGTCGTCGCTGGCGGCTCGCACACTGGTGTCGTGCTCGTCGTGAGCGGCGAAGAGCGCATCCGCCGTGTGCTCGTGCCGGTCTACGCGGCGCTCGGCCTAGCCTGGCGCCCCGAGGCGACCGGCTCGGTGCATGCCGAGGACGGAGCGCTCAGCTGGGAGCAGGTGGCGGCGGCCGTCGTCGACGAGTACGCGCGTCACTACGAGCTCGTCGAGGACGAGGTGGACGATGAGACGCTGAAGCTCGCCCGGCGGCTTGCGCCCGAGCACGTGCCGCCCGGCTGATCGGCTCAGGCGGGTGCGGCGGCGCGCTCGCTGTGCTTCGCGAGCGCTTCGTGCAGCTTCGGCCACACCTCGCGCGGCAGGTCATGTCCCATGCCCGGAATCTCGATGAGCTCCGCGCCCGGGATCGCCCGGGCGGTGGCCGCGCCACCGCGGAACGGGATCAGCGGGTCGTCCGTTCCGTGGATGACCGTGGTCGGCACCCGCAGCTTGCGCAGCCCGGGCGTCCTGTCACCCGAGGCGAGGATCGCGGCGAGCTGGCGTGCGGTGCCCGCGGGGAAGTGAGCGCGGTCGAAGGTCTCCCCGGCAAGCTCGCGGACGCGTGGCTCGTCCTGCGGGAAGCCGGGCGAGCCGATGATCCGGAACATGCGCACGAAGTAGTCCTGGAAGGCCTCGCGATCCGCCGGTGCGCGGCGCATCAGCAGGCTCCAGACGCGCAGCTTGGGCATGCCCGCGCGACGCTCGCCCGTCGTCGACATGATCGACGTCAGCGAGAGCAGCCGCTCCGGGTGCTCCAACGCCATCGCCTGACCGATCATGCCTCCCATCGAGACGCCCATGACGTGCGCGCGCTCGATCCCGAGCCCGTCGAGCAGGCCGAACGTGTCGCCGGCCATGTCCTTGAGGAGATACGGCGCGTCGATGTGGAAGCCGGCCATCGCACGTACGATCGGCGGCACCGGGGCGTCGATCTTCGTCGAGCGCCCGGCGTCGCGGTTGTCGAAGCGGATCACGTGGAACCCGCGCCCGGCCAGCTCCTCGCACAGCTCGAGGTCCCAGTGGATCAACTGCATCCCCAGGCCCATGATGAGCAGCAGCGGCGGGTCCGACGGGTCGCCCAGGGTTTCGTAGGCGAGCTCGATGTCGCTCGTCTGGAGCCTTCCCTCGTTCTTCACGTCAGGCTGACCATACTCCCGGCGGCCTAGCGGCCCGGCAGCTGCACGCCGATCCTCGACGCCCTGACGCTGAACGCGAAGTTGCTCGTCCGCAGGAAGTTCGGATCACTGCCGAGCAGTTCGAGCTTCGCACGGTGGCCTCGCTCGAAGCGCCAGCCGTTCCCGAAAAGCTGGAAGACAATACGGCCCTTCTGGTTGTCCTCTAGGCGGTAGACGCCACGCGCGACGAGCGTCTGCCGTCCCTGGTGCACGTCCCACAGGCGCGCGGCGAGCATGCCGCCGCGGCCCTTCGTCCTGATGCTCGCGCGCACGGTCGGGAAGCCGAGCAGCGTGAACGGCTTCGTCACGTTCCGCTGGACGACCGCTGTGCCGGCGGCACGCGCGGCGGTGACCGTCGCGCACGCTCCCTCGCCGCCGATCGGGTCGAGCGCGGCCGCCACGGCGGGATCGCCGCCACTCGACCTGACGCGTCTGCCCGGCGCGGGCCGCGATCCTCAGGCTGCGCGGGTGGAGGGCTTCCCAGCTGCGCGCGCGGTAGCGGGCCGGCGGCAGGAGCGTCGCGGGGCAGGTCTGCGTGTAGGCAACGACGCTGGCGTCGCTGGGCGGCTTGCCCTCGCCGCTTGAGGAACGCAGCGAAGAAGCGCGCCCCCTGGTCCTGCAGGACGCGGTCGACAGCCTGCTTGTTCTGGCCCCGCGGATGCCCGAAGTCGCCGACCTGCAGCGCCGCGTAGGAGCCCGCCAGCTGCAGCGTGTTGTACGCGCGCAGCCCCTCGGGGACCGGGAACAGGTCGTCCGTCCAGCCGTTCTGGATCAGCATCGGTGCGCTCGTCCCGCCGCCGACTCCGGCGAAGCTGTGGTAGCCGGTGAGCTCCCTGCCGACGGCCAGCACGTCGCGGCGCTCCGGCTCGCCGCGATCGGTCAGCATCTTCCACTTCGTGACGTCGGAGCTGAAGGCGCCGCCGGTGGGCGCGTAATAGCCGGCGAGGTTGCCGCTCGCGTAGAGGCCGTCGTTGTAGCTCTTCTTCGACACGCCGCCGGGGGCGATGCTCTGACCGACCCTGTAGGGCTTGAAGTCGAGGTAGCGGCCGTTCGGCTGAAGCGCGTACGCTCATGTCCGAGCCGCCCCAGCGCGGGTACGCGGCGGCGATCCGCATGGCCTTGCCGGCCGGGCTTCTCCAGGGCGGTACCTGCCGTTCGTCAGCCGGATCCGGTCACGCAGGCGCCCGAGCGAGAGGCTCTGGATGCCGCCGTAGGAGATGCCGGTCACGCCGATCACCTGCGGCCTGACGACGCCCTGGTCGGCCAGCAGCCCCAGCAGGTGCTGGGTGTCGCGGATCTCGTAGCGATGGTCGGCCAGGTGGATCCAGCCGCGGTCGCAGGCGGGAGGGGTACGCGAGCCCGCCGCGCCGCACGAGCGGCCGAAGCCCCGCGCGCTCATGTTGATGACCGCGTAGCCCTGCTGGGCGAAGTAGACGTTGTTCCAGTGGTAGGTCGAGCCGCCGCTGCCCTCGGGCGTCGTCGCCTGATATGAGCCCTTGTTGCCACCCCAGCCGTGCATCATCACGATCGCGGGGAAGGGCCCGTCGCCGCTCGGCGGGAGCGTCACGTCGACGTCGATGGGCACGCCGTCGAAGCTCTGGACGCGCTGCGTGTCGTCGGCCGTGGCACAGAAAAGCACGCCGTTCTGCGGAGTGCACGCGTGGCCGAATGGGTTGGGCGGGGCTGCGTTGGCGGCGCCCGGCACCGCCAGGAGCGCGGCTGCGGCGACTATGAGCTTCTTCATAAGGCGCGGGACAGTAGCGGCGCCGGCGCTATTCCGGTGCAGGTGCCTTGGCGGTTTGTGACGCCTTGCCCGGGGTGCCCTTCTTCGAGCCGTTCGCGCGTGCGGCGGACGCGCTCTTCTTCCGAGCCGCCTTCAGAAGCTCGGCGAGCGACTGCTCCAGGTAACCGCTGAACGCCTCGAGATCCGGCATCGCGTCGTAATCCGCGAGGAGGCCGAAGTCGACCTTGCCGTTGTAGCTCATGATCGCGATCGCGAGCGCGTGGTTCTCGGGCAGGAACGCGATCGGGACGATCCGCTCCATCTCCCGGCCGAGCAGGTAGAGCGGGAACTGCGGGCCCGGCACGTTGGTGACGATCAGGTTGAAGAGCCGGGTGGAGAAGTTGAGCCGCGAGGCCTGCGCGAGCAGCGTCGGCGGCGCGAAGTCCTGCAGCCCGGCGATCACCTCTGCGCCGAGCGCCTGCTTCGATTCCTTCAGGCTGCCCATCGCCTCGCGCACCGTCATGAGGCGTTCCACCGGGTCGCCCACGTAGACCGGCAGCGGCCCGCGCATCGCCGCGATGCGGTTCCCGAGCTCGCCGCGGTCGTGCTCTGTACGGATCGAGACCGGCACGAGGGCTCGCAGCTCCAGGCCCTCCGTGCGCACGCCGCGGTCGCGCAGCCAGCGTCCGAGGGCGCCGGCCACGACGGTCAGAACCGCGTCGTTGACGGTGCCGCCGAGCGCGTTCTTGATCTCTTTGAAGTCCGCGAGCCGGCTCTCCACCCACCAGATGCGCCGGTGCGGCCCAATCTTCGTGTTGAGCGGCACGTCCGGGGCGGGATTCAGCCCGGCCCAGACGACCTCGCCGATCCCCTCGGCGGCCTCGCGTGCGCGCTCGAGCGTCTCGCCGGGACGCTGGGCAGCCCCGAGTGCCCTGCCGGCCAGCTCGAACGGAGTCTTGACAAGGCCCTTGACGCCCTCCGCCACGAGGTCGGCGTCCGACGGCTCGGGCTCCGCGCTCCAGCCTTCGTCCTCGGGGAGCTCGGCGGGGACGGAGGAGAGGTCGAACAACACCGTCGCGATGTCGACGCCGGAGACGCCGTCGACGAGCGCGTGGTGGGTCTTCGAGATGATCGCGAACCGGCCCTCCTCGAGTCCCTGGACCACCCACAGCTCCCAGAGCGGCTTCGAGCGATCGAGCCGTTGCGAGAAGATACGGCCGACCAGGTGGCGGAGCTGCTCGTCGCTGCCCGGCTTCGGCAGCGCCGTGTGACGCATGTGGTAGTCGATGTTGAAGCTCGGGTCGTCGACCCAGAACGGCCGGCCCATCTCGAGCCGTGGGAACGCGAGCTTCTGCCGGTAGCGCGGCACGAGTCGCAGGCGAGACTCGAGATGCGCGCGGAAGTCATCGCGCTCGGGTGCCGGTCCCTCGAACACGACCAGCGCTCCGACGTGCATGTGGGAGGCCTCCTTCTCCTGGTGGAGGAAGGAGGCGTCGATCGCGCTCAGCCGGTCTTTGTGGCCCTGCGGGGTCACCGTGCCAGCCTACCCGGGGTGATCTCAGCTGTGAACCCGGAAGAATCGCGTCTGTGAAGCTGCTGGTCATCGTGCTCATCCTGCAAGCCGTGCTCGGCCTCACCCTGATCGCGCTCGTCGCCACCGACAACCTCCCGTTCACCGACGACGAGGCGAACGGCGCCGCGCACAATGCACCGGCGCCGAACGTCGACCGCTTCGACGGTGCTGCCGCCTGGGACCTGCTGGTCGAGCAGGTCGAGCTTGGCCCGCGGCCGGCGGGCTCCGAGGCGTCGCGCACGCTCGCCGCCCGGCTCCGCGGGCTCGTCCCGAACGGCCGCTACCAGCCGGTGCCCGGTGGCCTGCAGAACGTGGTGGGAACCGTGCGCGGGCGCGAGCCCGGCTACATCGTCGTCGGGGCCCATTACGACACGAAGGACCTGCCGGACTTCGTGGGCGCCAACGACGGCGCCTCGGGGACGGCCGTGGTCGCCGAGCTCGCCCGCACGATCAAGCGACCGCGGCACACGATCCAGTTCGTCTTCTTCGACGGCGAGGAGAGCCCGGCCGGCGCGTCCGACGCGCAATTCGAGCAGCTCGGGCTGCGCGGCTCGAAGGTCGCGGCCAAGCTCTTCGACGCCGCGCGCGCGATGATCCTGCTCGACTTCGTCGGCGACCGCCGGCTGCGCATCCCGCGCGAGGCGAACTCGAGCCCCGCGCTCTGGGGCAAGCTGCGGGCGGCCGCGAAGCGCGTGGGCGCCGGGCGGGTGTTCCCGAACGTGACGGGGGGAGCCGTCACCGACGATCACGTCCCGTTCCTGCGCCGGGGGGTTCCTGCGATCGACCTGATCGACTTCGACTTCCCCTGCTGGCACCAGCCCTGCGACGACCTCGACGTCGTCTCCAAGCGCAGCCTCGACGCCGTGGGGGAGACGGTGCTCGAGCTCGTCCGCCGGCTCTAGGCCGCTAGCCTTGACCGCGATGGTCTCCGCCCCCGAAAGGCTGCTGCTGGCGGCGCCGCGCGGCTACTGCGCGGGCGTCGACCGTGCCGTGCAGACGGTCGAGCGTGCCCTCGAGCTCTACGGCGCACCCGTTTACGTGCGCAAGGAGATCGTCCACAACAAGCACGTGGTCGAGCAGCTGCGCGAGCGCGGCGCGATCTTCGTCGAGGAGGAGACCGAGGTGCCGGAGGGCGAGACCGTCGTCTTCTCCGCCCACGGCGTCTCGCCCTCCGTCCACGCGAACGCCGAGGCGCGCGACCTGAAGACGATCGACGCGACCTGCCCGCTCGTCACGAAGGTGCATGTCGAGGCGAAGAAGTTCGCGGCCGAGGGCTACACGATCGTGCTGATCGGCCACGAGGGCCACGAGGAGGTGGAGGGCACGATGGGCGAGGCGCCCGGCCACTTCGTGCTCGTCGAGACCGAGGAGGACGTCGACGCGCTCGAGCTCGAGGATCCGGAGAGGGTCGCCTACCTGACGCAGACCACGCTGAGCGTCGACGAGACCGATCGCATCATCCGCCGCCTGCGCGAGCGCTTCCCCCGGATCACGGGCCCGAAGTCGGACGACATCTGTTACGCCACCACAAACCGCCAGATGGCTGTCCGCCAGATGGCGCGCGAGTGCGACCTCGTGCTCGTGATCGGGTCACGCAACTCGTCGAACTCGAACCGGCTCGTCGAGGTGGCGCGCGACCACGGCGCCGACTCGTACCTGATCGACAACGAGTCGCAGGTGCAGGAGGAGTGGCTCGAGGGCAAGCGAGTGGTCGGGATCTCCTCGGGGGCGAGCGCGCCGGAGGAGCTCGTGCAGAGCCTCGTCGAGTTCTTCCGCGCCCGCGGCACGTCCGACGTGTCCGAGTTCGAGGTCGTCCAGGAAGACGTCCGCTTCATGCTGCCGAAGGAGATCCGCCGGGCGCTGGCGGCACGGCCGCTGCCTACCGCGAGCTGAGCAGCGCGGCAGCTGCCGCGACGAGCTCGCCGTTTCCTGCGGCAACGCGGCCGTCGGGCAGCACGGGGGTGTCTTCGAGGCCGGTCCGGATGCCGTGGCCACGGGCGACGGCGCGGCGATTGACCGCCCAGGACGCGATCCCGTCCCCGTGGTGGACCTGCTCGAGCCGGACGTCCGCTTCGGCGAGTGCGGCCTCCATCGCAGTGGCGTGAGCCGTCGCGTCCTCGGGCGAGGTGTCGAGCGGCTCGATCAAGACGCGGGCGCAGCGCTCTGCGATGCCCGCGGCAACGAACCTCTGCGCGTCGTCGAGCGACAGCAGCCCCGCCTCGACGCCGATCGCGCGCTCGAACAGCAGCTCACAGAGCTCGCCGATGCCGTCCTCGCCCTGGTTCGCCGTAACGAGCTCCGGCAGCTCGGTCCACGAGGCGATCAGGGCGTGCCGGCGCTCGGGATCCGGCTCGATCTCGGCCGAGGTGCTGAGGGAGATCGGCGTCCCCGGGCAGGCGGCTCGCACCGCGCGCAGCGCGACGGCACAGGGCTCGGCTGCGAGCGTCTGCCGGCCGCCGTCGGCGTAGGGATGCAGGTGGAGGACGAGGGCGCCGGCGTCGACGGCTGCGCGCCCCTCGGCCGCCAGCTCCGCGGGTGTGCGCGGCAGCGCCGGGTGGTCGCGATCGCCGTTGAGGGCGGCCTGGAGCATCAGGGATCGGCCGGGCCGCCGGGCGTGAACTGGACGCCGTGCAGCCTCAGCCCGGGCGCGTTCGCCTCGATGGTCCCGTCGCTCTCGTACAGGCCCGGCTCGAGGCCGGCGCCGGACAGGACGGCATAGGCGCCGCCGGCCGTGAACGAGAAGCTCGCCGCGGCCCCGGTGTCGGCCGCCTCGATCCAGTCCTCGCCGTCGGTCCAGTCACGCACGAGCTCGAGCCGCTCGCGCTCGGCGGGCAGCGCGATGTCCGCGGTCTGCGGCTCGAACAGCAGCCCCGGCTCGTCGTCCGGCCGCACCGGCTCCATCGGATCCACCTCGATTCCAAGGCATTCGCCGATCGCGAGCTCCGTGTCGGCGTACTCGCCCTCCCCGTAGTGGACGAACGCCAGCCTTCCGCTGCGGTCGAAGAGGTAGCGCCCCGGCCAGCCCTTGTTGCCGTACAGGCGCCAAACCGCGAGGGTGGGGTCGAGCAGCACCGCGTACGGAACCTCGAGCCGCTCGACGGCCGCCGCCACCGTGTCACGGTCGCGCCCGAACGAGTAGCGCGGCGAGTGGATCCCGATCACGCGCAGGCCCTCGTCGCCGTAGCGCGCGTGCCAGCCCTTCAGGTACGGCATGGTGCGCAGCGAGTTGACGCGCGCGAAGTCCCAGAACTCGACGAGCACCGCGCCGCGCCCCATCAGCGTGTTCATGCGCAGGAAGGCGACGTTCAGCCACTCCATCCCCGGGGGAAATTCGGGGGCGTAGATCTCGGCTTCCGCGGGCGGCCGCACCGGCCAAGGATGCCTCATCGATTCGCTTGCGATAACCGCAACTACCGCAACCGAAGGTGTTATAGGGTGGTCGCGCTCGTCCCGGCCTCAGATGCGGAGGCCCGTCGACGGGTTCCGAGCAGTCGGAATATTCACCCGTACCACCCTCAGGAGGAGGAATGCGAAAGCGTCTGATCGCCGCGCTCACTGTCGTGGCGGTTCTTGGTCTCTGCGGAGTTGCGTTCGCCGAGAACATCTACAACGTCCACATTGCGTCTTCGACGCCGACGGGCAAGGGCACGGCGAGCAAGCCGCTGCCGGTCAAGCTGGGCTTCGGATACACCGTTGGCGACACGGAGGGCCTGCGCCCGACCGTCATCGAGCAGTATCGGATCGCGCCCGAGGGGCTCGTCACCTATCCCAAGCTGTTCCCGTCGTGCAAGTTCAGCCAGGTTGACGATGCGCAGGTCGCGAGCGCGTGCAGGAAGGCGATCGTCGGCACGGGTCTCGTCCGGAACGAGGCGGGAGCGGTTGGCGACCGCTCGCAGAAGCTCGTCTGCAACCTGAAGCTGACGCTGTACAACATCTCGGACGCCGGCAAGAACGGCGGTATGGGAATCCGGCTTGATGGCGACCCGCCGGCAGCTGCCCCAGGCAGCCAGCAGGTCGGCTGCACTCTCTCGGTGCATA
This sequence comes from uncultured Thermoleophilaceae bacterium, assembly GCA_963827065.1. Classification (GTDB taxonomy): domain Bacteria; phylum Actinomycetota; class Thermoleophilia; order Solirubrobacterales; family Thermoleophilaceae; genus JACVRW01. The sequence continues at coordinate 273,171 of CAWGZM010000001.1, read as the reverse complement.
CCGCAATCAAGGCGCCCTTCTTCCCGGTCAAGCTCGAAGGCCAGAAGACGAGCGAGCTGCGCTTCACGGTGCCGATCCAGCTCCAGGAGCCGCTCGGCGGCGTTCAGAATGCCGTCGTGGAGACCCGCTCCGTCGTCAACAAGAAGACGGCATCGACGAGAATCAAGGGCAAGAATCGCAAGGTCGGCTTCTACTCCGAGGTCGGCTGCAAGGGCAAGACCCGCACCACGCGCGTGACGTTCGTCGACACGCAGGGCCGGAGCTTCACTGCCAACAGGAAGTCTCCCTGCTGAGCAGAGCCTGAGAAGCAGCAAGCGAACGGGGCGGCCTGCGGGCCGCCCCGTCTGCTTCTAGGAGGCGATCGCCGCGAGCAGGTGGGGCGAGACCCAGATCTCGACCGCCGCGGCCGCGAGCAGCACCGGCACCGCGATCGCCACCGTCACGAACGTCGCCGCCAGGAGCTCCTGCCAGTCCCCGCGGCGGCTCGCCAGCATCCACGCCGCCAGCGGCAGGAAGAGTGCCACGAGCTCCGGCAGCGCGTGCGGCGCGAGCGCGAGCAGCAGAGTGCCGGGCGCCACCCCGAGCTGCCCCGCGATCGATGAGGCCGTGCCGCCGATGATGTACGCCTGCGTGGTGAGCGAGAAGAGCGTGGCGCACACCACGAAGCCGATCGCGAGCGGTCCCGCCTTCTCGTGCACCCAGCGCGAGACGCCGCTGCGGTGTTCGGCGGCAAGCGGCAGCGAGCTGCCGGCCATGAAGCCCGCCACGCACGCGAGCGCGTGCAGCGCCAGCACCAGCGAGTTCCGGTAGAGGACGTGCAGGTAGTCGTCGAGCCCGGCCGGCTCGTTGTAGCCGGGGATGGCGAATTCGGTGAGGTCGGGCTGCGAGAGCAGGGCGACGACGTACACCGCCAGCAGCAGGCCACACGAGATCAGCACGCTCAGCCCGAGCCACGGCATCACCACCACGGCGGGGTCGCGGTTCCAGCGACCGAGCGCCAGGCGGGTGTCCTTCATGCCCTGTACGAGCACGAGATCGTTGACGCTCATCTCTACTCCAGTCGGCAGGCAGCAGCCCTTCGTTTAGCGTGAAGGTCAGATTTAGTGGTCGCTTAGGTCTGCGGGGTATACCTTTGGCGTCGTGAAGGAGCGCGAGGCCTTCGGCCCGCGTGCAGTGAGAAGTGAACTCTCGATACGGAGGACTCCCCCTGATGCGGAAGAAGACCCTCGCGGCTGCGCTCACCGGCGCGCTCGCGTTTTCCATGGTCGGCGTCGCGTACGCCGACATCAACGACTCGACCTTCGAGCTGTCGCAGTTCTCGGCTACTCCCTCGAAGAGCGGCACCAAGAAGAAGCCGAAGGCCGTGAACCTCAAGCTCGGCGTCAAGGGCGCCACGAAGAGCGGCACGGGCCAGCCGTCGACGTCGACCGCTCTCAAGATCACCCTGCCCAAGGGCCTCAACTGGAACGGCAAGGCTTGGGCGAAGAGCAAGCGCTGCTCGGTCTCGAAGGCCACGCAGGCCAAGAGCGACTCGGTCTGCCCCAAGGGCTCGAAGGTCGGCTCCGGCCACGTCGATGCAGTCGCGCTCGGCACCAAGGAGCCGATCGACGTCACCGCCCACGTGACGACGTCCGGCAACCTCGGCCTCTTCCTGGCCGCCGATGTGCCGCTCTCGATCCGCGTGATGCTCGAGGGCAAGGTCAAGGGCAACGTGATCAACGTCGCCATCCCGCCGCAGATCCAGGAGCCGCTGCCGAACGTCCCGTCGGCGATCGAGACCCTGAGCTTCGGCCTCAACGGCAAGACGAAGGTCAAGGGCAAGACCCGCGGCGTCATCGAGTCGACGTCCTGCTCGGGCGGCAAGTGGAACCTGAAGTTCGAGAACATCGTGACGGACGGCAAGCTGTCCGACTCGCGCAGCGTCAGCTGCAAGAAGTAGAGAAGCTCTGACTCATCCGGCCCCGCCTCCGAACGAGGCGGGGCCGGGCGGGCCGGTCGGCCGTCAGCCACAATTCGATGGCGATGGCCGTTGCCTGGACGCTGCTCGGTGCGCCGCTCGACTCCTCGGGCGGCGGCCGCGGCGAAGAGCGGGCGCCGGCCCTGCTGCGCGAGGCCGGCCTCGCCGAACGGCTCGGGCTCTCCGACGCTGGTGACGTGGTCGGCCCGCTGCGTGACCCGGTACGCGATCGCGCCACCGGTGTGATCGCGGCCGCCCAGCTGGTTGATGCATCGAGGACGCTCCGCGACGCCGTGGCCGCATCGCTCGAGCGCGGCGAGCGCCCGTTCGTGCTGGGGGGCGACTGCAGCCTGCTGCCGGGAACACTTGCGGGCGCGCGGGTGGCTGCCGGGCGGTTGTCGCTGTGGATGGTCGACGGGCACCCGGACGCGCTCGACGGTGAGACCTCGCCGACCGGCGAGGCCGCCGACATGGACCTGGCACTCGTGCTCGGGTGTGGCCATCCCGAGCTGACGCGGCTCGCGGGGGAGCCGCCCATGGTCGAGCCGGAGAACGTGGCGCTCATCGGGCACCGCCCGGCGGAGCTCGACAGCGACGTCGCGGACGAGCTGGCGCAGGTGCCGCCCGAGGTCGAGCAGACGACCGCTCCGGCGGTCCGTCGCCGTGGGGCGGGGCAGGTCGCCTGGGCGACGCTCTCCAAGAGCAGGGGCCGCCCGGTATGGCTCCACGTGGACCTCGACGCCCTCGACGAGCGCGAGCTGCCGGCCGTGACCTACGCCCAGCCGCAGGGACTCAGCTGGGCGGAGTTCGTCGAGCTTCTCGAGCCGCTGGTGGCGGCACCGGACCTCGCCGGCATGAGTCTGACGGACTTCGACGCCGACCACGCGCACGCGCGTCAGCACGCGGGGCGCATCGTGGACGCCCTGCAGTCGGCTTTCTCGGGCGCTCGCTAGCCGATCGAACCGACCATCTCGAGCTGAATCAGGCGGTTCAGCTCGACGGCGTACTCCATCGGCAGCTCCTTCGTGACCGGCTCGATGAAGCCGTTCACGATCATCGCCGCCGCCTCCTCCTCGGTGAGGCCGCGCGACTGCAGGTAGAAGAGCTGCTCGTCGGAGATCTTGCCGACCACGGCCTCGTGGGCCACGGTGACGTGCGGGTTCTGGATCTGGATGTCGGGCCAGGTGTCCGAGCGCGAGCGGTCGTCCATCATCAGGCCGTCGCACTGGACGCGGGCCTTCGACCCCTGCGAGTTGTGGCCCATGCGGACGAGACCGCGGTAGCCCATGATCCCGCCGTCCTTGGAGATCGACTTCGCGAGGATGTTCGAGGTCGTGTTGGGCGCGAGGTGGACGACCTTGGCGCCGGTGTCCTTCCAGACGTCGCCGCTCGCGACGCCGACGTTCAGGTGGTCAGCCCGGGCGCCCTCCCCGATCAGGAACGAGCCGGGGTAGAGCATGACCTTCTTGGCGCCCATCGAGCCGCCGACCCACTCGACCGTTCCGTGAGCCTCGACGATGGCGCGCTTGGTGTTGAGGTTGAAGACGTCCTTCGACCAGTTCTGGACGGTCGTGTAGCGCGCCTTCGCGCCCTCCTTGACGAAGATCTCGACCACGGCCGAGTGCATCGAGTTGGCGCTGTAGGTCTGCGCCGTGCAGCCCTCGATGTAGTTCACCTCCGAGCCCTCGTCGGCGATGATCAGCGTGTGCTCGAAGGTGCCCTCGCCCGAGCCCTCCATGCGGAAGTAGGCCTGGAGGGGGAGGTCGACCTTGACGCCCTTCGGCACGTAGAGGAACGAGCCGCCGGACCAGACTGCGCCGTGCAGCGCGGAGAACTTGTTGTCCTGCGGCGGCACGCACTTGTTCATGAAGTACTCGCGGACGATGTCCTCATGCTCGGTGACCGCCGTGTCCATCGCGCAGAAGATGATCCCGAGGTCCGCGTACTCCTTCTTGAGACCCTCGTAGAACGGCTCCTGTCGCCAGACGCCCACGACGCCGGCGAGATGCTCGCGCTCCGCCTGCGGTATGCCGAGCTTCTCGAAGGTGTCCTTCTGCTCGGCGGGAACGTCGTCCCAGCTGTCGTAGCGGCCCGCCGTGGGCGGGGAGTAGAGCACGAGATCTGAAAGGTCGAGATCCGACAGGTCCACGCCCCAGGTCGGAATCGGCTTGCGCTCGAAGATCTCGAACGACTTGATGCGCTTCTCGCGCATCCAGTCGGGCTCGCCCTTGATCTTGGAGAGCTCCTCGATGACCTCACGGCTCACGCCCTTCTTGGCGACGAGCTGGCCCTGATCGTTCTCCTTGATCTCGCTGGGCTTGCTGATTCGAGTCTTGTCGGTTGCTGCCATGTGGTTCAGATATCCGTTCTCCGAGGTCGGATATGGAATTCTAGCGCTGCGACGTACGGAACGACTCGCGCTGCGGGACGATCATCTGCAGCTTCCCGCCGGGTGAGCGCTCGAGCGCGTCGACCGTCTCTACCTCGACCGCCGGGCTTGGAACGCCAAGGCCTTGCAGCCGGGCGCTCAACCGTTCGCGCAGGCGCGCCGGAGCGCCGGCGGCGCCGTTCCTGAGCGCCACCCGCAGGCGCAGGCCGTCGCGCTCCTGGATCACCTGGAACTCGCGCACGTCCGGGTCCGCCGTCACGAGCGCGAACTGCAGCGGATGCACCGTCACGCCGCCCATGTGCAGCACCTCCTCGGCCCGGCCCTCGAGCGAGCGCACGCGCATCAGGCTCCTGCCGCAGGGGCAGGGCTCCGGCTCGAGCGCCACGAGGTCCCCCACCTCGAAGCGGATCAGCGGCACGACCCGGTTGAACAGGTTGGTCACGAGCAGCCGCGCGCCCGTCTCGCCGACCGGTACCGGGTCACCGTCATCGTCGACGTTCTCGACGATGCACATGTCGTCGAACAGGTGCATCGAGCGCTCGGGGCACTCGTGTCCGTAGAGCCCCTCGGTCGTCGCATAGAAGTTGTAGGGGCGGACGCCGAACGCCTCCTCGAGGCGGGCGCGCAGTGCGGGTGAGAGCGGCTCGCTGCTGGTGAAGAGCGCGTCGAGCCGGAGCCGGAGCCGTCCGGCGAGCTGCTCCTCGGCGAGCAGCCCGACCACGGAGGGATAGCCGTTCAGGTGGTTTGGCTGGAAGTCGTTGAGCCGCGCGACGAGCTCCGGCAGCGGCTGCGTCACGCTGAGGCCGAGCACACGATGCACGCCCACATCCAGGGACCGCACTCCGCGACGGCTCATGTGGGTCGCGGAGGCGCCCCCGATCATCACTAGCCGCAGCCGCGGCAGCCGCGGCCCCGCGCCGGTCCAGTCGGATCGGCGCAGGAACATGGTGAGGACGCCGATCCAGGCCGCGCGGTCGTAGACGAACACGGCCTTGCGACCCGAGGAGCCGCTCGAGGTCATGGCGCGGTACTCGCCGAGGTAGAGCTCGTCACCCTCGATCCCGTTGAGATGCTCGAGCAGCTCGTCGAGCCGCAGCCGCGGATCTGTCACGAACTCGTCGAAGCTCTCCATCAGGTCCGTCTTGGTGGTCGGGGGCAGGTCGCTCAGCTCGAAGCGTCCACGCGGGATCCGCTCGCGCCAGAACGGGGCGCGCTCGGCGGCATAACGACCGAGCTCCTCCAGCCGGTCGCGCTGGAAGCGCTCTATCTGCTCACGGGGCCAGCGCTCACGCTCGAGCAGGGCCTTGCTCTCGCGTACGCCTCTTGCGAAGTCCTGAAGGCGCTTGATCCGGTAGCCCATCGTGTGATCCTCCATCGATCGAGTGCGAGACCATGCGCACGCCCAGCTCCGGGTCCACGACGTCCGGTTGAGTGAGCCGCTCTAGCTGGAGCCCGAGCTGCATTGCGTAGCGGGCGGTGGCCATCTTGCGTGGGTCCTCGGGGAGTGGCGTGCCGTCCTCTGCCGCCTGCCTCACCATCGCCTTCTCGAGGGGCTCGATGATGCGACGGTGCAGGCTGGCGAAACGCTCGCGCAGCTCGGCGTGCCGGAGCACGTGGGCCCAGAACTCGAAGAACACCGCGAGCCAACCGTCGCTGCGCCCGCCGCCCGCCGACACCGTCCGGGCGGCGACCTCGAGGGCTTCGCGGGCCGTAGGGGCAGCCGCGACGATCGCCTCGAATTCGGCCACGCGGCTCTCGAGCCGGCGCTCGTAGACGGCGAAGAAGAGGTCCTCCTTCGACGCGAAGTTCGAGTAGACCGCGCCCTTCGTGTAGCCGGCCGCGGCCGCCACCGAGTCGAGCGGGGTGGCGTGGAATCCCTGGGCGATGAAGAGGCGCTCAGCCGCGTCGACGAGCGCGGTGCGGGTCAGGGCCTGGCGCTCGGCGCGGGAGGGGACGGCAGTGGGCATACCGACAGTATCCAGATACTAGTGGTATCTGTCAAGTGCCATCCCGGCGGGTTAGGGTCGTCACGTGGAGCTGTACGTCTGCTGGGGGACCTTCCCGGCGCCGTGGCGGCCCGGCGGGCACCCCTGCCGAAACGCCCACGTCGCGCTGACGGAGGCCGGCTGGAAGCCCGACGTCGAGCGGGTCTACGGGCTGGGGCCGCTGCCGGACGCCTTGACGCCGACGCGCCGCAAGGTGCGCGAGCTCACCGGGCAGAACTGGGTCCCCGTGTTGGTGACCGACGACGACGAGGTCATCCAGGGGTCGAAGGAAATCGCGCGCTGGGCGCGCGACAACCCGGCCTAGGCGACGGCTACTCGGGCCAGGAAGCGTCGCCCGTAGTCGCGCCGCGCATCACCTTGAGCGACAGCAGCGCGCACTTGCGGCGCGTCGGCGAGATGTCGATGCCGAGGTGGTCGATGACCCAGTCGGCGTCGAGCTTCGCGATCTCGTCGACCGGCATCCCGACCAGGTCCTCGGAGGTGATCGACGCGGCCGCCTGGCTGATCGCGCAGCCCTGGCCGTGGAAGCGGAGCTCCTTGATCACGTCGTCCTCGACGACGAGGTGCACGCCGAGCTCGTCGCCGCAGAGCGGGTTGTGGTCGTGCCACTCGAGGTCGTGTGGGTCGAGCTCCCCGAAGTTCCGCGGGTTTTTGTAGTGCTCGAGGATGTAGTCGCGGTACAGAGCGTCCATCAGAGCCCGAACACCTCGCGTGCACCGGTGAGGGCCTCGACCAGCCGGTCCACCTCGTCGCGGGCGTTGTAGATGTGGAAGGAGGCGCGCGCCGTGGCGCCCACCCCGAGGCAGCGCATCAGCGGCTGCGCGCAATGGTGGCCGGCGCGCACGCAGACGGCCTCGCGGTCGCAGAGCTCGGCGATGTCGTGCGGGTGCATGCCCTCGATCGCGAAGGCGACGACCCCGCCGCGGCGGTCGAGGTCGCTCGGCCCGAACAGCGTGATGCCATCGACCTCGGGGAGCCGCTCGAGCGCGTACGCCGTCAGCTCGCGCTCGTGCGCGCGAACGTTCTCCATGCCGACCGCCGCCAGATAGCCGATCGCCGCGCCGAGCCCGACCGCCTCGGTGGCAGCGGACGTGCCGGCCTCGAACTTGAAGGGCAGCTCGTTCCAGGTCGAGTGCTCGCGCTCCACGCGCGAGATCATGTGGCCGCCGCCGAGGAACGGGCGCATCCCGTCGAGCAGCTCGCGGCGCCCGTGCAGCATCCCGATCGTCGGCCCGAGCGCCTTGTGACCCGTCCAGGCGTAGAAGTCCGCGTCGAGCTCGCCCAGGTCGACGGGCATCTGCGGCACCGCCTGCGCGCCGTCGACGACCGTCACCGCGCCGGCGGCCCGGGCGCGGCGGACGATCTCGGCGACGGGGTTGATCGTGCCGAGCACGTTCGACACGTGCGCGAACGCCACGAGCTTCACCCGGCCCTCGTGGAGCACGGAGTCGAGCTCCTCCAACGACAGCTCGGCGCCCTCGGTCAGTGTCAGGTAGCGCAGCCGCGCACCGGTCTCCTCGCAGAGCATCTGCCAGGGGACGATGTTGGAGTGGTGCTCCATCTCCGTGATGAGCACCTCGTCGCCGGCGCCGACGTTCGCGCGCCCCCACGAGTAGGCAACCAGGTTGATTGCCTCGGTCGCGTTGCGGGTGAAGATCGAGCAGGCGGGGTCCCAGCCGACGAACTCGGCGATCCGCGTGCGGGCCGACTCGAAGGCGTCCGTCGACTCGCGCGCCAGCTCGTAGACGCCACGGTGGATCGGCGCGTAGGAGTGGCGCTGGAACTCGTCCATCGCCTCGACGACCTGACGCGGCCGCTGGGATGTCGCGGCCGAGTCGAGGTAGGCGACGCGCCTGCCGTCGAACACCCGGTTGAGAACCGGGAAGTCGGCCCTGACGTCGACGAGCGGGTGCTCGGCGGTCGCGGCCATCAGGTCGCCTCCGCGCGCTCCCCGATGAACTCGCGCACCTGCTCCTCGGCGCCGTGCAGCTTCTCCGCGACGCGCCGGCGCACGAGGTCCTCGAGCCCCGGGTCCTCGAGCCGCTGCACGACCTCCTCGAAGTAGCCCTCGACGAGTACGCGCACCGCCTCGGCGCGCGAGATGCCGCGGGTCATCATGTAGAAGATCTGCTCCGGGTCGAGCTCGCCGACGGTCCCGCCGTGCGAGGCCTTGACGTTGTCGACCTCGACGATCAGCGACGGGATCGCGTCGCCCTTCGCCTTCGGCGATAGCAGCATCTGGTGCGTCTGGAGGTAGGTGTCCACCTCCGTCGCCTTCGGGATGATGTGGATGAGCCCCTCGTACGAGGCCCGCGAGTCGCCGGTGAGCGCGCCCTTCCAGACGGTGTCGCCAGTGGTGTGCGCCGCCTCGTGGCGGTCCGTCGTGAACAGGTCGAGATGCTCGTCGCGCTCGGTGAAGTAGAGCCCGGTGTGCTTCATGTCCGAGCCCGGCTCGGCGGTGATGATGTCGAGCGTCTGCTTCGTCATGTGGCCGCCGAGGTGAATCGGGACCCACTTGACGCGGGCGTCACGGCGAACCTCGACGCGCCGCGTCGAGAGGTCGTAGACCTCGCCGCGGCCCCAGTCCTGGTAGTGGGCCAGATCGACCTGGGCGCCCGGGAGCGCGTACAGCTCGAAGGCGCCCGAGTGGAGCGCCTGGCCCTCGAAGTCGGGGGCGACGAAGTACTCGCGGATCTTGCACTCGGACATCTCGCCGACGACGGCCAGCGTGTGCGCCCACTGCGCGGTGCCCGGCTCGTCGATCAGCCAGACGACCTGGATCGGCTTCTCGATCTGGACGTTCTTCGGGACGTGGATGAAGACCCCGCCGGTCCAGAACGCCGCCGTGCCGGCCGCGAACTTCGCCTCGTCGTGCGGGAGCCGCTTCGCGAAGTAAGGCTCGACAAGCTCCGGGACCTCCTCGACGGCACGCTCGAGCGGCATCACGGTGATGCGCTCGTCGGCGACGTCCGAGTAGACGACGCTCGCGCCCTGCTGGACGATCAGCGCGGCGTGCTCCTCGTCGCCGAGGTCGTCACGGACGATCTGCGGCAGCTCCTCGACCGGCTCGTAGCGCTTGGGCTCGAGCGCGTCGAGGTCGAGCCCGCGCAGGCTCGTCGTCCAGAAGCCGGAGCGGCGCCAGGTCGGGACCGGCTCGGCCTCGTAGGCCTCGAGTGCGGCGCGGCGGCGGTTCTCGACGAACTCAGCCGGCACCGGCGGCCACCTCCTCGCGGACCCACTCGTAGCCCTTGTCCTCGAGCTCGGACGCGAGCTCGGACCCGCCCTCGCGGACGATGCGGCCGTCGATGAGGATGTGGACGAAGTCGGGCTTCACGTACTCGAGGATGCGCGTGTAGTGCGTGATGATGAGGAAGCCGCGCTCGTCGCCGCGCATCGCGTTGACGCCTTCGGAGACGATCCGCAGGGCGTCGATGTCGAGACCCGAGTCGGTCTCGTCGAGCACCGCGAAGTCGGGCTGCAGCATGGCGAGCTGGAGGATCTCGGCGCGCTTCTTCTCGCCGCCCGAGAAGCCCTCGTTCAGGTAGCGGCTCGTGAAGTCGCGGTTGATCCGAAGGAGATCCATGTTCTTGCCGAGCAGCTGGCCGAACTCCTTGACCTTGATGGGCTCCTCGCGCGTGGCGTTGATCGCCATGCGCAGGAAGTTCGCGACCGAGACGCCCGGGATCGTGGCGGGGTACTGGAAGGCCATGAAGAGGCCGGCCCGAGCGCGCTCGTCGGGATCGGCCTCGGTGAGGTCCTCGCCGTTCAGCACGATGCGGCCCTCGGTTACCTCGTAGTTCGGGTTGCCCATGAGGGTGTTGGCGAGCGTCGACTTGCCCGAGCCGTTCGGGCCCATCAGGGCGTGGGTCTCGCCCTTCTTCACGACGAGGTCCACGCCATGGAGGATCTCTCGCTCCTCGGTGCGGACGTGCAGGTTGCTGATCTCCAGGGTCATGCAGTCACGGTCTCCGTTTGCTTCCGGGTGCGGGCCGGCCTAGCCAGGTCGGCCAGCGTCATCTCGTTCAGGGTGCGGACGATGGACCCCTGTACTCGGGTCCAGAGCAGCTTGGTGGGGCAGGGGTCGTGGCCCTCCTGGCCCTCGCGGACGCATACGAGCGTCCCGTCCGGGTCGGCGCTGATGCACTCGATCGGGGCGATGTCGCCCTCGAGCGCGCGCACGACCTCGGCCATGGTGATGCTCTCGGCGTCGCGCGCGAGCGTGTAGCCGCCGTGGGCGCCGCGGCGGGACTCGACGAGCCCGGCCTTCCGCAGGCGCTGCACGAGGTGCTCGAGGTACGCGAGCGGCAGGCCCTCCGCGTCGGCGATCGAGCCGAGCGAGATCGGCTTGCCCGCGTCGCTCTGGGCGAGGTGGGCCATCACGCGGACGCCGTACTCCGCTTTGGTCGAGAACATCATCGGTCCGTTAAATCCTACTCGGCGAGTCGGAGAAACTCGGGGCGGGTTGCTCAGCTCTCCTGCTCGAGCAGGCGCAGGTCGTGAGCTATCCGCTCGGGGGTCGCTTCCGAGCCTGGGAAGCCGACGCGCTGGTAGCCCTTCGCGTCGACGAGCGTGATGCGCGCCTGGTGCTCCTCGGTCACGGACTGAGGGCGGATGAAGAAGCCGTCCCAGAGGGGCTTCAGCTCACCGCGGGAGCCGAGCACGAAGTCGATGCGGCCGAGGGCGTGCTGCTCCGACAGGAACGCCTTGGCCCTTTGCGGCGTGTCGCGCGGCGGGTCCACCGCGATCGCAAGGGCGGGGAGGTCATGGCCGAGCTGGTCCAGGGCACCCCGGATCGTCTGGGCCTGGATCGGGCAGGTGTCCTCGCAGGTCGTGTAGAGGAAGGTGACGACGGCCGGCCTGCCGCGCAGGGAGCGCATGGTCACGGTGTCCCCGTCCTGGTTCTGGAGGCGGAAGTCCGGGGCGCGGACGCCCGGCGGCATGCGGGCGCCCTCGAAGCCGCCTTGCGCCGTCGTGGTATCACCGTCGTTGTCGCCGTTACGGGTCGCGGCGAAGGCGATCGCCCCGAAGGCAAAGACGGCTATGAGGAACAGGGTGATGAGCACCCGGGGGTTCACGTGCTTCGGAGCGTAGAGGGGCGAAATCGCACTCATTCCTGACTTTTCCACACGGTGGGTGGCAAAGTCAGGAACGTTGAGGAAAAGCTGGCCCGACTGGCCGCCGGGCGAGATGCTCGCCGAGCTGCGCGAGCTGCTTCAGGCCTCGACGAGGCCGCGCCTGATCGCGTAGCGGACGATCTCCACGCGGTCGCGCATCCCGAGCTTCGCGAAGACGTTCGCGCGGTGGGACTCGATCGTCTTCTCGGAGAGCTTCAGCGTCTCCGCGATCTGGCGGTTCGTGAAGGCCTCTGCGATCAGCTTCACGACCTCGAGCTCGCGCGGGGTCAGCGGGTCGTCGGGCTCGGCGCGGCCGCCCTCGAGCCACTCGTCCATGAGCGCGCGCTGCGCTTCGTCGGAGAGGAACGTCCGCCCGCCGGCGACCGTTCGGACCGCGCCGATCAGGTCGGTGTCGGCCGCGCGCTTCAGCACGTAGCCCGCGGCTCCCGCCTCCAACCCCTCGAGGAAGTAGCGCTCGTCGTCGTGCATCGAGAGCAGCAGCACGCGCGTGTCCGGGACGTGGGCGCGGATCTCGCGCGCGGCCTGCAGTCCCGTCATGCGCGGCATCGAGACGTCCAGCACCGCGACGTCGGGCCGCTCTGCTTGCGTCGACTCGAGCGCCGCCACGCCGTCGTCCGCCTCGGCCACGACCCGCATGTCGCTCTGGCGCTCGATGAGCATGCGCAATCCGGAGCGGACGATGCCGTGGTCGTCGGCGATCAGGACGCGGATCAAGCCGGGCGCCCGATCCTCATCGTCACGGTCGTGCCGCCGCCCGGGGCGGAGCGCACGTCCAGCTCGCCGCCGGCGAGACGCGCTCGCTCGGCCATCCCGCCGAGCCCGAGGCCGCTGCCGCCGGAGCCGTTCGACTCGCGCCGCGCGAGCGTGCCGGGGTGGAAGCCGGCGCCGTCGTCGCGCACGCGCAGCTCGATGCGGTCGGCCACCTCGATATCGACCTCGACGACGGTCGCGCCCGCATGGCGCGCCACGTTTGCAAGGGCCTCCTGCGTCACCCGGTAGAGCGCGGTCTGCACGTCCTCGGGAAGCTCGTCGGGATCGCCCTCGCGGTTCAGGCGCACCTCCACGCCGGTGCGGGCGGAGAAGCGCTTGAGCTGCGTCTCGAGGGCAGGCATCAGGCCGTGGTCGTCGAGCGCCGTGGGGCGCAGGTGGCGAGCGAGGTTGAGCAGCTCCTCCATCGCCTGGTTGACGAGCCGCTTCAACTCCGTGACCTCACCGGCGCGCGCCGGCGGAGCGTCCTGGGCGAGCGCCTCGAGCCGGAGCAGGATCGCGGTCAGGGCCTGGTTGACCTCGTCGTGGAGGTCACGCGCCAGCCGGCGGCGCTCCTCCTCCTGGGCGCGCATCACGAGCGTGCCGGCGCGGCGGCGCTCCTCCTCGATCCGGTCGAGCAGGCGCCGGAAGGAGTGCGAGAGCCGGTCGATCTCGGCCACGGGCTCCGGCTCGGCGAGCGGGTCGGCGACGGGCAGGCCCGGGTCGATGCGCTCGACGCGGTCGATCAGCCGCTCGAGCGGGCGGAAGCGGCGCTGCAGCATCCACAGGTTCACGCACAGCGTGAGGACGATCGAGAGGGCCAGGATCCCGAACGACCAGCGCTGGTGCTCCACGGTCAGGTCGAGCCCTGCGGCGAGGCTCGCGGCGAACAACGTCAGCGCAACGAGCACGACGTTGGCCGCCACCACCTGGCCGATAAGGGAGTCGTCGCGCCGAGTCACGTTCGGTCTCATGGATCGGTAGACCGCCATTCGGGACAAATGGGGTCTCCACCCCATATCGGCAGGAGGGGCCCGGGACGAAAATCTTGGTGAGGCTTCAAACGGCAGGGCACTGCCGGGGGGCTTCCGCACAATCTAGGTCTGGGTCTTCCACCGGGGCGTCCGAAAGGGCGCCCCGGTACCTTTTCAGGGGCCTGACAGGCCGGACCAAGGCCGCTACACTTTCTGAAGTATTGAAAGCGGACCGAGATTCAGGGGATTAACACGATGGCAAGTGGCGCGGAGCTGCTTCGCAAGGTCAAGGAGCAGATCGAGGAGGTGGACCCGAAGGAGGTCCACGACCTGATGGCGACCGGCCAGGCGCCGCGGGGGTCTGGGGGCGCGAGCCCCCAGGTGGGATCCAACGGCAACGGGGCCGTGATCGTCGACGTGCGCGAGCAGCACGAGTTCGAGCAGTCGCACCTGCCCGGCGCCGTGCATGTGCCGCGCGCGCATCTCGAGACGCGTATCGAGGGCGCGGTGGGCGACCGTTCCCAGCGCGTGATCCTCTACTGCGCGTCCGGCAATCGCTCCGCCTTCGCGGCCCAGACGCTTCAGGAGCTGCTCGGCTACGAGGACGTCGCGTCGATGCGCGGCGGCATCACGCTCTGGAAGGACCGCGGCTATGACGTCGAGGTCCCCCGCGCGCTGACCCCAGAGCAGCGCGAGCGCTACTCGCGTCACATGCTCGTCCCGGAGATCGGGCTCGAGGGTCAGATGAAGCTGCTCGACGCCAAGGTGCTGCTGCTAGGCGCCGGCGGCCTCGGGTCGCCCGCCGCGCTCTACCTGGCCGCTGCCGGGGTCGGCACGATCGGCCTCGTCGACAACGACGTGGTCGACCTCTCCAACCTTCAGCGCCAGATCGCGCACTCGAACGACCGCATCGGCGTGCCGAAGGTCGACTCCGCCGAGATCTCGATCCACGACATCAACCCGGACGTCAACGTCGAGAAGCACCCGGTCCGGCTCGGCGCGGACAACATCATGGAGATCATCGACGGCTACGACGTGGTCGTCGACGGGCTCGACAACTTCCCGACGCGCTACCTGCTGAACGACGCCAGCGTCCGCAAGCAGATCCCGGTCGTGTCGGCCTCGATCCTCGGCTTCGAGGGCCAGCTTTCGGTCTTCCACCCCTACGAGGGGCCGTGCTACCGCTGCCTCTACCCGACGCCTCCGCCCGCCGAGCTGGCGCCGTCGTGCGGCGCCGCCGGAGTGCTCGGCGTGCTGCCGGGAGTGATGGGCCTGCTGCAGTCGGTCGAGGTGATCAAGCTGATCACCGGAGCCGGCGAGACGATGGCCGGCCGCCTGCTGCTCTACGACGCGCTCGGCACCACCTTCACCGAGCTCAAGGTCCGTCGCGACCCCGATTGCCCGATCTGCTCGCGCGAGCCGGGCGAGATCTCCGACGAGGAGATGGGCGTCTTCCCGGACTACGAGGCGTTCTGCGCCGGCGCTGGCTAGGCTGCCGACCCCGATGAGCACGATCAAGATCCCTCCGGTCCTGCGCGGCTCGGTCGGCGGCGCGAAGGAGGTCGAGGCCTCCGGGTCCGACGTCGGCGAGGTGCTGCGGGCGCTGGCGGACGAGCATCCGGCCACGGAGTCGCAGCTGTTCTCGGAGGACGGCGAGCTGAACCGCTACGTCAACGTCTACCTCAACGACGAGGACGTGCGGGTGCTCGACGGGCTCGGCACGAGCGTGTCCGAGAGCGACACCATCGTGATCCTGCCGGCCATGGCCGGCGGGGCGCCCTGCGAGTAAGGCGCGCCACCGCTCTGGACGCCGAGGCCTGGTCTCGGCTCTGGGAGGAGTCCGCGCGCGAGGCGTTCACGCCGCTTCTGCCGGCCGGGTTCGAGTTCCCCGAGGCGCGGCCGGGCGTCTTCGGTGAGCGCCTGGCCGACCCGCGCGTGAGCATGCTCGTGGCGGAGGACTATGGAGAGCTCGCCGGCTTCACGGCTTGCGGCGCGAGTCGCGATCCCGACGCGCCCGACAGAGTCGGCGAGCTGCAGACGCTCTTCGTGGCGGCCGGCCGCTGGCGCGGGGGCGTGGGCCGCGCGCTGATGGCGGCCGCGCTCGCCGACCTCGCGGAGCGCGGTTACACGGAGGCGACTGTCTGGTCGTTCGCTGCGAACGAGCGCGCCAACTCGTTCTACGAGTCGGAGGGCTTCGAGCCCGACGGCGCCAAGCGCACCGAGGAGACGTGGGCGCACATCCCCGAGGTGCGCTACAGGCGGGCGCTCGCGTAGCCTCCGGCCGCGTGCGAGTAGAGAACCTTCACGAGGCCGAGTCGTTCATCACGCTCGACGGCTCGGAGATCCGCGAGGTCGCCGGTCCTGCGATCGGGACGGCGGTCAACCAGAGCCTTGCCGAGGCGACCGTCCCGGCCGGCGGCTCGACGGACGAGCACTTCCACCGCGTGACCGAGGAGATCTACTTCTTCATGGAGGGGCGCGGGCGCATGCGGCTCGCAGCCGCCGAGCGCGAGGTCGGGCCCGGCGACACGGTCGTGATCCCGCCGGGCGTCAGGCACAAGCTCTGGGCCTCCGCCAACGCGCCGCTGAAGCTCCTCTGCTGCTGTGCCCCCGCGTACTCGCACGAGGACACGGTCATCACGGAGTAGGCCTGGCGGCGCGCGCCTGCCGTAGCGCCGCGACGCTTGCCTCGACGGGATCGACGGTCCAGTCGGGGTGGTTCGGCATGGGCGGAGTTTCTTCGTCGTACAGCCAGGCGCGCAGGAAGCCCTGCAGGTCCTGGCGCGCGACCTTCGAGGCCAGCGCGATGAAGTCCTCGGTACCGACGGACTCATCCTCGTAGCGCCGCACCCACTGGCGTTCGAGCTCGTCGAACGCCCGCGTGCCGATCTTCTCGCGCAGCGCGTAGAGGACGAGGGCGCCGCCGTGGTACGAGTTGAAGCTGAAGAGCGCTTCCGGGCCCGCCGGCTGTGCGATCGGACCCCACTCGTCACGCCACTGATCGCCGTGCGCGTACACCGCGCGCATCAGCTCCTCGAGCGTGGCGTAGCCGATGTCGTCCGGCCAGCCCTCGGTGTCCTCGGCCAGGAAGCCCTTCTCCTCCGCGTATATGAACTCGTACCAGCTGGCGTGGCCTTCGTTCAGCCACAGATCGCTCCACGTCTCCGGCGAGACGCTGTTGCCGAACCACTCGTGCGAGAGCTCGTGGACCATGGTCGGGTCCCAGGTGCCCTGGCCGTACTCCGTGAACCAGACCTTGTCGTAGAGTGAGATCGTCTGCGTCTCCAGCGCGAAGCCGAGGTCGGCGTCGACGATCAGCGAGCCATAGATGTCGAACGGATAACGGCCGACGCGCTCGGTCATCCAGTCCAAGTGCTCTGGTGTCAGCGCGACCGCGGGATCGCCGAGGGTACGTAGCGTCGGAGCGATGACATTGCGGATCGGCACTCCGCGATGGCGGCCCGCCCAAAGCAGGTCGTAGGAACCGACCGCGAGCTGCAGCAGCTCGGTCGCCATCGGCTGGCGCTGCAGGTAGCTCCAGCGCGTGCGCCCGTCGCGCTCCCGGCGCCCGGTCGGGACGCCGTTCGCCACGGCGACGATGCCGCTCGGCACGTCGAACCGGAACGTGTAGCTGGCCTTGTCGCTCGGGTGGTCGTTCGACGGGAAGATCAGGTGAGCCAGGTCTGGCTGGGGAGCTGTTGCGCTGCCGTGCGGGGTGATGAAGAACGCGGTGCTCGTGGGGTCGTCGGAGTTGGGCACGGTGGGCACCGCGACGAAGTCCGAGACCTTCACGACGAAGCGGCGATGTTTCGCGAGCGGGCGCCGCGGGGTGATCACTAGCTCGTCGCCGTCGCGCGTCCAGCTCGCGGACCTGCCGTTGACGGACACCGAGCCGAGGCTCTCGCCGCCGAAGTCGAGGTTGAAGCTCGACAGCGCCTGCTTCGAGCGCGCCAGCATCGTCACGTCGCCGTCGACGCTCTGCGACGGCGCGGCCGTCTCGTAGCGCAGGTCGAGGTCGTAGTGCAGCGCGTCGTAGCCGCCGTTCCCGAGCTCCGGGAACAGCCGGTCGCCCAGCCCAGGCGCACCGGGGGAGGGTGGCGCGGCGGCGGCCGGCGCGGCGGTGATCAGGGCGGTGGCGGTGAGAGCAAGCAGAGCGCGACGCATGAGAATCTCAGTACCCAACCCGGGTACGCTGCATGCGTGGAGCCGTTCGTGCTCGACACCACCCGGATGGGGTTGCTCGTCGTCGACATGCAGAACGACTTCGTCCGCGAGGGCGCTCCGCAGGAGGTGCCGGACGCGCGCGCGACGATTCCGGTGATCGCCTCGCTGCTCGAGGCCTTCCGTGCAGCCGGTCGGCCCGTCCTCTACACGCGCTTCACGGCCGGGCCGCAGCGCACGCTGCTGTGGAGGTGGTCCCCCGAGTGCGGACCGGAGCTGCGCTCGTGCTGGCCCGGTGAGCTGCGCGAGTACGCCGACGCGGCGGGGCCGCTCGAGGGCCACGCGGTGATCGACGAGCTGGCGCCGCGTGCCGGGGAGCGCGTGGTCGACAAGTACGGCTACGGCGGCTTCCACAACACGGCCCTCGAAGGGGCCCTGCGCGCCCACGGGGTGGATCAGGTCGTGGTCACCGGCACGGTCACGCAGATCTGCGTCGAGGAGACGGTGCGCGAGGGCTTCCACCGCGAGCTCGAGATGGTGCTGGTGTCCGACGGCGTGTCCTCGTTCGACCCCGAGCTGCAGGCGGCGACGCTCCGAAACGTGGCTATGAAGTTCGGCCGCGTGGAGCCCTCCGAGGTCATCCTTCAGGCCCTGGTGCCGGCCGAGGCGGCGCACTACACTTTCTGAAGCAATGCTGGGGGGGCTCGACACCAAGCCGTGCGGAGGCAAGTACGGCGACATCATCCAGGCGATCGGCAACACGCCGCTCGTCGAGCTGAAGCGGCTCAGCCCGAAGCCCGGCGTCCGCATCTACGCGAAGCTCGAGAGCTACAACCCGACCGGCTCGGTCAAGGACCGCGTGGCCCGCTCGCTGATCGAGCGCGCGGAGGAGGAGGGCCTGATCGCGCCCGGCCAGACGATCCTCGAGCCGACGTCCGGCAACACGGGGATCTCGCTCGCCATGATCTGCAGCCGCAAGGGCTACCCGCTCAAGGTCGTGATGCCGGACAACGTGACCGTCGAGCGCACCCAGCTCCTCAAGATGCACGGCGCGGAGATCGTCTACTCGCCCGGTGAGCAGGGCTCGAACGGCGCCGTCGCGATGGCGCTCGAGATGGCGGAGGCCGACGCGAGCTACTACATGCCGTACCAGTACGGCAACCAGGCCAACCCCGACGCGCACTACCACGGCACCGCCGTCGAGATCCTCGAGGAGCTCGACGAGGTCACCGCCTTCGTCGCCGGCCTCGGCACCGGCGGCACGCTCATGGGCAACGCCCGGCGCCTCAAGGAGGAGGACCCGGACACGATGATCGTGGCCGCGGAGCCGCTCCAGGGCGAGCTCGTCCAGGGGCTGCGCTCACTCGAGGACGGCTACATCCCGCCGATCATCGACCTCTCGCTGCTCGACCGGAAGATCTTCGTCTCGAACCGCGACGCCGTCGTCTGGACGAAGAAGATGCTCGAGGACGAGGGCATGTTCGTCGGCGTCTCGGCGGGAGCGATCGCCTCGATCTGCGTGCGCGTCGCCGGCGAGCTCGACGAGGGCAACGTCGTCTTCGTGGTGCCCGACGACGGCTGGAAGTACCTGAGCTCGGGCGTCTACACGAAGACCGTCGAGCAGCTCGAGGCCGAGGGCGTCCTCGAGACAGCCTCTTTCTGGTGATGGCAGCCGGGGGCTCGCGCCCCAGGCGCCGAAGCAGCCGGCTCGGCCGGCTGCGCAGGGCTTGCTAGCCCCTGTGGCACCTGGCCGGTCGCTGCACTAAGCGACGCGCTCCGAGCGCTCGCGCTCGTGGTCGCGCTCGTCCTCGTCGTCGTCATCGTTCACGCCGGCGAGCGAGTCCTTCAGCTCGCGCATTCCGCGCCCCACCGAGCGGGCGGCCTCGGGCAGGCGCTTCGGGCCGAGCACGAGCAGTGCCACGACGAGGATCACGAGCAGCTCGAGCGGCCCGGGTGCGGTGATGAAGCCCATCCCCATGGAGGCTACTCGCGTCCGCCCGTGCCCGCCAGCAGCGGCAGCCCGGCTGCGGCCCGGAGCGCCACCTCGTGGGCGGCCTCGCACGCCATGATCGAACCGAGCGGGCGGCGCAGGCCGGGCCGCCGGATCTCGGCCGCCGCCTTCACGTAGGCGGAGATCGCCTGGGCCTCGAGATCGAGCGCGAAGCGCGCGAAGGCTGCGCGGCTCCGGAGCGCCGCCCCAAGCTCCGGCGGCGGCACCGTGGCTCGCGGCGAGCGCTCGCCGAGCGTGCCGAGCGACTGCTCGAGGCCGCGGATGTGCTCGCGCTCCTGGTCGCGCAGCAGCTCGCCGAGCCCGGCGTCGATCGCCTCGCGCCGGAGCGCGGCCTCATACGCGCTCTCGAGCCGGCTCTCCAGCGCGAGCAGCTCCTCGAGTATCTCGCTGTCCGAGCGCCCGTCCTGGCCGAGGGCCGGAGCGGCCGCGCCCAGGGCCACCGCCGCCGTCGCGCCGAACAGGGCGCGGCGGGTCGCGTTCACAGCGCCCCCGTCTCGAACGGGTGCGGTGAGGCGGGCCCCCCGCCGAGCACGCGCACGACGGCGAGCTGCTCTCCCTCGTCGGCGCCGATCTCCGACGCCATCGTGCGAAGCTCGAGCTCGGGCAGCTCGGCGAGCGCCTCGAGGTAGGCCCGCACCTGCCGCTCCTCCAGGTCCTCGAGGAAGCGCAGGGCGTCGGCCCCGGCGTTCAGCCGCGGGAAGGTCCGCTCGTACTCGGAGGCGGCGCGGCCGGGCGGCGGGTCGCCGCCAAGCTCGCGGATCGCCTGCTCGAGCCGGCGCACGTGATCTTCCTCGCGCGCGCGGATCTCGCGCGAGAGGCGCAGAGCCTCGCCACCCAGCACGGCGGCCGAGGCCGAATAGGCCGCGATGACCGCGCGCTCGAGCGCGAGCAGCGAGCCGAGCAACCCGGCGCCCGAGCCCGGCCGGGGTCCGTCGGACGGCGGCGGGTCACCGCCACCGCAGGAGGCGAGCACCAGCGCGGCGCCTCCGCCCAGGGCGGCGCGTCGAGTGACCCCGGCAGCCATCGGCCGCACACTAGCCTTCGTGCCATGCGCATCTCGCGGGCCCACTGGGACGAGCTCGTCGCGCACGCGCGCGATGAGGCGCCCAACGAGTGCTGCGGCTACCTGAGCGCGCGCGAGGGCGAGGTGCAGGAGGTGTTCCGCGCCGAGAACGAGCGGCGCTCGCCGTACGGGTACTCACTCGACAACAAGAGCCTGTTTGCGGCCAACGAGCTCGACGACGAGGGTTACGAGGTCGGCATCTACCACTCGCACCCGCGCAGCCCCGCCGAGCCGTCGCAGACCGACATCAACCTCGCGACATACCCGCACTGGACCTACCTGATCGTCTCGCTCGAGAACGGCGACGCGCCCGCCGTGCGCGCATGGAGGATCGCCGACGAAGCGGTTAAGGAGGAGGAGCTCGTCGTCGGCACCTGAGCTCACCTGTCCCTCGTGCGGGCTGCCGCGGCACGACGCCGGACCTTTCTGCGCGGGCTGTGGCATGCCGCTCGGCGGCGAGCCGCTCGAGGATCCGCTGAGCGAGGCGCACGGGCGCGCCCGCAAGGTCAACCCGGTCTACACCGAGGGCCGACTGGTGCGCGTGGCGGGCGGTCGCAACCAGGCCGAGGCTGAGTTCATCCAGAACATCCTGCTGGAGGAGGGCGTGCCCAGCATGCTGCGCCGTACGGCGGGCTTCGACGTGCCTGACTTCCTCGCCGCCGGGCCGCGCGACGTGATGGTGCCGCTGGCGGGCGCCGAGGCGGCGCGCGACGTCCTCCTTCAGGCCGATCTTGCCCCGGCTGAGGACGCTCAGGCGTCGCGGCCGAATCCGCTCGTGCTGCTCGTCGTCGTGCTCCTCGGCGGGGGCGCTGCGGCGCTCGTCGCCTGGCTCATTCAGCAGGGCGGCTGAGGGCGGCCGCCGGTAGGCTGCGGCGCATGGAATTCGAACCGTCGGAGCGCGTCGCCACCCTCCTCGACCGGGTCCGCGACTTCATGCGCGAGCACGTCGACCCCGTCGAGCACGAGGCGCTCGAGGCCCTCGACCGCGAGGTCGACGCGGGCACCGCTTATCCGGCGATTCTGGTCGACCTGCGCGAGCGCGCGCGCGCCGAAGGGCTCTGGAACCTCTTCATGCCGGACGATCGCTACGGCCCCGGGCTCCTGAACTGGGAGTACGGGATGCTCTGCGAGCAGATGGGCCGCAGCGGCGTCGCGCCGATGGTCTTCAACTGCGCCGCTCCCGACACAGGCAACATGGAGATCCTCGCCGAGCACGGGACCGACGAGCAGAAGGAGCGCTGGTTGCAGCCGCTCCTCGAGGGCGACACGCGCTCCTGTTTTTCGATGACCGAGCCCAACACTGCGGGCTCCGATCCCACCGGCCTCGTCACGCGCGCCGAGCTTGAGGGCGACGAGTGGGTCATCAACGGGCACAAGTGGTTCACGTCGGGCTACAACGGCTCAGACGTCTCGATCGCGATGGTCGTGACCGACCCGGACGCGCCCCCGCACAAGCGCGCGTCGATGATCCTCGTCCCGGTCGACACGCCGGGCTTCACCGGCGTTCGCCCGGTGCCGGTGATGGGCCACGACGAGGGCCCGGGCCACTGGGAGGTGCTCTACGAGGACTGCCGCGTGCCCGCCGGGAACCTGCTCGGCCCGCGCGGCGGCGGCTTCGCGATCGCGCAGGACCGGCTCGGCCCCGGGCGCATCCACCACTGCATGCGGGCGATCGGCTCGGCCGAGCGCGCCTTCGAGCTCATGTGCACGCGGGCGCACGCCCGCGAGGCGTTCGGCGGCCCGCTGGCGGACAAGCAGTTCGTCCAGGACTTCGTCGCCAAGTCGCGCATGGAGATCAACCAGGCGCGGCTGATGGTGCTGCACGCGGCGTGGAAGATGGACACCGAGGGCAAGCGGGCGGCGCGCCAGGAGATCTCGATGATCAAGGTGATCGCCGCTCAGATGCACCAGCGCGTGCTGGACCGGGCGATCCAGGTGCACGGCGCGCTCGGCGTGTCCGACGACACGCCGCTCGCGGCCATGTGGCGCCAGGGCCGCTGGCTGCGGATCGCCGACGGGCCGGACGAGGTCCACAAGATGGTCATCGCGGTGCGCGAGCTGAACCGCTTCCGCCCGACCGACACCGAGCAGGACCGGGCGCCCGTCCCCGCAGGGACGCAGACGCAAGCGTGACGACGGGCCTCACGGAGGAGCAGCAGGCGTTCGTCGAGGCGCTGCGCGACTTCGCCGCGCGCGAGCGATTCGACCGCCCGGAGGAGGACGGGCACGACGATGCCGTAGCCGCTCGCATGGGCGAGCTCGGCTGGTACGGCCTCCAGATCCCCGAGGAGTACGGCGGCTCCGGCGGCAGCTTCCTGGACGCGACGCTGTTCCTCGAGGAAACGACCCGCGGCGGCGTCCCGATCGGCGGCTACGGCGTCACGCTGATCGTTGTCGGAGCGCTCAACCGCTTCGGCAGCGAGGAGCAGAGGCGCGAGCTGTTCGGGCGGGTCGTCAAGGGCGGCACGCTCGCGATAGCGATGTCGGAGCCGGACGCCGGCTCGGATGTGGCGGCGCTGAAGACGCGCGCCCGGCGAGAGGACGGCGAGTGGGTGATCGACGGCGCCAAGATGTGGTGCTCGTACGCCCACAAGGCGAGCCACATCCTGATCGTCTGCCGCACGGGCCCGGGCGAGCGCCACGAGGACATGTCGATGATCCTCGTCCCGCGCGAGGCCGAGGGCATGACCCTCACTCCGATCAAGACGCTCGGCGGTGAGGAGACCAACGAGATCCATCTGGACGGCGTGCGCGTGCCGGAGGACGCGCTGCTCGGGGTGGAGGGCAACGGCTGGACCCAGCTGATGGCCGGGCTCAACTACGAGCGCACGATTCTTGCCGCGACCTCGCTCGGGCTCGCCCAGCGTACCTTCGACGACGCGCTCGCGTACGCGAAAGAGCGCAGGCAGTTCGGCAAGCCGGTCGGCAGCTTCCAGGCGATCTCGCACCGCTTCGCCGAGCTGGCGACCGAGCTCGCCCAGGTGCGGCTGCTCGTCCGCTGGGTCGCCGCAATGACCGACGAGGACCCGAACCGGATGCTTCCCCAGGAGGCGTCGATGGCGAAGCTGGCCGCTACCGAGCTAGCCAAGCGCTGCGCGCTCGAGGGCGTCCAGGTGATGGGCGGATACGGCTACGCGACCGAGTACCCGATGGAGCGCCATCTCCGCACAGCCATCGTCACGACGATCTACGGCGGCACTTCGGAGATCCAGAAGAACATCATCGCCAAGACGCTCGGCCTCTAGGCGGAGGGTGGAAAGAAGGGGGAAAGGGCTCAAGCGGCTGGGCCTTTCCGCCGATAGGTGTGTGATGGCCGCGCGCGCCCCCCGCTGGCCAGACGGTGAGGACCGTCTTGCTTACACTGCCCGCTTCGGTGACGCGGGTGAAGCGATGCATGCCGTAACGCGGCTGCTCGGTAGCGCAAGCGGGGTCGGCGTGCCCGAGGCGGTGGCCGACACGCTCGTCCACGAGGCGCGTGCCTTCTTCCGGGTGAGCAGCGCGGTCCTGCTGTCGGTGGCCGAGCTGGAGGGTCACACCGCGGTTGTCGCGGCGGACCCATCCGTGGAGTCCGGGAAGGGCTGCCGGCCGCTCAGCGCGCTGCCCGCGGTGGGTAGGCTCTTGACCGCGCGCGAGGGCGCTCGCATCGTGCTCGGCGACGAGGCCGCATCGCTCGCCCGCGCCCTGGGCGTCACGGAGCAGATGCGCTCGGCGCTTCTGCTGCCGATGCGCGTGAGGGAGCGCATCCGGCACGTGCTCGTGCTGGCGGACGCGAGCGAGCTGCTCGAGGTGGGGGCGGAGGACCTTGACGTCGCGCGGGCGTTCGCCACCGCGGCCGGCGCCGGCCTCGCCCAGCTCGAGCTCGCCGCCGAGAGCGCGGCCCGGCACGCGCGCCAGGCGTCGCTCACGCGGGCGGCACGCACGCTCAGCGAGAGCCTCGACCTCAACCGCGTGCTCGTGCGCATCTGCGAGGAGGCCGCGCGCATCCTCGACGCCGACTACGCCAACGTCTTTCTGGGCAATGCCGCCGAGGGGCTGCGCGTCGAGGCGACCTACGGGCTTGGCTCCGAGCTGATCGGCGCGCGCGTCGAGACCGGCGAAGGGCTCGTGGGGAAGGTGATCGAGCGCGACGAGTCGATGCTCACGAACGACTATCAGGGCCTGTCGCGCCCGGTGGCGCTCGCGCCGTTCACGCAGGTCAAGAGCTCGCTCGCCGTCCCGATGCACTGGGACCGCGAGCTGCGCGGCGCCCTGTCGGTGGGCCACTTCAAACCTCATCTCGTGACGCGCGACGACCTCGCGCTGCTCGAGGCGTTTGCGGACCTGGCGGCCGCCGCCTGCCGCAACGCGAGCGTGCACGCCGGCCTGATGGTCGCCGCCCGCACCGATGCCCTTACCGGCTGCCTCAACCACGCCGCGCTCCACGACACGCTGCGGCGTGAGATCGAGCGCTGCCGGCGGACGGGCCACGGCTTCTCGCTTGCGATCCTCGACCTCGACGACTTCAAGCAGGTGAACGAGCGCCATGGGCACCTCGCGGGCGACGAGCTCCTCCGCCGCGTCGGGCGCGCGCTGCGACACAGTGTGCGCACGTACGACCTCGTGGGACGCTACGGGGGCGACGAGTTCGCGATCGTCGCGGTCGACTCCGACGAGCGCGCGGCAGCAGAGGTCGCGTCGCGGGCGATCGCGGGCGTCGAACGCGTCTTCGGGAAGCTGGACTACACGGACGCCGATGGCGGCGCAACCGCCGGTGTGGCCGAGTGGCAGGAGGGCGAGGGAGTCACGGCGCTGATCGAGCGCGCCGACAGGGCGCTTCGCTATGGCAAGCAGCACGGAGGGCGCGGCACCGCCGTCTGCAGCTCCGAGCTTCCGAGGCTGTTCGTGGCGTCGGCCCAGGCACGGGTCGAGCCGGAACCCGAGCTCGACGGCGACGCGCGCGCCTGGGTCGAGCGCGCCCGCGAGCAGACGGTGGAGCTCCGCAAGCGGACTCGCCAGCTGGCCCTCGCGAGCACGGTGGCGTCACGACTCTCGTTGCTCGACGACGAGCTGGAGATCGTCCAAGCGGCGGTCGACGAGGTACAGCGTGCGTTCCAGTTCGCGCTCACTGCGGTGGTGCGCGTCCGTGGCGACGGCTACGTCGAGAGCCTCGCCATGCGCGGGGTGGCGCTGCGGCGGCTCGGCGTCGAGCGCTGGGCGCAGCCGCTCGAGTCGGGTCTGATCGGGCGCTGCGTGCGCGAGCGCCGCGCGGTGCTCTCGGGCGACGTCCGCTCCGAACCCGACTATCGGCTCGTGCCCGGGCTCGCGGAGGTGCGCTCCGAGCTGGCCACGCCTATCTGGGTGGGTAGCGAGCTGTGGGGCGCGATCGACATCGAAGAGGTGCGCGCCGACGCCTTCGACGAGGACGACGTGCGCCTCATGCAGACGATCGCGGATCAGATCGGGGCGGCGCTGCGCGCGGCGCACGCCGCTCAGGCGGCAGATAGCGAGTCGAGCTCTTCGCGCCAGTCGCGCTCGATTGCCGCGAGCTGACGCCCGAAGGCGTCGACGAGCAGCGAGCGCGCGCCGCGGTCGAGCGGCCCGGTGGCCAGGCCCGCTGCGGCACGGGCACCCGCCTCGCGCTCGAGCATCTCGAAGATCGTCCCGCCGAGCAGCATGGCGTCGGCCGGTGCCGGCGGAAACTCGGGCCGCCGCCCCTCGCGCAGCCGACGCACGATCGCGGCGCGCAGGTGCGGCGTCTGCCCCGAGAGCCAGGTGGCCGCGCCCTCGCACAGCCACGCCCAGCGGACGTAGCGGCGGAACGCCGCCACGGAGAACGGCGGCGGCAGCTCGTCGCTGTTCGCCCCGAGCACGACGTGGGCGTACTCGTGGAGCGGTGACAGCAGCAGCGCCTCCCGCGAGCCCTCGACGTTCGAGGCCCGCCGCTCGAGGGCGGGTGGCGAGAGCACGTGAATCGCGGTCTCCGTGAACCAGCCGGCGAAGTAGCGGCGACCGGCGGGAGCGCTGACGCGCCGGGCGAGCGGGAGCCACGGATGGGCGAGCGTCAGCGCCGCGGAGCGCGGGTGAAGGACGACGGCGACCTCCTCGGGAAGCTCCGGAAAGAGGCTCGAGAGCTCGTCGCGGAAGACCTCGAGCGACGACAGGACGGTATTGGCCTCGCCCGACTGTGAGGAGTCGTGGCGCGCGGAGAACGCCTGCGAGTAGGTCTCGACCCAGGGCACGCGCCAACTCTTGCACGCGGCGCAGGGACCTCTGCGGCGGCCGCGTCCGTAGTGACTGCGGGTGAAGCGCGTGCAAAGCTCTGCCACCAGTGTGAGTACGGATCGGCCCGTGGCCTTGACGCCCGCCGCGGCAGCGGCGACGGGACGGCTCGCGCGCGCGGGCGAGGAGCGCCACGTCGCCGAGCGCCGGCTCGTCCGCGACGCCCAGCGTGGGTCGGTCGAGGCGCTCGAGACCCTCTTCCGGCGCGAGTGGCCGCGCGCCTACCGCGCGGCGTACCTGGTGGTGCACGACGCGGCCGTCGCCGAGGACATCGCTCAGGAGGCCTTCCTCGCCGCCGTCCGGGCGCTCGACCGCTTCGACCGGCGGCGCCCGTTCGGCCCCTGGATGCACCGCATCGCGGTCAACCGGGCGATCGACGTGAGCAGGGCCCGCGCGCTCCGGCGTGAGGTCGACGCCGTGGCGGCGGCGCCCGAGCAGGCGCCGCCCGACCGGCCCTCGCTGCCCTTCTCGGACGAGCTGCTTCGGGCGCTGCGCGAGCTCGGACCGGAGCAGCGGGCGATCGTGGCACTGCGCTACCTCTTCGAGTACACGCCGGGCGAGATCGCCCGCGCCCTCGGGCTGCCGCGCGGCACCGTCAACTCGCGGCTGCGGCGCTCGCTCGACCGGCTCGCGGAGCTGCTGGAGGAGCCATCATGAGCGCCGGCCTCGAGGAGCGGCTGCGCTCGGAGCTGCGCGAGCGGGAGGCTCCGGACGAGCCGGCCGCCGAGGCGCGCAGCTGGGCGATCGCCGAGGCGGCATTCGCCGAACGAAGCCCGGCGCGGCGGCGGCCGCGGCCGCTGGTGCGGGTCGCGCTCGTGACCGCCCTGCTCGCCGTCGCGCTCGCGGCGCTCCTCACGCCCGCGGGCGCCGAGGTCGGGGAGTGGATCGAGAAACGAATCGGCCTCGGACCCGAGGAGAGCCAGCCGACGCTGCGCGGCTTCCCCGGGGGCGGCCGCCTGCTCGCCGTGTCCGACTCGGGCGCGTGGGTGGTCAACCCCGGCGGCGGCGTTCGCCGGCTCGGCGACTACCGCGAGGTGGGCTGGTCGCCGCGCGGGCTGTTCATCATCGGCACCCGCGGCCGGCGGATCACGGCCATGGAGCCGGACGGCGAGCCGCGCTGGTCGTTCAGCCGCCCGGGCCGGCTCAGCCACCCGGCCTGGTCCTCCGGCGACGGCTTCCGCATCGCCTACCTGGAGCGCCGCGGCGTGCGCGTGGTCGATGGGAGCGGCGGCCTCGACCACGCCGTGGCGGCGGGAGCGACGCGCGTGACCCCGGCGTGGCGGCCCGGCCGTGGCTACGTCCTCACCTATGCGAGCGGGAGCGGCGTCGTCACCGTTGATGCGGACAGTGGCCGCAGGCTCTGGCGGACGCGAACCGGCGCCACGCCAATCGCGCTGGGCTGGTCCCGGGACGGCCGCCGGCTCGCCGCGCTGACGCCGCGCGGCCTGTTCGTCCTCGCCCGTGACGGCGCGCTCGTCGCACAGCGCGGGCTTCCCGCCGGAGCGCGCGCGCTCGCGATGGCGCTGCACCCGCGCGTGCGGCGTGCCGCCGTCGCATACGTGCGGAACGGGGTTTCGTCGGTCATCTCGACGACGCTTGCTCTGGGCCCGTCGCGCGACCTCTTCACGGGCTCCGGCACGTTCCGCGAGCTCGCCTGGTCGCCGAACGGGCGCCGGCTGCTCGTCGGCTGGCCGGAGGCCAACCAGTGGCTGCTCATCGGCGACGGACGACCGCGGGCGTTCGCCGGGATGTCACGCCAGCTCGACCCGGGGGCGACCGGGGCGGGTTTCCCGCGAATCTCCGGCTGGTGCTGCGGGCCTTCGCGAGCCGGCTAGAGCTCCACCTCTCCGGTCACGCAGGTGACCGTCCTTCCAGAGATCCAGATCGTGCCGTCCGGGTCGCGCGAGACGCCGATGCGTCCCGCGCGGCCGAGGGCGGTTCCCTGGCTTGCCACGTAGGGCACGGTCGCGCGCCCGCTGCGCAGCAGCCACTCGGCGAGCGACGCATTCAGGCTCCCCGTCACAGGGTCCTCGACCATCGCGCCCTCCTTGGGGAAGAAGGCGCGCACCTCGAACGCGGTCTCTTCACCCTCGCGGTGTGGGCCGACCACGCCGATGTCGAGGTCCGCGAAACCAGGGCTGAGTGCGAGCACCCCTTCCGCGCTCGCGAGCAGCACCGCGACCCACCCAGGGCCGTTGTCGACCCATTGCGAGTCGAGGATCTCGGAGCGCTCGATGCCGAGTACGGAGGCGATGCGCCCGACGAGTTCCTCCTCAACCGCTCCCGAGCGCAGTAGGGGCGGTGCGGAGAAGGCCAGCCCGTCGGATGTACGGCGAATGGGCACGAGACCGGCCTCACATTCCTGGACGACGGGGTCGCGACCGTCGGATGCCGCGTTCCACGACAACCACGCGTGACACGTGCCGAGCGTGGGGTGGCCGGCGAAGGGCAGCTCGGCCACAGGCGTGAAGATTCGGACCCGGTAATCGGCGTCCGGAACGGTCGGCGGCAGCACGAACGTGGTCTCGGAAAGGTTCGTCCAGTGCGCGAAGCGCTGCATCTGATCGGTGCTGAGACCCTCGCCGTCGAGCACGACCGCCACCGGATTCCCCGAGTAAGGCGCGGTGGCGAAGACGTCCACCTCGCTGAAGGGCCTGGGCATGGCCCGAGCTTCAGGCCAGGACCGGCACCGCGTCCGACGCGATCGACTCGATCTCCTCCGAGGCCCGCTCGAATTCCTCGTCCGAGAGGACCGGCGTGCCCTCGAACGGGAGGTCGCGGTAGAGCTCGAGCCACGAGCGGCAGCCGTGGTACTCGGGGCGGACCTTGACGGTGACGGGTCGCGGGATGCGGTACGTGCGCAGCAGCATCACGTGCAGCGGGTGGCGGCGCTTCCAGTGCAGCCGCTTCTCCGCGTAGTCGGTGGTCCAGATGTAGTACGGCGAGAGAGCGTCGATGGCACGCGGGTCGGTGATCAGGTAGCTGGAGGACACCTCGGCCCACGCGCGGATGCGAACGCGCTCGGGCTGGGGGATCCCGCCGTCCTGGATGAGGGCCTCCGCGGGGGGCTCGTTCTCGGGCCATACGCCCTCTTCGAGGGCGCGGGCGAGCTCCGGGACATGTGACTGCCGGACCAGGTCGTTGCGCTGGTGATCGAAGGTCGGATAGAGGAAGAAGCGGTCGTGCTCGATCTCGAAATGCTTGTTCTCCTCACGGATTCCGCCCTTGCGGAGCGTGACGAGCTGCTCGCCCTCGGCGAGGGCACGCACGGTGACGGCCCATTCCTTCAGTGCAACTGGCATAGACGAGAAAAACCTCCAAAAGCCGCATCCAGCATTCTCGGGCTGATTCGCGGTCGGACGCGGGCGGCCATTGTTAGCGAACGAATGCCGCTTACGCAAGCGAAATTTCGTGGCGTATGCCACGTGCTGACTACTCAGTCGACCGCCTTCAGCACCGCCGCGAAGTCCTCTCCGCCGTGACCCTCCTCGGCCGCCCTCGCGTAGAGGGTCTCGGCGAGCGCGCCGAGGCGCAGTTCGACTCCCAGCGAGTCCGCCTCGGCGAGGCAGTGGCGCACGTCCTTCAGCATGTGCTCGAGCTTGAAGAGCGGCTCGAAGCTCTCGTCGAACATCGGCCTGGCCTTGAGGTTCAGCATGGCCGAGTTGCCCGCGCTGCCGGCCGCCACCTCGAGGAACGCGTCCGGGTCGATGCCGGCCGCGCGCACCGCCACGACCGATTCGGCGACGGCGGCCGCGTTGACGGCGCCCATGACGTTCGTGAGCAGCTTCGCGAGCTGGCCGTGGCCCAGCGGGCCCACGTGCACGATGCGCTCGCCCATGACGTCGAAGAGCGGGCGGGCGCGGTCGAAGGCGGACTCCGTGCCGCCGGCCATGATCGTGAGCGTTCCGTCCTCGGCCTTCGGCCGCGAGCCGGAGACGGGCGCCTCGAGGAACTCGTGGCCCTCGCCGGCGAGCCGCTCTCCGATCAGCACCGAGGCGCTCGGGGCGATCGTCGACATGTCGACGACGAGCGCGCCGGGCGCGAGCGACTGCGCCGCCCCGGAGTCGCCGAAAAGCACGGATTCGACCTGAGGGGCGTCGGGGACCATCGAGATCATCGCGTCGGCGCCCGCAGCCGCCTCGGCAGGCGTCGAGGCGGCGCGGACCCCATGCTCGGCGGCGAAGCGCTTCGCCTTGCCCTCCGTGTGCGTCCACACGGACAGATCGAACCCCGCCCGGGCGAGGTTCGCGGCCATCGGGCCACCCATGATCCCGAGGCCGTAGAAGGCGACACGTTCAGGTCGTTCGGCCAAATCCCCCACCTCCCGGGGTCTCGATTCGCAAGCGGTCGCCGGGGCTGAGCGTGCCCGACACCTTGGGCCCCAGCTCGTCCCCGTTCACGCTGTTCCTACCAGGAGCGCCCGGCTCGCCACCCTCAGCGCCCGGCGGCGCGTGGCGGCGGCGCTCGGTTGCGAGCGAGTAGTTCATCTTCTCGAGTGCCTCGAGCTCGCGCACCACGCCGTCGCCGCCGCGATGCTTGCCGGCCCCTCCCGAGCCGCGCCGCACCGCGTACTCGACCGCCCGCAGCGGGAACTCCAGCTCGAGCGCCTCGACCGGTGTGTTGAGCGTGTTCGACATCGCCACGTGGACGGCGCTCGGGCCGTCCGCGTCGGGGCACGCCCCCTGGCCGCCGCCGAGCGTCTCGTAGTAGGTGAAGCTGTCGTTGCCGAGCGCGACGTTGTTCATCGTCCCCTGGCCGAGCGCACGGCCGAACGCCTTCAGGACCAGATCGGCCACGCGTGACGAGGTCTCCGTGTTGCCGGCGACGACCGCGGCCGGCGGCCGCGCGTTCAGCAGCGATCCCTCCGGCACGGTCACCTTCAGCGGCCGGTAGGCGCCCGCGCAGGGCGGAACGTCCGGATCGGTGAGGACGCGCAACGCGAAGTAGGAGGCCGACAGGGTCACGGCGAGCGGGCAGTTGAGGTTGCCGTCGTACTGCTCGGCGCTGCCCGAGAAATCGAGCTCGAGCTCGTCGCCGGCCACAGTGGCGCGCACGTGCAGCTCGAGGTCCTCGTCCGGCGCCTCGAGCACGTCGGTCGCCTCGCGTTCGCCGTCCTCCAGCTCCTCGATCCGCGCGCGTGTGCGCCGCTCGGCGTAGTCGAGCGTCTCGCTCATCGCCGGCGGAGCGTGTCGAGCCCGTGCCGCTCGGCGAGGGCGGCGAGACGCTCGCCCCCGGAGCGGTTCGCGGCGAGCTGCGCCCGCAGGTCGGCCTCGCGCTGGTGCGGCGAGCGCATCTGCGAGGTCAGCTCCTCGAGCAGCTCGCGGTCGACCTCGCCCTCGCGGGCGAGCAGGGTCGGGGAGATCACGACCCCCTCGTCCTCGAGGGTGCGCGAGTCGACCGGCAGGCTGCCCGGCACCGGGCTGCCGACGTCGGCGTGGTGGGCGCGGCTGGCGGCGTATCCGGCCAGCTTGTCGCCCACGAACAGCGGCGACACGACCGTGATGTCCGGCAGATGGGTACCGCCGCGGTAGGGGTCGTTGAGGATCCAGGCGTCGCCCGGCGAGTGCTCCTCGCCGAGCACCGCCTCGACCGAGGCGGGCATCGCTCCGAGGTGCACGGGGATGTGCTCGGCCTGCATGACCATCTGGCCCTCGGCGTCGAAGAGCCCCGTCGAGGCGTCGCGGCGCTCCTTGATGTTGGCCGAGTGGGCCGAGCGCACGAGCACGACACCCATCTCGTCGCAGGCCGCCCGCAGCGCACCGACCATCACCTGAAGAGTGATCGGGTCGAGGCTCATTCGGATTCCGATCGCTGCGCACTCGGCCGAACCGAGTGCTTGCGCACGGCGACCCTCTCCATCACCACGGCGTCGCCGCCGCCCTCGGCCCTCCAGCCGGGCGGAACGACCAGCGTCGCGCCCGGCAGCTCGAAGATTGCAGGGCCGTCGACATCTGCTCGGCCGGGGCCGAGGACCTTCCCCTCCAGCAGCTCGTCGCCGAAGCGGAGCTCGCGCGTTCCGCGCTCCTCGGCGTCCTGCGGCTCGGTCTCGCGCGGCTCCGTGCCGGGCAGGGCGGCGGTCACGCGCACGGTCACGAGCTCGAGTTCAGCGTCGGCGTCGTCGTAGCCGTAGCGCTCGGCGTGAGCGGCGTCGAAGTCGCGGCGCAGCTCAGCAGGATCGGGCTCGAGCTTGCTCTCGATCGCGAGCTCGAAGGCCTGGCCCGCGTAGCGCAGCTCGTAGGTCGCGCGCAGCTCGGCGTCGGCGGCATCCATCTCCTCGCGGCCGCGCTCGCCGAGCCGCGAGACGATCTCGGCAACGTTCTCCCTCGTCAGATCGTCACCCGCAAGCAGCACGCTCTCGACGACGTCGCGCCGGCGCTCGGAGACGACGAGGCCGAGCGCCGACAGCACGCCGGAGGCGACCGGAGCGACTACACGCGTCATGCCGAGCTCATCGGCGATCGCGGCGGCATGCAGCGGTCCGGCGCCACCGAATGCGACCATCGCGAGGTCGCGCGGGTCGACGCCGCGCTCGACCGTTACCACGCGCACGGCCTGGGCCATCTCGGTGTTCGCGACTCGCGCGATGCCCGCGGCCGTTTCCTCGAGCGACAGCCCGAGCTCGTCGCCGAGCCGGCCGACCGCGCGCTCCGCCGCCTCGCGGTCGAGCTCCACGTCGCCCGCGAGCGGCGAGCCGGGATCGAGATAGCCGAGCAGCAGGTTCGCGTCGGTGACCGTCGGCTCCTCGCCGCCGCGGCCGTAGCAGGCCGGACCGGGGTCGGCCCCGGCGGAATGTGGGCCCACGCGCAGGGCCCCGCCGGCGTCGCGCCAGGCGATGCTGCCGCCGCCGGCGCCCAGCGTGTGGACGTCGACCATCGGCAGCGCGAGCGCGCGGCCGCCGACCTCGCGGCCGCCGCTCACCTCGACGCGGCCGTCGAGCGCGACCGACACGTCGCAGGACGTGCCTCCCATGTCGAGCCCGACGACGTCGCCCGCGCCGGCCAGCTTGGACATCGCCGCGGCGCCGACGGCGCCGCCGGCCGGGCCCGACAGCACGGTCCAGGAGCCGTGGCGGGCGGCCGTGGCCGCGTCTGCGATGCCGCCGCTCGAGAGCATGATCTCGGGCACGGGGAGCCCCTCGTCGCGGGCACGCTCGGCGAGCCGCTCGAGGTAGCCGCGCAGCAGGGGGGAGAGGGCGGCGTCGACGATCGTGGTGGCGCAGCGCTCGTACTCGCGGAACACGCCGGCGGTCTCGTGGGAGGTGGAGACGTGGGCGTCGGGGAGGGCCTCGCCGGCCAGCTCGGCCACCCGCCGCTCGTGCTCTGGATGGCGGAAGCCCCAGAGCAGGCAGATCGCCACCGACTCGGCGTCGAGCTCGCCGAGCGCCTTGCGCAGCTCGTCCTCCTCGAGCTCGCGCAGCACGCCATCCGGGCCGCAGCGCTCGGGGACGGGCACGCGCAGCTCGGCGGGCACGAGCGGCGGCGGATGGCCGGCGCAGAGGCGGTAGAGGTCCGGGCGTGCCTGACGGCCGAGCTCCTCGAGGTCGACGAAGCCCTCGGTGGCGAGCAGCGCCGTCGTAGCCACCTTGCCCTCGAGCAGGGCGTTGGTGCCGACGGTCATGCCGTGGACGAAGCGCTCGATGTCCCCGGCCTCCGTGCCGGCCTCGGCGAGCGCTTCGCGCACCGCGTTCGCGACCCCCTCGGACTGGTCCTCCGGCGTGGTGGGCGCCTTGCCTGTCACCGCCCGCTCGTTCGTCAGCAGGACGGCGTCGGTGAAGGTGCCGCCCACGTCCACCCCGAGAATCATCTCGGGATGGACGCTATGCGTTTCAGGCGGCCGCCACCGTCACGACGACCTCGAGGTGTTTGTGCGACGGGCAGTACTTCCTGCCCGGCAGCGGCACCCGCTGACACGCGCTGCCCCTGCGGGTGCTGGCGTGACAGCACGCCGGGCTCCCGTCGAACGTGACCCCTGTCCGCAACCGTGCGTCGACGTACTCGACCGCCGCATCCATGTGCTCACTGCACAGGCGGTATACGCGCAGCTGCTCCGTCATCGGAAAGAAGTGACGGATATCGTTGAACAGCGTCTTCACCGGCTTCGCGAAATAGTGCCGGTCGAGCGCCAGGCGCTCCATCGACACCTCGCACGACCTGAGAAAGCGCTGCCGCGTGACAACGACGTGCTCGCCCCTGCCCGGCACGACGTCCCCTGCAAGTTGGCGGTACAGCGAGCGACTGAATTGATACATCGGGCCTCCTGCCTTCCTACCTAACGCCTTCGGAAAGCTGGAACGAAGCCAATGTTGAGTTCGTGTTAAGCGGTTACGATGCCTTCATGGCCAGCCTGCTCGACCTCACAAGCCAGGGCGATCCCGCCACCATCACGGACGACGCGTACCTCAACCGGACGCTGAAGCTGATGGACCCGCAGCAGCTCTACGAGCTGTGGGAGCGCCAGCAGTGGCAGTCGCAGGCGATCGACCTGGAGCGCGACAAGGAGCAGTGGGCCGCCCTGCCCGAGGAGGACAAGGAGGAGCACCTCTGGGGCCTTTCCTCGTTCTTCGTCGGCGAGGAGCGCGTGACGACCCAGTTCTCCGGCCTCGTGATGTCCTACGAGAACGAGCAGGAAGAGGCCTTCCTCACCACCCAGCAGGTGGACGAGGCGCGCCACATGCAGTTCTTCGACCGCTACTACCGGGAGGTGCTCGGCGTCGACCACGAGTTCATCCAGGAGCGCCT
Organism: uncultured Thermoleophilaceae bacterium; assembly: GCA_963827065.1. GTDB lineage: Bacteria > Actinomycetota > Thermoleophilia > Solirubrobacterales > Thermoleophilaceae > JACVRW01. The sequence continues at coordinate 237,732 of CAWGZM010000001.1, read as the reverse complement.
GGCCGCGGTGCGCGTGCACGTGACGGACGCCTTCGTCGAGCTGTTCGACGAGCGGCTCGTCAAGGCGGGCGAGCGCCTCATCGCCGACCCCTCGGACCTCGACGCGAAGGTCGACTTCGTGACCGCCTACCACATGGTGATCGAGGGGACGCTGGCGCTGACCGGGCAGCACTTCATGCTCGACTACTACGAGAAGCAGGGCCTGTTGCCCGGCTTCCAGGAGGGCTTCGGCAACATCGCCCGCGACGAGCACCGGCACGTCGCCTACGGCACCTGGTTCCTGCAGCAGAAGTGCGCCGACGAGCGCATGCGCGGACGCGTGCAGGCGACTCTGAACGAGCTGCTGCCGCTCGCGGCCGGCGTGCTCGTGCCGAAGGGCTACGCGCTGGGCGACGACTACGAGTTCTTCGGCTACAGCTCGCAGGAGCAGGCCGAGTTCGCCTACAGCGCGCTGTCGCGGCGCCTGAAGGTGATCGGCGTGCCGCTGGCTACTGCATCGGCTGCATGAGCCAGTCCATGCGCCTGCGCGCGTAGACGAGCGGGTGCCCTTCCTCGAGCCGCCCGCGCTCGAGGTCGCCGATCAGGATTGTGTGGTCGTAGCGCGCGAAGTTCTCGGCGCGCCGGCAGCGCAGGTAGGCGAGCGTGCCGCCGAGCTCGGGCACGTCGTCGTCCCACGACCACTCGAGCCCGGCGAACTTGTCCGGGTGGCTGCGGTCCGCGAAGCGCTGCGCCAGGTGCAGCTCGTCGCTCTTCAGCAGATGGACGCCGAAGTGCTCGGACTGCGCGAGCGGGTCGTGGCAGCGCGACTCGTGCCAGACCGAGACGAGCAGCGAGGGCGGGTGCGCGCTGTAGGAGCTGAGCGAGGTGGCGGCGATCCCGCACGGCAGGCCGTCGGCGCGGCGCGCCGTGATCACGGCCACGCCCGAGGCGAGCACGGTCATCGACTCGGTGAAGAGCTCGTGGAGGGGTGTCTCGCCGTTCATTCCCAACGCTCGAAGGCGGGCTCGCGGCCGGCCCCCACCAGCGTATGCATGAGGTCGAGCGCCGGGTCGCGCTCGGGCCGGTCGACGCGCTGGTGCGCGCCGCGGCTCTCCTCGCGCGCGAGGCAGGACGCCGCGATCAGACGAGCGAGCGGGTAGGGGTCGTCGAGCAGCTCGCGCAGGCGCTCGGGATCGCGCAGCAGGCCGGCATGGCTCCAGAGAGCGGCGCGTGTCTCGTCCGGCGGGAGGTTCGGCGCCTCCGGCTCGGCGGGTGCGGCGGAGGGCGGCGGCTCGGGGTCCGTCGTGGCGGCGAGCCCGGCTCGGCGGCCGAACACGAAGCACTCGGCCAGCGAGTTCGAGGCGAGCCGGTTGGCGCCGTGCAGGCCGGTGCAGGCGCACTCCCCCACCGCGTACAGGCCGGGCAGCGACGACCTGCCGTCGAGGTCCGCCGCCACGCCGCCCATCGTGTAGTGGGCGGCCGGAGCGACCGGGACGAGCTCGCGCGCGGGGTCGATGCCGACCTCGGCGAGCGCGGCGGCGATGTTGGGGAAGCGGCCGAGGTCGAGCGCACGCATGTCGAGGTCGACGGAGGGCGCGCCGGTCGCGTCGAGCTGAGACTGGATCGCGAGCGCCACCTGATCGCGTGGCGCCAGCTCGTCGACGAAGCGCTCGCCGGCGGCGTTCAGGAGCTTCGCGCCCTCGCCGCGCACGGCCTCGGTGATGAGAAAGCCGTCGCGCGCTCCGTCGCGGCGCAGCGCCGTGGGATGGAACTGCATGAACTCGAGGTCGGCGAGCCGCGCGCCGGCGGCCTCGGCGAGCGTCAGTCCCGCGCCGATCGCTCCGCGCGGGTTGGTCGTGCGCGCCCAGAGCGCGGCCATCCCGCCGGTGGCGAGAATGACGGCCCGTGCAAGCAGCGGCCTGGCCTCGCCGTCGCGCGAGCGGGCGACGAGGCCGACGCAGCGCCCCTCATGAGTGAGCAGGGCCGTGGCGACCAGCGGCTCGAGCACCGTGATCAGCTCGTCGGTCGCGGCGATCGCCGACAGGTCGCGCGTGATCCGGCGGCCCGTCGCGGAGCCGCCCGCGTGGACGATGCGCCGGCGCGAGTGACCGCCCTCGAGCCCGAGCGCGAGGTTGCCGGAGCGGTCCGCGTCGAACTGCACGCCGAGCTCCTGGAGGTCGTGGACGCTGGCGGGCGAGTCCTCGCACAGCACGCGCACGGCGCTCGCACGGGCCAGCTCGCGCGCCGCCTTGATCGTGTCGTCTGCGTGCAGCTCGGGCGAGTCGTCCTCGGCGAGCGCGGCCGCGATCCCTCCCTGGGCCCAGAAGCTGGCCGTCTGCGCGAGCGGCGAGCGGCTTACCAGCGCGACCCGGGCTCCCTCCCGCGCGGCCACGAGCGCTGCGTAGAGGCCGGCGGCGCCGGCGCCCACGACTGCGACATCGGTGCGGATGGGCTCCTCCACGGCGCGCAGGTACGGTACCGGCGCCCGTGCCCGTCTACCTGCGCCATCCCTCCTCGCTCGAGCACGACACCGGTCCCGGTCACCCGGAGCGGGTGGAGCGGATTCAGGCGGTCGAGGCCGAGCTCGAGCGCCGGGGAATGCTCGAGCGTGCGCACCCGGCCGAGCCGGGTGCTTCGCGGACGGCGCTGGGCTGGGAGGTCCGCGAGGCACCGCGTGCCACGGAGGAGCAGCTCCTGCGCGTGCATCCGCCCGCCTACGTCGAGCGCGTCCGCGAGATGAGCGCGCGAGGCGCAGCCTTCGATCTCGATACGCCGACGAGCCCCGGCTCCTACGAGGCCGCCCTGCGCGCGGCCGGGGGCGCCTGCGCGCTCGCGGAGGCCCTGCTGAGCGGCGGCGAGCGGACCGGCTTCTCGGTGCTCCGGCCGCCGGGCCACCACGCCGAGCCCCAGCACGCGATGGGCTTCTGCCTGTTCGCGACCGTCGCGATCGCCGCCCGCCACGCGCTCGAAGCGCTCGGGGCGGAGCGTGTGCTCGTCCTCGATTGGGACGTCCACCACGGCAACGGGACCAACACGATCTTCCACGAGTCGCCCGAGGTGCTGTTCGCGAGCATCCACCAGTACCCGTTCTGGCCCGGCTCGGGTGCGCTCGGCGACGTCGGTTCCGGGCCGGGGGAGGGGTACTCGCTCAATCTGCCGGTGCCGGCGGGAACGGGTGAGGCCGCCTTCGTGTCGCTGGTCGAGCACGTGGTCGCCCCGGCCGCGCGCCAGTACCGCCCCGACCTGATCCTGGTCTCGGCCGGCTTCGACGCGCACCTGGACGACCCGCTCGGCGGGCTGGCGCTCGAGACGGGCGCCTTCGGCGAGCTGGCGCGACAGGTCCGCGTGCTCGGGGAGGAGCTCGGCGCGCCCGCCGGCGCCGTGCTCGAGGGCGGCTACGACCTGCGCGCGCTCGCTGACTCGCTCGCCGAGACGATGAGCGGGCTCGCGGGCAGCGAGCAGCCGCGCCCGGGCGGGCAGCGGCATCCGCTCGCCGAGCGGGCGGCAGAGGTGCTCGGGCGCTACTGGGCCCTCTGAATGAGCTGCGGGTAGGCCCCCGGGTACTGCTGCTGGAGGCCGGCCGCTTGGCGGACGGCGCCCTCGCGCGTGTCGAAGCGCCCCGTGAACACGATCCAGAGGCCGGTGCCGAGGTCGTAGGGGTCCGACCTGATCAGGCCGGCTTCGAGCCCTGCGCGGCGCGCCTCGCGCGCGACGTTGCGGGCGGCCGGCTCGTCGCTCGTCGTCACGAGCACCACCGTGTGGGCCGTGATGCCGGCGGGCCAGCCCGGGATCGCGTTCGGGTTCGTCGCGGGCTCCTCGGCAGGGGCGGGCTCTGCCGAGCGCTCCGTGTCCTGTCCCTCGCCCGAGACGACGGCCGGGCCCTCGGCCTCGGGCGCGCTTTCCTCGGACGTCGCCGCGGCCGGCTGCTGGGCGGCCTCGCCGCCGCCGCCGTCGTCGCTCGTCAGCTCTGAGATCGCGAACCCGAACAGCCCGGCGCCGATCACGATCACGACGACAAGCAGCGCAGCGATCGGCGCGAGCGGCTCGGTGGCCCACGAGCGGTGCTGCTTGAGGGCAACGCGTGCGCCGCACTCGAGGCAGACGAGCTGGCGCGGGTCGACGGGGGCGCCGCACGAGCGGCAGGCCGGCCCTTCCTCGGCGGGCCCAGCCTCCTCCGGCGCTGGACCGCTCTCGGTCGCCTCCTCGTCAGGCGCGTCGTCCGCCACCGTGTCGCGCTCGTCGATCATCGCCCCAGCGACTCCTCGAGCGCGCGCACCTCCCGGTCGACGTTGCCGAGCTCGATCGCCTTCTCCTGCAGGAGCTCGGGCGCGCGCCGGCCCTGGCGGTGGAGCTCGTAGACGAGCGCGCCGAGGTCGAGCAGCAGTGCCTCGCGCTCGCGGCGACGCTCGCGCAGACGGCGCCAGGCGCCGAGATCGGGGAGGTCAGCCAGCGAGGGCCTCCTCCACCACTCGCAGAATTCCCTCGCGGCGGCGGTCCATCGGGAAGCCCGTGAGGATACGCTCGCGCGCCGCCGCGGACGCCGAGGGGCCGAGCGCGAGGGCCTCGCCGATCCCTGCCGCGACGGCGCCGGGCTCCTGCGACTCGATCAGCACGCCCGCGTCGCCGACCACCTCGGGCATCGCGGTCACGTTCATGACGACCGGCACGCAGCCCGCCAGCATCGCCTCCGCCACCGCCAGCCCGAAGCCCTCGTGACGCGAGGCCTGTACGTAGACGGCTGCTCCGCGATAGGCATCGAGCAGGTCGTCGCCCGAGAGCCAGCCGGTGAGCTCGAGGTTTGCGCCGCCGGCGGCGCGCAGCTCCTCGACCGCCTCGTCGAGCCACTTGCCGGCCAGCACGAAGCGCACGTCCGGAAGCTCGCGCGACGCCCGCGCGAACGGCAGCTGTCCCTTCTGGACGAGCGTCCCCCGGTCGACCGCCCCGACGGTCAGGGCCACCCGCTGCTTCGCCTCGGCCGGCAGCTCGCCGAAGGGGTCCGGCACGCCGTGGTGGATGACCGTGACCGTCGCGGGCGGCACCGGCGTGTTTCGCTCGATCTCGCTGAGCGAGTAGTTCGAGTTCGTGACGAGCCGCTGCGCGCGCCGGAACAGCCAGCGGCTCGCCAGCCTGCGCAGGCCGCCCTGCTGGTGTCCATAGCCGATATCGGGCATGTTCGCGACGTCGAAGCCGCCGATCACGAGCACCGACGGCTTGCGCAGGAGCCAGGCGAGCGTGATCGGGAGGAAGGTGTGCCAGGAGGCGAACCAGCCGAACACGAGGTCCGCGCGCAGCACTCCGCCGATGACCTTCAGCGGATTCGGCAGACGGCCGGGCTGGTAGAGGTCTTCGATCTCGTAGCGCTCGCTGAGGATGTCGCGGTCGATCGCCACGAAGCTCGCCTTGCGCGAGTGCACATAGAGGATGCGCTTCACGCCGCGACGGGCTCGCGGGCTTCGACGAACGCGGCGTGCCATTCGGAGAGCTCGAGCAGGCAGTAGAGGATCGCCTTGTGGTCGGCGCGCCCGCTTCGGTGCTCGGCGACGAGCCTCGCGACCGCGCTCGGCTCGATCAGTGCGCCGAGCGCCGAGCCGGCCGCGTAGCGACGCTCCACCTCCTCGCCGAGCGAGGCCCGCAGCCAGTCGTCATACGGGGTCGCGAAGCCATGCTTGGGCCGGCCCGCGATTCCCGGCGGCAGGATCCGCTCCATCGCCATGCGGTGGAGGCGCTTGCCGGCGCGCGGCTTGACCCGGGCGCTCGCCGGGATGCGCTCGACGAAGCGCATCAGGTCGAGGTCGAGGAACGGCACGCGCAGCTCGAGCCCGGCCGCCATCGACATCTTGTCGTTGCAGATCAGGATTCCGTCCGGCAGGAACATGTGGGTGTCGAGGTAGAGCGCCTGCTCGAGCAGCCCGCGGCCCGGGACGTCGGCCAGGATGCCCCGGGCTCGCTCGAGACGCTCGGCCGTCGCCTCGCTGCCGCGGGGACGGGTGTCGAGCAGGGCGGCGCGGACAGGCGCGTCCGTGATCTCGACGAGGCGCAGGAGACGCTCCGCGTCGCCGCGGCCACCGAGCACGTGGGCGGTGCGGCGAGCGCGGGCGGCCCGCGGCAGCGCGCGGGCGATCGCCGCGGCGGGCGCGGCGGCGGCCGCCGGCACGAGCCGCAGCCGGTCGAGCACGGCGGCGGCCTGGTGGCGCCCATAGCCCCCGTGCGGCTCGTCGGCGCCCTGGCCGGCGAGCACGACCTTCACTCGGCTCGACGCGAACAGCGACAGCTGCATCAGCGCCGGCGCGCTCGGGATCCCGCAGGGCTCCTCGAGCCGGGGCACGCTGCGCCGCAGCTCGGCGAGGAAGTCCGTCTCCGTCGTGGTGGTCGAGTGGTGATCGGTGCCGATCAGGCGCGCGCTCTCGGCCGCCGGCCCGCGCTCGTCGAGCTCGTCGCCGTGGCCGGGGAAGCCGATCGTGAAGGTGGTCGGCGCTTGGTCCGAGCGGGCCGCCATCGCCGCCACGACCGCCGCCGAGTCGACGCCGCCGGACAGGAAGGCGCCGTAGGGGACGTCCGACATCATCTGGCGCTCGACCGCGTCCGTGAAGCGCTCGGCGAGCTGGCCGGCGAGCTCGTCGTCGGCGGCGCCCTCGAACGTCGAGCCGGGCGCCTCGCGCCAGCCCTCGATGCGCGGCGCGCCGTTCTCCTCGACGACGAGCGTCGAGGCGGCGGGCAGCTTCCTTATCCCGTCGAAGAGCGTGCGCGGCGCCGGCACGAAGCGGCAGGCGAGGTAGTGGTCGAGGGCGACGGGGTCGACCCTCGCCTCGACGAGCCCGGCCGCGAGCAGCGCCCCGATCTCGGAGGCGAGCGCGACGCGCCTGCCGTCGGTCCACCAGTACAGCGGCTTGACGCCGAAGACGTCGCGAGCGGCGACGAGCCGGCGCCGGCGCTCGTCCCAGAGCGCGAAGGCGAAGATCCCGCTCAGGTGGCGAACGCAGTCGAGGCCGTACTCCTCGTACGAGTGCACCACGACCTCGCTGTCCGAGTGGGTCGCGAAGCGGTGACCGCGCTCCTCCAGCCGCTCACGCAGCTGGCGCTGGTTGTAGATCTCCCCGTTGACGATGGCGGTGACCTGGCCGTCCTCGGAGTCGAGCGGCTGGTCGCCGCCCGCGACGTCGATGATCGCCAGCCGGGTATGGGCGAGCGCAAGCGGTCCGATCCGCCTCAGCGCATCCCCGTCGGGCCCGCGGTGACGCAGGGCCTCGACCATCCGCTCCGCCGCATCGGGGCTCGCCGTGCCGGCCGGATCGAGGATTGCTCCGATCCCGCACATGCGCGCGGATCATGGCAGGGCGGCTTGTCGCTTCCTCGTCGCAGACCCGGTTCCGAGTTGTCACTCGCCGGTCTGGAGCCGTGCGCCGCTTCTCCGGAGCATTCCTCGCGTCCACTCAGACCTTCAGAGGGAGGAAGGAATGCACCGCTTGCTGGGACGCCTACACGCCGGCCTCATCGGCCTTCGCTCGAGCCGGGGCCAGGGGACGGTCGAATACGTGGCGCTGATCCTGCTGGTCGCGCTCGTGATGGCCGGGGTGATCGCCGCGATGAAGGGCTTCAGGACCGACGAGGGCAAGGAGCTCGGCGACGTGATCATCGGGAAGATCAAGGAGGCGGTGCGCAAGGTCGAGTTCTGACGCCGCGGGCACCGGCTTGCACGGCAACCGTTCTGACCTGCGCCGCTCCTGGCGGTCGGAGTCAGGACGGTAGCCGGGCGGAGGGCCGCCTCGCCTGCGAGGATTCGCGGCCGTGCCGGACCTCGACAAGAGCCTGCCGGTCGCCGTGTTCGACTCGGGCGTGGGCGGCCTGACCGTGCTGCACGAGTGCCTCGTGTCGCTGCCGCACGAGGACTTCGTGTACCTCGGCGACACCGCCCGCTTCCCGTATGGCGACCGCACGCCCGCGGAATTGCTCGCGTTTGCACGCGAGCTGAGCGCGATCCTGCTCGAGCGTGGCGCGAAGCTGCTGGTGGTTGCGTGCAACTCGGCGACCGCCGCGGCGCTGCCGGCGCTGCGGGAGGAGCTCGAGGGCCGCCTGCCGGTGGTCGGCGTGGTCACGCCGGAGTCGCGCCTCGCCGCGGCCGCTACGCGCAACGGGAGGGTCGGGCTGCTCGCCACGCCGGCGACCGTTCAGAGCGGCGCCTACGCGCGGGCGCTCGCCGCCGCCGCGCCCGGCGCGGAGCTGCACGCGCTCGCCTCGGCTGAGCTCGCCCCACTGATCCAGGAGGGCGGCGAGGTGGACCACCGCGTCGTGGCCTGCGTCGACGGCCTCTGCCGGCCGCTGCGAGCCGCCGGCGTCGACACGGTCATTCTCGGCTGCACCCACTATCCGCTGGTACGGCCCGTCCTGCAGCGCGCGCTCGGCCGCGGCGTAGTCGTGGTCAGCTCGGGCGAGGCGATCGCGTCCGAGGTGGACGCGCGGCTGCGCGAAGCCGGGCTCGCCAACGACGACGCCCGTCGCGGCCATTACAGCTTCATCGCGACGGGGGACCCGGAGGAGTTCCGGCGGCTCGGCACGCGCTTCCTGCAGCTGCCGATCGGATCGGTGGAGCACGTGGACGTTGCGCCCGCGCCGCGGAGGGCCGCGGCGTGAACGACGCAAGGGGCGACGGCCGCTCGCCGGGCGAGCTGCGGCCGATCACCATCACGCCTGGTTTCATGAAGACGGCCACCGGCTCGGCGCTCATCGAGGCCGGCGGCACGCGTGTGATCTGCACGGCGACGGTCGAGGACGAGGTGCCGCGCTGGATGTCCGGCAAGGGCCGCGGCTGGGTCACGGCCGAGTACGGGATGCTTCCCGCGTCGACCGGCGAGCGCAAGCGCCGCGACGTGTCGAAGGGTCGCCCGGACGGGCGCACCGTCGAGATTCAGCGCCTGATCGGGCGCTCGTTGCGCGGGGTGGTCGACTTCGCCGGCCTCGGCGAGCGCACGGTCTGGATCGATTGCGACGTCCTCGAGGCGGACGGCGGCACGCGCTGCGCGGCGATCACGGGCGGCTACGTGGCGCTCGAACTGGCGCTCCGCAGGGTCATGGCGGACGGCGGCCTCGACCGGCTCCCCCTGAACCAGTCCGTGGCGGCGGTGTCGTGCGGCGTCGTGGACGGCCGCGCGCTCCTCGACCTCGACTACCCCGAGGACTCGACCGCCGAGGTGGACGCCAACGTCGTGATGACCGGCGACGGCGGGCTCGTGGAGGTGCAGGCCACCGCCGAGCGGACGCCGCTCTCGCGCGCCTCGCTCGATGAGCTGCTGGCGCTGGCCGCGGACGGCATCGACCGTCTACGGGCGGCCCAGGAGGCCGCGGTGGCAGCCGCCGGCACGCAGGTTCCCGCCACGGGCTGAACCGGTGCGGCTCGTCCTCGCCAGCCGCAACGAACACAAGCTGCGGGAGCTGGCACAGCTGCTGCCGGACGAGCTCGAGCCGCTGCCGGACGGGATCGAGCTGCCGCCCGAGACCGGGACGACGTTCGCCGACAATGCGCTCGGCAAAGCCCGCGCGGCCGCGGCCGCGACGGGGCGCCCGGCGATCGCGGACGACTCTGGCATCGAGGCGGCCGCCCTGCGCGGCGCGCCGGGTGTGTGGTCGGCGCGCTTCGCCGGTGACGACGCGTCGGACGAGGAGAACCTCGCGAAGCTCCTGAACGACGTCCCCGAGGACGGTGACCGGCGCGTCGCCTACGTCTGTGCGCTCGTCTATGTCGAGCCGGGCGGGCGCGAGGAGATCGTGCACGGCCGCTGCGAGGGGACGCTCGCGCCGGAGCCGCGCGGCGACGGCGGCTTCGGCTACGACCCGGCCTTCGTGCCCGACGACTACCCCGGCGACGAGCGCACGATGGCCGAGCTGAGCCCCGATGAGAAGGACGCGATCAGCCACCGCGGGCGGGCCGCGCGCGAGCTGGCCGCGAAGCTGCGCGAGCTCGAGGAGGAGGCGCGCCCGCCGCAGCCGTTGAGCGACCTGTTCGGGCGCAGGCGCCGCCGCCGGAGGCCGCGGCCGTGAGCGACGCGCGTAGGAGGTTCTCGGCGGCGGCGTCGGCAACGGGGTTCGCCGTCGGCCCGGAGGCCCAGGCGCCGCGTAAGGAGCGCGCCGCGGCCGTCTCGATCTTCTCCAACACGCTGCTGATCCTGTTGAAGGTCGTGGCCGGGGTGGTCACCGGCTCGATCGCGATCCTCACCGAGGCGGCGCACTCCGCGATCGATCTGGTCGCGTCGGTGATCGCCTTCTTCTCGGTCCGCAAGGCCAGCGAGCCCGCCGACGAGGATCATCCCTACGGCCACGACAAGGTCGAGAACGTGGCGGCGGGGATCGAGGGAATGCTGATCCTGGTCGGCGCGGGCGTGATCATCTTCGAGTCGGTACGCCGGCTGGCCGAGGGCTCGGAGGTCGAGTCGCTCGGCTTCGGCATCGCCGTGATCGGCGTGTCCGCCGTGGCGAACCTCGCGGTCTCGGGCTACCTGTACCGCCGGGCGCACGAGACCGACTCGCCCGCCCTCGACGGCGATGCCGCGCACCTGCGCACGGATGCGTTCACGTCGGTCGGAGTGCTCGTCGGCCTGGTTCTGGTCGAGCTGACCGGTGCCACCTGGCTCGACCCGCTCGCCGCGCTCGTCGTGGCGGGCGCGATCGTGTTCGCCGGTGTGCGGATTCTGACCCGGACGAGCCGAGTGCTCGTGGACGAGGCGCTGCCCGAGGAGGAGATGGAGGCGCTCCGCCGCACGGTCGAGAGCCACGGCGCCCCGGAGCTGATCGGCTTTCACAAGCTGCGCGCCCGCCGCGCCGGAAGCCGGCGCTACATCGACCTGCATGTCCAGTTCCGGGACGGCACGAGCCTCCAGCGCGCCCACGAGATCTCGCACGAGCTGCAGCGCGCGATCGCGGGAACGCTCCGCGGCGCCGACGTGCTGATTCACCTGGAGCCCGAGGAGGCGGCCGACCGGAAGCCGCCCACCAGCGCCCCGCCGGAGCGCCGCTAGATGAGATTCACGGCCGCGGCGGCGCCGACCGCGAGCAGGATGGCGAAGTAGCCGAGGTAGCCGTTCAGCAGCAGCAGGAGCGCCACGATCAGGCAGATCCCGACGGTGACGAGCCAGGAGATTCTGGACAGGGGCACGCGACGTATTGTGCCGGGAGTCGCGGCCGGGACACATCCGTATCCTCAGCCTCGATGGCGGAGACGCTCACCCCCGCGGCCGCTCCGGCGCGCCTCCTCGAGCTCTCGAGCGACGCCCGAGCGGCGGTTCTGCTCGACGCGGCCGGGTCTCCGACGGCGTCGACCGAGCCAGATCCGGAGCGCGGCCGTGAGCTCGCCGACCTCACCCGCGAGCTCTTCGAGACCGTCGACCGCGCCACGCGCGACTGGGACCCCGACCCGCCCGAGCAGGTCGAGGTGCAGGTGCCCGGAGGCGCAGTCTTCGCCTCGCGCACGCCGCGCTGGACGCTCGCGGTCGTCGCCCGGCGCGCGGCGCTCTCCTCGCTGATGCTCTGGGACCTGCGTGCCGTGCTCGGCGAGCTCGAGGGCGGCCCGTCGATCCGCCGCTCGACCTCGGCCGACGACGGCGTGGAGACCGCCGGCGAGGATGCCTCGGAGGAGGCGGCTGCGGGCGAGTTGCCCGTGCCGGAGCTCGGCCGGCGCGAGGACGACGCGTGAAGGAGAAGCGCAAGGGCCCGATCTCGATCGCGGGCGGGCTCGTCGATTCGGTCGCGGCGACGGTCCGGCGCATGCAGCGCGACCGCGAGCCGCGAGCGCTTGCCTACGACCCCACCGGCTACGCCCGCCTGATCCAGCCGGAAGCGCGCGGGCACGAGCGGATACTCGAGATTGCCGAGGAGATGGTCACGCTGGCGGCCCAGGACGGCGCCCGCGCTGCGCGTGAGGACGGTTCCGAAGAGCCGGCGCCGTCCCGCCGGCCCGAGGCGAAGAGCGAGCGCCCGAAGCCCGCAAAGGCGCGCGCCGCGAAGGCGTCCGGCGCGGGCACCGTCAAGGCCGCCGGGAAACCGGCCAAGCGCACCAAGGGGGCGGCGAAGGCGAGCCGGAGTCGCACGACCAAGGCGAGGACGAGTTCCACGGCCAAGCCCGACTCGGCCAAGCCGCGCAAGCCGCGGGCCCGGCGCGCGAGCCGCCCGAAGGAGTCATGACGCTCGTCGCCCCCGACCTCGCGGCGAGCGTCCTCGAGCGCGCGCTGGCTCGCGGCGGCGACTTCGCTGAGCTGTACGCCGAGGCGCGGCGCGGCTTCGCGCTCTCGCTCGACGACGGCCGTGTCGAGCGTCCCCAGGGCGGCCGGGAGCGCGGCGTATGCGTGCGCATCGTGCAGGGCGAGTCGAGCTACTACGGCTACGTAGACGGCACGGCCGAGGAGGACCTGCTCCGGGTCGCGGACTCGGTGGCCCAGGCGGTGCGGAGCGAGGCCCGCCGCCCGGCCGCGCTGGCCGCCGCCGAACGGGTGAACGGCCACCCGGTGGCGATCCATCCGGAGGACGTGGAGGCGCGCCAGAAGGCCGACCTGCTCCGAGCCTGCGAGGAGCGCGCCCGTGCGGCCGGAGCAGACATAGCCCAGGTGCGGCTCGGTTACGGGGAGTCGCGGCGGCTTGTCGAGGTCTACCGCTCAGACGGACGCGCGGCCGCCGACGACCGCACGCGCGTCCGTCTCAGCGCTCAGGTGGTGGCCCGGCGGGACGACCGCGTCGAGACCGGCACGGATACCCGCGGCGGCCATGCCGGCTTCGAGCTCCTCCAGGACGACCCGGCGCAGGTGGCCGAGAACGCCGCCCGCCGCGCGCTGACCCTGCTCGACGCGGTCGATGCTCCCAGCGGCCGGCTGCCGGTTGTGGTCGGCAACGGGTTCGGCGGCGTGCTGCTCCACGAGGCGGTCGGCCACGGCCTCGAGGCGGATGCGGTCCAGAAGGGCGCGAGCGTCTACGCGGGCAGAGTCGGCGAGCAGCTCGCCCCGGAATTCGTGACGGCCTACGACGACGGCAGCCGGCCGAACGAGTGGGGCAGTGACGGCATCGACGACGAAGGCACGCCGACGCAGAGGACGACGATCCTCGAGGGCGGCCGGCTGACCTCGTACCTGTACGACCTGCTGCGTGCCCGCCGCGACGGGGTCGAGTCGACCGGCAACGGCCGCCGCGAGTCCTTCCGCCATCTGCCGGTCCCGCGCATGACGAACACCTTCTTCGCGCCGGGCGACGCGACTCCAGAGGAGCTGATCGGCGGCGTCGAGCGCGGTCTGTACGCGGTCTCGTTCGGCGGCGGTCAGGTAGAGCCCGCCACCGGCGACTTCGTCTTCGGGGTCTCTGAGGGCTACCTGATCGAGGGCGGTCGCGTGACCTCGCCCGTGCGCGGGGCGACGCTCGTCGGGAACGGCATCGAGGCGCTCGGTGCGATCGACGGCATCGCGGACGACCTCGACATCGCGACCGGTTACTGCGGCAAGGCGGGGCAGTCCGTCGCTGCCGGCGTCGGCCAGCCGCACGTCCGCCTGCGCGAGCTGACCGTCGGCGGGACCGGTTCGTGAGCCTCGAGGGCGTCGCCGCGAAGGCGGTTGAGGCCGCGCTGGCCGCGGGCGCCAGCGACGCCGATGCCTGGGCCGAGGAGTCGACGAGCCGCAGCATCCGCGTGTACGGCGGCGAGGTCGAGAGCCTCAGCGACGCCGGTGGCCGCGGCGTCGGCGTGCGCGCGTTCGCCGGCCTGCGCTCGGGCTATGCGTACGGCACCGACCTGTCGGACGAGGGCGTGGCCGAGGTGGCGCGCGCCGCGCGCGAGGCCGCCGACGTTGCCGATGAGGACGAGTTCGCGGGCCTGCCCGAGGACTTCGGCGTCGCCGACGTGGACGGCCTCGCCTCCCCGAAGCTCGCCGAGTGGGAGACCGCTCGCAAGGTCGAGCTCGCGCTCGAGATTGAGCGCGCGGCGCGCGCGCACGAGGGCGTGAGCCAGGTCGAGAACGCGGTCTACTCGGATGCCGAGGGCTCGGTAGCGCTCGTCAACTCGCGCGGCTTCTCCGCCTCCTACTCGGCGACCCAGGCGTGGGCCTACGCGTCGGCGTTCGCGGGCGAGGGCGAAGACCTGATGACCGGTCTCGGAGTCGGGCTCGGCCGTGACCCGGACGCGCTCGATCCGAAGGCCATCGGCGACGAGGCGGCGCAGCGGGCGCTCGCCCTGATGGGCGCGCGCCGTCCGGAGAGCCGCCGCTGCCCGGTGGTGCTCGACGCGTTCGTGGCCGCCTCCTTCCTCGGCTTCATCGGCTCGATGCTGTCCGCCGAGGCGGTGCAGCGCGGCCGCTCGCTGTTCGCCGGCCGCGAAGGCGACGAGGTCGCCGACCCGGCGCTGGCGCTCGCCGACGCCGGGGCGCACCCGGAGGGGCCGGGCAGCGCACCCTTCGACGGCGAGGGCTCGCCCACCAGGCGCACGCCGCTGATCGAGGGCGGGCGGCTCCTCGGCTTCCTCTACGACTCGCGCACGGCGCGCAAGGCCGGTACGGACACGACCGGCAACGCGACGCGCGGCTCGTACCGCTCGGCCCCGTCGGTCGGCACCACGAACCTGGTGGTCGAGCCCGGTGAGGAGGACCTGGCCGGTCTCGTCCGGCGCGCCGGCAGCGGCCTCTACGTGACCGACGTGGCGGGCCTGCATTCCGGCGTCAATCCGGTCTCCGGCACCTTCTCGGTCGGCGCCTCAGGGCGCCTGATCGAGGGCGGCGAGCTCGGCTCACCGGTTCGGGAATTGACCATCGCGAGCGACCTCGTGTCGATGCTGCGGGCCGTTCAGGCGGTCGGCTCGGAGGGCCGCTGGGTGCCCTTCGGGGGCAGCGTGAAGGCTCCGCCGGTGCTGATCGGCGAGATGTCGGTGTCCGGATCTTGAGCGGAATCGGGGCGTTCCGGGTGCCTGGTTTGGCCGTTTTCACGCCCGGAAAGCCTCGTAAGGAGCGCGGTTTTCCGCTTGCGAAGCGGGATTTCGCGTCTCAGTCGTCCGAAAGCATTGTTACGTTGCGGCCGATTGGTAGCCCCCGGCAAGGAGGAGATCGTGACGAAGGCCGAGTTCGTGGACCGTGTCGCCGAGAGCAGTGGACTTGGAAAGGGCGAGGCGGGCAAGGCGGTGGACGCTGTGCTCGACTCGATCCAGGAGGTCCTGGCCCGCGGCGGAGAGATCAATTTCACTGGCTTCGGGAAGTTCTCTGTAGCCGACCGCAGCGCCCGTCAGGGAGTGAACCCGCAGACCGGCGAGAAGATCCAGATCGCGGCGAGCAAGGTCCCGCGCTTCTCGGCGGGGTCGTCGCTCAAGTCCGCCGTCAAGAGCGGCTAGCAGCGTCAGGTTCGGCCGCGCTCGCACGCAGGCGCTGCGGCGCCCGCGTGAGCGAAGCCGGCCGATCACCCTGGCCGCAACCGTGACCGGGGGTTCGCGGCCGCATTTTGCCGACCGGCTCGCGGCGCTCGTTGAGGAGCGCCGCAGCCGCGTCGTTCTGGGACTCGACCCCGATCCCGCGGCGCTCTGGCCCCCGGCGATGGTCCGCCTCGGGGCCGGTGGGCCCGGCGAGCCCCACCTCGCGCGCATCCGGACGGCCGAGGCGGTGACCGAGCACTGCCGCGCCGCGATCGTGGCCGCCGGGCCGGCGTGCGTCGCCGTGAAGCCTCAGTTGGCCTGCTTCGAGCGCCTCGGCGCACCCGGCTGGGAGGCCCTCGAGCAGGTGGTCGCGATCGCGCACGACCACGGCCTGCTGGTGCTGGCGGACGGGAAGCGCGGCGACGTGCCGGTCACGGCGCGCGCGTACGCGCAGGCGCTGGTGGGCGAGACTCCCGGGCCGTTCGGACCGGTGGAGGGTCTCGGGGCCGACGCCTTCACCGCCAACCCGCTGCTCGGGCGCGATGCGCTCGAGCCCCTCCTCGACGCCGCCGCCGACAGCGGAGCCGGGTGCTTCGTGCTCGTGCGGACCTCCAATCCTGGCGCCGCCGAGCTGCAGGACGAGGGCGACCCGCCGCTGCACGAGCGGCTCGCGCGGCTGGTCGCCGAGCTCGGCGCCGAGCGGCGCGGCGAGTCGGGGCTCTCCGACGTCGGCGCGGTGACCGGGGCGACCCGTCCGGACCATCTCGAACGGCTGCGCGAGCTGATGCCGCATGCGGTCTTCCTGCTGCCGGGCGTGGGTGCCCAGGGCGGTCGGGTCGAGGACCTCGGGGCGGCCTTCAGCCCGCATCCGGCGGCGGGCCTCGTGACCGCGTCGCGCTCGATCGTGAACGCCTACCGGGAGCGCGGGGGCGACCCGGCCGGGGCCGCGGCGGCCGCCGCAGAGGAGCTTCGCGACGCCGTCGCGGCGCTCTGAGCTGATCGCAGCGGTCGCGCTCGGGCAGGGGGCGGGCGGGCTGTGTTGAACCTCATTGCACGCGCGCGCCGTTTGCGGCGCCCGCCTCCCTATGCTCCGCGGCGCTTGCCTGGGAGGACCGATGCCAGATCAGCGACGACGACGACTTCGCCCCACGCACCTATTGGCGCCCCTGGCGCTGATCGTCGTGGCGGTCGCCGTCGCCGCAGTGATCCTGAACTCGAACGCCATCGGCGACGGCGACGAAGAGAACGGTGCCGCGGCCACGACCACGCAGCAGACGGAGACAGAGCGCGTGCGGACGACGCCCTCCGGCCGCAGGCTGCGGCGCAACTACACGGTCAAGCCGGGCGACAGCTTCGGGTCGATAGCCGAGCGCACCGGGGTCTCCGTGGACGAGCTCGAGCGGCTCAACCCGGAGGTCGACCCACAGGCGCTCGTGGTCGGGCAGAGGATCAAGCTGCGCGAGTGAGGCCGCTCGTGCTGGCGCTGATCGCGCTGGCGGCGCTCGTCCTCGCCCTGCCGGCCGTCGCGGCGGCCCAGCGTCCCCCCGACGTGTCGGGCGCCGCCGCCGCGATCGTGATCGACGGCCGCAACGGCGAGGTGATGTACGCGAAGCGGCCCGACGAGCGCCGCTCGATCGCGAGCACCACGAAGCTGATGACCGCGCTGCTGGCGCTCGAGCGCGCCCGCCCCCGGCAGGTGTTCACGGCGCCGGAGTACAACGCCCTCCCGGCGGAGTCCCGCATCAACCTGCGCCGTGGCGAGCGCATGACCGTCCAGGACCTGCTCGAGGCGCTACTGCTCGAGAGCGCCAACGACGCCGCCGCGGCGATCGCCGAGAACCTGTCCGGCTCGCGCGAGGCGTTCGTCGCGGAGATGAACGTTCGCGCCGAGGAGCTGGGGCTCGAGAACACGAGCTATGCGAACCCGATCGGGCTCGACGACCCGGCCAACTATTCGACGGCGCGCGACCTGGCCACTCTGACTCGCCTACTGCTCGAGCGGCCGCGCTTCGCCCGAATCGTCGACATGCCGGTGGCCGAGCTCGAATCGGGCGCGATTTCGCGCGTGATCGACAACCGCAACACGCTCGTCGCTTCCACACCCTGGGTGACAGGTGTCAAGACTGGGCACACCATGAACGCCGGCTACGTGCTCGTGGGCTCGGCCAAGGGCCGCGGCGGCGCCGAGGTCATCAGCGTGGTGCTCGGCGAGCCGAGCGAGCCCGCCCGCGACGCCGACACCCTCGAGCTGCTCACGTGGGGCCTCGGGCAGTTCCGGCGCGTGCAGGTCCTCGACCCCGAGCGGGCGCTGGCACGCGCCCGCATCCGCTACTACGAGGACGACGAGGCCCGGCTCGTGCCGCGCCGGGGTGCCGTCGTGACGATCCGGCGCGGTGAGCGCGTGCGGCGGCGGGTGCGGGCCCGCGAAGAGCTCGAGGGGCCGCTCGCGGCAGGGGCGCGCGCCGGGGTGGTGACGGTGCTCGTGGAGGGCGAGCGCGTGCGCCGCATCGCGCTGGTCACCGCGGCCGAGGTGCCTGAAGCGGGGACGCTGCGAGTACTCACATCGGTGCTGGGCGTCCCCTTGACCTTGCTGCTCGGCCTCGCCATCCTCCTCGCCGCCCCCATAGCCGTGCTGCTCGTTCGCGGGCGCCGGCGTTCCGTCAGATGATCATCACGGTCACCCTCAACGCTGCAATCGACAAGACCCTTGCCGTACCCAACTTCCGGCTCGGCCGCCGCCATCGCGCCGTCGAGCAGACGGCGATGGCGGGCGGCAAGGGAGTGAACGTGGCGCGCACGCTGCGCGCGCTCGGCCAGCCGGTGATCGCGACCGGCGTGGCGGGTGGCCCGACCGGCACCCGCATCGTCGAGAACCTGACCGAGGAGGGCATCCTCAACGACTTCGTGCGGATCCGCGAGGAGTCGCGCACCTCCACCGCCGTGGTCGACCCGACAAGCGGCGAGCAGACCGAGATAAACGAGCACGGCCCACACGTGTCAGACGGCGAGCTCGAGCTGTTCGTCGACAAGCTCCTCTACCTCGCCAAGGGCGCGGCCGTATGCGTGCTCGCGGGCAGCCTGCCGCGTGGCGTGGACGCGGAGCTGTACGGGCGCATCATCGACGAGATGAAGCGGCTCGGCGTGACGACAGTGCTCGACGCCGAGGGCGAGCCCATGCGCGCGGCCACGAAGCGCGGGCCCGATGTCGTGAGCCCCAACGAGCTCGAGGCGGAGGGGCTCGTCGGCTACGAGTTCTCGGACGAGGAGGACCGCCGCAGCGGGGTGCGCGAGATGGTCGAGATGGGCGCGCGCGAGTCGATCATGACCCTCTCCGACGGCTGCCTCGCCCTGCTCGGCGACGGCGAGCGGCGTGTCTACCGCGCGACGCTCGAGCCGCTCGAGCCGGTATCCGCAGTGGGCTCGGGCGACGCCTTCCTCGCGGGTTTCGTCGCGGCCCGCTACGGCGGTCGCAGCCACGAGGACGCGCTCCGCTTCGCGGTCGCCTGCGGCGCCGAGTCGACCCAGCACTTCGGCGCCGGACGGGTCGAGCAGCGCGAGGTCGAGCGGCTCGTTCCCGAGGTCCGCGTGGAGGAGCTCGAGACGCCGCCGCTGCCCGTGAGCTGAGTGCTAAGTTCACCTGAGGCCTCCTGCCGGACGGGGCCCCAGCCGTCCGCCGCCGAACTTAGGATCCCTCCATGGAAGTTGAGATCGGACGCGGCAAGAAAGGTCGCCGCGCATATGGCTTCGATGACATCGCGATCGTGCCGAGCAGGCGCACGCGCGATCCGGACGACATAGACATCGCCTGGACCCTCGGGCCCTATCGCTTCGACCTGCCGCTGCTCGCCTCCGCCATGGACGGGGTCGTCTCGCCCGAGACCGCCGGCATCCTCGGCAACCTCGGCGGGCTCGCCGTCCTGAACCTCGAGGGCATCTGGACGCGTTACGACGACGCGGGCGGCGAGCTCGAGCGGATCGCGCAGCAGCCCAAGGAGGTCGCGACCACCGAGATGCAGCGCATCTACTCGGAGCCGGTGCGCGAGGACCTCGTCGCCCAGCGGATCCGGGAGATCAAGGACCACGGCGTCGTGGCGGCCGCGTCGCTCACACCGCAGCGCGTGCGCGACTACTACGAGACCGCGATCGAGGCGGGCCTCGACATCCTCGTCATCCAGGGCACCGTGATCTCTGCCGAGCACGTCTCGACGCGCTCCGAGCCGCTCAACCTGAAGGAGTTCATCCGCGAGGTGCCGGTGCCGGTCGTGGTCGGTGGCTGCGCCTCCTATGCGACCGGGCTGCACCTGATGCGCACCGGCGCGGTGGGCGTGCTCGTCGGCGTGGGGCCCGGCGCGGCCTGCACGACGCGCGGGGTGCTCGGCATCGGCGTCCCCCAGGCCACCGCGATCGCGGACGTGGCGGCGGCGCGCTCGCAGCACATGCTCGAGACCGGCGAGTACGTGAAGGTGATCGCCGACGGCGGCATGCGCAACGGCGGAGACGTCTCCAAGGCGTTCGCCTGCGGCGCCGACGCCGTGATGATCGGCTCGCCGCTCGCGCGCGCCTACGAGGCGCCCGGGCAGGGCTACCACTGGGGGATGGCGACCTTCCACCCGACGCTGCCGCGCGGCGCGCGCGTGCAGACGACCCAGAACGGCTCGCTCGAGCAGATCCTGCTCGGCCCGGCGCACGAGAACGACGGCACCTTCAACCTGATGGGCAGCCTGCGGACCTCGATGGCCACCTGCGGCTACGAGGACATCCCGGCGTTCCACAAGGCTGAGGTGATGGTCGCCCCGGCGCTCCAGTCCGAGGGCAAGCAGCTGCAGCGTGAGCAGGAGATCGGAATGGGCGCCACTGCCGGAGCGGCGGCGCATCCGGAGTCGAACGGCATCGTGGCGGCGGATCCGGCGCTCGTCGAGTGAGCACCCACGCGGCCACCGCTCCCACGTCCGAGACCACACCGGCGGTTGCCACCGACGAAGTGCTCGTCCTCGACTTCGGGGGCCAGTACTCGCAGCTGATCGCGAGGCGGGTGCGCGAGTGCGGCGTCTTCGCCGAGCTGCTGCCCCATCACGTCCCGCTCGAGGAGGTCACGCGGCGGCGGCCGAGGGGGCTGATCCTCTCCGGCGGCCCCGCGTCCGTGTATGCCGAGGGCGCCCCGAAGCTGCGCCAGGAGCTGCTCGAGCTCGGCGTGCCCGTGCTCGGCATCTGTTACGGCATGCAGGCGATGGTGCTCGAGCTGGGAGGCCGGGTGGAGGGCGCCGAGGTGGGGGAGTTCGGCCGCTCGCGGCTGAGCGTGGGAGCGCCCGGGCGGCTGCTGGCGGGAACGCCCACCGACCAGTCCTGCTGGATGAGCCACCGCGACACGGTCTTCGAGGCGCCTCCCGGCTTCTCGGAGCTCGCCGCGTCGACGGAGTCGCCGGTGGCGGCGATCGAGCACCCCGAGCGTGGCCTGTACGGCATCCAGTTCCACCCCGAGGTCGTCCACACGCCGTACGGCACTCAGATCCTCGAGACCTTCCTGCGCGACATCTGCGGCTGCGACATGGCCTGGACGGCCGAGTCCGTGATCGAGGAGCAGATCGCCCGCATCCGCGAGCAGGTGGGCGACGGCAAGGTGATCTGCGGGCTCTCGGGCGGTGTCGACTCGTCGGTCGCCGCGCTCCTCACCTACCGGGCCGTCGGCGACCAGCTCACCTGCGTCTTCGTCGATCACGGCCTGATGCGCAAGAACGAGGGCAACCAGGTCGTGGCGGCCTTCCGCGACCACTTCAAGGTGCCGCTGATCGCCGTCGACGCCGAGCGGCGCTTCCTCGACCGGCTCGCCGGCGTGACGGAGCCCGAGCGGAAGCGCAAGATCATCGGCGAGGAGTTCATCCGCGTCTTCGAGGAGCAGGCCGCGAAGCTCGGAAATCCGGGCTATCTGGTCCAGGGCACGCTCTACTCCGACGTGATCGAGTCGGGCGGCGGCACCGGCGCCGCGACGATCAAGTCGCACCACAACGTCGGCGGGCTCCCCGAGGACCTCGAGTTCGAGCTCGTCGAGCCGCTGCGGATGCTGTTCAAGGACGAGGTGCGCAAGGTGGGCGCCGAGCTCGGGATGACCGACCGGCTCGTCTGGCGCCAGCCCTTCCCCGGTCCCGGCCTGGCGATCCGGGTCGTGAGCGGTGAGGTGACGAAGGAGCGGCTCGAGATCCTGCGCGACGCCGACGCCATCCTGCAGGACGAGATCCGCGAGGCGGGGCTGTATCGCGAGCTGTGGCAGTCGTTCTGCGTGCTGCCGGCCGACCTGCGCAGCGTGGGCGTGCAGGGGGACGAGCGCACGTACGGCTACGTCGTCGTGATCCGCGCGGTCACGTCGGACGATGCGATGACGGCCGACTGGGCACGGCTTCCGTATGACCTGCTCGAGCGGGTCGCCTCGCGCATGATCAACGAGATCGCGCAGGTCAACCGGGTGACGCTCGACATCACGTCGAAGCCGCCCGGGACGATCGAGTGGGAGTAGGCGTTTCGGCTTAGGGTCGGGCTGCCGAGGGCGCGGGGCCTGTCCGGGGAAGATCCTTTCGCACCCCGCGCTGCGCTCGGGGCGGCGAAAGTTTGCCTTCCCTCGGCCACCCGCGCCCGAGGAGAAGCAGAAGCTGTGGCCGATCATGACGAGAGAGTGGCCCGACTACGACCGCTATCAGGAGAGAACGGATCGCGAGATTCCAGTGGTCATCCTCGAGCCAAACCGACGCGAGCGCGGCCCGACGCGCTGAAAGTGGAATGTTGACTCCCGCTTCGCGCGAACGGGAGCAACGCGCTCATCGAGATCCCACCACGCGGAACCCTGTTCTGTTCAGTGCCTTAGGCCGCGCGGCCGAGCTCACGTCGCGGAGGCAGCCTTCTCAATGATTGCGGCCACCGCTGTCGGCTCCGAGACATAGCCCTCCCATGCGGAGCCGGAGCCAGCCCGCTCCACTCCGCTCGTCGTCCAAGGCGGTAGTCGCCCTGCCGGGGTCAGGCGATCTCGACGACTGCCTCGACCTCGACCGGCATGCCGAACGGCAGCTCGCCGGCCCCGATCGCTGAACGCGCGTGGCGGCCGGCGTCGCCCCATAGAGCCAGGATCAAGTCGCTGAAGCCGTTGATCGCGGCCGGCGTCACGTTGAATCCCTCCTCGCACTTGACGAAGCCAAGCGCCTTGACCCAGCCGGTCACGCGGTCGAGGTCTCCGAGCTCCTGCTTGAGCGAGGCGAGGATGGACAGGCCTGTCGCGCGCGCAGCCTCGTAGCCCTGTTCGACCGAGACCTCGCCTCGACACGGCCGGTGACGAGCAGCCGGTCGCCGTCGAACGGCCCGTGACCTGAGACGTACGCCAGATCACCGTGGACGCGCACGAGCTCGAATGGCAACCGCACACCAGGCGGCGCGGCCAGCGGAGCTGGAAGCTGGAGCCCTAGCTCACCCAACCGGTTCTCGATCACGCCCATCGCCTGAGCTTGCCACGGCCGCACCGACGGCGCTAGCGCTTTCCAGTGCCAGGGCGGCAATAGCCACCGGACGATGGCGGTGCGGCCGGCGATCGCATCGGTGCCGCCGCTCACGCGGCAGGACCGTGCGGACGCTCGACGTGCACGGCTGGGCCGAGGGCGAATCGGCGTCGACCGGCGTTGTCATCGCGGCGCCCGGGGTGTACCTTCCTGGCTCGTTCCTCAGACGTGGGAGGGATCATGTTGCGGCGGCTCGTCCTCTTCGCGGCCCTGCTGTGCTTCGGGGTGGCTTTCATCTCGGGCAGCGCGGCAGCGAAGCACCCCAAGCACCACTCGTTCGAGCCGGGCGCGCCCGGGTTGGGTGACGAGTACTTCCCGCTCGACGGCAACGGCGGGTACAACGTCAAGCACTACGACTTGGGCCTCGCCTACGACCCGGCCACGGACACCTTGACCGGCGTGGCAAGGATCGAGGCGAGGGCGACCCAGAACCTGTCGAGCTTCAACCTCGATCTCGACGACCTGACGGTCCGGTCGGTCCGGGTGAACGGCGACCGGGCGAGCTGGACCCACGTCGACGGCGAGCTGACGATCAGGCCGTCGCGCGGGCTGCGCGACGGCAAGAGGTTCGCGGTTCGCATCGCGTACGACGGCGTACCGCAAACCCTGCCGGATCTCACGGGCTTCTTCCACACGGACGATGGCGCGCTCGAGGTCGGCCAGCCCCACGGTGCGGCCACGTGGTACCCGGCGAACGACCATCCGAGCGACAAGGCGTCGTACACGTTCGAGATCACCGTCCCTCGCGGGCTCGAGGCGATCTCCAATGGCGAGCTCGAGCGACGCGTCTCGCGGGGCGCCGAGACGACGTGGGTCTGGAAGGCCCGCGAGCCGATGGCCTCGTACCTCGCGATGATGGCGGTCGGTGAGTTCGACGTCCGCGCATACCGCGAGCGGGGCATCGACTATTGGGACGCGGTCGACCCCCGGCTGTACGAGCCAGTAGCGGCGCGCACCGGCGACCAGTTCGCGTACTCGCAGTCGGGCGACCTGGCGTACAAGCGGCTCGCCCGCACGATCACGGTCCCCGAGGGCGGCGGAGAGCTGTCGTTCTGGGTGACCCGCGACACCGAGCCGACGTGGGACTTCTTCTTCGTTGAGGTGCATCCGGTCGGCTCCGACGACTGGACCACGCTCCCCGACGCCAACGGACACACGAGCCGGTCGACCGGCAATGTGTGCCCGTACTGGCTCGGGCTGCATCCGTTCCTCGAGCACTACCAGACGGCCGCGGACGACGGCTGCGCGCCCGAGGGGACCACCGGTGA
This sequence comes from uncultured Thermoleophilaceae bacterium, assembly GCA_963827065.1. GTDB lineage: Bacteria > Actinomycetota > Thermoleophilia > Solirubrobacterales > Thermoleophilaceae > JACVRW01. The sequence goes on along the minus strand of CAWGZM010000001.1, from coordinate 213,598 downwards.
GTGGCACGCCGCGAGCGGTTCGAGCGGTGGCTATGAGCAATGGCGGATCGACCTGTCCGAGTACGCCGGTCAGGAGATCGAGATCTCGCTCACCTACGCCGGCGACGACACGGTCGCGCTGCCAGGCGTCTGGGTCGACGACATCGAGACGCCCGGCGGCGATGGCTCGACGTCGTTCGAGGACGATGGGGATCCGATGGACGGCTGGACGGTCCCAGGCGCCCCTGAGGGCAGCGAGCCTAACCCGAACGACTGGATCGTCGGCACGGTTGAGGACTCGCCGGAGCCGCTCGGCACGACGATAGACGCGTCGCTGGCGCTGCAGCCGGAGGTGATCGCGTTCGAGTCCTCGCTGTTCGGGCGGTATCCGTTCTCAGCGGCGGGCGGGATCGTCGACATCGCCCCGATCGGCTTCGCGCTGGAGACGCAGACGCGGCCGATCTACTCGACCGCGTTCTTCACGGACGCGCAGTCGGGTGAAGACGTCGTCGTGCACGAGCTCGCGCACCAGTGGTTCGGCGACTACCTGACGGTCGCCCGCTGGCGCGACATCTGGCTCAACGAGGGCTTCGCGACCTACACCGAGTGGCTCTGGAGCGAGCACGACGGGCGCGAGACGGCGCAGGAGATCTTCGACTTCTACGCCAACAACATCCCCGCCGACGACCCGTTCTGGACGAACATCATCGGCCACCCGGAGTCGGAGGACCTGCTGTTCGACATCTCTGTCTACTTCCGCGGCGCCATGGCGATACACGCGCTGCGGAACGCGGTCGGCGACGAGCGGTTCTTCCGCCTGCTGCGCGTCTGGGTGCGCGAGCAGGGCGGCGGCCATGTCACGATCGAGGAGTTCATCGCGACCGCCGAGCGTGTGACGCGGATGCAGCTCGACGACCTGTTCGAGACGTGGCTGTTCACCCCGTCGAAGCCGGAAGGCATCGAAACCGCGGCCTCGGCGGCGGCCCTCCGAGCGACGCCCGGCTGGGACCTGCCTGCGCGTACGCTCAAGCGATGATCGAGGGCGAACGGCTGGCACATCAAGCACATCGCTAGTCCGCAGTAACGATCGCAGCCGCGGGACGAGCTCTCGCCCCACCGCCACGCGCGCGTCACAACCCCATACGTAGGCGACCTCCGGGCCGCACTGCCCGACGCCGCCTGCGCGCTATGCCCAACAACGAAGGAGGCACCATGTGCCGCACGGGCGATCTGGTTTGTGTCCGATCCGGGCGCATGACGATTTGCCGCGGCGTGGCGCTCCGCACCTGAACGACCAGGCCGCCAGGTCCGATCGAGGCGGCCGCCGGACGAGGTCAAGACCTCCACGCGGCGGGGGCGCCAGGGTCGGGAAGGTAGGCGCAATGTGTGCCGGTGCGCACGGCGCGGTTGAGATGTTCGCCGAGCTGGGGATGATGCTCACCGATCCGGCCGATCGCCTGGCGGATCGCGCGGGTCACTCCGGCCCGGGCACGCTCGGACGCGGATGAGGCTCGTCGATCGCGACCACCCAGGCCAACTGCGCGGGAGAGCTCTCGGAGGAGGAAGTCGCGTTCGGCGTCGGCCTGCGCGGCCCGCTCAGTGTCGCCGATGGCGCGCGCCTGCTCCATGTCGTCTTCGATCTCGGCGAGGCGTCGGCGGTAGGCGTTCTTGGCTCGCGCGTCGAGCATCTCGCCAGCATCGCCCAACGCCGCATGCGAAACCCTGCCCGTCTCGGCGGCGACGAGGTCCAGCACGTGGAAATCCCGGCCAGGGTGCGCGAGGAGCCGCGCGAGGTACCGCATGCCCTTGAGGTCTCGCACGCGCACGGTGTGCCCCTCAAACACCACCGACCAATAGTCGCCCTCGCGACGGAACATATTTCGGTCTGGGTCCGGCTGGTTGTCCAGTGCGTCGCGGCCCTCGACGCGCGCTGCCGGGTCTGCCGTCCGCGCGGCTTCGATCCGGTCGAGCACCGCGTGGGCCGCTTCGAGCTCCAAGTCGGCCTGGTCCTGTCGGCCACCGGCGCGGAGCGCCTCGGCGAGACCCACGCGTGCGATTGCAGCTTCATAGGGCGCCCCGACCTCGTTCCAGAGTCGCGCCGCTTCGGAGCAGAGCCGCTCCCCGTCCGCGGCATCGCCCTCTGCGAGTCGCACCCTTCCTTCAGCAAGTGTCGCGCCGGCGACCAGCGCCTTGCTGTGGAATCGCTCGGCCACCAGCTTCAATTCCTCGGCGGCCCGGCGGGCCCGGTCGATGTTGCCGGCCGCTACCTCGATCTCTACCTGCGCCTCGAGTAGCGGCGCCCGCTGTAGATCGGTGTCCGGTGGCCGCTCCTTCGAGGGCACCCTCATTGGCCGCTCGAGCGCGTCGCGGATGGAGGCGGCCGCCGCAGCTGCGTCTCCCTGGGCCAATCGCACCAGCGCGAGCCCGGGCTGTGGATCCCACCCGACGCGATCAGCCACCAACAGGGCTTCCTCAGCGCCCTCGATGTCGCCCGTGCGAAGTCGGATCCGGCCGAGCTCGGTCAGCGGCCAGCCCAACTCGCGTCGAAGGTAAGGGCGTAGCTCGTCGCAAGCCGCGAGCGCCACTCTCTCTGCCTCGTTGCACGCCCCCCGCAGCCTCAGGATCTCCGCGCGGTGGACCCTGCAGCGCCCGTGGAGGCTCCCGATGGCATTCGTCTTGCACCACCGCTCCATCGCCTCGGTCCATTCCTCGGCCAAGTCGTACTGTGCGAGTCCCTGCAGGGCGCAGACGAGCTCGCAGTAGACGACCCCGGTCGAGAGAGCATCGAGATCCCCGGACACCGTCGCCACGCCGACCTCGTCAAGCAGCGCCAGGCCTTGCTCGACATCACCGCCAAGGATGAGTAGCCGTGCTTCTGCGACCTGTCCGAGGGCGCACGCCGCCTGGTCATGCTTCGAACCCAGCTCGACGGCCCGCCGGGCGCACGATCGAGCGGTGGGTAGGTCGCCGGTCAGCATGCGCTCGTACGCGCGAACCACCGCAAGCCAAGCGTTCGCCGGCGTCTCACGCTGACCCTCCAGGAGCCGCTCGGCTCGTGCCAACCAGCCGCGCACCGGTGCCATCAGGGCGGTATCGAAGAGCAGGTGCATCGCGACGCGAACGGCCGCCCCTGCTGCCGCGTCCTTGTCGCCAGCCTCCACGCCCAGCGCGTACGCGCGCTCCCACGCCTCGATGGTCACGTCGAGGTGGCCCGCCGCGTAGGCGACCTCGCCAAGAACCGGTAGATCGGCAGGACCCGCAAGGCCTTCCGCGTCGGCCCTCATGAAGAGGTCGTAGGCCTCCTCCCAGTCTCCCCGCGCTGCGGCGTCGCGCCCGCTCCGGACGAGGGCCTCACTCACCTCATCGCTCATCGCTCATCGCGGAGCCAGCGTAACCCAGCGAGTTACCGCCGTAACGGCCTTGCTCACGCCCCTAGGTAAAGGGCCAAAAGGCCAGATCCGACGAGGAGGACCCATGGAGAGCATCAACGTCAACGGCGTAGCACTGGAATACGAGGTGCGCGGAGCAGGAGAGCCCGTGCTGTTGATCGACATGCTCATCGCAGACTGCTTCGTGCCGCTCCTTCCAGAGCCGGCGCTGGCCGACCGCTACCAGCTGATCCGCTACCACAAGCGGGGTTGGGTCGGCAGCACCCACACTCCACCGCCGGTGAGCATCGCGGATCACGCCGCCGACGCTGCGGCGTTCCTCGAGCAGCTCGGTGTTCGGCGCGCTCACATCGCGGGCCACTCCACCGGCGCGTCGATCGGAGCCCAACTGGCCCTCGACCACCCCGAGAAGGTGCACACGCTCACTCTGCTGGAGCCGACCCTGGTGTCGTTGCCTCTCGGCGGTGCGTTCTTGAAGGCCGCCGGCCCGGTGTTCGAGGCATACGGAAGGGGCGACCACTCGGGCGCGTTTGCCATGTTCGTGGCCGCCGCAAGCGGCCTCGATTGGGAAGAGTGTCGAGCGTTGCTCGAGGAACGGATCCCGGGTGTGGTTGCGCAGTCGATCAAGGATGCCGACACCTTCTTCGGAGTCGAGCTGCCCGCCTTGACCGAGTGGGCGTTCGGGCCCGAGCAGGCTGCCGCCATCCACCAGCCCGTCCTGTCCGTGCTGGGCGCTGAGACCCAGCCGCTGTGGGTGGAGATCGCCGAGTTCCTCCGCTCCTCGCTCCCGCACGTCCAGGACTGCGCGATCGACGGGGTGGGGCATCTCCTGCAGATCCAGCGTCCCGAGCCCGTGGCTCGGGGGATTGCGGAGTTTCTCGGGCGAAACTCGATGGGCCGGCAACCGACGTGGCGTTCGAGCCGTCAGCTACCGGCTCGGATCATGAACTGAGACCGCGGCGCTGCAGAACTCCGCCGGACACAACGGAACCTACGCGTCGCTCGGCGGCTGGGCCGGCGCTTTCCTAGCGTCGTGAGAGGGTGCACTGGATGACCGCCGGGATCGAGGTCGTGGATCGTGGGCGTCTGATCGCGTTCTCGTTCGAGGACATCATGCGCTACCACGGGCCAGGCTCGCCCGGAGGAGTTGCCCACGCCGTCAAGGTCCTCGAGCTTGCGCTCCCGCTGCTCGACCCGGATGGTCCTTGCGAGCGGCGGGAAGTCGCGGTGGAGACGGCGTTCGGGGGCCCGGGCGCCCGGGACGCCTTCGAGCTCGTGACGCGCGCCGTTACCGGCGGCCGGTATCGCGTCGACAACGCGCTCGCGCGTCCCGAGCGCGGCCGGACGCTCGAGCGCTTCGTATTTCGGCTGAGCTACCGGGGGAGCGGTGTGACGCTTGTCCTGCGGGAAGGGTTCGTGACGGATGAGTTCATAGATCTCGCCCGCACCGACGAGCGCACCGAAAGCCAGGAGCGACGGCTTGACCTGCTCAAGCGGGAGATGGCCGAGCGTGTACTGGCGCGACCAGCAGCTGAGGTGTACGAGATCAGCGACGCAACCAGGGACGATCCCGGCGGATGACCGGAGCCGGGGTTCGACTTCGTGAGGCGATCTCGCGGGCCAGTGGCTGCAGCGCGCCCACAACTCGTCAACAGCGCGCTTCGGCGGGTCCAGCGGGTTCGCAAGTCCGAGGGCGAGTCAGGGGACGGTCCGCGGCTATCTCAACGTGATCGATTCACGCGCCTCGGTGACGTTCTCGAAAGCGTCGCTGACGGTGAGTCTGACCCTGGCGATGACGCTGCCGACCGAGTCGAGCGCTCTGATCGTGTGATACGCCCTGAGCGGGATCGCGAGCTTGAGCGTGGTCTCCCCGGACAGTTCGGGGGCGCCGGCGCTCAGTAGCTGGAATCGCCGCTCCACGCCCGGTGCTCTCACGGAGACGACGCCCTGGGCCAAGGCGGTGCACGCCTCGCCGGCGCACGAGAACCGGACCTTGACGGTCTTGTGTCCGCGTGGCTGCGTCGCCCGGCTGTTCATGACCAACGCCGGCGCGGTTGCGTCACCCACGGCGCTCCATGACGTCGGCTCGCTGGGACAGTGTGCGGGGAGCCCTCCGCCGAATCGGCCAGGGGGGAGGGGGCTCAGGTCAAACGATCCACTCGCCACGCCGGGAGCCGTGAACGAGCCGCCTATCCACAGGTAGGGCGACAGAGCTCCGGCGAACGCGTGGTTCTCAATTGGAAGCCCCGGGGCGGCTGGAGGCGGGAAGGACGTCAACGGGCCCGATGCGCAGATCTGACCCTGGTCGTTGGTCACCACGAACTCGGCCAACCGCGTTCCGCTGGGCGACACCTTCAACTTGACCGCGCCGCCCGTGTACTCGCCGAAGTACGTGCCACCGGGAAGTTCCTGCGCCTGCCCGGGGGCGGCACCCAGCAACGCTACGCCGACAGCAAGTAGCCCTGCCGTTCCCACACGTCTCATCACGGCTCACTGCCTGCCACGCCAACGCGGCCAGGCAGACGCCCAGGCGCTTCCCTGCGGTGGGTTGACACCAGCACCCCGGTTGCAAGGGTCACGAACAGGAGCGACACGCCGGCGGCGGCCGTTGCCGCGTCCGTAAAGTCCAGATTGCCGCTGGTCGAGACAGCCGTCTGCCCCTCATCGCACGCTGCCAAGGGGGAGGGCTGCGCCTGAGCCGTCGTGTCGGCGTGCTCGATGCACGCATACGGGTGGACAGCGGGTGCCTTTGCGGTTGCCGGAGCTGCCACCGCCAGGCTGACGGCGAACGCGAGTCCCAGGGCGGCAAGTCTGCGCCGTCGTCGTCGTCGTCGAAGGTCAAGCCTCATGGTTGCCTCGTGCCGGGTAGACCCCGACGCTAAGTCGGACCGCGTGCGCCGCCAATCCCGTAGGCGGGCATCTTCAGAGCCTGGCTAGCAGGGCACGCACCGACCTGCTGGCCGGTTGACAGGCTGCTCGCAGAGGAGTCAACTCTCCATATGGACGAGGTTCTCCTTGTCCGCGGACTTCGCAAGAGCTGTGAATCTGGCCACCGGTGCCGCGGTGGGCCGGACGGGGTGACGTGGCCGCCGCGCGCCTGAAGCTGCGCGGCGTGGGCGGTTCTCGGCGCCGGAGGGCGCTCCTTGTCGCGGTGTTGTTGCTACTTGGACTGATTGCGGTGATCGCGGCCGTCCTGCTGGTGGTGCTGCTCGTGCTCGGTCGCTCCCCCACCGCTGCGGAGCGCACCATGCTCGCCGTTTCCATGATCGCCGCAGCTATCGCTGCGCTCCTCTACCAGCCGCTCCGCACCTGGCTCGAGCGTGTCGCTGGGCATCTCGCGCCTCCGCGGGACGCACCCGGCGACGTGCTGGCCGCATTGCGGACCGGGCTCAGCCGCGCGATCCCCCTCGACGACCTTCTGCTCGAACTCGCCCAGTCGCTCGGGAGGAGCCTGCGCCTCAGCTCGACGGAGGTCTGGACCGCAGCGGCGGGACTCATGGAGCGAGTGACCTCCGATCCGGACCGGGGCTGGGCGAGTTTCACGGTGACGCCGAGCGAGGAAGCCGTGATCGCGAGGACCGGCGTCTCCGGGCCTGGTTGGCTCGAGGTCTGGCTGCCCGCCGTCCTGGACGGTCGCGGCGGCGGGCCGCTGCGGGTGGCTCCGATGGCCAACGGCAGCGAGCTTCTGGGGCTGGTCGTGGCGGAGCGACCGCCCGGCGGCGAGCCGTTCCGCAACCTCGAGGAGCGGATTCTGACCGAGTTCGCGCGCCAGGTCGGCCTCGCGCTGCACAACGTTCGCTTGGATTCACAGCTCGAGGCCACGCTAACCGAGGTCAAGCACCAGACCGAGCAGCTGAGGATCTCGCGCGCTCGTGTCGTCTCGGCCGCCGACGCCGGGCGGCGACGGATCGAGCGGAATCTCCATGACGGCGCTCAGCAGCAGCTCGTGGCTCTCTGCGCGAACGTGCGCCTCGCCAGGGAGCTCGCCAAGACCGATCTCGACGCCACGGTTGCACTGCTGAAACAGCTGGACGGTGATGTCCAGGCGCTTGTGGAGGAGCTCCGCGAGCTGGCGCACGGCATCTACCCGCCTCTGCTCGCCGACCGCGGGCTTGGCGAGGCGCTCTCCGCCGTGGCGGCCCGCGGCCCGGTGGTCGCTCGTCTGGACGCGGCAACCGTGGATCGCTATCCCCCTGAGGTGGAGTCGACGGTCTACTTCTGCTGTCTCGAGGCGCTACAGAACACGGCCAAGCACGCGGGCGAGAACGCGTCGGCGACCGTGCGGCTCGGGGAGGCCGGCGGCCGACTCGTCTTCCAGGTGTCGGACAACGGCTGCGGCTTCGACTCCACCGACGGCGCGCGCGGCGCGGGGCTCGCGAACATGACCGACCGGCTCGGCGCGATCGGCGGCACCCTCAGGATCGAGTCGGCACCTGGCGGCGGCGCACGCATCACCGGAGCGATTCCGCTGGTGCGCTGAGGCCGTGGCTGGTGTGTTGGAAGCGCTGTGGCGCGAGTACCGCGTCAGCTCCGTTCCTCCGACAGGAAGAGCAGCACCGCGCTGACCCGGCGATGAAGCTCGTGCTCCCAGGTCAGGCCGAGCTTCTGGAAGATCGAATGGATGTACTTTTCGACCGATTGCTCGGTGATCCCGAGCGACGCCGCAATCGCCGCGTTGTTCTTCCCGCGCGCCATCTCTTTCAGGGTCTCCCGTTCGCGCGGGGTCAGTGATTCGAGCGGAGAGCGCTCCTGCCGCGAACGGGCCGTGACCAGTGCCTCGACCACCTTCGTGTCGATCGCCGATCCGCCGGCCGCGACCTCCCGGATCGCCCGCGTCAGCTCCTCGAGGTCGTTGACGCGTTCCTTCAGCAGGTACGCACGGCGCTCGGAGCCCTGCTCGAGGAGCGCCAACGCATACTCCGGCTCCGCGAACTGACTGAGGACGACCACGCCGGTGTCCGGGCGGGACGTGCGCAGGCGGTTGGCCGCCTGGATGCCCTCGTCTCGATCGCCGGGCGGCATGCGGATGTCGGTGACGACGACGTCCGGACGCTCGCTCTCGACCAGCTCCATCAGCGAGTCGAGGTCCTCGCAGGTGGCGACTACCTCGAGGTCGTCGCGCGTCTCCAGGAGGCGCCGGACGCCCTCACGCACGAGGTAGTTGTCCTCCGCCAGCACGATTCGGATAGCGCTCGCCGTCGTCAGCGCTTGAACTCGGAGGGCGGCCAGTCCTCGGGCCGCATCGAGCCGGTAGTGCGGACGCGGGGCTTTTCGTTGACGTTGCGCCACGCGCGCCGCGAGTCCGCACCGAACAGCGGGCCGCCCACGATCACGAACAGCATGACCAACACGAGGATGAGAGCCATCGTGCCGTCCATGTGACATATGTTACATCGCGGCGCCCTCGGCGGGTGACTCGAACAGGAGCGCGGTGACCACGGGCCGAGACTCGGGCGCGGCCTGATCCTGCGTCGAATAGGGCCTGTTGAGCAGATGCCCGCGGTGCACGAGCGTCGCGGAGCCGCCACCGTCCAGGTTGATGGCCCGCTCGGCGCCGAAGGCGATCATCAGGCGTGCCAGCTCGGCGAGCTCGAGCCCGCCGTCCACGCCGGTGCGCCGGCCGTCGCAGCACACGGCGAGCAGCTCGGTCTCGCTGACGCCGAGCGCACAGCGCGGGTGACGCTCGGCCGTGATGTCGGAGTCGAACTGGGCGGATCCAGCTGAGAAGCCTTCGCGGTCCTCGCCGTCCATGAGCGAGCGGCCATCGGCAACGAGCATCGGCCCGGCAGTCACCAGGTCTCCGGCCGGCTGCTGCGGCAGGTCGTTGCGCACAGCGAGCCGGAGCTCCCCATCGATGTGCACGCAGGCTCGCCGTTCCCGCCACGGCGGTGCGATCGGCTCGTGGTCGAGCGGCTGCCCGGCGCTCCAGGTCTCACCGAGCGGCCGGTAGGGGTCACGCACGAAGAAGCCGGCCACGAGCGCCTCCGCATGCCCATGCTCCGCGCACCAGCCGTCGAGGCGCCGGGGCTCGCGGAAGCCCACGACCCGTACCGATGTCGTCGTTCGGGGGTGGCGCACCAGGTAGACGGTCGTCTCGAGCCCGTCCGCGAGCCGCACGCGAGTCAGCTCGTAGCGGATGCCGCCCTGTCCGTTCACCGGCTCTCCACCGGGAACGCGGCCGCAGCGACCCCGAGCGCTGCGAGCGCCCAGAGGGTCCGAGGGGGGACGCGGTCGGCGGCAGTCATTCGCCGCCATTGTCGCGGCGCGTGGGAAGCTGTTGCGCATGAGCGACTTCATCTCCCGCGGCTTCATGCGCCGGCGCCGGGCTCCGGACGAGGTGGCCGACCGGATCCCGCCGGGCCAGTACTACGAGCCGGGCTTCCCGGTGCTCACGGCGGGGCCGACGCCGAAGATCGCACCGGAGGACTGGGCCATGCGCGTGGACGGCATGGTGGGGAGCGAGCGCGAGTGGTCCTGGGACGAGTTCCATGAGCTCCCCTACGAGGACATTCCGTGCGACATCCACTGCGTGACCAAGTGGTCGAAGCTCGGGACGAGCTTCCGCGGCGTCTCCGTCGACATCCTCCTCGACGGCGCCGAGCCTCAGGGCAATTACGCGATGGCCTACTCGTACGGCGGCTACACGACGAACGTGCCGCTCGCCGATCTGACCGGAGGCAAGGCCTGGGTCGTGACCCAGCATGAGGGGGAGCCGCTTCCGCGCGAGCACGGCGGGCCGGCCCGCCTGCTTGTCCCGCACCTCTACTTCTGGAAGAGCGCCAAGTGGGTGGCGGGCCTGCGCGTGATGGACCACGACGAGCCCGGCTTCTGGGAGCAGAACGGCTACCACATGCGCGGCGACCCCTGGAAGGAGGAGCGCTATTGGAACGACTGACGCCGGTCGAGCAGAAGGCACCCGGCGCGTGGCAGATCGGCACGGTCACACGGGTCAAGGAGGAGACCCCGCGCGTCAAGTCGTTCCTGATCGAGCTGCCGATGTGGATGGCCCACCTCCCGGGCCAGCACTACGATGTCCGGCTCACGGCGCCCGACGGATACCAGGCGCAGCGCTCCTACTCGGTCGCCTCGTCCCCGCTCGACCATGGTGAAATCGAGCTGACGATCGACCGGCTCGACGACGGCGAGGTCTCGCCCTACTTCCATGACGTGGTCGTGGAGGGCGATCAGGTCGAGATCCGCGGGCCGTTCGCCTCGTATTTCGTCTGGCGCGGCGAGTCGCCGGCGCTCTTGATCGGCGGGGGCTCGGGGGTCGTCCCCCTGATGGCGATGCTCCGCCACCGGCGCCGCACCATGCCGGAGCTGCCGATGGCGCTCGTCTACTCGGTGCGCGCGGCGGAGGACGTGATCTATGAGGACGAGCTCGGGGCGGAGACGACGCTCACGTTCACGCGCGAGCCGCCGGCTGACTGGACCGGCCACACCGGGCGCATCGACGCCGAGCTGATCCGCTCAGCGGGGCTCGCGGACGGCATGGTCTTCGTCTGCGGCACGAACGGGTTCGTCGAGTCCGCCGTCGAGCTCATGCTGGCCGAGGGAGTCGACCCGCGCCAGGTGCGCACGGAGCGCTTCGGCCCGAGCGGCTGAGGATCTATCCTGGACGGAGCCGGTGCCGTTCGTCGCCTACGTCCACGCAAACGAGCCTGACCCCGCCCCCGGCGGGCGGCCCGCCTGGGAGCCGGACTGGCGGCTGTGGCGCTGGATCCTCGCCGCCACTGCCTGCGGAATCGCGGCCGACCGCACCGAGGGCGTCGTCTCGCTCGTGCTCGTGATCGCGGTGTTCACGCTCGCCTGCAAGGCCCTGGACGAGCTCTGGCCGCGCGGCGACGGCCTCCGCGAATACCGGCAGTAGCCGCTACTCGGGCCAGAAGTCGGGCACCGATTCGACGTCGGCGCGCGGGTCGTCGGACTTCACCGAGACGATGATGACGACGACGTCCTCGGGCCCCTCGTTCCAGACCGAGCGCGCGACCTGGGGCGCCACGCGCACCACGTTCCCGGGCTCGACGTCGATCACCTCGTCCTCGAGCTTGAACTGGAGCGTGCCGGACGCGACGAAGTAGAGCTCCTCCTGGGTCTTATGGCGATGGCCGTAGCTGCCCTTGCCGCCTGTCTGTGCGGGCATCCGGCGCCAGGTGAAGCCCACCTGCTCCGTGCCGAGCTCGCTCGCCGAGCTCATCCGCATCTCGCCCGGGTAGTCGCCAAGGACGTCCGGGATCTCCTCGAGGTTCTTGATGGTCCAGTCAGCCACGCGCGCATTCTCGCCGCTAGGACGAGCGCGAGGCAACCCCGCCTACGACCAGCTGTCCCAGGCCTGCAGCGACGGCAGCGGGTCGAACGGGCGCCCGCCGTCGTACCAGCCCGGCGCGGCCCAGAGCTCGAAGTGGAGGTGGCAGCCCTGGGCATTGCCCGTCTCGCCGACAGAGCCGATCCGCTGGCCCGTGTAGATGCGGTCGCCGGCGCGGAACGGCGAGGGCTCGGCGAGGTGCATGTAGGCGTAGTCGAGGTCGCTGCCGGAGCCGTCGATGACGAGATAGTTGCCCGCCGCGCCGTGGTAGCCGGCGTACTGGACGGTGCCGCCGCGCGCCGCCACCATCGGGACCCCGCACTTCGCGAACACGTCGTGCCCCTGGTGCGAGTGCCCCGAGCGCCCGGAGCCGAACTCCGCGCCGCTGCCGCCGTAGTCGTGCCTGCCGCGTACCGGGAAGATGTGGTCGTAGAGGTCGAAGGCGTCGCGCTGGATGTCGCCGGTCTGCGCGCTCGTCGCGCGGGAGCCGTCGGCGGAAGCGGCTGTGAGCCGGAACGAGTAGCGCCCCGGAGCCGCCGGCGTGCGGCCGAGCTTCCCGTTCCAGGAGATGCTCGTGACGGCGCCGGGCACCACGCCCTGCGGAGCCCACGACTTGACCGCCAGGCCGTCACTCGCGCGCACGAGCTCGACCGTGAGCGCCGCCGGTGCGGGCCCCGAAAGCCGGAACGAGAAAGTGACGGCGCGGCTCGCGCCGACGTAGGCCTTGGTACGGCTCGTCCCGGTCTCGAGCTGGGGCGCTCCCGCCACGACGGGCCCGGGAACCGGTGAGAGCTCGGCGTTGGGCTCGGGAGGAGGCGGCGGCAGGATGGCGAGCGGCTTGCTGAGCGTCGAGCGCGCGCCGCTCGCGGTGGAGGCCGAGAGCGGACCCGTGAGCGCGCCCGCCGGGACGCGCGCCTGGATCCGCGTATCGCTGCCGGGTCGGACCTCGACCACCGCGTCGTCGCTGCGACCGTAGCTGCCATGGAAGGTGACGGTCGCGACGCCGCTCAGCGCCGTGCCGGTGATCTTCACGGTGCTGCCCGCCTGCGCGCGCTTCTTGGAGCCGCACGAGCGCAGGCAGCTGACGGTGCTGATCTTGGGAGTGGCTACGTAGGTGACGCCGCCGCCCCCAGTGCCGGGCGTCTGCGCAGCCGCCGCGGGCGCGGCGCCAAGCGTGGCAAGTACGAGCGCACACGCGCTACGCCTCGCGAAGGAACGACTGTCTCGCAAGATCCCTTTGGCCTCTCTTCTTGTTTCCGGCCTACGGGGTTAGCTGACGGGCTCGCGCTCGAAGAGCAGCGCTACGACCAGGCAATTGGCCGATTCGCCCCACGAAGACCATCTTTCGACGGCCCACGCTTGGTTCCCCCGTTCTCCCCGGCCACGGCGGACGCCGGAGGAGATTCGGCAGGCTCTGACTGGCGCGGCAGTATACGCACGCCCACGGCGGTCGCAACGACCGATTTCCAACGGTGGTCGCAACCGGGCTCTATCTGCCACACTATTTCGCCGGCCGCCTTCCGGGCGGTCGCTCTGTGATGAAGACCTACGTGGCGACACCGGCTACCCGCGAGCGCAACTGGCTCGTGGTCGACGCTTCCGGCAAGACGCTGGGCCGTCTGGCGACCCAGATCGCGGACTGCCTGCGCGGCAAGCGCAAGCCCGAGTACACGCCACACGTGGACGTGGGCGACTTCGTGATCGTCGTCAACGCCGAGAAGATCTCGGTCACCGGCAACAAGCGCGAGGAGAAGCGCTACTACCGCCACTCCGGCTATCCCGGCGGCCTTCGTAGCCGCACGCTCGAGGAGATGCTCGAGCGCCGCCCGGAGGAGGTCATCCGGCTCGCCGTGAAGGGCATGCTGCCGCGCAGCCGGCTGGGACGCGCGCAGCTGCGCAAGCTCAAGGTGTACGCCGGGCCGGAGCATCCCCACGTCGCGCAGAAGCCCGAGCCGATGGAGGTTGTCGCCTGATGATGGAAGAGCCGCAGCAGCCCGACAGCGACGCCCCCGACGAGGGTGTCCCGGGCGAGCCCGGCGAGGCGACCCCGTCGGACGCCGCTCCCGAGGGCGGCGAGCAGGCCGCTCCCGAGGAGACGCCCGCCGGCAGCGGCGAGGAGCACCCCGGCCCGGAGATAGAGGGCATGGAGGAGCTCGCCCAGGCCGCCGGCGAGGCGGAGGAGGCCTCTGCCGCGCCCGCGGAGGAGCCGGCCGAGGACGCGCCCGCCGAGGAGGCCCCGGCCGCGGAGGCCCCGGCCGAGGGCGCGCCCGCCGAGGAGGCGCCGCGCGCGGAGCGCCCCCGTCCCGGCGCGCGCCGCAAGCAGGGCGACGACGGCGGCACGGACGAGGTCATCCCGGGCGCTCATCTCGAGCCCGACCTGGTGCTCGAGGAGCAGCGTCCCGCCGAGGGCGAGTTCGGCGAGTTCGGCGAGTATGCCGAGCCGGAATCAGGCGAAGGCGAGCCAGAGGCGGCGGCCGAGGAGCCCTCGGGCGAGGAGCAGGAGGCGGCGCCCACGCCGCTCGACCTGGCGGCGGACGCCCGCTACCGCGCCACCGGCAAGCGTAAGAGCGCCATCGCGCGCGTGACGCTGAAGCCGGGCGAGGGCACCTACACGATCAACGGGCGCCACCTCGACGAGTACTTCCCGCGCGTGCGCCTGCAGCGCATGGGCCGCCAGCCGCTCGAGGCGACCGGCAACCAGTCGCGCATGGACGTGGTCGCGCTGATCCACGGCGGCGGCGTCTCGGCGCAGGCCGTCGCGCTCCGGCACGGCATCGCCCGCGCACTGGTGGAGGCCGACCCGGCGCTCCGCGGCGAGCTGAAGCGCCGCGGCTACCTCACGCGCGACCCGCGCGTCAAGGAGCGCAAGAAGGCCGGTCTCAAGAAGGCCCGCAAGCGGCCGCAGTTCTCCAAGCGCTAAGCCGCCCGTGGCGCTTTTCGGCACGGACGGTGTCCGCGGGGTCGCGGGCGAATTTCTGAGTGCCGATCTCGCCCTCGGCCTGGGCCGGGCCGCGGCCCGCGTCTCGCCCGCCGGGACCCCGCAGGTTCTGATCGTGCGCGACACGCGCGAGTCGGGCGAGATGCTCGAGGCCGCACTCGCCGCGGGCATCGCTGCGGGCGGCGGCCACGCCCTGCTCGGCGGGGTGCTACCTACCCCGGGCGCCTCGGTGCTCGTGCGCCGCTACGGCTTCGACATGGCCGCGGTCGTGTCCGCCTCGCACAACCCTTACGAGGACAACGGCATCAAGTTCTTCGGGCCTGAGGGCATGAAGCTCGACGACGCGCAGGAGGCGCGCATCGAGCGGGCGCTCGACGACAGCTCCGGGAGCATCGGCCGCGTGCGCGAGCTGCACGGCGCGCCCGGCGACTACCTGCGCGAGCTCGAGCTGCGCTTCCGCGATCTCGACCTGTCCGGCCGGCGCATCCTGCTCGACTGCGCGAACGGCGCCACCTACAGCGTCGCGCCCGAGATCTTCCGCCGGCTCGGCGCCGACGTCGACGCTGTCGCTGTCGAGCCCGACGGACGCAACATCAACCGCGACTGTGGCTCCACGCACGTCGAGCGGCTGGCCGAGCGCATGGACGGGCATGACGCCGGCTTCGCCTTCGACGGCGACGGCGACCGCGTGCTCGCCGTCGACCGCAACGGCGTGGTCGTCGACGGCGACGAGCTGATGGCGCTGATCGCCCTGCACCTGCGGGCCCTTCAGCGCCTGCCGGGGGACGGCGTCGCCGTGACCGTCATGACGAACTACGGCTTTCACAGCGCGATGCGCGAAGCCGGAGTCGAGGTCGCCACCACGCCGGTCGGCGACCGCCACGTGCTCACCGAGCTCGTCCGGCGCGGCTGGGCGCTGGGCGGCGAGCAGTCGGGCCACATCATCGACACGGGCTTCGTGCCGGCCGGCGACGGCGTGGCGGCGGCGCTGCTCGTGATGGAGGCGCTCGGCGGCTCAGACCTCGCTGAGCGCGGCGCGATGGAGAAGCTGCCGCAGCGACTGGTCAACGTGAAGGTGCGTGACCGCAGTGCGATCGAGGGCGCCAACGGCGTCTGGGCCGCGGTGGAGGAGCAGTCAAAGCGCCTCGAGGGGCGCGGCCGCGTGCTGGTCAGGCCGTCCGGAACCGAACCGCTCGTGCGCGTAATGGTCGAGGCTCCGCAGGAGAATGAATGCCAGGAGATCGTTGATCTCCTGGCGAATGTCGTCGAAGCGGAGATAGGCTGATTCGATCGTGTGCGGGATCATTGGATACGTAGGGCCGCGCGAGTGCCGCGACCTGTTGGTGGAGGGCCTCCAGCGCCTCGAGTACCGGGGCTATGACTCGGCGGGCTTGTCGGTGGTCGCGGGCGGTGCGGTGGGCAGCGTCCACGCCGTCGGCAACCTCCAGCATCTACGCAGCGCGGTGGCGAAGACGAACGGCCACCTGACCGGGTCGACCGGCATTGGGCACACGCGCTGGGCCACCCACGGCCGCGTGACCGAGGCGAACGCGCACCCGCACTGGGACACCTCCGGCCGGGTTCACATCGTGCTCAACGGCATCATCGAGAACTGGACCGAGCTCCGCGACCGGCTCCTCGCCAGTGGCGCCGAGTTCACCTCCGAGACCGACGCCGAGGTGGTCGCCCACCTGATCGCGGAGTACTTCGACGGCGACCTCGTCGAGGCGGTCCGGCTGGCCTACAACGACCTGCGCGGCCACTACGCGTTCGTGGCGATGTCGGCCGACACGCCCGACGTCCTGGTCGGCGCGCGCAAGGAATGCCCGCTCGTGGTCGGCATCGGCGACGGCGAGAGCTTCATTGCGTCCGCCATCCCCGCCTTCCTGTCCGAGACGCGCCGCGTCCAGCTCGTCCACGACGGCGAGATCGTCGCGATCACGCCCGAGGGCTCGCGTTTCCTGGCTCCGGACGGCTCGCCGCTCGAGCGCGAGATCGACGAGGTCGACTGGGATGCCGAGGAGGCGGAGAAGGGCGGCTACGAGACCTTCATGCTGAAGGAGATCCACGAGCAGGCCGACGCGGTCGCCGAGACGCTCGCCGGCCGCCTCGGCGAGGACGGCGTCGAGCTGGACGAAATCGGGATCTCGGACGAGTTCCTGAAGAACGTCCGGCGGGTCGTGATCGTCGCGTGCGGGACCTCCTACCACGCCGGGCTCGTCGGCCGCTACGCGATCGAGTGGTGGGCGCGCCGGCCCGTGGAGATGGACATCGCGTCGGAGTTCCGCTACCGCAACCCGGTGCTGAGCGAGCGCGACCTTGTGATCGGCATCTCGCAGTCGGGCGAGACCGCCGACACGCTCGCCGCGATGCGGCTAGCCCGCGAGAAGGGCGCCAAGGTCCTTGCGATCACGAACATCATGGGCAGCCAGGCCACGCGCGACTCCGACGGCGTCCTATTCACGCGCGCGGGGCTCGAGATCGGCGTGGCTGCGACCAAGACCTTCGTGGCCCAGGTGGCGGCGATGTACCTGTTCGCGCTGAAGCTCGCCGAGATCCACGGCACGCTCGAGCCGGACGTGCGGCGCGGGCTATGCGACGACCTGCGCGAGATGCCGCACCTCATCACACGGCTCGTGGAAGAGGTCGAGGAGCCGGTGCGGCGCATTGCGCGGCACTGGAAGAGCGCTGACTTCTTCCTCTACCTCGGCCGGCACATCGGGCTGCCGATCTGCCTCGAGGGCGCGCTCAAGCTCAAGGAGGTCTCCTACATCCCGACCGACGCGTACGCGGCGGGCGAGATGAAGCACGGGCCGATCGCGCTCCTCTCCGAGGCCACCCCGGTGGTCTGCGTGGCCACCGACTCGCCGGTGCTCGACAAGATGCTCTCGAACCTCGCCGAGGTCCGCGCGCGCGGCGCGCACGTGGTCGCGGTCGCGAGCGAGGGCAGCGGGCGCGTGGCCGAGTACGCCGAGGAGGTCGTCGAGGTCCCCCGCACCGACTGGGTGCTGCAGCCGCTCCTGGCCGTGATCCCGCTGCAGCTGCTCGCCTACGACATCGCCCGCGCCCGCGGGCTGAACGTCGACCAGCCACGCAACCTGGCCAAGACCGTTACGGTCGAGTAGTGCCCGGGGTCGGTCTCGACCTGCTCGACATAGAGCGCTTCGAGCGCGCGCTGGAGCGAAGGCCCGGGCTCGCGCAGCGGCTGTTCACGGATGAGGAGCTCGGCTATGCGGAAGCGCGGGCGCGTCCCGGGCTGCACCTGGCCGCGCGCTTCTGCGCCAAGGAGGCGGTCGCGAAGGCGCTCGGGCTCACCGGTTGGAGCTTCCGGGACGTCGAGGTGGTCGCGACGGATGCCGCGCCGCTCGTGCGGCTCAGCGGGCGGGTGGCCGATCGGGCCGCCGCGCTCGGCGGGGAGGTCTCGATCTCGCTGACCCACACCGGCACGACGGCCGGCGCCGTCGCCCTGGTCGGGCGCCCGCCGGGGTGAGCCTTCCGGACTGGCTCGACCCGCTGTACGAGGCCGCCGAGATGCGCGCGGTCGACGCCTGGGCGATCGAGGAGCAGGGGGTGCCGTCGCTCGACCTGATGGAGCGCGCGGGCGCCGGGCTCGCCAGGGTCGTCGCGGAGGCGGCCACTCCTGGACCGGTGCGGATCGTGGTCGGCAAGGGCAACAACGGCGGCGACGGGCTCGTGACGGCGCGGCTGCTGCGCGAGGACGGTCAGGACGTGGACGTGCTCTCGACCGCTCCGCTCGAGGAGCTGCGCGGCGACGCCCGCGCCAACCTCGAGCGCCTGCCGGGCAGCGCCCCCGAGCACTTCGCCCCGGAGCGCCTGGACGGCTCGGGAGTGATCGTCGACGCTCTGCTCGGCACGGGCTTCGAGGGCGTGGCGCGCGAGCCGGCGGCGAGCGCGATCGCCGCGATCAACGCGGTGGGCGCGCCCGTCGTGGCGTGCGACGTGCCCTCCGGCGTGAACGCCTCGACCGGGGAGATCGAGGCCGAAGCGGTGAGCGCGCTCGCCACTGCGACCTTCCACGGGTCCAAGCTCGGACTGCATGTCGAGCCCGGGAAGAGCCACGCCGGCGCCGTGGAGGTAGTCGATATCGGGGTGCCGCGCGGGGCGCCCGCCCCGGGGGCGGGTGGGCTGATCTCGGAGCGCGTGCTCGATCTCTATCCGCACAGGCCGCGCAGCGGCTCGAAGTTCGAGTCCGGTGTGGTGGTCGTCGTGGGCGGCTCGGCCGGGCTGACCGGCGCGCCCACGATGGCCGCGCGCTCAGCGTCGCGGGCCGGGGCGGGCTACGTCCAGGTGGCCGTGCCCGAGTCCGCGCAGGCGGCGATCGACATGCGCCTGCTCGAGCAGATGAGCCGCGGGCTGCCGGAGCACGACGGCGCCCACACGCCGCAGGGCGTTCCGGTCGCCGAGGAGATGGCGGAACGAGCCGGCGCGGTCGTGCTTGGGCCCGGTCTCGGCAGGGACGAGGGCGCCGCCGAGTTCGCGCGCGCACTGGCGGCCGCGGTGCCGATCCCGCTGCTCGTCGACGCCGACGGGCTGAACGCCCACGCGGGGAGCCTCGAGTCGCTTCGCGACCGGACGGCGCCGACGGTGCTCACGCCGCACGAGGGCGAGCTCGGCCGACTGCTGGAGGTCTACTCGGACGAGGTCGCCCGTCACCGGCTGGCGCACGCGCGCGAGGCGGCGGAGCGCAGCGGGGCGGTCGTCCTGCTGAAGGGCGACGACACGATCGTCGCCGTGCCCGGGGGCCCGGTGGCGGTCAGCCCGGGCGCGACGCCGGCTCTCGCCACGGCCGGGACCGGCGACGTCCTCTCCGGCCTGATCGGCGCGCTGCTCGCGAAGGGGCTGGCGGCCTTCGAGGCCGCGGCGCTCGGGGCGCTCGCCCACGCGCTCGCCGGAATGGCGGCCGCTGAGCGCCACGGGGCCGACCACGTCGTGGCGGGCGACGTGATCGATGCGCTCCCGCACGGGTTGACGCTTCGGTAAGGTCGCGGCCTCGAATGGCTGAGCTCGTGAGCGAGATCATGGACGCGGAGCCGGAGACGGTCAGTCGGGACACCCCCGTCGAGGAGGTGATCGCGCTGCTGCGCGAGAACGAGCTGCCGGGCGTCCCGGTGGTCGACGGCGAGGGCAACTGCATCGGGATCGTCACCGAGGCCGATCTGGTGCTCCCCGACGATCAGGGCGACCTCCACATCCCGCACTACGTGAACCTGTTCGGCGGAACGGTCTTCCTCGAGCCGCTGGGCCGCTTCGAGGAGCGGCTGCGCAAGGCGTTCGCCTCGAACGCCGGCGACATGATGACCCGCGACCCCGACACGGTCGCACCGGACACCACCGTGCGCGAGGCGGCGCGGCTCATCCACGAGTCCGGTCACAACCGCCTGCCGGTGGTCGACGACGGCCGCCTCGTGGGCGTCGTCACGCGCGTGGACGTGCTCGGCGCCCTCGCGGCGTGACCGCCGCGGAGTGCACGCTGCCTCGGTGAGCCCCGAGCGCGCTCTGGCGCGCATCGACCTGGGCGCGATCGAGCGCAACTGCGCGCGCCTGCCGGGCGACCTCTGCGCGGTCGTCAAGGCGGACGGCTACGGGCACGGGCTCGTGGCCGAGGCCGCGCTGGCGGGCGGCGCGACGTGGCTGGCGGTGGCGACGGCCCCGGAGGCCCGCGACCTCCGGCAGGCGGGCATCGAGGTCCCGCTGCTCGTGATGGGCGCGCTGACGCGCGACGACCTGCGCCTCGCCGTCGAGGCGAACGCGGACGTCGTCGCCTGGACCGACGAGGTCGCCGAGGCGGCGGCACGCGTACACGTCAAGTTCGACACGGGCATGGGCCGGCTCGGCACGTCCGACCGCGAGCGCGCGCTGCGGCTGGCGGCGCGCCCCAACGTCGTCGGGCTGATGACCCACTTCGCGACCGCGGACGAGCGCGGCGACAACCACTTCGGCGAGCAGCTCGAGTCGTTCCGGAGCTTCGTCGAGGAGGTCGGGCGCCCGGAGCTGCGCGCGCACGCCGCCAACAGCGCCGCAACCCTTCGCGACCGGGCCTCGCACTTCGACATGGTTCGCTGTGGGATCGCGATCTATGGCATGGACCCGTTCCACGAGGACCCGGCCGCCCATGGGCTCGAGCCCGCCCTCTCGCTGCATTCGTACGTTGGCGCGCTGCGCCGCTTCGAGTCGGGCGAAAGCGCCGGCTACGGCCGCCGCTGGCGGGCGGACCGGCCGACCTGGGTCGCGACGGTCCCGATCGGCTACGGGGACGGCTGGCGGCGCGGCCTGTCGGACGACGCCGACGTGCTGATCCGCGGCCGCCGCCATCCGCTGGTGGGCACGATCAGCATGGACAACATCACCGTTGCACTGGGCGACGGCACCGACATCGAGGTCGGGGACGAGGTGGTCCTGATCGGCCGCCAGGGCGGGGAGCGCATCCTCGCCGAGGAGGTGGCGCGCCGGCTCGGCACGATCAACTACG
This sequence comes from uncultured Thermoleophilaceae bacterium, assembly GCA_963827065.1. Classification (GTDB taxonomy): domain Bacteria; phylum Actinomycetota; class Thermoleophilia; order Solirubrobacterales; family Thermoleophilaceae; genus JACVRW01. The sequence goes on along the minus strand of CAWGZM010000001.1, from coordinate 192,497 downwards.
AGATCACCTGCGGCCTCTCCCAGCGTGTGCGCCGCGAGCACTTCCGGTGACGGGCGCGTGGATCGTCGGCGGCGCGCTGCGCGACGAGCTGCTCGGCCGGCCCGTGACCGACGTGGACGTGGCCGTAGAGGGTGACCCGCAAGCCCCGGCGCGGGCGCTCGCGGCCGAGGTCGGCGGTCCCGTGTTTCCGCTGTCGGAGGCGTTTGGCGCCTGGCGTGTGATCGACCGTGCCGCCGGGCGGATCTACGACGTCGCGACGCTGCAGGGCCCGACCATCGAGGACGACCTCGCGCTCCGCGACTTCACCGTCAACGCGATGGCGCGGCCGCTCCGCGAGCTCTCCGCGGCGGCGCTCGTCGCGCCGAACCCCGACACGCCGTTGATCGACCCGCTCGGCGGCCGCGCCGATCTCGACGCGGGCTCGCTGCGGGTTATCGGCCCCGCGGCCTACGAGTCGGATCCGCTGCGGGCGCTGCGGCTCACCCGCTTCGTCGCCGAGCTCGCCTTCAGCCCCGACCCCGAGACCGAGCGGCTCACGCGGGCGGTGGCGCCGCGCGTGGCGGAGGCGGCGGGCGAGCGGGTCTTCGCGGAGCTGCGCCGGCTCGTGCTGGCGCCGAACGTCATCGGCGGGCTCGAGACCGCCGACCGGCTCGGGCTGCTGCATGCCGTGCTGCCCGAGCTCGCGGAGCTGCATGACGTGGAGCAGAGCCAGTACCACCACCGCGACGTCTACGGCCACACGATCGAGGTGCTGGAGCGGCTGCTCGAGCTCGAGGCGCGAGCGGAGGGGCGGCTCCGCGCCGTCCTCGACGAGCCGCTCGCCGACGAGCTCACCCGCGGCGAGGCGCTTCGCTTCGGCGCCCTCCTGCACGACATCGGCAAGCCGGCCACGCACGCCGTGCGCGAGTCGGGCCGGGTCACGTTCATTGGGCACGACCGGCTCGGTGAGCAGATGGTGCACGACGTCTGCCGGCGGCTGCGGACGAGCGAGCGCTTCAGCCGTTTCGTCGGCGCGCTCACCCGCCACCATCTCGTGCTCGGCTTCCTCGTCCACGAGCGCCCGCTCGACCGGCGCGCCGTCTACCGCTACCTCAGGCGCACCGAGCCGGTCGAGGTCGAGGTGACGCTGCTCTCGTGCGCGGACCGGCTCGCCACCCGCGGCCGCAAGGCCGACGAGGCGATCGCCGCGCATACGGAGCTCGCGGCCGAGCTGATGGAGGCCGCACTCGACTGGCGCGAGCAGGGCCGGCCGCGGCCGCTCGTGCGCGGCGACGAGCTCGCGCGCGAGCTCGGCATCGAGCCCGGGCCGGAGATCGGCAGCCTGCTCGCCTCCCTCGAGGAGGCCGCCTATGCGGGCGAGGTCGCGACGCGCGACGACGCGCTGGGTTTCGCCCGGCGTCTGCGGGACAATCGCAGCCGGTGATCGTCGATTGCGCGATCTACGAGGCCGGCCACCGCCGTGACGGCAAGGTCGAGCTCGAGCACGCCTACGACGTCCGTCATCAGGAGGACACCTTCGTCTGGATCGGCCTGTACGAGCCGACCGAGGAGGAGTTCGACGCGCTCCGGCGGGAGTTCGACCTTCACCCGCTCGCCGTCGAGGATGCCGTCCACGCTCACCAGCGTCCGAAGCTCGAGGTGTTCGACGACATGGTGCTGCTCGTGCTGAAGACGGCGCGCTACGTCGACCCGAAGGAGGTGGTGGAGCTCGGTGAGCTGTTGGTCTTCCTCGGGCACGACTATGTGATCACGGTGCGTCACGGGCCCGCGAGCGAGCTCGCCCCCGTCCGCGAGGCGCTCGAGTCCGACCCGGAGCGGCTGCGGAAGGGTCCCGGCGTCGTCCTGCACGCGATCCTCGACCGTGTGGTGGACGACTACGGGCCCGCCATCGACGGCCTCCAGGAGGACATCGACCAGGTCGAGGAGGAGCTCTTCTCGGGCGGCCGCTCCAATCCGGGCGAACGGATCTACCGGCTGCTGCGTGAGGTGCTCGAGTTCCGGCGCGCGAGTGGCCCCCTGGTCGACCCGATCGAGAAGCTCGCCGCGGGTCACTACGAGCAGGTGGACAAGGAGATCCGCAATTACTTCCGCGATGTCAACGACCACCTGATCCGCGCCCGCGACCAGCTCGACGGTATGCACGACCTGCTCGCGAGCAGCCTCCAGGCGAACCTCGCTCAGGTCGGCATCCGTCAGAACGAGGACATGCGCCGCATCTCCGCCTGGGTCGCGATCATCGCCGTCCCGACGGCGGTCGCAGGCATCTACGGGATGAACTTCGAGCACATGCCGGAGCTCACCTGGACCTACGGCTACCCGGCCGTGCTGCTCGTGATGCTGACCGTCTGCAGCTCGCTGTACTGGTACTTCCGGCGGTCGGGCTGGCTCTGAAGTAGCGTCCCCGCCATGGCGGATGACTGCATCTTCTGCAAGGTCGTTGCGGGCGAGCTGCCCTCGCACAAGATCCAGGAGGACGAGCACACGGTCGCCTTCATGGACATCAACCCGTGGACGCGCGGCCACGCGCTCGTGATCCCGCGCAACCACTCGAAGAACCTCTACGAGGTGCCCGAGGAGGATCTCGAGCGCACCGCGAGCGCCGCCAAGCAGCTCGCGCTGACGATGCGCGAGCGGCTCGGCTGCGACGGCGTGAACCTGCTCAACTGCTGCGAGCCGGCGGCCTGGCAGACCGTCTTTCACATGCACATGCACGTGATCCCGCGTTACGACGACGACCCCCTGAAGCTGCCCGTGCCGCCGCAGCCGGCGGACTCAGAGGAGCTCGAGAAGGTCGCTCAGGAGCTGCGCGGTGGCTGAGCCCGTGCGACTCGAGCGCGACGGCGACCTCGGGCTGCTCGTGCTCGACGCCCCGCCGCTGAACCTGTTCTCAGAGGAGGTGTTCAGCGGGCTCGAGCGAGCCCTTGGCGAGACGGACGGCCTGCGCGCCCTCGTCTTCCGTGCCGAGGGCCGCTACTTCACCGGCGGCGTCGACGTGAACGTCTTCCACGGCCTGAGCGCGTCGGGCTCCGAGGAGCTGACCGAGCGCCTCCTCGCGGTCGCGCACGCACTCGAGGACCTGCCGTTCCCGACGCTCGCCTCGGTGCACGCGCTGTGCGTGACGGCCGGCCTCGAGCTGGCACTCGCCTGCGACATGATCTGGGCGGCCGAGTCCGCCCGCTTCGGGCTCGTCGAGGCGGTGATCGGCCTCACGCCGCTGATGGGAGGCACGCAGCGGCTGGCGGAGCGCGCCGGCGCGGGCCGCGCGCGCGAGTTCGTGATGAGCGGCGACCTCTACGACGCGGCGACGCTCGAGCGCTGGGGCGTCGTGAACCGCGTGCTGCCGGATGCGGAGCTCGCGGAGCGCACGCTCGAGTTCGCCCGCCGCCTGGCGTCGGGGCCGACGCTCGCGCACGCCGCCACCAAGCGCGTCGTCAGGGCCTACCTGGAGGACGGCGTACACGGCGCCGACGAGCGCGTCGGCGCCATCGGCGCGCCGCTCTTCGAGACGGATGACCTCACGCGCGCCGTCGAGAGCTTCTTGGCGGAGGGTCCGGGTAAGGCCGCATTCGAGGGTCGCTGACGCCCTTCCGCCGCTCTGCCCTGGTAGCGTCCCCGCCTGTACGGGCCGGGTAAAACCGGCGTAGTTGAAACATGCAGGTGCCGTGGATCGGGATTCGCACAGACGGACCGGCCGGGCACAAGCAGGAAGGGGCAGGCACGTGCCTACCGGAACCGTCAAGTGGTTCAACGACGAGAAGGGCTACGGATTCATAACGCCGGATGACGGCGACCGTGACCTCTTCGTTCACTACACGGGAATCGACGGGCAGGGCTTCAAGTCGCTCGCCGAGAACTCCAAGGTCGAGTACGAGGAGGAGACCGGCGACAAGGGGCCGAAGGCGGTGAACGTTCGCGCGATCTGATCGCGCTGCAGGCCGTGCCCAAGGAAGAGAAGATCGAGATGGAGGGCGAGATCGTCGAGGCCCTCCCGAACACCATGTTCAAGGTCCAGCTCGACAATGGGCACGAGGTCCTCGGCCATATCTCGGGGAAGATGCGGAGGCACTACATCCGCATCCTCCCGGGCGACAGGGTCAAGATCGAGCTGTCGCCCTACGACCTCGACCGCGGGCGGATCACCTACAGGTACAAGTAGGCAGTGGGATTCCGCAACTACAGGCCGAAAGGGGTGTTTCACCCCTGGTCATGAAGCGATTTCTCCTGCTCAGCTCCGTACTGGCGGCGGCGGCGCTCGCGCTGGCGCCGGGTGCATCCGCCCGCATCGTCGAGCTCGGCGCCACCGCCACACCGGCGAACCCGAGTTGCCCTGCCGACCCGTGCGTGGCCGTCGTGCGCGTCACGGGCTACCAGGGGCGCGCTGCGGGTGGGCCGAAGAACCCGTACTACATCCGGCGTAACGGCTACATCGTCGCCTTCACGCTGAACCTGTCGGCTCCGAGCGCCGAGCAGGTCACGTTCTTCAACGACAACTACGGCTCGCCGGCGCAGGTGCAGCTTTCGGTCCTGCGCAAGGGCGACACGCGCAAGACCCGGCTCCAGCACCGGCTCGTCCAGCAGAGCGAGCCCTTCGAGATCGACGAGTTCTTCGGCTCGAGCCCGACCTTCGCCCTGCCTGAGCCGCTGCGGGTCAAGGAGGGCAACTGGATCGCCATCACCGTGCCCACGTGGGCGCCGACGCTCGCGATCAACCTGACGAAGTCCGACTGGTGGCGCTCCTCGCGCGCGAAGAACAACTGCGAGCCGCCGCGGAGCCTGCGCCAGTTCGCGATGGAGGACCTGCGCCAGGTCAGCGTCTTCGGGTGCACGTACAGCAGCGCCAGGCTCCTGTACACGGTCACCTACATCCCGGACAACCGCCCGACCGTGGTGGAGGACGGCGAGTAGCCAAGCCCGGGTCTTTTGCCGGGTATGCCATCGCGGTAGCATCGACCTAGATGACCACCGAGGGGTGGATCTTCATGGTCGGCTTCCGCGTGTTCGACGTCGGGCTGCTGATCGTGTGGCTGATCTGGTTTTTCCGGCTGCGCGACGACGACGACGATTCCCGCGGGGATGACGGCGGCGGGGGCGAGGGCCCGGGGCCGCGACCCAGGGGCGACGGGCCCGGTGGGGACGGCATTCGCCTGCCTCTGGGGCGCTGGGGGCTCGGCCGTGGGCGCGACCGGGGGCATTCCAGCCCTGCGCGTCCATCGCGGAGGCGCGGCGCGGAGCCGCGCGTGCCGTCACCGGCGCGGGTTCGAAGGCCGCGCACGCCGGTGCCGACACACAGGCAGACTGCTTCCTGAGCCAACGGGGTAGAAGGGCAGTCATGAGCGCGTACGCGCCATGAATCGGCCGCCTGTCGCCGTGATAGGTTCGCCCGCGTGATCGACTTCGGGCTGGTTGACGAAGCCGTCGGGGACAGTACGCACGTCGTGTCCCTGCGCGGGGAGATCGACGCTCACACGGCACCGAAGCTGGGCAGCCGGCTCTTCGGCCTCGCGGAGGACGGGGCGAGGGGCGTGATCGTCGACCTATCCCACGTCACGTTCATGGACTCGACTGGGATCGGTGTGCTGCTGAACGCCCTCCGGCACCTGAACGTCCGCCGCTGCAAAATGGTGCTCGTCTGCCCGACCGAGCGCGTCATGCGGCCGTTCGAGGTCACCGGCCTCGTCGGTCACCTCACGATCTTCGACTCGCGCGAGAAGGCGCTCGGCAACCTGATCTGAGGCCTGCCGCCCAGGGCGCGGGTCCTGTCCGGGGAAGTTTCCTTTCGCACCCCTTCGCTGCGCTCGGGGCACGAAAGTTTGCCTTCCCTCGGCCACCCGCGCACGGAGCCGGGCTAGGGGATCTCAGCAGGTGGCGCTCTGCAAACCCTCGCCGTGAGGAAGCGGGAGGTCGAGCACTGCCGCTTTCACGCGGGAGGAGGAGAGCGCGGAGTGACGTTCGGCGCTAGTGCTTGTCGTCCGAGGCGATAGTGGCCTCCGCGTCAGCTGCGCTGCTGCTTTGCCTCGACGCGATAGCGAGCGCCCTGTTTGCCATGACGCCCGCCTGTCGTCCAAGGCGGGGGCTTCGTGGCGCGGGTGGACGATTCGATCTGGCTCGCGGTTCAATTCTGCGGGGGTCGGAACGAACCCGGCCGGGGTAGCCGCGCCGCGTGGTGAGGCACGGACTGCCGATCGTCGTCGCAGGGACGCTGCTCTTTTTCGCGGGCTGCGGCTCGGAGCCGGAGCCCGTAGCCGAGCAAGCGCCGCCGCCTAATGCGGACGAACGCAGGCTCGTGCGCGAGTTCAACGCGCTGCTGCGGGGCCCGGCGATCGACGTGCGCTTTCCCGTCGCCGAGTGCACCACGCTGCCGAGGCGCACGCGCGCCGAGCTGCGTGACTCGCCGCAGCGGGTCGCCGCGGCCCGCGCCCGCCTGGCGCGGCTGCGCATGTCGAACAGCTACGACCGCGTGCGAACGCGACTGGACGAGGGGCTGCGGCTGATCGCCGAGGCGAACAAGCTCCTGCTCGCTTGGTCGGAGCGCTCGGACGACCCAGAGACGGGCGAGTGCGGCCAGAGCACCGACAACCTCCGGGACAGCGCCTATGACGAGTTCCACGACCTCGCCAAGCCTCACCTCCAGGCCTTCATTGCCAAGCACAACCCGATCGCCGCCCAAATGCGCGCGACCACCTGGGAGCTGGGGGCGGCCGGACTGATCCCGCGCTAGCACTCCGGTCCCGCACCCACCGGACGACACCCCATATCGTCTGGATGCAGTCGTCTGCGCCGACCGTGACGAGACGCCTGCTGAGGACGAGAAGGAGGAGCCGGGCAGGACCCGCACAGCGCTCCTGCTTGGCGCGATGAGCGACATCGGTGAAGACGCGAGACGGGGAGCCTCTCCGAGCGCGCGGCCATGGCAAGGTGTGCCGTTGCGAGCGCCTAGCCGGAGCTGAACGAAGAGGCATACCCTGTTGGTGTTGACTCCCCAGGCCGGAGCGCCGTCGGTATGCGCCGACGACATCGACCGCGCCACCGTCGAGTCGAGACTGGAGGAGGCGAGCGAGGCGGTCGGACCCCGTGGCACCTGCCCGGCCGCGGTCAGCCGCAGGCGCCCGGGTTGTCGTCGCAGAATTCCTCGAAGCGCTCCGCCGGGCTGTCGGCCGGGGGAGGGGTGTTGTTCTCCGGCGTGTCGGGCGCAGGCTCCGCCTCCGGTGCGGGCGTGCCGCCGCCGGTAGAGGGCGGGACCGTCTCGACCGGGGGCAGCGTCTCCGTGGATGGGTCGGGCAGGGGCTCGGGGGCCGGCTCGGTCTCCGTCGTCTCGCCCTGCGGCACGGTGAGGTCGGGGAGGGCGCGCTCTGTCTCCGCGGAGGGCTCGTCGTCGCCGCCGCAGCCGGACGCAACCAGGGCCAGCGCGAGCAGGGCTGCGAGAAGGCCCTTCAGCGCTCGACGGCCGGAAGTCGACGGCCGCAGTGCGGGCAGTCGTTCAGGTCCTTCTGAACCAGCTGCTCGAGCGAGCACCCGCACAGGCGCAGGTTCTCGACCGCGTACGGCAGGTCGCTGGGCGACGGCGCCAGCGGCAGCAGCGCGCCGACCACGCGCAGCTCCTCGCCGGTCTCGTGGTCCACGTAGCGCATGCCGGGCTCGACCTCCCGCACGACCTCGCGGTCGGAGCGCGCACGCAGCCGGTACTTCTGACGGGCAGGCATTGAGGCGGGAACAATAGCGTCGGCGGCGGCCCGCAGCGGGCGCCTGTGCCCTCCCCATCCAGCCCGCCGAGCGGATATTGTTCCCGCTCCGTGAGCCTCGCTCGGACCATGCGCAAGCGGCCGCGCGCGCCGCGACCGGCGCTCGCCGTCGCCGCTGCGCTGATCGCCGTTGGGCTGGCGCTCGGCGCCTGCGGCAGTCGCGACGAGCCCGACCTGTCGAACGGCAAGGCCCAGTTCGTCGAGAAGTGCGGCCAGTGCCACCAGCTTGCGCGTGCCGGTACGGCCGGAACGCAGGGGCCGAGCCTCGACGCCGCCTTCCAGGCGGCGCTCGCCGATGGGCTGGATCGCGACACGGTCCAGGGCGTCGTCGAGGACCAGATCGCGCACCCGCGCCAGAACAGCATCATGCAGCCGGGGCTCGTCAAGGGCGACGACGCCAGTGACGTGGCGGCCTACGTCGGCTACGCGGCCGCGCGCCCGGGGGACGACGAGGGGGCCCTCGCGTCGGCCGGCCTCGCTCAGGCGACGACCGGCGAGCAGATCTTCACGGCGGGCGGCTGCGCCGGCTGCCATACCTTCGACCCGGCCGGCTCGACCGGCAACGTCGGGCCTGACCTGAACGACCTGGCAAGCGCCGCGGGCAACATGCCACCCGAGGAGTTCGTTCGCGAGTCCATCCTCAACCCGGACGCAGAGGTCGCTCAGGGCTTCAGCGCCGGTGTGATGCCGTCGTTCGAGGGCCGGCTGTCCGACAAGCAGGTCCAGGCGCTGGTCGACTACCTGCTGGGCGAGTAGGCCAGTACCAGCGCGAGCGCGCCGAGCAGCTCCGCGCGCGGCCCGCACCTCCAGCCGGGTGACCGGCGCACGTTGAACCTGTCATTCCCGCTCGGCCGCCTTCGGGTGACCGAGAACGGCAGGCGCATGATCGAGGAGGGCCGCTACGAGCTGACGGCCGAGGGGGAGCGCACGACGATCACGGTGCGCTGACGAGCCCGAGGAGCTCTGAGAGGAGCTCGGGGGAGCCGGCGGCCACGAGGCCTGCCGGCTCGCCCCCGAGCTCCGCGACTACGCCTCCGGCCTCCACGACGATGAGGCGGCCGGCGGCCTCGTCCCAGCGCTTGAGGCCGCGCTCGTAGAACGCGTCCACGCGACCGGCCGCGACCAGGCAGAGATCGAGTGCGGCGGCGCCGACGCGCCGGATGTCGCGCACGCGCGGGAGAACACTCGTGAGCAGCTCCGCCTGCCCGGCGCGCCGCTCCGACTCGTACGAGAAGCCGGTCGCCACCATCGCCCGGGCCAGCTCCGTGCGGCCCGACACTCGGATCGGCTCGCCGTCGAGCGTGGCGCCCTCGCCGCGCACGGCCGCGAACAGCTCCGGCCTGACCGGGTCGAAGACCACGCCGAGCGCGAGCCCCTCGGGATCCTCGAGCGCGATGCTCACGCCCCAGGCGGGAAAGCCGTAGAGGAAGTTGATCGTCCCGTCGAGCGGGTCCACGACCCAGCGGCGGCCGCTCGCCGACTCGGAGCGCGAGCCCTCCTCGGCGATCAGCCCGTCCTCTGGGCGCTCGGCCTCGAGCAGCTCGCGGATGAGTCGCTCTGCCTCGCGGTCCGCGTCCGAGACGAGATCGGTCTCGGAGGACTTCGCGTCGATCCCCTCGGGCGGCCGCCCGTAGTAGGAGAGGAGGACCTCGCCGGCGGCCCGGGCGGCCCGCTCGGCGAGTTCGAGATCAGAGGGCACGGATCAGGAAGACGATCCCGACGAGGATCGCCACGACGACGGCCACGTAGAGGAAGAAGCGAAACGCCTCCTGTTCCGACCGCAGCGGGTTGATCACTCAGAGCAGGTACAGCGACGAGAACACGAGGATCCACATGACGTCGACGAAGTGCCAGTAGATGCCCGGCACCTCGACGCCGCGGTGCTCCTTCGCGGTGTAGTGGCCGCGGAAGGCGCGGATGGTCGCGAAGGTCAGGAGCGTCAGGCCGACGAACACGTGCGCCCCGTGCAGCCCGGTCAGGCTGTAGAAGACCGTCGTCTGGGCGTTCTCCGAGATCGGGAAGCCCAGGTGGACGTACTCGTTGACCTGGATCGTGAGGAAGGTCAGGCCGAGCAGAGCGGTGGTGAGGAGGCCGAGCTGAAGGGCGCGCCGGTTCTCGTTGCGGGCTCCCTCGAGCGCCCAGTGCATCGTGAAGCTCGACGAGATCAGGATCGCGGTGTTGACCGCCGCGATGCCCACCGGGAGCTCGAGCCCGTCGAACGGGAACCACTCCGCCTTGCCCACGACCCGGATGAAGAAGTAGGCCGTGAAGAACGCTCCGAAGAGCATGATCTCGGAGATGATGAAAAGCAGCATCCCGAGGAACTGCGCCTCGACGCGCGAGGAGACGTTGGCCGCGGGCGGGCCGTGGTGATGGTCGTCGTGGACGGTCGGAGCGGCGACCGAGGCCGATTCCATCAGGCGCCCTCCTCGCTCACGATGTGCTCGACGGGCTTGCCCGTCGAGGCCTGAACGCGCCCGATCAGGTCCGCCCGCAGCCAGCCGGAGCGCGTCTCCGGGAAGGTCGAGATGACGATGTCGTCGGGCCCGTAGAACTGGAGCGCGTTCTGGATCGCCGTGTAGGGATCGGGGTGGACGACCTGGCCGACGGCCTCGAGGCCCGCGTCCTGCAGCTCCTTGAGCGTGTGGGCGAGTCGCTCGTGGGCGTCGCCGCCATCCGAGTCCCCGTTGCTGGACGCCGGGCAGATCACGATGAAGCGCCGCGGCTCCTCGGCCGCCTTCGCCTTGAGCGCGTCGAGCAGCGCCTGGCCGCCGACCGTCTGGTTCGCGACGACGAGCGTACGCTTGACGTCGTCGCGCTCGCTGTCGAGGTCCACGACCACGTGCTCGACGTCGCGGCGAGTGGCCCGCGCGAGCCGGTCTACGAGCCCCTGCCGGAGCCAGCCGGAGCGCGTCTCGGGATGCGTCGAGACGACGATCTCGTCGTAGTCCTGCTCGCCGAGCGCGTCCATCACCGCCGAGTAGGGATCGGGGTCCATGATCTCCCCGGTGGCCTCGATGCCGGCCTCGCGGAGCAGCGCGAGCGTCATCTCGAGCCGGTTCTGGGCGGCGTCGCGGATGTGCTCGTCGTGCACGACGAAGCCGTGCTTGGGCTCGTTCTGCGGGCAGATGACGTGGACGCGCACGTCATCGTCATCGCCGGCGCGGCGCTTGACGGCGTCGATCAGCGGCCGTCCGGCCACCGTCTCGTTGGCGACTACGAGGATCCGCTTCATTCAGCCGGCGGGGGAGCCCCGCCTCCGCCTGCCGGGGCGGGCACCGCCGCCGGCTGCTTCTCCTTGAACACGGCGTGCACCGCGCCGGGGACGCCGTACTCGTAGGGGCCGCCTACCACAGTCGGGATCTCGTCGAAGTTGAAGACCGGCGGCGGCGAGGAGACCTGCCACTCGATCGAGTGGGCGCGCCAGGGGTTGCCCGGCGCGGCCGGGCCGTGCCGCCACGAGGCGACCATGTTGTAGAGGAAGATCAGGAACGACAGGCCGAAGATGAAGGCCGAGATCGAGATGATCGCGTTCCAGGTCGCGTACTGCTCGGCGTAGTCGGCCACCCGCCTCGGCATGCCGTCGATGCCCACCAGGTGCATCGGGCCGAAGGTGAGGTTGAAGAAGATGAACGACAGCCAGAAGTGGATGCGCCCAAGCGTCTCGTCGTACATCCGCCCGGTCATCTTCGGGAACCAGTGGTAGAGCCCGGCGAAGATCGTGAACACCGAGCCGCCGAACAGCACGTAGTGGATGTGGGCGACGATGAAGTAGGTGTCCGACACGTAGATGTCGAACGGCACGACGGCGAGCATGATGCCGCTGATCCCGCCCAGGGTGAACATCGTGATGAAGCCGAGCGCGAACAGCAGCGGCGTTCTGAGGTGGATCACCCCTCTCCAGAGCGTGGCGAGCCAGGAGAAGATCTTGATGCCCGTCGGTACGGCGATGAGCATCGTCGTGATCATCATCGGTATTCGCAGCCAGGCCTGCATGCCGGACACGAACATGTGATGCGCCCAGACCGTGAAGCCGAGGATCACGATCGCGACCAGTGAGAAGGCCATCATCCGGTAGCCGAACACCGGCTTGCGCGCGTGCGTCGAGATGACCTCGCTGATGATCCCGAAGCCGGGCAGCATCATGATGTAGACGGCTGGGTGCGAGTAGAACCAGAAGACGTGCTGGTACATGAGCACGTCGCCGTTCGCCGCGGGGTCGAAGAACTGCGTTCCCAGTGTGCGGTCGAGCAGCACCATGAACTGCGAGCCGGCGATGAACGGCGTTGCGATCACGACCAGCAGCGAGGTCGTGAAGTTCGCCCACACCAGCAGCGGCATGCGCCAGAACGTCATGCCCGGCGCGCGCATGGTGATGATCGTGACCAGGAAGTTGAGCGCCGTCGCGATCGAGGAGGCGCCCGCGAACTGCACGCCGACCGTGAAGAACTGCTGCCCGAGCGGCGTCTCGGTGGAGAGCGGCGCGTAGGCCGTCCAGCCGGTCGCGAAGGCGCCGCCCTCGGCGAAGTACGAGCAGAGCATCATCACGCCGCCGATCGGCAGCATCCAGAACGACAGGGCGTTCAGGCGCGGGAACGCCATGTCCGGCGCGCCGATCATCAGCGGGATCACGTAGTTCGCGATCCCGGCGAAGACCGGGATGATGAACAGGAAGATCATCAGCGAGGCGTGGACCGAGAACAGGCCGTTGAACGTGTTCGGGTCCACGAACTGCGTCCCCGGCTGGGCGAGCTCCGCGCGCATCAACATGGCCATGAGCCCACCGGCGACGAAGAAGAACATCGTCGTGACGATGTATTGGATGCCGATGACCTTGTGGTCGGTGTTGACGCGGAAGTAGTCCTTCCACGTCTTGGCGCCGTGGCCCGAGTGGTCCTCGGGGATGGTCGGGGCGCCCGAGGCCCAGCGGAACCAGTAGTCGAAGCAGCCGATCCCGACCAGGTAGCCGAACGGCGCGGCGATCAGGGCGCCGACAGTGATGATCGCGTTCCAGTCGACGACCGGGTCCCAGCCGTAGAGGGAGCGGACGACGACCACGATGGCCATGCCGAAAGCGAAGCCGCCCACGGTGCCGAGCACGGCGCGATACCAGCCTGGTGACAGGAGCTTCCGGGTGAGCGTCATTCCTGCGACTCCAGAAGGTACTTCACGAGCGCGTCGAGCTCCTCAGGCGAGAGCTTGTCGCCGAAGTCGGCGGGCATCACGCCGTCGGGGAAACCCTGCTCGACCTCGGCGGACGGGTCGACGATCGACTCCCGCACGAAGGCCTCGTCGGTGTTCTCGAGCTTGCCGAGGTCGGGACCTACCGTCCCGCTCGCGCCCGCTGCCGCGAGCGTGTGACAGGATCCGCAGCCCTGGGCGGTGAAGATCTGCTCGCCGTCGGCGGCCGCGCCGCCACCTCCGCCCCCGCCCCCGCCGCTCGCGCCCTCGCCCTCGCCGCTCTCGCCGGCCGGCGCGCCGCCTTCGCCCTCCTGGCGCTGCTTCTCGACCCAGCCGTCGAAGTCGTCCCCCGGCAGCACCCGCACGAACTGGCGCATCGTCGAGTGGCCGAGGCCGCATAGCTCGGCGCACACCACCTCGTAGCGCCCGACCCGGTCGGGTTCAAGGCGAATGATCGTGGTGAGCCCCGGTACGGCATCCGACTTGAGCCGGAACTCCGGCACCCAGAACGAGTGCAGCACGTCCTTCGTCTTGATCTTGAATTCGATCGGCCGGTCGACGGGCAGCACGAGCTCGTTCGAGTTGACGTTCTGCCGGGGATACTCGAACGTCCATGTGAACTGCTGGCCGGTCACGTTCACGACCATCTCGTCCTGCGCCTTGGCCTCGATGTCGTCGAGCACGATCCAGCCGTAGATGGCGAGCGCGGTGACCATGATGAACGGGATCGTCACCCAGATGACCTCGAGCCGCGTGTTGCCGTGGATCGGCGGGCCGTCGCCCATGTCGCCGGGCTTCGCGCGGAAGCGGACGACCGAGTAGATCGCGATCGTCATGACGAGCACGAAGACCGGGACCGAGCAGATCAGCAGGACGTCGTAGAGCGTGTCTATGTCACCCGCGGCACCCGAGGCGCTCGTCGGGAACCAGTCGATCAGGAGGGTGATGGCGATCCCGATCAGCGACGCGATTACGCCGATGGCGATCATTCGCGCGACCGGGTGCTTCTCGCCCTCGAGGCGCGGATCGGTCTCGGGCGGCCCCTTGGCCGTGTCCTGCGCGATCGGCTCCCTCTCGCTCACGGCGCGCGAGTTTATTTGACCCGTCCGCTGGCTGCGACGCGCCGCCGGTCAGGCGGCCAGGCGGCCGTTCGTGTGCCGGAACGACGAGGGCGGCGCGCCGTGGCTGCGCCGGAAGGCCTTCGCGAACTGGGCTGCCTGGCGGTAGCCGACCGCCGCCGCCACCTCCTGCACCGACATGCGCCCGTCGTGGAGCAGGTCGGCGGCGCGCGACATGCGGATGCGCTGCAGCTCGCGCCGGAAGCTGGTGCCGCCGGCCTCCGAGAACGAGCGCTGCAGCTGACGCCGCGAGGTGGCGATCTGACGCGCCACTCGGGTCAGGCACAGCTCCTCGTTGGAGTAGTCCCGCATCATCACCTCGAGGGCGTCGAAGTACAGCTCGCTCCGCCTGTGGAGGGTCGAATCACGCACTTCCCCAAGGGATACGCCCTGGATGCGCGCCCGGATCAACGGTATTCTGCTTATGCCGATCGTCACTAACGGCCAGAAGGGAGCTGAATGCAGGTCAGAGCGGGGATGAGTGACGTCGTACTGACGGTCAACCCGGGTCACACGCTGCGAGAGGCCTCCCGGGCGATGGCCGAGCGCGGGGTGGGAGCGGCGGTCGTGATCGACCTCGAACAGCCCGGGCCGGGCATCGTGACCGAGCGTGACGTCCTTCAGTCGATCGCCAAGGGCGAGAACCCGGACGACGAGCACGTGGGCGACCACCTCTCGCCCGAGCTCGTCTTCGCGGCGCCCGAGTGGTCGCTCGAGCGCGCGGCCGAGGCGATGGTCCGGGGTGGCTTTCGCCACCTCGTCGTGGTCGACGGCGGCAAGATGACCGGCGTGCTGTCGATGCGCGACATCGTGCGCTGCTGGGTCTCGGACGGCGCGACCAGCGAACTGCCGTCGGACCTGAACGCCGCCGCGGGCTGAGCCGACCTCAGTGGTGCTCGAGCGGCAGCTCTGAGATCTCGCGGCGCGTCTCGCCGATCCACTTGACGACCACGATCAGCGTCAGGATCACCCCGATCACGGTCAAGATGAGCGAGATGACGACGCCCGTGATCGCGAGGGTGAGCCCGAATGCCGTCAGCACCGGCAGATAGGACGGCCCGGGGAGGTGGATGAGCTCGCCGGGCGGCTCGGGCGTCTCGCGCGCGACGCGCGTCTCCTCCGCCATCAGTAGACGAGCCCCACGACCCAGGCCAGCGCGAAGACGACCAGCGAGATCGCGCCCGCGATCAGCGCGGTGCGCAGGTTCTTGATGGCGAGCCGGCGATCCACGCCGGAAGATGTATCAGATCGCCCGGGGAGAGCCGCCTGGAGATAGTGCGATTCGAAGCAAGTGGTCCGGGGTAGGGGAGCGGCCATGCTGAGGATCGACACCTCTGCGCTCGACTACCTGATCATCGGGCTCTACTTCGTGACGGTCCTCGGCGTTGGCTTCCTGGCCCGCCGGCTGATCAAGTCGGACCTGGACTTTTTCCTGTCGGGGCGCTCGCTGCCCGCCTGGATCACGGGGCTGGCGTTCATCTCGGCCAACCTCGGCGCCCTCGAGATCCTCGGGATGGCGGCCAACGGGGCGCAGTACGGCGTGGCGACGGTGCACTTCTACTGGATCGGCGCCATCCCGGCGATGGTGTTCCTCGGCGTCGTGATGATGCCGTTCTACTACGGGGCGAAGGTGCGCTCGGTGCCGGAGTGGCTGCGGCGGCGCTACAACCGGCCGACCCACCTCTTCAACGCGATCTCGTTCGCCATCGCGACGGTCCTGATCGGCGGCGTCAACCTGTTCGCGCTCGGCCTGGTGCTGTCGCTGATGCTCGGCTGGTCGATCACCACCGGGATCCTCGTCGCGGCCGCCGTGGTGCTGACCTACATCACGCTGGGCGGGCTCTCGTCGGCGATCTACAACGAGGTCGTGCAGTTCTTCGTGATCCTCGCGGCGCTCGTGCCGCTCACGATCGTCGCGCTCGTGGACGTCGGCGGCTTCTCCGGCCTCGCAGACCGCGTCCGTGAGAGCGCCCTCGGGGAACCGGGGCTGCACGCGTGGGAAGGCATGGGGATCGGCGGCGACAACCCGATCGGCGCGAACTGGATCTCGACGGTCTTCGGGCTCGGCTTCGTACTCTCGTTCGGCTACTGGACGACGAACTTCGCCGAGGTGCAGCGCGCCCTGTCGGCGAAGAACCTGAACGCGGCCCAGCGGACCCCGCTGATCGGGGCCTTCCCCAAGATCTTCATCCCGCTGATCGTCGTGGTTCCTGGGCTCGTCGCGCTCGTGACCGTGCCCGGCTTCGGCACCGGCTCCGCCGCCGGGCAGGAGTACAACAACGCGATCCCGGCGCTGATCGTGGAGTACCTCCCGACGGGCATGCTCGGGCTTGCGGTCACCGCGCTGCTCGCGGCGTTCATGGCAGGAGTCGCGGCGAACGTGTCGGCGTTCAACACGGTCGTCACCTACGACCTCTACCAGGACTACATCAGGGGCGACGCCGACCCGCGCCACTACATCCTCTTCGGCCGGCTCGCGACCGTCGTGGGCGTGCTGATATCGATCGGCACCGCGTTCATCGCGAAGGGCTACGAGAACATCATGAATTACGTCCAGCTCCTGTTCTCGTACTTCAACGCGCCGCTGTTCGCGACGTTCATCATCGGCATGTTCTGGAAGCGCGCGACGCCCTGGGGCGGTTTCGCGGGCATCGTGGCCGGGACGTTCGGCGCCTTCATGACGCACCAGCTCACGTCCAGCGGCAACCTCGACGTCGGGTCGGACCTGGCCGCCGACTTCTGGGGTGCCATCGTCGCCTTCTGCCTCGATGCGATCGTGACCGTCGCGGTGAGCCTCGTCACGCAGCCGAAGCCGGTCCAGGAGCTCGACGGCCTCGTCTGGGGCATGGCCGCCGAGGAGCCCGAGCCGCCCCCGGAGGAGCGCGTGTGGTGGCGACGCCCGAAGATACTCGGCGCGATCCTCATCGCGCTCGTCGTGATCCTGAACATCATCTTCATCTAGGAGGCCGAAGGTGGAGGAGAACACAGCGGACGTCAGCGAGGAGCAGGTCGAACGGGCGACCAACCTGCTCGACGTCCGCAAGATCATCGGCAGCCTGCTCGGCGTATACGGGGTGATCCTGCTGCTCGCCGGCATCTTCGGGTCGGATGCCGACAAGGACAAGGCGGCTGGCGTGAACGTGAACCTCTGGGTCGGGCTAGCCTTGCTGATCGCATGCGCTGTGTTCTGGGGATGGGCTCTCAACCGGCCGCTCAGCCAGGAGCTCTCGGAGCGGGACGGTGGCTGACCGCGCGGTCCCGGCCGGCCTGGACGAATGATTGAGTGGCGCTCTCGTCCGAGCGCGCATACGGTCGGTGTGCGAGGGCACTCCGCACCGCGGGGCGCCCTCGACCACTTGACAGGATCGGCCGCGAGGAGACGACGAACGAGGTGATCGGGGAACGGAAGGCGATCGAGGCCTTCCTGCAGGCGCAGCCAACGAGCGGCGGCACGCTCGAGGTCGAGGTGCGCGCAATTCCGCCGACCACCGATCCGCGCTCGGGCCGCCCGCTCTCCGTCCCCCCGCTCGTCGTGCTCTGGATCGAGGAGCGGCCGCTCGCCGCTCGCGTCCACGGTGTCGTGGCGCTCAACCGCTTCCCGCCGGCGCCGCGGCTCGCGACGGCGCTGGAGGTGGACTGCATGGCAGCCGGGCTGGCCGTCGAGCACCTCTGCGAGGCCGCCATCTGGAGGCTGTTCTCGCAGCCGCCGCGCCCGCGCCTGGCGCGCTGAGCGCCCTCAGGGAAGCCGTACGTGCAGGTGGTTGTCGTGGTTGACGAGCGCCTGCACACGACCCGATGGGCCGGTGAGGCCCGTGTTCGGCCCTACGAAGATGACCTGGGCGCCGAGCGCGAGGAAGCGGTCGACCAGCTCCTGTGAGAGCTCGCGGTCGATCTGCGCGGCCCAGCGCGGCGCGCGCTCGCGGCCGTCGGCGCGCGGGTAGTACACGTCGACGTCGAGCCCGTTCTGGTGGCTCGCGTGCCCGATGTAGCCGAAGCGCGGGCCGAAGTCGCCGCCGTGCGGACGGCTCAGGTCGCCGACCGCCATCCGCTGCGCCTCCGGGTGCGCGGCCCGGAAGTCGCGCGCGACCCTCAACACCATGCGCACGAGCCGGTCCGTCCCCCAGCGCCGCCAGGGCCGGTTGGGCGAGCGCCGCAGCACCGGATCCCAGGTGAAGAAAGTCTCACGCTCCGCGGGCAGCCGGACGCCGCTGATGAGCCGCCCGCCGGCGTGGCTGCCGAGCGCGGTCGAGCGGCGCCAGCGGATCGGCGGCTCAGCCGGTGGCGCCGGCAGGAGCGGCGGCGCCGGCGCCGGCTCGACCTGAGCCGGCACGACGTCAGGGAAGCTCAGCCGCGCGAGGCCGGCGCCGGGCTCTTCTGCGAGCGCGGCGACCGCGACGGCCGCGGCCGTCACGGGGACGATCACGAGAGCTGCGGCGGCCGTTCGCACCCTATGCCGGTTACGGCGACGGCGGCGGTCGCGGTCCGGCGGCGCGGGAATAGGGGGGTCGGGGGCCGGGAAGGATTGGCTCATGGCTGACGAGGTGACCGCCGGCACCGATGTCCCGCTCACGTGCGAGGAGGCCTTCGCGCTCTTCTCGAGCGGGCTCGGCAGCTGGTGGCCGCCCGAGTTCTCATGGTCGCAGGACGGGCTCGAGGAAATCGGGATGGAGGCGCGCGCCGGCGGCTTCCTCTATGAGAAGGGGCCGCACGGGCTGCGGCTCGACTGGGGCCGCGTGCTCGCCTGGGAGCCGCCCGACCGGGTCGTGTTCAGCTGGCAGATCTCGCCGGAGCGCGTGCCCGAGCCGGATCCCGCCCGCGCGAGTGAGGTCGAAGTGCGCTTCGAGCCGGCCGACTCGGGTTGCCGGCTGCTGCTTCAGCACCGCGGCTTCGGGCGGCACGGCGAGGGGGGCGAGGGCTACGCGGAGCTGATGGGAACGCAGGGCTGGCCTTACGCGCTCGAGCGCTTCCGCGCGGCCGCGACCTGATCTCGGCGCAAATGCACTCGCCCCTGGGTGAACCGCTCGGGGTGCCAGCTCCGCAAAGGGGTCATAACCCGACCCCCAGGAGGAGCTTCAAGATGAAGCGCAAGCGACTCGTGCGATTCGCCCTCAGCGCGACCTGCGTGGCCGCGCTGGCGGTACCGGTCGCCGCCCAGGCCGGAGGCCCCGGCTCGAAGGACGGCGGCCGCAGCTTCTACGCAACCGACAATCAGGGCAACCTCGTCAGCTTCTCGGCCGACAACCCGCGCCAGCTCGACAGCTCGCGGCCGATCAGCGGGCTGCCGATGGGAGTCAGCCTCACCGGCATCGACTTCCGGCCCGCCACCGGTGAGCTGTACGGCGTGGGCAGCGACAGCATCGTGTACCGCGTCAGCCCGGTCACCGGTAAGGCCGTTGCCGAGGGTCCGGCGTTCACGCCGGCGCTCAGCGGTCGGTTCTTCGGCGTCGATTTCAACCCGACCGTCGATCGCATCCGCGTGACGAGCGACGCCAACCAGAACCTGCGGCTGAACCCGGACACCGGTGCTCTGGCGACTCCGGTCCCGGATGCCGACCTCAATCCGAACGACCCGACGGTGGTGGGCTCCGCCTACACCAACTCGTCGTTGAACGCGACGCCGCCGGCGGCGACGACCCTGTACGCGCTCGACGCACTCGACGACGCGATCTACGTGCAGAACCCGCCGAACAACGGCACGCTGACCATGCCGCAGCCGCTCGGCATCAACGTCCGCGGCGACAGCGGCTTCGACATCGCCGGCCAGAACAACGTCGGCTACGTCGCGACCGCGTCGGACCGGCGCCCCGGCTCCGAGCTGTACCGCGTGAACGTGCTGAACGGCAAGAGCGTGAAGCTCGGCTCGATCGGCCGCAGCGGTATGACGATCACCGGCCTCGCGGCCGTGCAGGACCAGCCCTAGCCATCCGGAGCGGGCCGTGCCCAGGCGCGGCCCGCTCCACGGCTCGGGCTGCCATCCTCCCTGCGTGGCGACCTGGATCTTCGAACCCGGTCACACCGAGGCCGAGTTCCGGGCCCGGCACATGATGGTCACCTGGGTCCGTGGCCTCTTCAAGGACGTGCGCGGCACGATCGAGTGGGACCTCGGCGATTGTGAGCGGACGACCTTCACGGGGCGTATCGACGCCACCCGCATCTGGACCGGCGAGGAGGAGCGCGACGCGCACCTGCGCAGCGCCGACTTCTTCGACGTCGAGAACCACCCCGAGATCGCGTTCGCGGGCCGCTTCAGCGAGCGCGTCGGCGACCTTCAGTTCAAGGCCGATACGGAGCTCACGATCCGCGGCGTCACCAGGACGGTGCAGCTCGACGTCTCCTACCTCGGCCAGTGGGCGACGCCGTGGTGGGCCGAGGGCGAGAACCGCGGCAGCATGCGGCGCGCCGGCTTCGAGGCGACCACGAGGGTCAACCGCCACGACTTCGGTGTCTCGTGGCAGGACGAGCTGCCGGGCGGCGGCGTCGTGGTCTCGAACGAGATCGAGTTGACGCTCGACGTCGAGGTGCTGCTGCTCGACGATCTCGAGCGCACCGGCGCGATCGAGTACTACCGCGAGATCGGCGCGGTCTAGGCCCTGAGCAGCACCCGGTTGCCGGACGGGTCGCTCACGACCACGCCGTCCTCGAGCTCGAGCGGCTCGGCGTAGGCCTCGAGCGCGCCCGCCAGGCGGTCGCGCTCGCCGGCGTCCGGCAGGACGAGCTCGTACCGGTCGAGCCCGAGGGCGCCGTCCGGCGGCGCCGGTGCGCCGCCGCTCTGCCACGTGTTGAGGCCGATGTGGTGGTGATATCCGCCCGCCGCGACGAACAGGGCACCGGGATAGGTGCGCACCATCACGTCGAGCTCGAGCGCCCCCGCGTAGAAGCGCTCGGCCGCGCCGAGGTCTGACACCTGCAGGTGCACGTGCCCCATGCGGGTGCCCGCCGGCATCGGGCCCGGATTCTCCGGAGCGCCTGGGCCGAGCTCGCGCAGTACCGCCTCCAGGTCGAGCGGCAGCGTGGCCATCGCGAGCTCGCCGGACGCGTCGCGCCGCCACTCCTCACGCGGCCGGTCGCGGTAGATCTCGATGCCGTTGCCCTCCGGGTCGTTCAGGTAGAGCGCCTCGCTCACGAGGTGGTCGGATGCGCCGGTGAGCCGCCAGCCGGCGGCGCTCAGGCGCACGAGTGCGCGCGCCAGGTCGGCGCGCTCAGGGACGAGGATGGCCATGTGGAAGAGCCCGGTGCTCACCGGCGGACGGGCCGGCGCGCCGGGGGCCGCGACCAGCTCGAGCAGCGGCGCATCCTCATGGGCGCCGAGCTTCGTGAGGCCGTTCTCGCGGGCGAGCGTGCGCAGGCCGATCGCGCGCTCGTAGAAGGTGGTCAGCGCCTCGACGTCGGACACGCGCAGACGGACGGCGCCGATGTGGGTGGCGGCCGCGATCGTCATCGGAACAGGCTCGCATAGGCGCTCAACGCCGGCTGCCCGCCGAGATGGGCGTAGAGGACCTTCGAGTCGCGGTCGATCTCGCCGCGCGCGACCAGGTCGATCATCCCGGCCATCGACTTTCCCTCGTAGACCGGGTCCGTGATCATCCCCTCGAGCCGGCCCGCCGTCCGGATCGCCTCGAGCGTCCCCTCGTCGGGGATCCCGTAGGTGCCGGCGTGGTAGCGATCGTCGAGCACGATCTCGTCGTCGCGCAGGTCGCGGCCTACCTCTATCAGCTGGGCCGTGCGCCGGGCGATGCGGGCCACCTGCTCGCGCGTCTCCGCGGGCTTGGCCGAGCCGTCGATGCCGATCACGCGCCGCTCGCGCTCTTGCGCCGCGAAGCCGGCGAGCATGCCTGCCTGGGTCGAGCCGGTGACCGAGCAGACGACGATCGTGTCGAAGAAGATCCCCAGCTCGCGCTCCTGGCGCTCGACCTCCATCGCCCAGCTCGCGAAGCCGAGCCCGCCGAGCTCGTGGTCCGAGGCGCCGGCTGGGATCGGGTACGGCCTGCCGCCGCCGGCCTCGACGTCGGCGAGCGCCTGCTCCCAGCTCTCCTTGAAGCCGATGCCGAAGCCTGCCTCAACGAGGCGAACGTCGGCGCCCATGATGCGGCTGAGCTGGATGTTGCCGACGCGGTCGTAGACCACGTCCGGCCAGTCGACCCAGCTCTCCTGGACTAGTACGCAGCCGAGCCCGGTGCGGGCGGCCGCGGCAGCCACCTGGCGGGTGTGGTTCGACTGAACCCCGCCGATGGAGACGAGCGTGTCGCAGTTCCTTGCCAGCGCGTCGGCGACGAGGTACTCGAGCTTGCGCGTCTTGTTCCCGCCGTAGGCGAGCCCGCTGTTGCAGTCGTCGCGCTTGGCCCACAGCCCAGCGCCGCCGAGCTGGGCGCTCAGCCGCTCGAGCGGGTGCACGGGGGAGGGGCCGAATAGCAGCGGGTGCCGCGCGAAGGAGTCGAGCCGCATCGGGCAAGCCTAGGGCTCCCGGATTGCCCTGCAACCTGACCGGGTACGTGCGAGTGGGTAGGGGAAAGGCCGGGAGGCGGTGCGGATGTACATCAGACCGGTAGTGGCGCTTCTGGTGGCGGCGCTGATCGCGCCGAGCCTGGCGGGCGCGCAGGTCCCGGGAGTCCCGTCCGCGCACCCGCCCGGCGGCGACCCTGAGGCCGAGCGGGACTTTCGCTACAGCGACCTTCTGTCGGCCATCGAGCGCGGCACGGTGCGCGAGGCGGTGCTCGACCCGAGCCTGGCGCAGGTGAGCGTCCGGCTCGCCGGCGGGCGCGAGGAGACGCTCGGCTATCCGCCCGCGCAGGACCTCGCCGACCGTCTGGCCGAGTCCGGTGCCGCGGTCGACGTTGCTCCGTCGGACGGCGGGTCGGGCCTCGGCTTCATCGGCATCGCGGTGATGGGGGTGATCCTCCTCTCGTTCGTGATGCTGGTCGTGTCCTTCCGGAGCCGCCGCAACACCGCGGGCGGCCCGCGCGGCAGCGGCGGCCCGCTGCGCGCCGACGCGAAGATGTCCGACGAGACCCGTCCCAAGGTCACGTTTCGCGACGTCGCCGGCTGCGACGAGGCGGTCGAGGAGGTCCAGGAGTTCGTCGAGTTCCTCAAGAGCCCGGAGCGCTTCGCGCGCGTCGGCGCGCGCATGCCGGCCGGCGTGCTCCTGCACGGCCCGCCCGGTACCGGCAAGACGCTGCTCGCCAAGGCGCTCGCCGCCGAGGCCGGGGTCGACTTCTTCGCCGCGTCGGGCGCGGAGTTCGTGGAGCGTTACGTGGGCGTGGGCGCCTCGCGCGTGCGTGAGCTCTTCACCCGCGGCCGCAACGCCGAGGGCGGGGCGGTCGTCTTCATCGACGAGCTGGACGCGCTCGGCCGCCGGCGCAGCGACGGCGGCGGCCAGGGAGGGAACGACGAGTACGAGCACACGCTCAACCAGCTCCTCATCGAGATGGACGGCTTCACCGGCAACGAGCGGCTCGTGTGCGTCGGCGCGACGAACCGGCTGGACGTGCTGGACGCGGCGCTGCTCCGGCCCGGTCGATTCTCGCGCCAGGTCGGCGTCGAGCTCCCGAGCGCCCAGGGGCGGCTGGCCATTCTGCGCGTGCACGCGCGCGGCCGCCCGCTCGCGCGCGAGGTGGACCTCGCCGAGATCGCGGAGGTCACGGCGGGCTCCTCGGGGGCGGACCTGCGCGAGATGCTGAACGAGGGCGCGATCATGGCGGCGCGCGAGGATCGCGCGGAGGTCACCCGCGCCGACCTCGCCGAGGGGCATCTGCGCGCGCTGGCCGGGCCCGCCCGCCGCTCCTCGCCCCTGAGCGCGGAGGAGCGCGAGCTGGTGGCGCGTCACGAGGCCGGGCACGCGCTCGTCGCCGAGTATTGCCCCACGCAGGATGCAACCCAGCGCCTGTCGATCACCCCGCGCGGCCGCGCCGGCGGGCTGGCCGTGATCGCCCGCCGCGACCGTGCGCTCCAGTCGGCGCGGCACGTCCACGAGCAGCTGATGGTCATGCTCGGCGGCCGGGCCGCCGAGGCGGTGATCTACGGCGACGTCTCGTCGGGCGCGGCAGACGACCTCCAGCGCGCGAATGCGCTCGCCCGGCACGCGGTGATGAGCCTGGGCTTCTCGACACGGGCCGGCCAGCTGACCGCCACCGCGGCCGGCCGGAGCATGCCGCTCTCCGACACCACCCGCCGGGTCGCCGACGAGGAGGTCGAGCGGATGATCGCCGAGGCGTACCGCGATGCCGTCGCGATGGCGAGGCGCCACCGCACGCAGCTCTGGAGCCTGTCCGACGCCCTGCTCGCGCACGAGGACCTCGACCGTCAGGAGATCGCGGTGCTGCTCGGCAGCGATCGCCCTGGCATGGATGCACCCCTCGGGCTCGGGCCGCCACCCGAGCCGCTTGCGCCGGTGGTAGCGCTGCGTCGTGAACGCGCGCGTCGCCGGCGCGCCCCTGCGGCGGCCGCGGCGGCGGGCCGCGCGGCCCTGGCGTTCGTGCGCCTGCGAGCGCGGCGCGAGCGGCCGCCTTGGGGAAGCCGCCGGCTCGGCCGGCGGCGCACCGACGCGTTCCCGGCCGGCCGCTGAGCCCGCCCGACGCACTACGATCCGCGCGTCGTGCCAGGCGTGACCGAAGCTCGCGATCCGACACCCGTGCTCGCCTCGCCGGTCCGCATGATCCCGACCGACAGCGGCGAGGAGCCGGAGACGGGCGTCGCGCTCTGCCTGTCGGGCGGCGGCTACCGGGCAATGCTGTTTCACGTCGGCGTGATCTGGCGCCTGCAGGAGGCGGGCTGGCTCGAGCGGCTCGACCGCGTGTCGAGTGTGTCGGGCGGCTCGATTACCGCCGCAGTGCTCGCGCTCGCGCCGGCCGGCGACTTCGAGGAGGGGGTCGTGCGGCCGCTACGGGCGCTGGCGCGGCGGACGCTCGACTGGACCTCGGCGCTCGAGGGAGCGCTGCTGCCGGGCTCTATCTCCGAACGGCTGGCCGACGCCTACGGCGAGCACCTGTTCGGCACAGCGGTGCTCGGCGACCTGCCGACCCGGCCCGAGTTCGTCATCAACGCAACCAACATCAGCTCGGGCGCGCTCGCGCGCTTCGAGCGCACCGGGGTCAAGGACTGGCGCGTCGGCGCGCTGCCGGACCCGGAGATCCCGGTCGCGACCGCGGTCGCCTGCTCGTCCGCCTTCCCGCCGCTCCTGTCGCCGCACCGGCTTCGCCCGATGGTCGACTGGATGGACGAGGACGGCAACGACCTCGCCACGCAGGAGCACCGCGACGAGCTCGTCCTCTCGGACGGCGGCGTCTACGACAACCTCGGCATCGAGACCGCATGGAAGCGCTGCCGCACCTTGGTCGTCTCGGACGCGGGCGGGCTGATGGCGCCCGAGGGGCGCTCACAGGGCGACTGGCTGCGCCACATGGTGCGGGTGCTGCGGGTCGTCGACCACCAGGTACGCACCCTTCGCAAGCGCCAGGTCATCGACGGCATGCGGCGCGGCGACCGCGACGGCGTCTACGTGGGGATCCGCAGCAATATCGACGACTACGGGCTGCAGGACGCGCTGCCGGCGGCGTTCGAGCGGACCCTCGCTCTGGCCGAGATCCCGACCCGCCTCGACGGGATGCCCGACGAGCTGCAGGAGCGGCTGATCAACTGGGGCTATGCGGTCGGCGACGCCGGCCTGCGCAAGCACCTCGACGAGAACGCCGAGCCGCCGGCCGGCGTTCCTTACCCCGACGCCGGCGTTTGAGGCGAGCTCAGGAGGCCGCGGCGGTCTTGGGCAGCTTGATGAGGAGCGCGGCGCCGATCGCGCCGCCGAGGTCGCCGAGCTCCGCCATCAGGAACGGGGGCGGGTTCTCGCTCGAGAACAGGTGCGGCATCATGGCCTCCTCGATCCGCTTGCGGTAGGGCTCGCCCAGCCGCAGCCCGAGGCCGCCGCCCAGGATCACGGCCTCGACGTCGAGCACGTTGAGCGTCGAGGCGACGCCGGCGCCGAGCGCGTCGACCGCCTCGTCGATCAGCTTGTGCGCCACTTTGTCGTCATGCTCGAGCGCCCGCGCCCATACGCCGCTCGTGAGCCTGTCGCGCCCGCGCTTCTCCATGATCTTGAAAAGCTCCGTCTTGTGGCCCTTCTCGTGGCGGTGGCGGGCGCGCTCCTCGAGCGCCTTGCGTCCGGCGTACGCCTCGACGCAACCGCGCCTGCCGCAGGGGCAGCGTGCCCCGTCCATCACGACGCAGACGTGGCCGATCTCGCCGGCCGCGCCGCGTCCGAGCCAGGGCCTGCCGCGCAGCACGATGCCGCCGCCCACGCCGGTCCCCCAGAAGACGCCGAGCATCGAGCGGTAGGGGCGGCCTGCGCCGAGGGCGAGCTCGGCCTCGGTCGCGACGTTCACGTCGTTGTCGATTCTCACGCGCGCCCCGAGCGCCTCGGTGAGCGCCGCACCGAGCTTGAACGAGCCCTCCCAGTTGGGCAGGTTGCGGGCGCTCGATACGACTCCGCGGCGGGCGTCGATCACGCCCGGCGAACCGATGCCCACGCCGGACAGGTCGGCGGTTTCGACAGCCGCCTGCTCGGCGGCGGTGCGCACGGAGGTGGCCATCGCGACCGCGACGTCGGCGGGGCCGCCCTTGGTCGGAGTCGGCAGGCGCTCCTGTCCCTTTACGGCGCCCTCGTCGTCGATGACGACCGCCTGGATCTTCGTGCCCCCGAGATCGATGCCCGCCCTCATGGGCGCAAGCCTAAGGGGTCAGGTCTTGCAATCGCGCACTTCGTGCTCGATTGCAAGACCTGACCCCCTCGCCTATGGTCGTGCGCATGACTCGCACCCTCCGGGCCGGCCTGGCCGCCGCCCTGATCCTCTCCTTCTCCATCCTCGGCGCCCAGGGGGCGGCCGCGAGCGGTGGTCAGACCCCCGGCGCGAACGCGCCGAACCCACTCGTGGGACAGACCTGGTGGGACCAGAACACCGAGTGGAACGACACCTGGAACGGCTATCGATCGCTCAAGCGGCGCGGCCGTGACGGGGACGCGGCCAAGGTCCTGCGGCTCGCCGAGACGCCGCAGTTCAAGTGGTTCGGGATGTGGGAGCAGCCCGTCGTCGGAAAGCTGCAGGGCATGTTCGAGCAGGCGGGCGACTCGGTGCCGCTGCTCGCGGTCTTCGGCGACGAGCACGCGGGCTGCGGCTCGCCGGGGACGAACACGAGCGGGGGGCTCGCTCAGAATGCGCGCTACAAGCGCTGGATCGACCAGGTCGCCCGCGGGATCGGCGACAACGAGGTCGTGATCGCGTTCGAGCCCGACTCGCTCGGGCTGCTCGAGTGCCTCCAGCCCAGCCTGCGGGCGCCGCGGCTGCGCACGCTCGGCTACGCCGTGAAGGCGCTGTCGAAGCTGCCGAACGCCACGGTGTACGTCGAGGCGGGTGCTCCGGACTGGCAGGACGTGCCGACCATGGCCCGCAAGCTGCGGGCCGTGGGGGTGAGCCGCGTGCGCGGCTTCATGCTGAACGCGACCCACCACGTGACGACCGCCAAGAACCTGAGGTACGGGGCGAAGCTCTCGCGCGCCGTGGGGGGCAAGCACTTCATCGTCAACACCTCCCACAACGGCAACGGCCCGCTGTACCGCGGCGGTCACACGATCTGGTGCAACCCGCCTAACGCTGCCGCCGGTGAGTTGCCGACCACCAACACCGGCCATCCGAAGGCCGACGCCTATCTGTGGGTCGAGCGGCCCGGCTACTCGAACGGCGCCTGCAACGGCGGCCCGGCGCGAGTCGGGGCCTGGTGGGAGAAGCGCGCGATCCAGATGGTCGAGCGCGCGAAGTGGTGGCGCCGCGGACGTTGATGTGACCGCCGCGTAACCCGGCGCTTGCTTCAGGGCGTCACTCCGGGTACGAATCCCCAGTGGTCTCAGAGCAGCTCGTGCTGGGCGTGGACGTCGGCGGCACCAAGGTGGCCGTGGCCGCGCTCAACGGCCTCGACGTCGTTGCGCGCGCGGAACGGCCCACCGTCCTGACGTCGACCTCGGCGCTCCTGGACGGGCTCGAGCGGACCGCGCGCGAGGTGATAGCCCAGAGCGCCGAGCCGATGGCGGTGGGCGTCGGCGTGCCCTCGCAGATCGAGTACGACACCGGCAGGGTCGAGACGAGCGTGAACATCCCGCTGACCGGCGTGCCGCTGCGCGAGGAGCTGGGGCGCCGCTTCGGTGTGCCCGTGTTCGTCGACAACGACGCGAACGTGGCGGCTCTGGCGGAGGCGCGCCTGCTGAGCTGCGACGAGCTCGTCATGCTCACGCTCGGGACGGGCGTCGGCGGCGGGGTGGTGACGGGCGGCCGCATCTTCCGCGGTGCGAACGGCCTCGGCGCCGAGCTCGGGCACTTCACGCTCATGCCCGACGGCCCGCCCTGCCCCGGAAACTGCCCGAACAGCGGCTGCGTCGAGGCCTACTGCTCGGGCCAGGCGCTCGAGCGCGACGCCACCGAGCTCGCCCGCGACAAGCCGGGCAGCCGGCTCGCGGCGGCACTCGACAAGGACGGGCGCGTCGCCGGGCGCGAGCTCGTCACCGCCGCCGAGGAGGGCGACTCGGACGCCGTCCTGCTGCTCGGCCGCTTCGCCCGCATGCTGGGGGTGGCGATCGCGGGCTACGTGAACGTGTTTCAGCCCGAGCGAGTCGTGATCGGCGGCGGCCTCTCGCGCGCCTCCCATCTCTTCCTCGACAGGGCGGTCCAGGAGGCGGCCGCCCGCGCCCTGCCTGCCCTCTACCGCCGGGTTGAGATATCGCTCGCTCAGGGCGGCCCGGACGCAGGCGTTATCGGCGCGGGACTGCTCGCCGAACATGAGATCCGCAACACTGAGACGGCCACACCGGCCCCAACCCAAGGAACGGCATGACGACCAGCTCCGACCAGCTCGAAGAGCTAGCCATCAACACCATCCGCACGCTGTCGATGGATGCAGTGCAGAAGGCGAACTCGGGCCATCCGGGCACGCCGATGGCCCTCGCTCCGCTGGCCTACGTGCTCTACACGCGGATCATGCGCCACAACCCGTCCAACCCCGAGTGGGCGGACCGCGACCGCTTCGTGCTCTCCGCGGGCCACGCGTCGATGCTGCTCTATTCGATGCTCTACCTCACGGGCTACCCGCTGACGCTCGAGGACATCAAGAACTTCCGTCAGGTCGGCTCGCCCACGGCCGGCCACCCGGAGCGCAAGTACAGCCCCGGCATCGAGGCGACGACCGGGCCGCTCGGCCAGGGCATCTCGATGTCGGTCGGGCTCGCGCTCGCCGAGCGCATGCTGGCCGCCCGCTTCAACAAGGGCGAGCACAAGATCGTCGACCACCACATCTTCACGATCGCAAGCGACGGCGACATCCAGGAGGGCGTCGCCTCCGAGGCCTGCTCGTTCGCCGGCCACCTCGGGCTCGGCAGCCTGATCGCCTACTACGACGCCAACCGGATCCAGCTCGCGAGCGAGGTGGACGTCGTCATGTCCGAGGATGTCGGCCAGCGCTTCGAGGCCTACGGCTGGCACGTCGTCGACATCGGCGAGGACCTCTCGGTCGAGCGGCTCGAGAGCGTCACGCGCGAGGCCATGGCGGTCGAGGGACAGCCTTCGCTGATCATCGTCCAGTCGCATATCGGCTACGGCAGCCCGCTGCAGGACACGACCAAGGCGCACGGCTCACCGCTCGGCGAGGAGAACGTGCGCAAGACGAAGGAGAACTACGGCTGGGATCCGGACGCACACTTCCTGGTGCCGGAGGAGGCGCTCGCCCACTTCCGGGAGAGCTGTGAGCGTGGCGCCGAGTTCGAGCGCGAGTGGTCAGAGCGCTTCGAGGCCTACAGAGAGGCTTATCCGGAGGAGGCGCGGACGTTCTCCGACATGCTCGAGGGCCGCATGCCGGACGGCTTCGACGCCGACCCGCCTCGCTTCGAGGCAGGCGAGTCGATGGCGACGCGCAAGGCGTCCGGTGCTGCGATCCAGTGGGCGGCCGAGCGCGTCCCGCACCTCGTCGGCGGCGCGGCCGACCTCTCCACCTCGACCAACACCGACATCGACGGCGGCGGGCGACGTCACGCGGGGCTCGTACGAGGGCCGGAACATCCGCTTCGGCGTGCGCGAGCACGGCATGGGCGCGATCGTCAACGGCCTCACCCTGCACGGGTTCCGCGGCTACGGGAGCACGTTCCTGATCTTCTCCGACTACATGCGCGGTGCGCTCCGGCTGTCGGCGCTGCAGAAGCTGCCGGCAATCTGGGTGTACACGCACGACTCGATCGGGCTAGGCGAGGACGGACCCACGCATCAGCCGATCGAGCAGCTGGCGGGCCTGCGGGCCATGCCGCGGATGAAGGTGGTCCGCCCGGCCGACGCGAACGAGACGGCGCTCGGCTGGCGCTACGCGCTGCGCCAGACGGAGGCGCCCACCGCCTTCGCGCTGTCGCGCCAGGACCTGCCGATCATCGACCCGGACAGCGTCCCCGACGACGCGATCGAGCGTGGCGCCTATGTCCTGCGCGACGCGGCGAACGGCGCCGAGCCCGAGCTGATCCTTATCGCGACCGGCTCGGAGGTTTCGCTCGCGATGGAGGCGGCGGAGCGCCTCGACGGCGAGGGGGTGAAGGTCAGGGTCGTCTCCATGCCCTGCATGGACACCTTCACGGAGACCGACGAGGCCTACCGCGACGAGGTGCTACCGCCATCCTGCCGGGCGCGCGTGGCGATCGAGGCCGCCAGCCCGATGGGCTGGTACCGCTGGGTGGGCGCTGACGGCGCCTTCATCGGCATGGAAACGTTCGGCGAGTCCGGGCCCTACAAAGACGTCTACGAGCACTTCGGGATCACCGTCGACAACATCGCCGAGACGGGACGCTCGGTCCTCGAGCGCGCCGCGGCGCTGCGGAGCTAGGAGAACGCCATGAGCGTCGAAGCAAAGCCGAGCGAGCGGCTCGCCGCCCTTACCGCCGCCGGAACGAGCGTCTGGCTCGACCAGATCCGGCGCACGATGATCACGAGCGGAGAGCTCGAGCGGCTGAGGCGCGAGGACTCGCTGCGCGGCGTGACCTCCAACCCGGCCATCTTCGAGAAGGCGATCCTCGGCTCGACCGACTACGACGAGCAGATTGCCGAGCTGTCCGAGAACGGACTGACGGCGCGCGAGATCTACGACGAGATAGCGATCCTCGACGTGCAGCTCGCCGCCGACGTCCTGCGGCCCGCATGGGACGAGCAGGACCATGACGACGGCTTCGTCTCGCTCGAGGTGGAGCCCGGGCTCGCGCACGACACCGAGGGCACGTTGCGCCAAGCGCAGGAGTACTGGGACCGCGTGGATCGCCCCAACCTGATGGTCAAGATCCCCGGCACCGAGGAGGGCGTTCAGGCGATCGAGGACGCGATCGCCGCGGGCATCAACGTCAACGTGACGCTGCTCTTCTCGGTCGAGTCCTACACCGCGATCGCCGAGGCGTACATCCGCGGGATCCAGCGCCGTCACGACGCCGGCGAGTCGCTCGACGTGCACTCGGTCGCGAGCTTCTTCGTCTCGCGCGTCGACACGGAGGTGGACAAGCGGCTCGCGGAGCTCGGCCGCGAGGATCTCTTCGGGATCGCAGCGGTCGCCAACGCCCGCGCCGCCTACGAGCGCTTCAACGAGCTGTTCAAGGGCGAGCGCTTCGCGGAGCTGCGCGAGGCCGGCGCCTTCCTGCAGCGCCCGCTCTGGGCCTCAACCGGCGTGAAGGACCCCCGCTACCCCGAGACCAAGTACGTCGAGGAGCTGGTGGCGCCGCACACGGTCAACACGATGCCGATGCAGACGCTGCTCGCGTGCGCGGAGGGGCTCGAGGTCAAGGGCGCCACCGCCGACATGGACCCGAGCGAGGACCTGCAGCGGCTGGCGGACGCCGGCATCGACATGGGCGACGTTACGAAGACGCTGCTGCGCGAGGGCATCGACAAGTTCGTCGAGCCCTTCGACAAGCTGATCGGCGGCGTGGAGCTCGCGCGCGAGGGCATCGTGACGGGGCGCCCGAAGACGATCCAGTCGGCGATTCCCGACGCGCTCGAGCCGCCGATCATCGAGCGCATCGAGCAGGCCTCGCGCGAGGAGGTCGCGAAGCGCACCTGGCAGAAGGACGAGTCGCTCTGGGGCGGTCCCGGCGTGCCGGAGATCGGCAACCGGCTCGGCTGGCTGACGATCTCGGACAAGATGCTCGAGCACGCGCCCGAGCTGGACGCCTTCGCGGCCAAGGCGCGCGAGGACGGCTTCGAGCACGCGCTGCTGCTCGGCATGGGCGGCTCGAGCCTCGGGCCCGAGGTGATCAGGCGCTCGTTCGGCACGGTGCCGGGCGGGCTCGAGCTGCACGTGCTCGACTCGACCGACCCGGGCTTCATCCTCGAGACCGAACGGGCGGTCGACATCGAGAAGACGATGTTCATCGTGTCCTCGAAGTCAGGCGGAACGCTCGAGACCCTTTCGCACATGCGCTACTTCTACGAGCGCGCCGAGCGCAACGGCGACCAGTTCGTGGCCGTGACCGACCCCGGCAGCCCGCTCGTCGAGATGGCGCGCGAGCGCGGCTTCCGGCACGTGTTCGAGGCCGACCCCGACATCGGCGGCCGCTACTCGGTGCTCTCGCACTTCGGCATGGTGCCGGCGGCGCTCGCGGGCGTGAACATCGAGGCGATGCTGCAGAACGCCCAGGTGGCGGAGCAGAACTGCGCGCAGTTCGACTCGAGCCAGGACAACTCCGGGCTCTGGCTCGGCGTCGTGATCGGCCAGCTCGCGCTGCTCGGCCGTGACAAGGCGACCTTCGCCGTGTCCGAGCCGATCGACAGCTTCGGGCTCTGGGTCGAGCAGCTGATCGCCGAGTCGACCGGCAAGCAGGGCAAGGGCATCCTGCCGGTCGCGGGCGAGCCGATCGGCGACCCGGACGACTACGGCGAGGACCGCGTGTTCGTCTACCTGCGTAACGCGGATGACCCGGACAAGGAGCTCGACGAGAAGATCGACGCGCTCGGGCGGGCCGGCCACACGATCCTGAAGCTGGAAGCCCACGGGGCCGCCGACCTCGGCCGCATCTTCTTCTTCTCCGAGTTCGCGGTGGCCGTGAGCGGCTGGGTGCTCGGGATCAACCCGTTCGACCAGCCGAACGTGCAGGAGGCGAAGGACAACACGAACAAGGTGCTCGAGGCGGGCGAGCTGCCGACGCCGGACCCGGGCGACCCGCGCGAGCTGCTGAGCGGCGCGGCGCCGCCCCACTACGTCGCGATCATGGGCTACGTCAAGCCATCCGACGAATTCGACGCCGCCGTGACCGAGCTGCGCGAGGCGATCCGGGCGAAGACGAAGGCCACGACCACCTTCGGCTACGGCCCCCGCTTCCTGCACTCGACCGGTCAGTTCCACAAGGGCGGGCCGCCGACCGGCCTGTTCCTGCAGCTCATCCACGACGGCGACGAGGACGTCGAGATCCCGGAGGCCGGTTACACGTTCGGCCACCTCAAGAACGCGCAGGCGGTCGGCGACCTGCTGACTCTGCGTGACCACGGCCTTCCCGCCGTGCAGGTTCGCCTCGAGGGCGACCCTGCGGCCGCGGTGCGGGCGCTACAGGAGGAGATTCTCTGATGCAGCTCGGCTTCGTAGGCCTCGGCAAGATGGGCGCCAACATGGTGCACCGGATCCATCGCGACTCGGAGCACACGTGCGTGGCGTTCGACTTCAACGCGGACGCGGTGAGCGAGGTCGAGGGCTTCGGGGCCACCGGCGCCTCCGCGCTCGAGGACCTGGTCTCGAAGCTCGAGGCGCCGCGCTCGGTCTGGATCATGGTGCCGGCCGGCGATCCGACGCAGAGCACGGTCGACCAGCTCGCGGAGCTGCTCGACGAGGGCGACACGATCATCGACGGCGGCAACTCGCGCTGGACTGACGACAAGCGCCGCCAGGAGGCGCTCGCCCCGAAGGGGATCCACTACGTGGACGTGGGCGTGAGCGGCGGCGTCTGGGGGCTCCAGGTCGGCTACTGCATGATGGTGGGCGGTCCCGACGAGGCCGTCGAGCGGCTCGCCCCGATCCTCGACGTGCTGGCGCCGCCCGAGACCCCCGAGCACGGCCCCGGCTGGGGCCACTTCGGGCCGACGGGCGCGGGCCACTACGTGAAGATGGTCCACAACGGCGTCGAGTACGGGATGATGCAGGCGTATGCGGAGGGCTTCGCACTTTTCGACGCGTGCGAGTTCGAGCTCGACAACGCCAAGATCGCCCACCTCTGGATGCAGGGCTCGGTCGTGCGCTCGTGGCTGTGCGAGCTGGCGGCGCTCGCGTTCGAGCAGGAGGGCAACGAGCTCGAGTCGATCGCTCCCTATGTCGAGGACTCCGGCGAGGGACGCTGGACCGTGGAGGACGCGATCGAGCGGCGGGTGCCGATGCCGGTGATCTCGACCTCGCTGTACGAGCGCTTCTCGTCGCGCGGCAACAACGCGTTCGCGGCCAAGGTCAACGCGGCGCTCCGCAACCAGTTCGGCGGGCACGCGATCAAGGCGGCCGATCCGGTCGCCCAGGCCGAGGCGCACGCCGAGTAGCGTGGCGACCGTAGAGCAGGAAAACCCTCTCGTAGAAGGGCTCGAGCGGCAGCCCGTCCATCCGACGAGCGTCGTGATCTTCGGCGGCACGGGCGACCTGGCTCACCGCAAGCTCCTGCCGGCCTTCTACAACCTGGCCCACGAGGGCGCCCTGCCGGAGCGCTTCAACCTGATCGCGGTGTCGCGCTCGGACATCCCGCACGGCGACTACCGCGCGATGGCGAAGGAGTCGATCGAGAAGCACTCGCGCCGCCAGCCCGACCCGCAGGTGCTCGACAAGCTGCTCGAGCAGGTGCGCTACGTGCCCGGGACCTTCGACGACGACAGCGTCTTCGACCGGCTCGAGCAGGAGCTCGCCGAGTGCGACGAGGACGCCGGGATCATCTACAACCGCGTCTTCTACCTCTCGACAGCGCCCACCTTCTTCGCGCTGATCGTCGAGAAGCTGGGCGAGCATGGGCTCGACCAGATCGAGGGTGCGGACGTCCGCGTGGTGATCGAGAAGCCGTTCGGGACGCGGCTCGCCGAGGCGCAGGAGCTGAACCGGCAGGTGCTCTCCGTCCTCGACGAGTCGCAGGTCTTCCGCATCGACCACTACCTGGGCAAGGAGACCGTCCAGAACATGCTGGCGTTCCGGTTCGCGAACGGCACTGTTCGAGCCGATCTGGAACCGCAACTTCATCGACTACGTCCAGATCACCGCCGCGGAGGACCTCGGCATCGGCCGCCGCGCGGGCTACTACGACTCGGCCGGCGCTCTGCGCGACCTGGTCCAGAACCACATGCTGCAGCTGCTGACGCTGCTCTGCATGGAGCCGCCTGTGACCTTCACCGCCGACGAGGTGCGCGACGAGAAGGTGAAGGTGCTGCACGCGATCGCCCCGCCGAAGCCGAACGAGGTCGTGCGTGCCCAGTACACCGCCGGGATGGCGGAGGGCAGCGACGTGGTCGGCTACCTCGACGAGGAGGGCGTCCCGGACGACTCGAAGACCGAGACCTACGTGGCGCTCAAGCTCGAGGTCGACAACTGGCGCTGGGCGGGCGTGCCGATCTACCTGCGCACCGGCAAGCGCCTGACTCGCAAGGTCACGGAGATCGCCGTGACGCTCAAGCCGGTGCCGCACCTGGCCTTCGAGGCGGCAGGCTCGGTCGGCGTACAGCCCAACCAGCTGATCATGACCATGCAGCCGAACGAGGGCGTGTCGCTGTCGCTCGG
Organism: uncultured Thermoleophilaceae bacterium; assembly: GCA_963827065.1. GTDB lineage: Bacteria > Actinomycetota > Thermoleophilia > Solirubrobacterales > Thermoleophilaceae > JACVRW01. Next base: position 156,685 of record CAWGZM010000001.1, on the reverse strand, counting down.
GGCGAAGATCCCCGGCACGCGCATGCGCATCCGCCCGGTGAACATGGAGTTCCTGTACGGCACTGCATTCCTCTCGCAGTCGCCCGAGGCGTACGAGCGGCTCATCCTCGACGCGATGCGCGGCGACGCCACCCTCTTCACCCGCGACGACGAGGTCGAGGCGCAGTGGCGCATCATCGACCCGATCCTCGAGTCCTGGCAGAACGACGACGTCCCGCTCTACCACTACCCGGCCGGCACAGGGGGCCCGGAGGAGGCTGACACCCTGCTCGAGCCCGGCCACCGCTGGCGGGCCATCTAGTGGAAGCCGCCGGGGCAGTCTGGTCCGAGCAGGACTGCACGCCGGCGACGATCGAGGCCGCAGTGCGCGGCATGCTCAAGGAGCAGTTCCAGCACGACGAGGCCTACGCCCCCGCGCGTGTGCTCAACCTCGTCGTCGTGGTCGACCGCGAGTGGCGCGGCGAGATCCTCAACCGGCTCGAGCAGGTGGGGCGCTACGGCGCCTCGCGGACCATCGTGTGCGCCGTCGAGGAGGGCCGCACGACGATCGACGCGTGGGCCTCGATCACGCCGACGACCGAGCACCATAAGCCCGGTGAGCTGGCGCTGACGCGCGAGCGCATCGTGCTCGACATCGGGCCGAAGCACCTGACGAAGCTGGACACGATCGTCGACCCGCTCGTCGTGCCCGACATCCCGACGCTCATGTGGTCGCCGCACGGCCACCCCGAGGCGGTCGACGCGCTGCTGGGCCTGTCGCAGGTCGTGCTGATCGATTCGGTTGGCGAGCCGGACCCGGCGGTCGCGCTCGACCGCGCCCGCGAACTCGCGCAGCAGGCCTACGTCGTCGATCTCGCCTGGCTACGCAGCACGCCCTGGCGAGAACGCGTCGCGACGACCTTCGACCCGCCCCAGTGGCGCCCGGAGCTCGGCCGCATCGACAAGGTCGCGGTCAGGCATCGTCCCGACTCGGGCGCCGCCGGTGTCCTCTTCTGCGCCTGGCTCGCATCGCGGCTCGGTTGGGACACCGGCGGGCTCGTGCACGCGAACGGCACGCTGCACGGCAAGGCGCGCGGCAAGCGGACCGACGTGATCATGGAGATGATCCCCGACGACGATCAGAGCGTCCCGGGACTGGCTGGGGTGCACATCGCGAGCGCCTCCGGCATGAGCATCTCGCTCGATCGCGGCCCGGGCGGCCTGACCGCCACGCGCGTCGACCCCAAGGGCCGGCAGTCGAGCTGGACCGTGCTCGGCGCCTCGCGCGGCGAGGGAGGCATCCTCGGCGAGGGCATCCGCCAGGCGCTCCTGCGAGACCCGGCCTATGAGGCGGCGCTGGCCTGCGCCGAGTCGATGTTCCGATGACGCTCAAGCCGGACTTCCACATCGTCGAGGACCCGGCCGCCGAGGCCTGCGCGCTGCTCACCGGCGCGGGCGGACACGTCGTGATCACGGGTGGGTCGACGCCGCGCGTGGCCTACGAGCGGGCGGCCGAGCGGCGCGACAACTGGGCCGGGGTCGAGTTCTGGTTCACCGACGAGCGCTGCGTCCCGCCCGACCACGAGCACTCGAACTACCGGATGGTCGAGCGCGCGCTCTTCTCGAAGGTCGGGGGCGTGACGGTGCACCGCATGAAGGGCGAGCTCGGGCCTCACGACGGCGCGGACGACTACGAACGCGAGCTCGACGAGAGCGGCCCGGAGGCGTTCGACCTGATGCTGCTCGGGCTCGGCCCGGACGCGCACACCTGCTCGCTCTTCCCGAGCGACGACGCGCTCGGTGAGCGCACGCGGCGGGTCGTCGGCGTCGAGACGCCCGGGATGGCGCCGCTGGTGCCGCGCATCACGCTTACGCTGCCGGTGGTGAACGCGACCAACCGCATCGTCTTCCTCGTAACCGGCGAGGACAAGGCCGAGGCCGTCGCGCGGGCGTTCTCGGGTCGCCCGGACCCGCGCGCGCCCGGCTCGCTCGTCGACGGCGAGGTCACCGTGCTGCTCGACAGCGGGGCCGCCTCGCGCCTATGAGCACTCCCTGGATCCCGCACGGCGGGATGGGCAAGGGGCAGTTCCCCCCAATCGCGGACTACGCCTTCCTGTCCGACTGCGAGACCTGCGCGCTCGTCGCCCCGAACGGCAACGTCGAGTGGATGTGCCTGCCGCGCTTCGACTCGCCGAGCGTCTTCGGCTCCCTGCTCGACCGCGACGCCGGCACCTTCCGGCTGGGACCGGCCGACCTCGAGGTGCCGGCCGCGCGCCGCTACCTGCCCGGGACCATGGTGCTGGAGACGAGCTGGGGGACGAGCGGCGGCTGGATCATCGTGCGCGACGTCCTCCTCATCGGCCCCTGGCATCACGAGCACGACCGCTCCCACACGCACCGGCGGGCGCCCACCGACTACGACGCCGACCACGTGCTGCTGCGCCTGATCCGCTGCGTGAACGGCGAGGTGCAGGTGACGCTCGACTGCGAGCCGCGCTTCGACTACGGCCGGCTCAACGGGGAGTGGGAGTACAGCGGGCCGGGCTATCACGATGCCGACTGCTCGGCCGAGGGCTGCGACGTCACGCTCAGGATCACCTCCGACATGAACATCGGCTTCGAGGGGCCGCGCGCCACCGGCCGGACGCTCATGAAGGAGGGCGACACGCTGTTCGTGGCTCTGGCCTGGTCCGAGCACCCGGCGCCGAAGAGCTACGAGGACGCCTACGACCGGCTCGTCTGGACCGCGCACCACTGGCAGCACTGGCTCGACCACGGCCAGTTCCCGGACCATCCGTGGCGCACCCACCTGCAGCGCGCCGCGCTGACGTTGAAGGGACTCTCCTACTCGCCTACCGGGGCGCTCGTCGCCGCGCCCACTACCTCGCTGCCCGAGACGCCCGGCGGCGAGCGCAACTGGGACTACCGCTACACCTGGATCCGCGACGCCACCTTCATGCTCTGGGGCCTCTACACGCTCGGTTTCGACTGGGAGGCAAACGACTTCTTCTACTTCATCGCGGACGTCGCGGAGGCCGAGCAGAACCAGCTCCAGATCATGTACGGGATCGGCGGCGAGGACACGCTGACCGAGCGGACGCTCGATCACCTGTCGGGCTACGAGGACTCGAGGCCCGTGCGGGTCGGGAACGGCGCGTACAACCAGGAGCAGCACGACGTCTGGGGCGCGCTGCTCGACTCGGTCTACCTGCACACGAAGTCGCGCGACCACCTGCCCGAGCGCATCTGGCCGATCCTGAAGCGTCAGGTCGAGATCGCCCTCGAGAAGTGGCGCGAGCCGGACCGCGGCATCTGGGAGGTGCGCGGCGAGCCGAGGCACTTCACCTCGTCGAAGCTGATGTGCTGGGTGGCGGCGGACCGCGGCGCCCGTCTCGCCGAGATCCGCGGCGAGATCGAGTTCGCAGCCCGCTGGCAGTCGAGCGCGGACGAGATCAAGAACGACATCTGCGAGAACGCGCTCGACGAGCGCGGCGTCTTCACCCAGCACTACGACACGGACGCGCTCGACGCCTCCGTCCTGCTCATGGTGATGACGCGCTTCCTCCCGCCCGAGGACGAGCGCATCCAGAAGACGGTGCTCGCGATCGCGGACGAGCTGACCGAGGACGGGCTGGTCCTCCGCTACCGCACGCACGAGACCGACGACGGCCTCTCCGGCGAGGAGGGCACCTTCACGATCTGCTCCTTCTGGCTCGTATCGGCGCTGGTCGAGATCGGCGAGCTCGAGCGCGCCCGCGACCTGTGCGGCAAGCTGCTCGGCTACGCGAGCCCGCTCGGGCTCTACGCCGAGGAGATCGACGCCCGCTCCGGGCGCCACCTCGGCAACTTCCCGCAGGCGTTCACGCATCTGGCGCTGATCAACGCCGTGATGCACGTGATCAGGGCCGAGCAGGGCCTCGAGATCGGCCACCTGCCGCTGGGGCGCGAGCTGACGCGGCAGCGGTCGACGGGGTGAGGGTGGTCCTTACAGCTGCGCGTCCAGCGCCATCGCCGCGAACAGCGCGGCCAGGTAGGCGAGCGAGTAGAGGTAGAGCCGCAACGCCGTGCGCCGGCTCGGCGTGCGTGTCAGGCGCCACGCGCCGTAGATGAAGACGGCGCCGAGCCCGACCGAGGCCACCAGGTAGGGGACTCCGAAGGCGCCTGCGCAGAAGGGCAGCTGCGTGACCGCGTACAGCAGGATCGTGTAGAGCAGGATCTGGCGGCGCGTCTCGCGCTCGCCGCGCACGACCGGCAGCATCGGCACGCCGGCGCGCTCGTACTCGCTCTTCATGAGCAGCGACAGCGCCCAGAAGTGCGGCGGCGTCCAGAAGAAGACGATCGCGAACAGGTAGAAGGCGGTGCCCGACAGCGAGCCGGTCACCGCCGCCCACGCCACCAGCGGCGGCACGGCGCCGGCGGCGCCGCCGATCACGATGTTCTGCGGCGTGGAGCGCTTCAGCCACAGCGTGTAGACGAACACGTAGCCGAGCAGCCCCGAGAGCGAGAGCGCCGCGGCGAGGAGGTTGACCGTGGTGGCGAGCAGCACGAACGACGCCACGCCGAGCGCGATCCCGTACACGAGCGCCGCCCGCGGCGAGACTCGGCCGGACGCGACCGGCCGGTCCGCGGTGCGCGACATGAGCCGGTCGAGGTCGCGGTCGAGGCAGTGGTTGATCGCTCCTGCGCCGCCGGCGGAGAGGGCGCCGCCGAGGCAGGTGAGCGCCACGAGGCCGAGCGACGGGTCGCCCGCCACGTACATCGTCGTGACCGTCGTGAAGAGCAGCAGCGACTGCACCTTCGGCTTCGTCATCTCCACGTAGTCGGAGACGACCGTGCGCCAGCCGCTGCGGGCGGCAGCCGGGGCCGCGTGTGCCGCGCGCGTGCTCATGCGGTGAGCGCCTCCGCGCGCCGGGGGGCGCGCTCGCGGGCGGGCGAGAGCTGGAGCGTCATGCCGAGCGATGTCGCCCAGAGCAGGGTGCCGAGTGCCAGGTGGAGCAGGATCAGCAGCTCATACTCCTCGAGCCAGACGTTCAGCGCACCGACGAGTATCTGGACGCCGAGCAGTCCGAGGAGGGCCCAGGCATAGCGGACCGCAACGCCCCTGCGCAGAGCCGTCACGACCAGGGCGATCACGAGCAGCGAGGCGAGGTACATGAAGGCCCGGTGGGTCAGGTGGATGTCCACGAGCTCCGCCTCGCCGAACGGCATGAACTCGCCGTTGCAGGTCGGGAACTGCTTGCCGCAGGCGTGGTGCGCGCCCTGGCCGAGCTGGTAGTCGGCTCGGCCGTAGTTCTGGGTGCCGGCCATGTAGCCGCCGGCGACGATCGTGCAGAAGACCAGCGCGGTGGCTGCGATCGCGAGCACGCGGATCCGCGGCCCGCCGTCCTCTGGCTCGGTGCCGCGCAACGAGCGCCACAGGTAGAGGAGGAGCCCCAGCAGCAGCATCGCGAGGCCGAGGTGGGCCGCGACGTAGGCCTCCTCGAGGTTCTCCTCGACGGTCAGTCCGCCGAGGGCGCCCTGGGCTGCGACGAGCACGAGCAGCGCGCCGGTGACGAACCGGTACTCGCGATATCGCCGCCAGGCCAGCACGACGAGCGCGAGCATCATGAAGCCGACCACCACGGCGAGGATGCGGTGGGTGTACTCGACGATCGAGTTGAGGTCGACGCCCGGCACCACGTCGCCGTTGCAGAACGGCCAGCCGTGGAAGCCCGAGCCGGCCGGCCCGCAGCCGAGGCCGGAGTCGGAGACGCGCACGACCCCGCCCACGAGGATGAGGACGAAGGTGGCGACGAGCGTGGCGAGTGCGAGCTTCCGCACAGGGCGCCCCAGGCTAGCGCCCTACACGCCGCGCGGCGCGATCGGCTGAGCCGAGCTCTCGGCCGACTTGCTGGCCAGCGCGACCTCGCGGCGGATGTCCTTCATCGGCTCGACGCTGCGGACGCGCGGGACGACGTCGAAGTTGTTCGGCGGCGGCGGCGAGGTCGTGAACCACTCGAGCGTGTTGCCCTGCCAGGGGTCGTTGCCGGCCGCCTTGCCGTGCCTGACGGCGCGCACCACGTTGATGAGCGTGAGCAGCACGCCGACGGCGAGGATGAACGCGCCGATCGTCGAGACCAGGTTGTACTCGCCGACGCCGAGGTCGTCGCCGTAGTCGTAGACGCGCCGCGGCATTCCGGACAGCCCGGCGGAGTGCTGGATGAGGAAGGCCATGTTGAAGCCGATGAACATCAGCCAGAACGACGCCTTGCCGAGGCCCTCAGACAGCATCCGGCCGGTGAACTTCGGGAACCAGTAGTAGAGCCCGGCGAAGTAGCCGAACACGCCGCCGCCGAAGATCGTGTAGTGGAAGTGGGCGACGACGAAGTAGGTGTCGTGCAGCTGCCAGTCGACCGGGAAGATCGCCAGCTGGACGCCGGTGATGCCGCCGATCACGAACAGCGCCGGGAGCGCCGCCGCGAAGAGGAGAGGCGTCTTGAAGACGATCGAGCCGCGCCAGAGCGTGGCGATCCAGTTGAGGATCTTTATGCCGGTCGGCACCGCGATCGTGAACGACGCCAGCATGAAGAAGGCGAGCACGACCGTGGCCGTGGGCGTCGTGAACATGTGGTGCGCCCAGACCAGCATGCCGAGGAACGCGATCGCCACCGAGGAGGCCGCGATCGCCTTGTAGCCGAAGATCGGCTTGCGAGCGAACACGGGCAGGATCTCCGAGATCATCCCGAAGGCCGGCAGCACCATGATGTAGACCTCGGGGTGGCCGAAGAACCAGAACAGGTGCTGCCACAGGAGCGGGTCGCCGCCGCCGGCCGGGTCGAAGAACGAGGTGCCGAAGTGGCGGTCGGTCAGCAGCATCGTGACCGCCGCGGCGACCGACGGCAGCGCGGCGATCAGCAGGTAGCTGAAGACGAGCATCGTCCAGATGAACAGCGGCATGCGGCCCCAGCCCATCCCGGGCGCGCGCATGTTGTGGATCGTGGCCACGAAGTTGACCGCGCCGAGGATCGACGAGAGACCGGTCAGGTGGATCAGGAATATCCAGGCGTCGACCCCCCCGCTCGGCGAGTAGAGGTCGTCCGAGAGCGGGGCGTACATCGTCCAGCCCGCCTGCGGCGGCTCGAAGAAGACGCTGCAATAGAAGGCGACGCCGCCGAACAGCGTGAGCCAGTAGGAGAGCGCGTTCACCTTCGGGAACGCCATGTCGCGCGCCCCGATCATCAGCGGCACCAGGTAGTTCCCGAAGCCGGCGATCAGCGGGATGATGAACAGGAAGACCATGGTCGTCCCGTGCATCGTCACGAGGCCGTTGTAGGTCTCCGGCGTGACGAGCGTGTTGTTCGGCTGGGCGAGCTGCAGGCGCATGATGAGCGCCTCGACGCCGCCGACCAGCAGGAACACGATCGCCGTTGCGATGTAGAGGATCCCGATCTTCTTGTGGTCGGTGGTGGTGAGCCACGCGAGCCAGCCGCGCTGCGGCGTGGGCACGCCGGGCAGGATCACCTCGGGGCGAGCGATCTCCCGCTGCGGCTCTACTCGGCTACCGGCTTCCACTACTGCTGCTCCTCACCCGGCTGGACCTCGGCCTGGCGCCGCTCGCGCTGCTCGATCAGATCCTCGCCCGCCTGCTGGATCTCTTCCCGTGTCCGCTCCGACCACTCCTCAAACTGGTCCGGCGTGACCGCACGCACCTCCGCGCGCATGTCGGCGTGGCCCGCGCCGCAGAGCTCGGCGCATTGGCCGCGGAAGACGGTGCCCGCCTTGTCCGCCGGGATCTTGAACCAGGTCTCGTTCACGTGCCCGGGCACGCCGTCCACCTTGCCGCCGAGCTTGGGGATCCACCACGAGTGGATCACGTCCGAACCCGTGACGTTGAGGACGACGGTCGTGTCGGTGGGCACCACCATCTCGTAGTACGAGAAGAGCTGGTCGCCGCCGGCGTAGTCGTAGCGCCATAGGTACTGCTGGCCGACGACGTCGATGGTCAGCACGGGGCCGCCGCTCTTAGGCGGCGCCGGCTGGTCGATCGAGGCGAAGCGCGCCTGCTCGGCGCGCAGCCCGTTCGGGCCAGACGGCGGCGGGTTCTCGATGTCGGGCAGGTAGACGAAGGTCACCACCGTCAGCACGACGAGGATCAGCGCCGCGCCCACGGTCCAGCCGATCTCGAGCGGCGTGTTGCCGTGGATCTGCTCCGCCTCCGGGCCGTCGCGGCGGGCGCGGTACTTGATCAGCGAGTAGAGCAGCGTCGCCTCGACGCCGACGAAGATCACGATCCCGATGTAGAGCGTGATCTTGTAGAGCGTGTCGATGTCCTCGGCCTGCGGGGAGCCGCCGGACTCCGGCGTGAAGGCGTCGGCGAAGGCCTCGGGGGCCGTCATGAGCATGCCGATCAGAGCCGCGGCAAGCGCGGCCAGCAAGGCGAGGTGAGTCCACCGCCTGGACAAGGCGCGAGGCATCATATCCCCGGGTCGGATGGGGGCTCCACTTCGTGGCGTATGCCCCGAGAGACGTCAGCATCGGCTCGAAACGCGCCGCACCGACCGGGGGCGTCCCCCTCCTTTCGAAGCTGATCTACCCGGATGGAGCTGCCGCTTGGGCCATGATGCGTCCGGCGTTCTCGGGCCCGAAGAACTGCGGCGCGGGGAGGGTGCCCGCCATCACGCTCACGAAGCCGTCCATCGCCTCCTGATTGGCCTGCATCGCGCCCATTAGCTGCTGCATCTCGGGCGGAGGGGGCTCGAGCTTCGCGAAGTCGCAGGTGAAATCGTAGATCGGCAGCGCCTCCTGGTCCCGCTTGCGCTGGTAGTCGGCCATCGCGTCGTCGTAGGGGCGGCGCCCGGCGAACGCATCGTCGAGGGCCCCAGCCACCGCCTCGGCGTCACGGAACGCGTCGGTGATTCCGAAGGCCGTGATCGGGTGCTTGTGGTAGCCGGCGTCGCCGACGACGGCCCAGCCCGGCCCGTAGGGCTTGAGGAAGAAGCCCGGCAGGTCGCCCGTGCCCACAAAGCGCGTCTCCCGCTTGGCGCCGTCCATCCGCTCGGCGAACTCGGGGGCGAGCTCGAAAGACTTCATGTAGGTGCCCTCCACGTCCTTGCGGTTGGCCTGGAACTGCGACTGCGGCCAGCCCTGGACCACGCAGGTGAGGCCGTCGTGTGTCGGGATGGCCCCCCAGCCGCGGTGGTCTTCCGCGCGGATGTAGGTCTCGAACGCGTCAAGCGGAAGTCCGCTCCAGTAGGCGTAGTAGAGCGGCGTGAGCGCGGGAACCTCGTTGTAGCGCTCGGGCCGCACCGCCTTGGCGACCAGCGAATTCTTCCCGTCCGCTCCGACCACCACCCGAGCTCGCTCGGTGACCGTAGCGCCGCCCTTGGCGTGGCCGCGGATGCCCGTCACCCGCCCCTCCTCGACCACGATCTCCTCGACCGTGAAGGCCTCGCGCAGCTCTGCGCCCGCCTGGGCGGCGGCGTCGAGCAGCAGCGCGTCGAGCACGATTCGTCTGGGGCCGTACGCCTCCGCCGCGCCATCCGCCGGCCGCGGAGATCCGGAGATGATGACGGGCCCGAAGTCGAACGAGTACCGAGTGATCGGCGGACAGTTCGTGGCCTCGAGCCGCTCGAGGATGCCCCACCGGGCGAGCGCAGCCACCGCCGGCGGATGGACGAGGTGCGTCGACATGGTGTCGCTGGGAAAGGTGGCCTTGTCCACCAGCAGCACCCTGTACCCCCGGCGCGCCAGCAACATCGCTGTTGGCGATCCGCCACAGCGGGCCCCGACGACGATCGCGTCGTACTTCATGAGGACGACCGTACGCCGATGCGACCCTGGGGCGCATCGCCCGGATTCACCAAACTTGCAGCACAAACGGTGTGGTCAGTTCTGACCAAATAGTGGACCTCCTCACAACGTTCCACCGTTTCCGGGGAACGTTGTGAGTCGGCCCAATAGGCGTCAAACGAGGTCGTGGTCGAACGCGAATGCGCCCGCCGCGGTCCGGGATGAAACGCGGACCTTGGCGAAGATGTTCTGGAGGTGGCGGGCGACCGTGTGCTCGCTGATGACGAGCGCCGACGCGATCTCGCGGTTGCTCTTCCCCGCAGCGACCAGTCGCAGAACTTCGAGCTCACGCGGCGTGAGCCCGTAGGCATCCGGAGGCGCGGCGCGGGGGGTGAGCGAGTCGACCCAGCCGAGGTCGTGCGTCGCCTCCAGCTCTGCGAAGACGACGCGAGCTGCCTCGAGCTCGAGCGCGGCTGTGTCATCGTCGCCCAGCGAGCGGCAGGCCAGCCCCACCAGCGCTCGGGCGCGTGCCGCGTCGTAGGGCGCCTCGAGTTCGTGCCACGTCCGCCAGGCGCGGCGCAGCGCAACCAGGGCGGCGGAGGCGTCGCCCTCGGCCAGCAGCACCGCCCCATCGGCCTGCGCCGACATGGCTTCCAGCGCGTCGGTCCCTTGCCTCCGCGCGATCTCCTCGAGCTGGCGGCACGCACTGCGCGCCACCTCGACATCTCCCCCGGCCAGCATGATCTCCACGTATGCGGGCAGCAGGGCGGCCCGCTTGAGCGGCTGGGTGCTCTCGCCCACAGCTCGGCGGATGGCGGCGGCCGCGGCCTTGCCCTTGCCTTGCGCCAGCCGCAGCAGGGCCATACCCGGCTGCGGCTCCCGCCCGAGCAGGCTTGCCTGCCGATAGGCGGCCTCGGCCGCATCGAACTCGCCCCGGAGCCGATGGACCTCCCCCTGTTCATAGGCGGCCGCGCCGATAGCCCGCTGATTCAGGACTCCTTCGGTGAAGCGCTCGCCGAGGCGGCGGAGTTCCTCGAGAGCATCCCGCCATGCACCCCCCAGCGTCATGAGCTGGGCGCGATGCACCAGGCAGAGCCCGTTGTGGGCCACCATGTCGGGCTGCTGCTCGCACCAGCGCGTCAGCGCGGAGGTCCACTCCCGGGCGCGACGCAGCTCGAACGCGCCCTGACAGAACGCGATTGTGTTGCAGTAGACGATGCCGGCGACGATCGGCGAGAGCTCCCCTGCGGTGACGGCCACCATGGTCTCGTCCACCAGCCGCAGGCCCTCCTCCGTCAGCCCCTGTCGGACCAGGGCGTGGCCCTGGTCCATCAGGGCGAGCGCGACCAAGTCCTGATCGCCGCACCGCTCACCGATCGCGGCGGCCTCGGCCGCGGTGGCGTACGCGCCCTTGTGGTCACCGCCGGCCGCTTGCTCAAGCCAGACCGGAATCAGCAGGTATCCGCGCTCGACGCAATCACCCGTCTCACGTTCGAGGAGGCGCTGCGCGCGAGCGAACCAGCCGGTCGCGGGGGCCGTCTCCCCTCGAAACATCAGGTTCCAGCCGATCCAGAACGCGCAGCTCGCGGCGCGCGACGCCTCGCCGGAGTCCAGGTGGGCGCGATGAGCACGCTCCAGGCCGCTCACGTACTCGTCGTCGCGGCCGAGCATGTAGGCCGACCGCGCGAGCAACTCGACATCCTCCGCGCCCAACGAGGTCGTCTGATCGACTCTCGACAGAACCTCGTGGGCATCCGCCCACGCACGTCTGGCGTAGCACTCACGGCCCCGCTCGACCTCGGCGATGCCATCCACCGGGGATGATTATCCCCGCCGCGGGGCTCCGCGTCAGGTTCCCTGGAAGGCCGGGTCGCGCTTCTCGACGAACGCCGTCACGCCCTCCTGGAAGTCACGCGTGCGCGCGAGCGCGTGCTGCAGTTCGGCCTCCAGATCGAGCTGTCCCTCGAGGTCCGGGTAGAGCATCCGGTTGAGCGCCCGTTTTGTCCCGGCGTACGAGCGTGTCGGGCCCTGCGCCATGCGTCCCGCGAGCAGGCCGGCCTCCTCTAGGAGCTTGTCGTCTGGGTGGACGCTGTTCACGAGGCCCCATTCCAGGGCGAGCGCGGCCGGGACGCGCTCGCCGAGCAGGGCCATCTCGAAGGCGCGCGCCTTGCCAGCCGCGGCCGGGACGAACAGCGTCGAGCCGCCGTCCGGCATCAGCCCGATGTTCACGAAGGCGAGCCCGAAGAAGGCGGACTCGGCGGCGAGCACGAGGTCGCAGGCGAACGCGAGCGAGGCGCCGATCCCGACCGCCGGGCCGTTCACTGCCGCGATCACCGGCTTCTCGAGGCGGCGCACGCCGGCGATGATCGGGTGGTACACGTCGCGGAGCTCCTTGCGGAGATCCGGCATGCCGTCATCGGGGTGGGGGTCGAAGCCGCTCTTCAGGTCCGCACCCGAGGAGAAGCCGCGCCCGGCGCCGGTCACGAGCACGGCGCGCACGGCGGAGTCGGCCGCGTCGACCATCACCAGGTGCTTGAGCTCCTCGCCGAACTCGGCGGTCCACGCGTTCAGCGAGTCCGGCCGGTTCAGCGTTATGCGGCCGACCCCCTCGTCCACTTCCCACTTGACGGTCTCGTAGCTCAACTCGAGTCTCCTCTTCGACGTGCGCGTCCGGCGGCAGCGTACCCGGCGGCCAGCTCCGCCACGCCGGCGTCGATCGCGGGCTCGGCGATGCGGCCGTAGCCGAGCAGCAGGGCGGGCGGGCGCCTCACGACCGAGTGCTCGCCGAGACTGGAAAGCGCGACTCCGCGGGCCCGTGCGGCCGCGAGCACGGCCCCCTCGTCCGTGTCGGGGGGCAGCTCGGCCACGAGGTGGAGGCCGGCCGCGATGCCCGCCGGCCTCCAGTCGGGCAGCCTGCGCCCGAGCGCGGCCACGAGCGTGTCGCGGCGGCCGCGGTAGATCCCGCGGGTGCGGCGCAGGTGGCGGTCGAGCTCGCCGCGGTCGAGGAAGTCCGCGAGCGCCAGCTGCTCGACCACCGGCGTCCCGAGGTCGTCGCGCTCCTTGGCGGCGACCAGGCCGGCGGCGATCCGCTCGGGCGCGACCATCCAGCCGAGCCGCAGGCCGGGCGCGAGCGTCTTCGAGACCGAGCCCGCGTAGAGCACCCGCTCCGGAGCCAGACCCTGCAGGGCGCCGACGGGCGCGCGGTCGTAGCGGTATTCGGAGTCGTAGTCGTCCTCCAGCACGAGCGCGTCGGTCTCCGACGCCCACTCGGCAAGCCGGGCACGGCGCGCGGGGGAGAGGACGACGCCCAGCGGGAACTGATGAGCGGGGGTGACCATCACCGCGTCGAGCGGCGCGAGCGCGCCCAGCTCCGCGACGCGCAGCCCGTCCTCGTCGACGGCCGCCGGCAGCACCTCGAGGCCGGTGGAGGCAAGCTGGGCGCGGCCCGGCCCGCTCGAGGGATCCTCGACGGCGATGCGGCGGCCCGCGCGCGCCACCAGCGTCCGGCCGAGCAGCGCCATGCCCTGCGCCATGCCGGACGTCACGATCATCCGCTCCGGGTCGCAGGCGGCGCCCCGGACGCGGCCGAGGTATGACGCGAGCGCCGCGCGTAGCTCCGGCGCCCCGCGCGGGTCGCCGTAATCGAGCCGCACGTCGGGCGCGGAGCGGAGCGCCCGCCGCAGCGAGGCGAGCCAGGCGTCGCGCGGGAAGAGCGAGACGTCCGGGCCGCCTGGCCGGAAGTCGAAGCGCGGCGGGCGCTCGGCCGCCGGCGCCGGCTGTGCCTCCGCGCCCGGCGAGGCGGCGAGCGCGACGCGCGTGGCGCCGCCGGGGCGCGCGACCAGGTAGCCCTCGGCGACGAGCTGGGAGTAGGCCTCGACGATCACCCCACGCGACACGCCGAGCTCGCGAGCGAGGCCCCTGCTCGACGGCAGCGGGCTCCCAGGCGTGAGCCGCTCCTCGCGCACCGCTGCGCGCAGCTGTTCCTCGACCTGGGCCTTCAGCGATGGCCGCGAGCGGTCCAGCGAGATGAGGAGCTCGAGGCTCAGGGCAACTGGTCCATGGAAGACGCGGTCAACTGGTCCTTTCGCTCAGACCGGTTCGATCATACGGTGACGGACGTGCCCGAGCCCTCGACCGTTCTTCTGTTCGCCGCAAGCGCCGTCGCGCTCGTCGCGGTGCCGGGCCCGAACCTCATCTACATAGTCACGCGCAGCGTCGATCAGGGCCGCCGCGCCGGCGTCGCGTCCGCGTTCGGCGTCGAGACCGCCACGCTCGTCCACATCGCGGCGGCCGCGGCCGGGCTGTCGGCCGCGCTCGCCTCGTCGGCGACGGCCTTCACCGTCGTCAAGTACGCGGGCGCCGCCTACCTCGTGTTCCTCGCCGCGCGCGCCTTCATGGAGCGCGGTCACGAGCAGCCTGGCGAGCGCGCGCCCGCCGCCGGCAGACGGGTCTTCGCCGAGGGCTTCGTGGTGAACCTCCTGAACCCGAAGGTCGCGCTCTTCTTCCTCGCCTTCCTGCCGCAGTTCATCGACCCCGGCGTGGGCGCCGCTTGGACGCAGGTTCTCGTGCTGGGCGGGCTGCTCGCCGCCATCGGGCTCTCGGTCGATCTGATGTACGCGCTCGCAGCGGGCTCGCTCGGCACGCTGGTCCGCGGCAACGCCGCGATTGCCCGCCGGCGCGGGCAGCTGGCGGGTGGCGTCTACCTCGCGCTGGCGGCGGTCACGCTGGCCGGCGGGCGGCGCGCCTCGTGAGCGCGACGCTGCGCGGCTCGCTGCTCGCGACGCTCGCGCTCGCGGCCGTGGGCTCGCTCGTGGCCGCCTCGGATGCCGTCGAGAGCTACCCGCTCGCCGAGGGGCAGTTCCTGCGCTACCTGCTTGCGGCCGCGATCCTCGTCGCGCTGGCGCGGGGGCGGCTGCCGCGCCTATCGCTGCGCGAGGCGCTCGGCCTCTCCGCGCTCGGGGCGACCGGCCTCGTGCTGTTCAACTTCTTCGTCGTCGAGGGGGTGCGCGAGACCGACCCGGCAACCGTCGGGGTGATCGTCGGCTGCGTGCCCGTGGTGCTGGCGCTCGCCGCGCCGCTGCTCGAGCGCCGGCCCGTGAGCGGCCGGGTGCTCCTCGCCGGCGTTGTGGTGTCGCTCGGCGCGGCCGGCGTCCAGTGGGCCGACGGCGGGATCACCTGGGTCGGCCTCGGGCTGGCGCTCGGGGCGCTCGCCTGTGAGGCCGCCTTCTCGCTGCTGGCCGCGCCGCATCTCGACCGGCTCGGGCCGCTCGCCGTGTCGGCATACGCGTGCCTGTTCGCGCTGCCGCTGCTCGCCGGCTGGAGCCTCGTCGCCGGCGGTCCCGAGCTGCCGGCGCCGAGTGCGGCCGAGCTGGTGGCGCTCGTCTATCTGGGCGCGATCGTCACGACCGGCGGCTTCCTCTGCTGGTACACGGCTGTGGGCATCCTCGGAGTCGAGCGGGCCGGCCTCTTCGCGGGGGTCTTGCCCGTGAGTGCACTCGCCTGCTCCGCCGCGCTCGGGGTAGCGGGCGTGACCCCAGAGCGCCTCGTCGCCGTAGCCGTCGTGGTGGCGGGGATCACGCTTGGTGTACGCGCCGGGAGAACGCCGCCGCCCGCCCCTAAGGGCGCCGAAGACCGTTCTCTGTTGCGCAGCGCACCCAGCGGTGCGAGTCTTTCAGCCCCCTGACTCGTCCACCAACCCGGGGAGGACCGCTGGTGGCTGGTTCCAAGACCGCAGCCGCGCCTGGCACGCGAGCGAAAAACGCGACGCGCGAAGCGACTGCGGGACGAACCGCCACCCGACAGCCCTCCCCGTCCGGCCAGCTCGACGGCACGGTCGACGCAGCGGTGCTCGAGGAGATCCTCGAGGCTCTCGTCGCCGCCCGCGACGGCGACTTCTCGCGCCGCCTCTCGCGGCGCCGCCAGGGGCTTGTCGGCGAGATCGGCGCGGCCTACAACGAGCTCGTCTCGATGAACGGCAAGATGGAGAAG
Organism: uncultured Thermoleophilaceae bacterium; assembly: GCA_963827065.1. Classification (GTDB taxonomy): domain Bacteria; phylum Actinomycetota; class Thermoleophilia; order Solirubrobacterales; family Thermoleophilaceae; genus JACVRW01. The sequence goes on along the minus strand of CAWGZM010000001.1, from coordinate 140,950 downwards.
GAGCTCGGCCGAATGCGCCGCGTGATCGGACGCGAGGGCCGCATGGACCAGCGCGCGTCGCTCGGCCCGGCCGGCGGCGGCTGGGAGTCGAGCGTCGAGTCGCTCAACGCGCTCATCGACGACCTCGTTCGCCCGACCACCGAGGTGGCGAGCGTGCTCGACGCCGTCGCCGACGGCGACCTCGACCGCAAGATGGCGCTGACGATCGAGGGCCAACCGGTCAAGGGCGAGTTCCTGCGCATCGGCACGACCGTGAACACGATGGTCGACCAGCTGTCGTCGTTCGCGGACGAGGTCACGCGCGTGGCGCGCGAGGTTGGGACCGAGGGCAGCCTCGGCGGCCAGGCCGAGGTCAAGGGCGTGTCCGGCACGTGGCGCGACCTCACCGAGTCGGTGAACCTGATGGCCGACAACCTCACCGAGCAGGTGCGCGGCATCGCCGAGGTCACGACGGCGGTCGCCCGAGGCGACCTGTCGAAGAAGATCACCGTCGAGGCAAAGGGCGAGGTCGCGGCGCTCGCGGACACGATCAACACGATGGTCGACCAGCTGTCGTCGTTCGCGGACGAGGTAACGCGCGTGGCGCGCGAGGTCGGCACAGAGGGCAAGCTGGGCGGCCAGGCCGAGGTGGAGGGCGTGTCCGGCACCTGGCGCGACCTCACCGAGAACGTCAACTCGATGGCGTCCAACCTCACCGACCAGGTCCGCAACATCTCCTACGTCGCTCAGGCCGTGGCGCGCGGCGACCTCTCCCAGAAGATCACGGTCGAGGCCAAGGGCGAGGTGGCGGAGCTCGCGGACACGATGAACGGGATGACCGACACGCTGGCGATCTTCGCCGACCAGGTCACGAGCGTCTCACGCGAGGTGGGCACTGAGGGCAAGCTCGGCGGCCAGGCCGAGGTGCCGAACGTGTCGGGCACCTGGAAGGACCTCACCGACTCGGTGAACCTGATGGCGTCGAACCTGACCAACCAGGTCCGCAACATCGCGCAGGTCACGACCGCGGTGGCCGAGGGGGACCTGACCCAGAAGGTCACGGTGGACGTCAAGGGCGAGATCCTCGAGCTGAAGAACACGGTCAACACGATGGTCGACCAGCTGTCGTCGTTCGCGGACGAGGTCACGCGCGTGGCGCGCGAGGTGGGAACCGAGGGAAAGCTCGGCGGCCAGGCCGAGGTCAAGGGGGTGTCCGGCACCTGGCGCGGGCTCACCGAGTCCGTGAACCTGATGGCCGACAACCTGACGGATCAGGTGCGCTCGATCGCGCAGGTGTCGACGGCGGTGGCCGAGGGCGACCTCTCGCAGAAGATCGCGGTCGAGGCCAAGGGCGAGGTGGCCGCGCTCGCGGACACCATCAACAAGATGGTCGACCGGCTGCGCTCGTTCGCCGCGGAGGTCACGCGCGTCGCGCGCGAGGTGGGGACCGAGGGCAAGCTCGGCGGCCAGGCGGAGGTCGAGGACGTGTCCGGCACCTGGCGCGGCCTGACGGAGAACGTGAACTCGATGGCCTCGAACCTGACCGATCAGGTGCGAAACATCGCCGAGGTCACCACGGCGGTCGCGAACGGCGACCTCTCGAAGAAGATCACGGTCGACGCGCAGGGCGAGATCCTCGAGCTGAAGAGCACCGTCAACACGATGGTCGACCAGTTGAACGCCTTCGCGGCTGAGGTCACGCGCGTGTCCAAGGAGGTCGGCACCGACGGCAAGCTCGGCGGCCAGGCCGAGGTCGAGGGCGTGTCCGGCACCTGGCGCAGCCTCACCGAGTCGGTCAACTTCATGGCGTCGAACCTCACCGACCAGGTGCGCTCGATCGCCCAGGTCACGACGGCGGTCGCGAATGGCGACCTGTCGAAGAAGATCATCGTCGACGCCAAGGGCGAGATCCTCGAGCTGAAGAACACGATCAACACGATGGTCGACCAGCTCAACTCGTTCGCGGCGGAGGTCACACGCGTGGCGCGCGAGGTCGGCACCGAGGGCAGCCTCGGCGGCCAGGCCGAGGTGGCGGGCGTCTCCGGCACCTGGCGCGGGCTCACCGAGTCGGTGAACTCGATGGCCTCGAACCTCACCGACCAGGTGCGAAACATCTCGCAGGTTGCCCAGGCGGTGGCGCGCGGGGACCTGACCCAGAAGATCACGGTCGACGCGCAGGGCGAGATCCTCGAGCTGAAGGAAACCCTCAACACGATGGTCGACCAGCTGTCCTCGTTCGCGGACGAGGTCACGCGCGTGGCCAAGGAGGTCGGCACCGAGGGCAAGCTGGGGGGCCAGGCTCAGGTCGAGGGCGTCTCCGGCACCTGGCGAGGGCTGACCGAGAACGTCAACCAGCTCGCCTCCAACCTGACGACCCAGGTGCGCGCGATCGCCGAGGTGTCGACGGCCGTGACCCAGGGCGACCTGACGCGCTCGATCAAGGTCGAGGCCAAGGGAGAGGTCGCGGACCTCTCGGACAACATCAACCAGATGATCGCCAACCTGCGCGAGACGACCCGCCAGAACGAGGAGCAGGACTGGCTCAAGACGAACCTTGCGCGCATCTCGGGCCTGATGCAGGGCCAGCGCGACCTCGAGACGGTGTCGCAGCTGATCATGTCCGAGCTCTCGCCGGCGGTCTCGGCGCAGCACGGCGCCTTCTTCGTCGCCGACCACGAGGACGAGGAGGGCGGCTACGAGCTGCGCCTGCTCGCGAGCTACGGCTACACGCGCCGGCGCTCGGTGGCGAACCGCTTCCGCGCCGGCGCGGGGCTCGTCGGCCAGGCGGCGCTCGAGAAGAAGCCGATCCTGATCAACGACCCGCCGCCGGACTACGTCCATATCTCGTCAGGCCTCGGCGAGGCGGCGCCGCGCAACATCATCGTGATCCCGGTGCTGTTCGAGGAGCAGGTGCTCGCGGTGATCGAGCTGGCCTCGTTCCGCGCCTTCGACGAGATCATCCTGCAGTTCCTCGACCAGCTGACGGAGACGATCGGCGTCGTCCTCTCGACGATCATCGCCAACGTGCGCACCGAGCAGCTGCTGCAGCAGTCCCAGTCCCAGGGGCAGGAGCTGCAGAAGCAGTCGCAGGCGCTTCAGACCCAGCAGGAGGAGCTGCGCGCCACCAACGAGGAGCTGCAGGAGAAGGCGGAGCAGCTCGAGCGCCAGAACCGCGACATCGAGATCAAGAACCGCGAGATCGAGACCGCGCGCAGCTCGCTGGAGGAGAAGGCGGAGCAGCTCGCGCTCAGCTCGAAGTACAAGTCGGAGTTCCTCGCGAACATGTCGCACGAGCTGCGCACGCCGCTCAACTCGCTCCTGATCCTCTCGAAGGTGCTGAGCTCGAACGAGACCGGCAACCTGACGAGCAAGCAGGTCGACTCGGCGGCGACGATCCACAACGCCGGCTCGGACCTGCTCGCACTCATCAACGACATCCTCGACCTGTCCAAGGTCGAGGCCGGCAAGATGGACGTGCACTCGGGGCGGACCTCGCTGGCGGGCGTGCGCGACTTCGTCGAGCGCTCGTTCCGCCCGCTCGCGGAGGAGAAGGGCCTGTCCTTCGAGATCGAGCTCGAGCCTGAGGGCCCGGGCAGCATCGAGACCGACGAGCTGCGGCTTCAGCAGGTGCTGAAGAACCTGCTCTCGAACGCGATCAAGTTCACCGACCGCGGCTCGGTCAAGCTGACGATCGGCATGGCGCCGCCGGAGCTGCAGTTCGCAGGCGAGGGGCTGGCGCGGGCGGAGCGCGTCGTCTCGTTCTCGGTCAGGGACAGCGGCATCGGCATCCCGCCCGACAAGCTGCGCCTCATCTTCGAGGCGTTCCAGCAGGCCGAGGGCTCGATCAGCCGCCGCTTCGGTGGCACCGGCCTGGGGCTCTCGATCAGCCGCGAGATCGCGCGTCTGCTGGGCGGCGAGATCAGGGTCGAGAGCGCGGAGGGTGAGGGGGCGACCTTCACGCTCTACCTGCCGGTGCGCTACCGCCCCGCCGAGCGCCGCATCGAGGTCGTCGAGCCGCCGGAGCGGGCCGAGATCCCCGCCCACTCGAACGGCGCGCCGCGCGGCCAGAGCGCAACGCTTCCCGAGCCGCTCACGGACGACCGCGCGGACCTCGCGCCCGGCGACCGCGTGGCGCTCGTCATGAGCGAGGATCCGGAGCTGGCCCGCTCGGCGGTCGGCGTCGCGCACGAGCGGGACTTCAAGTGCCTGCTGGCGCTGCGCGGCGACGCCGGGCTCGCGCTCGTGCACGAGTTCATGCCCGAGGCGATCGTCGTGAGCCGCGAGCTGCCGCAGGTGGACGGCGAGGCCGTGCTCGACCACCTGAAGCGCCACCCCCAGACGCGCCACATCCCCGTGTACATTGTGGCGGAGGGGGAGCGCTCACACGAGGCGCGCCGCTCCGGCGCCGTCGGCTTCGCGCCCAAGCCGCTCTCGCCCGAGCGGCTCGGCGAGGTGTTCCAGGAGCTCGGCGAGTTCCTCGACCGGCGCACGTGCGCGGTGCTCGTCGTCGAGGACGACGAGCGCGAGCGCGAGGCCAAGATGGAGCTGATAGGGGGTGGCGACGTCCGCGTAGTCGGCGCGGGCTCGCCCGACCAGGCGCTCGCCGAGCTCGACGGCAGCCAGTTCGACTGCGTGGTCCTCGACCTGGGCCTGGGCGACGGCGACGGCTTCTCGCTGCTCGAGCGGATCAAGCGGACCAAGCGCTTCCGCGACCTGCCGGTGATCGTCCATACCGGCAGGGACCTGTCGCAGAAGGAGGAGGCGCGGCTCAGCCGCTACGCCCAGTCGATCGTCGTCAAGGACGCCCGCTCACCGGAGCATCTGCTCGACGAGACCTCGCTCTACCTGCACCGCGCCGAGTCGCGCATGCGCACCGAGCAGCGGCGCATGCTCGAGCAGCTACGCACGGCTGACGAGGTGTTCGACGGCAAGAAGGTGCTCATCGTCGACGACGACGTGCGCAACGTCTTCGCGCTGACGAGCGTCTTCGAGCGCCGCGGGATGGAGGTGCTGTTCGCCGAGAACGGCCGCGACGGCATCCGGGCGCTCAGAGACAACCCCGACGTCTCGCTCGTCCTGATGGACATCATGATGCCGGAGATGGACGGCTACGAGGCGACGCGCGCCGTCCGCGAGATGCCGGAGTTCGAGCGCCTGCCGATCGTGGCGCTCACCGCGAAGGCGATGAAGGGCGACCGCGAGAAGAGCATCGCCTCGGGCGCCTCCGACTACATCACGAAGCCCGTCGACATCGACCAGCTGCTGTCGCTGATGCGCGTATGGCTCCATCGGTGAGCGATTCGCCCGGCATCCTCGTAGTCGACGACCAGCCGGACACGCTAACGGCCCTCGAGGCCCTGCTCGCCCCGCTTGGCCACGAGGTCGTGACTGCGCGCTCGGGTGAGGAGGCGCTCCGGAGGCTGCTGGACCAGGACTTCGGCGTGATCGTCATGGACGTGCGCATGCCCGGCATGGATGGCTTCGAGACCGTCGAGCTGATCAGGCAGCGGCCCCGCCACGAGGACACGGCGATCGTCTTCCTCACCGGCGCGGACGCGGACAGCGAGCAGATCAGCCGCGGCTACTCGGCCGGCGCCGTCGACTACATCGTCAAGCCGGTCGACCCTGACGTGCTGCGCTCCAAGGTCGCGATGCTGCTCGCGCTGGCCGAGAAGACCGCCGAGTTGCGCGAGTCCGAGGTGCGCTTTCGCGCCGCCTTCGAGGGCGCCCCGATCGGGATCGGCCTGAGCGAGCTCGACGGCGACTGGATCGAGGTCAACCAGGCGCTATGCGACATGGTCGGCCTGTCGCACGGGGAGCTGCTCGCGCGGCCGCCGATCGAGATCGCGCACCCGGACGATCGGCCCGGCGAGAAGGAGGCCGTGGCGCGGCTCGTGCAGGAGCGCCAGGGCTCGCACCAGGCGGAGGTCCGCTTCACCCGCAGCGACGGCGAGCTGCGCTACGCGCTCGTGAGCGTGTCGCTCGCCGTCGACGCCCACGAGCGCCCGCTGCACCTGATCTGGCAGGTGCTCGACATGACCGACCGCCGCCGCGCCGCGATCGAGAGCGCCGGGCGCGCACAGGCCGAGACGGTGGCGGAGGCGCTCTCGAAGCTGCAGCGCGTGACCGAGGCGGCGCTCGAGCACCTCGCGCTGCGCGACATGCTCGAGCTGCTCGGCGAGCGCCTGCGCGAGGCCTTCGACGCCGATCTCGCGCGCATCCTGCTGCGCGACCCCGAGGACGCGCTCCAGCTCGTGGTCGGAGCCGCGAGCGGCTTCAAGTCGCACGGCCCGACCGATCGCGTCGACCTCACCGGGGCGCTCGCCGAGGTCGTGAACGAGGGGCGGCCGGTCACGCTCGTGGACTTCTCCGAGGGACTCGATCGGGCGCTGGCGGCCGAGCAACCGCACGCCGTCCTGGCCGCGCCGCTCACGGTCGGCGGCGAGCTCGCCGGCGTCGTCGAGCTCGGCCTGTGCTCGACGCGCCGCTGGACCGCGGACGAGGAGAGCCTGCTGATCCTGATGGCGGATCGCGCCGGTCTCGCGATCGCCAATGCGCGCGCCTACGAGCGGGAGCTCGGCACCGTCGAGACGCTGCAGCGCAGTCTCCTGCCCGACCGGCTGCCGGATCTGGACAGCGTGACCCTGGCCGCTCGCTACCGGCCCGGTGGCGCGAAGGTCGGCGGCGACTGGTACGACGCGCTCGAGCTCGGCGACGGGCGCCTCGGCGTCGCGATGGGCGACGTGGTGGGGCACGGTCTCGGCGCGGCGTCGCTGATGGGCCAGCTGCGGCATGCGACGCGCGCCTATGCGCTCGAAGGGCACCCCCCAGGTGGCGTGCTTGACCGGCTCGACCGGCTCGTGCGCAGCCTCGAGGGCGCGCAGATGGCGACGCTCATGTACCTGGTGGTCGAGCCCGACCGGTCGTCCGTGCGGCTCGCGAGCGCCGGCCACGTGCCGCCGCTCCTCGTCGGGCCGGACGGGCGGGCAGCGTTCCTGGACGGCGCGCCCGACCCGCCGCTGGGCGTCTTCGAGTCGCCCAGCCACAGCGAGGTCGAGGTCGAGCTGGAGCCAGGCTCGACGCTGATCCTCTACACGGACGGGCTCGTCGAGCAGCGTGGCGCGTCGATCGACGACGGCCTCGAGGGGCTGCGGGCGGCCGCGACCGACCCCGGCGAGGACCCGGAGGCGCTCTGCCACCGGCTGATGGACGCGATGCTCCAGATGCACGCGCCGAGCGACGACATTGCGCTCCTCGTGCTGCGCACCCAGCCGGTGCTCGCCGGGCCCTTCCGGGCGGAGATGCGGGCCGCGCCCGAGGAGCTCGCCTCGATGCGGCGCGGGCTGACGCGCTGGCTGCGGGCGCACGGCGCGCTCCCCGAGGAGGTCGACGCCATCCAGATCGCCTGCCACGAGGCCTGCTCGAACGCGATCGAGCACGGCTGCGGCTTCGGCGAGGGACGCGTGACCCTCGAGGCCGACCTCACCGAGGCGGGGGTGCTGCTCGAGGTGCGCGACAGCGGCCAATGGGTTGAGCGCCCGGACGGCCCGCTGCCGTTCCGGGGGCACGGCCTGCCGCTGATGGAGGCGCTCATGGAATCGGTCAACGTCGATCGCTCGAAACGAGGGACCTCGGTGCGCCTTCGACGGCGGCTCGCATGCCAAGCTACGGAGGAGTGCTCCTCGACTCGATTGAATGGCTCGGGCACTCGGGCTTCCGCGTCAGCGTCGGAAGATCCTTCGTCTACATAGACCCGTACCGGGTGCCCGAGGGCTCACCGCCCGCCGACCTGATCCTGGTCACGCACGGCCACTACGACCACTTCTCCCCACAGGACGTCGAGCGCCTCTCGAAGCGCGACACCTGGCTCGTCGGCCCGGCCGCGGTGGCGGAGCGCGTGAGCGGCCAGGTGCATTCGATCGCGCCGGGCGAGGCGCTCGACGAAGAGCTGGTGCGCGGGGTCCACGTGGGGGCGGTGGCGGCGTACAACACCTCGAAGCTCAACGGGGAGGGGAGACCCTTCCATCCGCGCGAGGCGGGCTGGGTCGGCTACGAGCTGAACGTGCGCGGCGAGCGGCTCTACCACTCCGGCGACACCGACGTGATCCCGGAGATGGACAGCGTGACCGGCGTCGACGTGGCGCTGCTGCCGGTGAGCGGCATCTACGTGATGACGGCTCAGGAGGCCGCCGAGGCCGCCCGCCGCATCCAGCCCCGCGTTGCGGTCCCGATGCACTGGGGCGAGCACCTCGGCACGGCGGAGGACGCGCGCGAGTTCGCGAAGCGCGCCGATGTAGAGGTGCGGATCTTGGAGAAGCTGGGCGGCTGAGCTAGCAGGGGACGAGGATCAGCGAGCCGCCCGTCTCCCCCGAGAGGTCGGCCTGGTAGCGAGTGCAGACGCCTGGTGAGTTCGACCCGCCGCCGCCCCCGCCCGGCCTGCCCGGCTTGCGAAGGAGCAGCGTTGTCTCCTGCCGCGCGATACAAGCGCCGGGCACTGTACCTACTGCCGAGCTACAGGGCGCCGGAGCGAGTTGGCGCATGATGTGCACGTTTCGAGGAGGATGGGTACCCGAGAGCCGCACCCCCTCCCCCGAACGGAGAATCCTCGATGAATCGTCCCTTCCTCCGGCGAGCTGTTGCGTGCGCGGCCGCCGTGGCCGCGCTCAGTGCGGTCAGCGCCTCGTCGGCCGTCGCCGCGGCGATCGCCCCGGGCACACCGTGCGCGCGCTACCTCCCCGGGCTTGCAGGCGAACGGTGGGTCCCAGTGTCGGGCTCCGGCTTCACGCCGAACACGGATCCCACCCTCAGCTCAGTCCAGCTGAACTACCCGGACGGCAGCCTCGGCGGCTACACGCCGCTGGCGGCGGACGGGTCCTTCAGCACCGGCGTCTTCATGCCGACGGAGTTCATCAACAGCTCGAGCGGCCGCACCAAGACGTACACGCTCACGGCGACCGACCAGGTCACACCGGGCCTCGTAGCGTCGACGAACATCACCTTGGTGCGGGTGGGGGCGGCGATCAAGCCCGCGCGCGTGAGGCGCAACCTCGGACGCAAGGTCCGCTGGTCCGCGTGGGGAGTGCCCACCGGGGCCAAGCTGTACCTGCACTGGACGTTCAAGGGGCGGCGATACGCCGTTCGGAAGCTCGGCACGGCCAAGGGCGCCTGTGGGATCGCCCACAAGAAGCTGCCGTTCCTGCCCGTCGCGGCGCGGACCGGGACGTGGAAGGTGTACTACACAGCCGGCAAGAAGCTCAGGCGCAAGAAGGCGTTCTTCCGGATGGACCTGAGCGTGTTCCGCACCTTCAGCAGCAGCGCGGCGACCGTCAGCGCCGCACGGGTGGTTCGCTGATCGTCTGAACGGCCTAGCGGCGCCCGGCGGGAGCGCTGCGGCCCGGCCGCAGCGCCGCCCCGAGCATCAGCAGGCCGAGCCCGATCACCGCCATCGCGCCGAGCTCGAGGCCCGTCGAGGGCAGGCCGCTCGTGGCTGAGCCGGTGTCGTCGCCCGTGTCCGGAACGACGCCGCCATCCTCTTCGGTCTCGACCGGTTCGTCGGGCTGCGTCTCGCCGCCGTTCTGCTCGCCGCCGTTCTGCTCCTCGCCGCCGGGCGTCGTCGGCTGGTCGTCCTGGGCCGCCTGCGTGGGCGGGGCGCTCCCGCCGCCCTCCGGGGTGGCCTTGGCGGACGCGTCGGCCTCCCGCTCGCGAGCCGGCGCGGCAGGGCCGCCTCCGTGCTGCTGCACCGTCGGCTCGGCCAGCGCGCCGCCGCTGCTGGCGGCGGGCGAGTCGGACGCGACGGCGGAGACGCCGCCGGCGGCCGCCAGCGCGGCAAGCGTGATCGAGACCGTGGCCAGGGAGCGCGAGATCTTCATGTTCCGAGGCTGTTCGTTGCCCACCCGCCTCCTCCTCCGCGCTGCACGCGTCGTTGCCGAGGCTGCGGCCGCCTTCCCGGTTATGCTGCGGCGGCCTTGCGAAGCACTCGCGCCCTGCGAACGCTCGCGTGGGGTGCGGTGGCGGTAGGCATCGCCACGCCGCTGGTCAGGCACCGGCTGAGGCTCCGTGTGCCGGTGGTGTCGGCGCTCACATGGCCGTCGCCGGCGGCCCTGGCCCTCGCCGCTCACCGCACCCCCCTGCGCGACGCGTCCATCTACGCCCTACAGATGTGGGCGTACTTCGCGCACTTTGATATGCCCGACGACGACCCCGAGGCGCTCCTGCGGCGCCTGAAGGTGGACTACCCGATCAACTTCGACCGCGCGATCGGGGGCGGCACGACGCCCACCATCCGGCTCCAGCGCGCGCTCGGCCGTGAGGGCCAGGTGGGCGCGCTCGAGTACGGCCTGTCGGCGATCCACTGGAGCTGGTTCCTCGTCCCCCACGGGACGCTCGCCTACATGCTCCTGCGCCACCGCGAGCTCTATCCGCGCTCGGCCGTGCTGATGTCGGCGTGCTTCGATCTCGGCTGCGTGGTCTACTGGGCCGTCCCTACGGCGCCGCCTTGGTGGGCAGGCGAAAACGGGAACATGCCTCCTGTGCGACGGATCATGGCCGAAGCCGGCGAGCGCTTCTGGGGACGTCTCTGGCGCCCGCTTTACCATTCGCTGCAGGGAAACCCCTTTGCGGCCATGCCCTCGCTCCACTTCGGCACCTCAGTCATGGCAGCCCGCCTGCTGTCTCAAGTCGGACCCGGCCACGCCGCGGCCGGGTGGGCCTACGCCCTCGTCCTCGGGTTCGGGCTGGTCTATCTGGGGGAGCATTACGTCATGGACCTGCTGGCGGGATTCGCGCTCGCCGAGGGCATCTGGCGCGCTGCGCCGCATCTCGATCCGCTGCTAACGGCGGTCGCCCGCACGATTCAGCAACTGGAGCCGCGGGCGAGCTGATGGCGGCGGACCAGCGCCGCCGCCTCGAGGAACGCCGCCGGCTCGAGGACGAGCACCTCCTCCCCGACGAGGAGTCCGCTTTCGACGACACGACCGACGACGAGCGCGGTGAGGATGAGGAGGTCGGCCGCCTACAAGCGCTACTGAGCGACCGCCGCAAGCTCGCCACGGGCGCCCTGCTCGTCGTCCTCATCGTGGTGGCTATCTACGTGCTCCTGCCGAACCTGATCGGCGCAGGCGAGGCGGTCGACAAGCTCGACGAGGGTGTCTGGTACTGGATCGTGATCGCGGTCGGCTTCAACGTGCTCGCGTTCGTCGCCTACGTGGCCCTGTTCCGCGGCGTGCTCGGCGGCACGCACGACGACGAGCTCCACCGCCGTCTCAACGCGAAGGTGTCGTATCAGATCACGATGGCCGGGCTGGCGGCCACGCGCATCTTCTCCGCGGCCGGCGTGGGCGGCCTCGTCCTCACCTACTGGGCGCTGCGCAAGGCCGGCATGCCGCGGCGGCGCTCCGCCTGCCGGATGGTTTCCTTCCTCGTCCTCACCTACTCCGTCTACCTCATGGCGCTTGTCGTGTTCGGGATCCTGCTGCGCACCCACGTGCTGCCGGGGCCGGCGCCGGTCGGCGGCACGATCGTGCCGGCGGCGCTCGCGGCGTGCGTGATGGCCGTCTTCGGGCTGATTGCGCTGATCCCGCAGGACTTCGAGCGCCGCATCCAGCAGTTCGCCGGCGGCTACCGGCGCGTCCGCTATTTGCAGCGGCTCGCCAAGGGGCCGGCGACGCTCGCCACGGGCACGCGCACCGCGCTCGCCTACCTCCGCCACCCGCAGCGCGGAGCGCTTGCGGTCATCGGCGCGGTGGGCTTCTGGGCCGCCAACATCGCGGTGCTGTGGGCGAGCTTCGAGGCCTTCGGTGGCAACATCTCCTTCGGCGTGCTCGTGCAGGGCTTCTTCGTCGGCATGGCCGCCAACCTGATCCCGTCGCCCGCGGGCGGGGTGGGCTCGGTCGACGCGGGGATGATCTTCGCGTTCGACGTCCTATTCGGAGTACCGAGCGCCGTCGTCTTTCCCGCCGTGCTCACCTACCGCGTCATAGCCTTCTGGCTGCCGATACCGCCGGGAATCGTCGCGTTCTTCCAGTTGCGCGGTACCGTGGCGCAGTGGGACCGTGAGCGAGAGGCGGCGAGCGGTGGCGTGGCTACACTTCAGAAAGTAAAGTAATGAGCACTTACATGGACACTGAGATCAAGGACGTCGAAGAGGTCGTCATCGTCGGCAGCGGACCTGCCGGCTACACCGCCGCGCTCTACACGTCGCGCGCGGACCTGAACCCGCTCGTCATCGAGGGCTTTGCGTGGGGCGGCCTGCTGCAGCAGACGACCGACGTCGAGAACTACCCCGGCTATCCCGAGGGCGTCACGGGGCCGGAGATGATGCAGCAGTTCCGCGACCAGGCGGCGCGCTTCGGCACGCGCTTCATCACCGACGACGCGACCAAGCTCGAGCTCTCGAGCAACCCCGGCGGCGTTCACACCGTTCACGTCGGCGGCAACGAGATCAAGGCGCGCGCCGTCATCCTCGCGATGGGCGCCGAGCCCAAGAAGCTCGGCGTGCCCGGCGAGGAGGAGCTCGCGGCGCGCGGGGTCTCGTACTGCGCGACCTGTGACGCCGCCTTCTTCCGCGGCAAGCAGACCATCGTGGTCGGCGGCGGCGACACCGCCATGGAGGACGCGACGTTCCTGTCCAAGTTCGCCGGCCGGGTCGGCATCGTCCACCGGCGGCCGGAGTTCCGGGCCTCGGCGATCATGCTCGACCGCGCGCGCGACAAGGACAACATCGACCTCGTCACCCCGTACGTGGTGAAGAGCTTCGACGCGGGCGCTGACGGCGCGCTCGAGCAGGTGACGCTCGAGAACATCGAGGACGGCTCGGAGCGCGAGCTGCCGGTCACGGGCGCGTTCGTCGCGATCGGCCACCGTCCGAACTCGCACCTCTTGACGGGCCAGGTCGAGCTCGACGAGGAGGGCTATGTCCTCGTGGAGGGCCGCTCGACGCGGACCAAGCTGCCGGGCGTGTTCGCCGCGGGCGACCTGACCGACCGCGTCTACCGCCAGGCGGTCACGGCCGCCGGCACGGGCTGCATGGCCGCGCTCGACGCCGAGGCCTATCTGCGGGACACGCCGATCGACCCTGAGGCGCACTGGGCTCCAGAGCCCGACAAGGTCGAGGCGGCGGCGGAGTCGGCGGCCTCTTAGGGCCGCCTTGGCGACCTGGACGAACTGGGCGCGGCAGCAGCGCTGCGCGCCCGATCGGATCCTGCGCCCCCAGTCTGAGGAGGAACTGGCGCAGGCGGTTCGCGACGCCGCACGCGTCAAGGTCGCCGGCTCGGGCCACTCCTTCACCGACATCGCCTGCACGGACGGGTTGATGCTCGACCTGTCGGAGATGCGCCACGTGCTCTCGGTCGAGGGCAACGACGTGACGGTCGAGGCCGGCATCACCCTGCACGACCTCGGCGAGGAGCTGCGGGCGCGCGGACTGGCCATGGAGAACCAGGGCGACGTCGATCCGCAGACGCTGGCCGGCGCCATCTCGACCGCCACCCACGGCACCGGCGGCGGCTTCGGCAACCTCTCGTCGCAGGTCGTCGGCGTGCGCCTCGTCGACGGCCGCGGCGAGCTCCACGAGCTCACCGAGGGCGACGATCTGCGGGCGGCGCGCGTCTCGCTGGGCGCGCTCGGCGCGATCAGTGCCGTGACACTCCGCTGCGTCCCCGCCTTCACCATCCACCGGGTCGACGAGCCGCGCGCACTCGATGATGTGCTCCCGCGCCTGGACGAGCACGTCGCCGCGCACGATCACTGGGAGGCCTTCGTGATGCCCTACACGCGCCGGGCGCTCACCCTCACCTCGGCGCGCACGGACCGCGACCCGGAGCCGCCCGGCAAGGCGAAGGCCTTCGTCCACGACGTCCTGCTCGAGAACGCCGCGCTCGGCCTCGCCTGCCGCCTCGGGCGCCGCTTCCCCGGCGCGATCCCGCGGCTGAACGGGGCGATCGCGTCGCTGATGGGCCGCGCCGAGCACGTCGACGCGAGCAATCGCGTCTACGCGAACGTCCGGCTGGTCCGCTTCACGGAGATGGAGTACGGCATACCGCGCGAGCACGCCGCCGAGGCGCTCGAGCGCGTGCTCGACCTGATCGAGCGCCGCCGCCTTCCGATCGGCTTCCCGATCGAGCTGCGCGTCGTCGCGCCCGACGACGCGCTCCTGTCCACCGCGCACGGGCGCCCGACCGCCTATATCGCCGTCCACCAGTACCTCGGGATGGAGTACGAGAGCTACTTCCGCGGCGTCGAGGCGATCATGGACGACTACGGCGGCCGCCCCCACTGGGGCAAGCGCCACTACCAGTCGGTCGCGACGCTCGCCTCGCGCTACCCGGAGTGGGAGCGCTTCGCGGAGATCCGCGCGCGGCTCGACCCGGAGGGGCGCTTCGAGAACGACTACACGCGGAGAGTGCTCGGTTAGGTCAGAATCGAGGGGTCGACTTCGGGGCGGGTGGGGCAGGCGCGCAGCTCACCTTCGAGCAGGCTGTGGACTTCGCCCTGAGCCCCTGCGCCACCCTCAGCGGCAGCGCCGAGGCAGCGACCGGTCCAGCGTGACGATGCGCCCGTCGCTCGTCTGGATGCGGGCTCTCAGCGATCTTCCGCCGACCGGCGAGCCGAACGGACGCGCGCGGTCCTGACGGAGGCGCCGCGCGCTCCGGAAGAGGACGCTCTCGACGCCGCTGCCCGATACGCGCGCCTTGCAGCCCGAGCGGACGGCGAGGCGGGCGGTTGGCTTGACGCGGCAGCTGCGGCCCACGCACACCGACAGCAGCCCGAGCCGCAGCGACAGCTCCGCCTGCACGCCCGCGTAGGCGGGGTCGGCCACGAGGTTCGTGAGCTGGTACGGGTCGCGCTCGAGGTCGTACAGCTCGCGCTCGCCGTTCGCGTGCTGGACGTACACGTAGCGGTAGGTGCGGAGCGCGTCGAAGGCCGGCTGATTCACGCCCGGCGCGCCCTCGATCAGGAGGTCGCGGCCCCATTCGATCCCGCGGTCCTCGAGCAGCGGGAAGAGCGAGCGCCCGTCCTGCGTCTTGCCCGGCTTCGCCCCGGCGGCCTCGAGGATCGTCGGAGCGAGGTCAGCGTTCGTCACGAGCTGGCGGCGCCGCTCCCCTTCCGGCACGCCCGGGCCGCGCATGATCAGCGGCACGCGGATCGAGGGCTCGTAGACGAGCACCTTGCCGTTCTGCACGCGATGCTCGCCGTGGAAGAAGCCGTTGTCCGACGTGAACAGGATCAGGGTGTTGTCGAGCTCGCGCTCGGCGCGCAGGGTGTCGACCATCCGCACCACGGCTTCGTCGATCGCGAGCAGCGACTCGAGCCGCTGCTGGTAGTTCTCATCGATGGCGGCCCCGCGGGCGGCCGTGATCGGCGGCCGCGCTTGGATGAAGCTCGGCTTGTCCGAGACGTCCGTCTCGTTGTACGAGGGGTCGCCCGGCGGGCGCTCGCCGGCGAACAGGTTCATGTGGCGAGGGGCGGGTGTGGGCGTGGGGAGCCCGGTCGGGTCGTCGGCGTCGCGCGGCCCGCCGTTGTGCGGGGCGAGGAAGGCGAGCGACAGGAAGAACGGCGTGCGCGTGTCACCCATGCGCCGGATCACGGACAGCGCGCGGTCGGCGTAGTAATCGGTCGAGTAGTAGAAGGGGTTGCGGTCGAGCCCGTAGGTGTAGAGCAGCCCGTTCTCGTTCAGCGTGTAGCCGTAGAACTGGTACGTGGACGGGTCGACCGACGCGTACCACTCGCTCCAGCCCGGCGGTACCTCGGTGGGGTTGCGGATGCCGTACTGATTGAGGAACTTGCCGATGTGAACGGTCCGGTAGCCGGCGCCCTGGAGCCAGACCGGTAGCCAGTTGTTCTTGTCGAGCCGGTCGTAGCCGCCGTCCGGCGCCGCGTTGCCGATGACACCGTGGTTGTGCGAGTACTGCCCCGTGAACAGCGTGCTCCGCGACGGGCAGCAGAGCGAGTTCGAGACGAAGGCGCGATCGAAGGTCGTCCCCTCCGCCGCGAGCGAGCGCTTGACCCCGGTCATGACGCGCATCGATTCGAGCGTCTGATCATCGGTCATCACGACCACGATGTTCGGCCGCTCCACGGGGGGCGCGGCGCTTGCGCCGGCCGGGAAGATGAGGGCGCCGAGCGTGAGGAAGGTGGCGAGTCCCCTCACAGGCACGCTCGCAGGATCCGGTCGAGCGTCAGGCGGCGCCCGTCGATGGTCTCGGTGCGCACGCGCAGGCGGAAGCGCCCGCGCGGGCGCAGCTGCCGGCGCGGGATGTCCTCGACCACCGGCGGCGTCAGCGCGTGGGCGACGCGACGGCGGCCGACGAGCACGTCGGCGGTCATGATCTCGTCGCGCTCGGAGCCGCCGACGCGCACGCGCAGGTCGTCGCGCACGCAGCTGCTCACCGGCCGCCCCTCCGAGCGCACGAAGAGCCGCAGCCGGGGCGCAACGAGGCAGGTCGGCCCCGCGCAACCACGCAGCTCGCGCAGCCGCCGCTTCAGGTCGCGCTGCACCTCGCGGTAGCGGTCGGCGCCGTCCCGGCTCTGCAGCTGGAACGGGTCCTCGAGGAGGTCGTAGAGCTCGTACTCGCCCGTCGAGAGGTGCTCGACGTACAGGTAGCGGTAGGTGCGGATGCCGCGGTAGGTCGGGATGCCGTTCGCGCCCTTGCCGTTCTCGATCAGGATGCCGCGGCCCCACTCCTCGCCGGGGTCGGCGGCCAGGTCGAGCAGCGAGCGCCCATCGAGGACGCGCCAGGGGGAGACGCCGGCGGCGTCCAGGATCGTCGCCGGCACGTCGAGGTTCGCGACGAGCCGCTCGTCGACGCGGCCGCGCGGGATGCCGGGGCCGCGCATCAGGAGCGGGATCCGGATCGACGGCTCATAGGGCAGCACCTTCTCGGCCAGCGCCCGGTGCTCCCCGTGCATGAAGCCGTTGTCGGACATGTAGACGATCAGCGTGTTCTCGAGCTCGCCGGTGCGGCGCAGTGCATCCATGATCTGGGCGACGCCCTCGTCGACGGCGAGCAGGCTCTCGAGCTCCTGGCGCCAGTTCTCTTCGATGCCGGCGACCTTCTCGGGCGTGAAGCGCGGCCGGTCGGCCACCACCTGAGGCTTGTCGAACATCGACTTCTCGCTGAAGTTCGGGAGTCGCGGCATCGAGTAGCCGGCGAACGCGTCGCGGTGGCGCGGCGCGGGGGAGGGGGTTCCCGGGCTGGGCGGGTCGTCAAGGTCACGCGGGCCGCCGCGGTGCGGCGCGACGTACCACAGCGACATGTAGAACGGCTGCGCCGAGGGCGCGGCGTCCTCGATCAGGCCCACCGCGCGCCGGGTCGACTGATCGGTCTGGTAGTCGTCCGGCCGCTCGGGCTGGGGATACGAGCGCAGGACGCCGTTCTCGTTGACCTTCCAGTTCGTGTAGTTGAAGGCGTTCGCGTGCGGGCTGCCGTACCAGTCCGTGTAACCCGCCGGGATCCCGTCCCTGAAGTCGTAGCCGTTCAGGTAGCGGCCCACGTGCATCGTCCGGTAGCCGGCTGCCTGCAGCCACACCGGCACGGTGCTCGTGTGGTCGAGCATGCGAAAGCCGCCGAAGAGGCCGCTGTTGTGGAGCACGCCGTGGTTGTGCGCGTACTGGCCCGTCAGGTTGGTGGCGCGCGACGGGCAGCAGAGCGGGAAGCTCGCGATCGCCTGCTCGAAGTTGGTGCCCTCGTGCGCGATCTGAGCGTTCAGCTGCGGCATCATCGGCACCGTCGCCGCCGTCTGGTCGTCGGTCATGATCACGATGACGTTCGGCTGGGCGAGCGCGGGCGCGGAAGAGCACGCGAACACGGCGAGCGCCGCGACGACGCCTGCTAGGAGACGGGACACAGGCCTTTCAACACCGGCCTTGTGCCCGTGTTGCGGGCCGAGTACCCGGATTAGAGCTCCGCGCGGCCCTCGCCGCGGTACGTCGGGACCTCCCCGACGATTTCGCTGCCGCTCAGCAGGTGGAGGCTTTTGAATCGCTCGCACAGCTCGCCGGCCTTCGCATGGCGCAGGTAGACGTTCGCGCCCACGCGCAGGCTAGCGGCGGCTGCCCCTATCACCGGCGTCTGCACTTCTCCCGCGCCCTCGAGCGAGTCGAGCCGCAGCCCCCGCGGCAGCTCGGGTGCGGGCAGGCGATCGGGGCCGGCCGCACCCGATGCGAGGTAGCCGCCGCCCAGCAGAGTGGCGACTCCGCCGCTCGGGCGGCGCACCACCGGCATCGCGAACATGGCCGCCGGCGTGAGCCTGAACGACGCATAGCGGTCGAAGAGAGTTGGCGCGTAAAAGCCGGAGCCGGCCGTGATCTCCGTGACGACGCTCTCCTCGCGCGTCGTGTGGATGCTCCCGGTCCCGCCGCCGTTGACGAGCTCGATGTCGGCCACCTCGCGCACCGCGGCGACCGCGGCCGCCCGGCGCTCGGCCAGCTCGGGGATCGAGAGCGCCTTGATCAGGCGGATCATGTAGGTCTGCAGATGCTTGCCGAGTGGCCGGTCGCCGACGCCCGCAACGTGGGCCTCGTAGCCCATGAGGCCTGCGAGCTCGAGCCCGGGGCGCCTCACGATCTCCAGCGCGAGCGCGCGGGCCTGCTCGGGCTCGTGGAGGGGCGAGCGCTTGACGCCGATCTTGAGGCGCCCGCCGAGCGGCCACCAGCTGAGGTCGAGGTCGATGCAGACGCGGACGCGGCCGGCCCCTCGGGCGGCCGACTCGATCAGGTCGAGCTGCTCCAGCGAGTCGACCATCACGATCGGCGGCCGCTCGGCCTCAAGACGGGCGAGCTCGGCGAGCGCATCGCGGTCGGCGCTCGGGTAGGCCACCAGCAGGTCCCCGAAGCCATGCTCGTGGAGCCAGAGCGTCTCCGGCAGCGTGAACGTCATGAGGCCGCGGAAGCCCGGGTCGAAGTCGAGGATCGAGGCGAGCAGCGAGCGACAGCGCACCGACTTACTCGCCACGCGGATCGGCACGCCGCTCGCGCGGCCGAGCATCTCGCGCGCGTTCGACCACATCGCGTCCAGGTCTACGAACGCAAACGGCGCCGTCGTTCCGGCGAAGATGTGCTCCAGCTCCTCGTAGGAGCGCTCGCGCGCCGCGATGGGCGCGGCCTCGGTCACGGCCATGCGTGCATTATCCCGGGGTGCCGCCCACCCTCCTCGTCCTGCTGGCGATCGCGTCCGTTCAGTTCGGCGCGGCGCTCGCCAAGGGACTGTTCGACGAGATCGGCGTCGGCGGGACTGTCTTCCTCCGGGTGCTGTTCGCCGCCATCGTGCTCATGGCGATCTGGCGGCCCTCTCCGCGCGGCCGCAGCCGGCACGATCTCGTGCTCGTCGCGGTGTTCGGGCTGGTCCTCGCCTGCATGAACCTGTCCTTCTACGCGTCGCTCGACCGGATCCCGCTGGGCGCCGCCGTCACCTTCGAGTTCGTCGGCCCGCTGGGAGTCGCGGTGGCCGGCTCGCGCCGCCCGCTCGACCTCGTCTGGGTCGCGCTCGCGGCGGCCGGCATCCTGCTGCTCTCGGATCTCGGGGCGGGCGGCCTCGATGGGCTCGGCATCGGGCTCGCCCTGCTCGCCGGGGCGTTCTGGGCCGCCTACATCCTGCTCAGCGCACGCATCGGGCAGCGCTACGAGGGCGCCGACGGGCTCGCTCTCGCGATGGTCGTGGGCACCGCGGCGCTGGTGCCCGTGGGTGTCGCCGACGCGGGTGGCGAGCTGCTCGTGCCCTGGATCCTCGCGGCCGGCGCCGCGGTTGCGGTGCTCTCGTCCGCGATCCCGTACGCGCTCGAGATGGAGGCGCTGCGGCGGCTGCCCACCGGTGTCTTCGGCGTGCTCATGTCGCTCGAGCCGGGGATGGCGGCCCTGGCCGGCTACGTGCTGCTCGGCGAGGACCTCGTCGCGCGCGAGATCGTGGCGATCCTGCTGGTGGTCGCCGCCAGCGCGGGTGCCTCGCGCGGCACGGCGATCGCACCGCGCGACCCATAGGCGGCCCCTAGGCGAGCGCCGTCGTGTCCGCCTCCTCTGGTTGCGGCGGCTCCGTCGACGTGATCCCAGGGCGAATCGGCAGCAGGTCGAGCAGCGTCAGCGGCTGCCCGCAGCCGTTGCACCAGGTCACGCGCGCGAGGCCGTCGAGGTCGACGACGTCGTTGCAACTCGGACACCGGTAGTGGGCCATGTGGCAGATTGCACTAACAATCGGCTCGCCCTGCCATGGGGTCGAGACCCCATTTGTCCCTGCTCAGCGCAGGTAAATGGGGTTCGAGATGATCCAGGTGCGCTCGCGGCCGGCCGCCCGCCGGAGCGCTTCGACGCGATAGACGCCGGGCTCCTCGACCTCCTGGTCGAGCAGTGTCCCCGCGACGGTTGCGATCTCCTCGCCGTCGCGCAGCAAGCGGATGCGCGCTGGTAAGGGCGTCCGGACCCGGAGCGTGCGCGGCCCGGCAGGCGCCTCGGCGCCCATCGGCAGGTCGTCTGCCTCGAAGCGAAAGCCGCGCGCAGGAGCCAGCGAGTCGACCGCGATGTAGCAGCGCCCCTCGCGGAGCGCGTCGAAGACAAGGGCCCGGTCGCGCTCGAGCTCGCCCGCCGGCGCCTCGGCGCAGAGAACGTGCGTGCGGATGAAGCGAAACGAGCGCCGGTAGGCCATCAGCCGCAGCGGCACGACCGGGCCGATCCGCTTGCCGACCTGGTGCGCGTCGAGGCCGCCGAGCGCGACCATGCGCCGCGCCCTGCAGAGCTCGTCCCACGCCTCGACGTTGCGCCTCGGCGGGTGATCGAGCGCGCGCTCCGGCGCAACGACGAAGCGCAGGACGTCGCGGATGCTCTCAGCCGCCTCCGCGGTGTCGGTGACGAAGCTCCACAGCTCGACGCCGTGCAGGCAGTCGCTGTCGAGGCCGTCGAAGGGCATTCCCTCGCCGATGCGCTTGAAGCGCCGCGAGCCCTGCGACCACGGGTGCGCCGCAAAGCCGATCCCGCCCGCGTCTGCGACCGCCCGGCAGATCGCGTCTGCGTCGAGGCCCTCGTGGTCGACCGGCTCGTCGAGCCCGAACGCGAGCAGGTGGTTGCGCCGCCGCGGCGACACTTCGACGCCCGCGAGCAGCAGCACGTCGCCGTACCAGCCCTCCTCGCCGCGCCGCCTGGCCTCGAGCGTGTCGTGGTCGGTCAGCAGCACGACGTCCACCTTCGCGCGCCTGCCCGCGCGGGCTATCTGCCTGACGGTGCCGGTGCCGTCCGAGTAGGTCGAGTGCAGATGGACCACGCAGGCGAGGTCGTGCATCCGTCCCGCCCTAGTCGAGGTCGCGCCTGATCAAGAGCGCCGCGCCCGCGGCGAACGCCGCCCCGATCCAGGCGAGCATGGCCAGCAGCGCGAGCCCGGGCGAGAGTACGTCGACCTCCTCTGGCAGCCCGGCGTCCTCCGGCGGCACGTCGGTGATGCCGATCGGCAGGGCGCTGAACGGGCTGAAGCGGCCGACCTCCGGGACCAGCGCGGCGACCGCCGGGTCGACCGCGAAGCCGAGGACCAGCAGGCCGACCACCGCCACCACCTGGTTGCGCACGAGCGCGCCGATGCCGACGCCGAAGGCGCCGAGCAGCGCCGCCACGAGTGCGTTGCGGGCGATCTGCTCGAGCAGCTCGCCCGCGTCGGGCGTCGGCAGGTCGCGGACGGTAAGGATGATGAGCCCGGCGATCGTGATCGCGATCGAGATCAGCAGCGAGAGGACGAGCCCCGCCACCGCGAACGCGATCAGCTTCGCCGTGAGGAAGCGCAGCCGGTCGGGCGCGGCCAGCAGCGAGCTCGTGATCGTGTGGTGCCGCCACTCCCCGGTGATCCCGATCACTGCGAGGATCGTGATGAACAGGCTGCTGGTGTCGGAGGCGAAGACATCCGTGAGGACGTCCTCCTGGCTCGGCTCGGTGAGCAGCGCCACCAGCACCGTGATCAGCAGCGACGTGCCGACCGCGGCCGCCGTGAGCGCCAAGAACGTGCGCGTCGTGCGCAGTTTGATGAGCTCGGCTTGCAGCAGGGCGGTCATGTGCTCTGCTCCGTGAGCTCGAAGAAGGCCTCCTCGAGCGAGCGCGTCTGAGCGACCAGCTCGCGCAGCACGACCCGATGCTCGGCGGCCACCTCGCCGACCGCCTCCGGCGAGGTCCCGTGCACGAGCAGGAGGTCGGCGCCCGGGGCGTCGACCGCGAAGTCGCGGTCCCGCAGAAGGCCGGCGAGCCGCTCGGCGTCGCCCGAGCGGACCCGGGTCACCGGCTCGCCGCCACCGCCGAGCACGCGCTCGATCGGCCCGTTGGCCCGCATCACGCCCTTCGCGATCACCACGACGTCGTCGACGCTCTGCTCCACCTCGGAGAGCAGGTGGCTCGACACGAGCACGGCGCGCCCGCGCGCCGCCTGGGCGCGGAGCAGATCGCGCACCCAGCGGATGCCCGGCGGGTCGAGCCCGTTGGTCGGCTCGTCGAGGATCAGCACGTCGGGGTCGCCGAGCAGCGCGGCGGCGATGGCGAGCCGCTGGCGCATGCCCATCGAGTAACCCTTGACGCGGCGGTCCGCCGCGGCGGTGAGCCCGACCTGCTCGAGCAGCTCCGTCACGCGCTCGGGTGGATGCTCACCTGCGGCCGCGAGCACCCGCAGGTGGTTGCGCCCGGAGCGGCCCGGGTGGAAGGACGCGTTCTCGAGCACGGCGCCCACGTGCCCGCTCGGATGCTCGAGCTCCTCGTAGCGCCGGCCGCCGAAGGTGCCGGAGCCGCGGTCGGCTCGGATCAGGCCGAGCAGCATCCGCAAGGTGGTGCTCTTGCCGGCCCCGTTCGGCCCCAAGAAGCCTGTGACGCGCCCGGCGTCGACCTTGAACGACATGTCCGATACGGCCTGCACCGAGCCGAAGCGCTTGCTGAGCCCGTCTATCTCGATGGCGGTGCTGTTCGTCATCGGCGTCGCAAGGTATCCGACGCTCCGGAGAGGGGCTGAGGCCGCCACCGACTGGGTAACTTTGCGGTGTGAGCCACTCCGACACCTTTGGCGCCCGTTCGACGCTCGCCGCGGGCGGCAAGCAGCTCGAGATCTTCCGCATCGACGCGCTAGCGGGCGACCATGACGTCGAGCATCTGCCGTACTCGCTCAAGGTCCTTCTCGAGAACCTGCTGCGCAACGGTGAGGACGAGGGCGCGAAGGCGATCGCCGGCTGGGATCCCGAGGCGGATCCCTCCACCGAGATCGCCTACACGCCGGCGCGCGTCCTCATGCAGGACTTCACAGGCGTGCCTGCGATCGTCGACCTCGCCGCGATGCGCGATGCGATGGACGAGCTGGGCGGCGACCCCAAGCGGATCAACCCGCTCGTGCCGGTCGAGCTCGTCATCGATCACTCGATCCAGGTCGACGTGTTCGCCGAGCGGCTCGCCTTCCAGCGCAACGCCGAGCTCGAGTTCGAGCGCAACCGCGAGCGCTACGCCTTCCTACGCTGGGGCCAGACCGCTTTCGACGACTTCTCGGTCGTGCCGCCCAACACCGGCATCTGCCACCAGGTGAACCTCGAGTACCTGGCGCGTGTCGTCGAGTCCCGCGATGGCCAGGCCTTTCCGGACACCCTCGTCGGCACCGACTCCCACACGACGATGGTCAACGGCCTCGGCGTGCTCGGCTGGGGCGTGGGCGGGATCGAGGCCGAGGCCGCGATGCTCGGCCAGGCGGTTTCGATGCTGATCCCGCAGGTGGTCGGCTTCAAGCTCTCGGGCCAGCTGCCGGAGGGTTCGACGGCGACCGACCTCGTCCTCACCGTCACGCAGATGCTGCGCGAGCGCGGGGTGGTCGGCAAGTTCGTCGAGTTCCACGGGCCCGGGCTGGAGAACCTGCCGCTCGCGGACCGCGCGACGATCGGGAACATGTCGCCCGAGATGGGCGCGACCTGCGCCATCTTCCCGGTGGACAAGGAGACGCTCCGCTACCTCGAGTTCTCGGGGCGGCCGCCGGAGCGGCTCGAGCTGGTCGAGGCGTACACGCGCGAGCAGGGCCTGTTCCACGACGATGAGTCCCCCGAGGCGAAATACTCGGACGCGCTCGAGCTCGATCTGGGCGACGTCGAGCCGTCGCTCGCCGGGCCGCGACGCCCGCAGGACCGGGTGGCGCTGTCGGAGGCTGCCACGGACTTCCTCGCGGAGCTGCACGAGTACACCGGCAACGAGGAGGTGCTGACCGGCTACGACGAGGCGACCGCAGAGAGCTTCCCCGCGTCGGACAGCCCCACGAACAACGGCGGCGGCAAGCCGAAGGAGCCCGGCCACAGCCATCCAGAGCCAGGCACCGCGCACGCCGAGCGCGAGGAGGGCTTCGGCCACGGCTCGGTGGTGATCGCGGCCATCACGAGCTGCACCAACACCTCGAACCCGTCGGTGATGCTGGGCGCCGGGCTGCTCGCGAAGAAGGCGGTCGAGGCGGGCCTCGAGCGCATGCCGTGGGTCAAGACCTCGCTCGCTCCGGGATCGAAGGTCGTCACCGACTACCTCGACCGCGCCGAGCTGACCGAGCCGCTCTCGCGACTCGGGTTCGACCTCGTCGGATACGGCTGCACCACCTGCATCGGCAATTCCGGGCCGCTGCCTGAGGAGATCTCGCAGGAGATCGAGGAACGCGACCTGGTGGTGGCGAGCGTGCTTTCCGGCAACCGCAACTTCGAGGGCCGCATCCACCCCGAGGTGAAGATGAACTACCTCGCCTCGCCGCCGCTGTGCGTGGCCTACGCGCTCGCCGGGCGGATGGACCTCGACATCGTGAACGAGCCGCTCCAGGGCGATACCTACCTGCGCGACATCTGGCCTTCTCAGGAGGAGGTCAACGAGGTGATCGAGTCCGCGATCGAGTCGGACATGTTCCGGAAGAGCTACGGCGAGGTCTTCGAGGGCGACGAGAACTGGAACGGCCTCGACATCCCCGAGGGCGACCGATACGAGTGGGATGAGGATTCGACGTACGTCAAGCGCCCGCCCTACTTCGAGGGGATGGCGGCCGAGCCGCCCGAGGGTTTCGAGGGGATCAAGGGCGCCCGCGCGATCGCGCTGCTCGGCGACAGCGTCACGACCGACCACATCTCGCCCGCCGGCGCGATCAAGAAAGACTCGCCGGCAGGCAAGTACCTGATCGAGCACGGCGTCGGGCCGCGCGACTTCAACTCGTACGGCTCACGCCGCGGGAACCACGAGGTGATGATCCGCGGCACCTTCGCGAACATCCGCCTGCGCAACCTGCTGGCGCCCGACACCGAGGGCGGCTGGACGATCCGCGACGGCAAGCAGGAGACGATCTACGACGCCGCCGTCGCGTACTCGGAGGAGGGCACGCCGCTGTGTGTGCTGGCCGGCAAGGAGTACGGCTCGGGCTCGTCGCGCGACTGGGCGGCGAAGGGCCCGCGCCTGCTCGGCGTGCGCTTCGTCATCGCCGAGTCCTACGAGCGCATCCACCGCTCGAACCTCGTGGGCATGGGCGTGCTTCCGCTGCAGTTCCCGGACGGCGAGTCGGTCGAGTCGCTCGACCTCAGGGGTGACGAGACGTTCGATCTGGCCCCGCTCGAGGACGGTGCGCGGGAGCTGCATGTCACGGCCACGCCGGCCGACGGGGGAGAGCCGATCGAGTTCGACGCGCGCGTCCGCATCGACACGCCGAACGAGTGGCAGTACTACCGCCATGGCGGGATCCTGCACTTCGTGCTGCGCGGGTTGCTTGACAACTGATTGATCTATCAATAAAGTAGCTGCCATGGCGGCAGAGATGACACGCAAGCCCAGCGCCCGGGCGAGCTCGGGCGAGCGCCGCGAGCAGGTGATCCGGGCCGCCGTACGCGAGTTCGCTCAGCACGGCTACCACGCGGCCAGCACCGGCGCGATCGCCAAGCGGGCCGGCATCTCGCAGCCCTACATCTACGCGCTGTTCCCCAACAAGCACGAGCTCTTCGTGGCGACGGTGGCGCACGTTGTCGGCCACATCCGCGATGCCTTCACCGATGCGGCCCGCGGTCTCGCCGACCCCGAGGAGCGGCTGGAGGCGATGGGGCGGGCCTACACGCAGCTGCTCGAGGAACGCGACGAGATCGTCGTCCAGATGCAGTCGCACGCCGCCGCGGCGGGCGACCCGGCGCTGCGGGATACCGCGCGCAGGGAGTTCCTCGGCGTGATCGATCACGTCGAGCGCGTAGCCGGCGTGTCGCGCGAAAGGGCGCTCGAGTTCGTGGCCGTCGGGATGTACCTGAACGTGGTGGCGGCGCTCGACCTGCCGGATGAGTACACGCCGATCGAGCCGGACTGAGGCTCTCTTTTTTTCGCACCGAAATGATAGGTCAATCAATCAAATCACCGAGGAGCTGACCGACATGGAACGCACGCGCAGCATCTGGACCCTCGCGATCGTCTCGGTCGCGCTCTTCATGGTCACGCTCGACAACCTCGTCGTGACCAATGCCCTCGTCAGCATCCGCGAGGACCTCGGCGCCACGCTAGAGGAGCTCGAGTGGACCGTCAACGCGTACACGCTCAGCTTTGCCGTGTTCCTTCTGACCGGCGCGGCGCTCGGGGACCGCTTCGGCCGCAGGACGATGTTCGCCGCGGGCCTCGTCGTGTTCACGGTGGCCTCGGCGGCGGCCGCCCTGTCCTCGACGACCGAGGTGCTGATCGCTTCGCGCGCCGTTCAGGGATTCGGCGCGGCGATAGTCACGCCCCTCACCCTCACGCTCTTGAGCGAGGCGTTCACCCGGGACAAGCGTGGTCTCGCGCTCGGCATTTGGTCGGGCGTCTCGGGCCTTGGGGTGGCCCTCGGTCCCGTGGTCGGCGGTGCGGTCGTCGAGGGCTTCTCCTGGCAGTGGATCTTCTGGCTGAACGTCCCGATCGGGATCGCGCTCGCGCCCACCGCGATCGCGATGCTGCGCGAGAGCCACGGGCCGAGCGGGAGGCTCGACGGCTGGGGCGTCGCCCTCGCGAGCACGGGCCTGTTCGGTGTGGTGCTCGGCATCGTGCGCGCCCAGGCGCTCGGCTGGACGAGCACGATGGTGCTCACCTCGATCGGCACCGGGATCGTGCTGCTCGCGGCCTTCGTAGCCTGGGAGCTGCGCGCTCCGGCGCCGATGCTGCCGATGCGCTTCTTCCGCAACCGCGGCTTCGCGGCCACGAACGTCGTCTCGCTCGCGATGTTCTTCGGCAGCTTCGGCTCGATCTTCCTGCTGGCGCAGTTCTTCCAGGTCGCGCAGGGCTACTCACCTCTCGAGGCCGGGCTGCGGACGCTGCCCTGGACGGCGATGCCGATCTTCGTAGCGCCCATCGCCGGGTTGCTGTCTGACCGGATCGGCTCGCGGCCGCTGATGGTGGCGGGGCTGACGCTGCAGGCGGCCGGTCTGGCGTGGCTCGCCGCGGTGACCGAGCCGGACGTTGCCTACAGCGCGCTCGTGCCCGCCTTCGTCATGGCGGGTTCGGGCATGGCGCTCGTGTTCGCGCCGGCGGCCAACGCCGTTCTCAGCTCGGTGCGGGCGGACCAGGCCGGCCAGGCGTCCGGCGCGACGAACGCGATCCGCGAGGTCGGCGGCGTGCTCGGCGTCGCCGTGCTGGCCACGGTGTTCGCCGGCGCGGGCGGCTTCGGCTCTCCGGAGCAGTTCGTCGACGGGCTCGTGCCGGCCGTTTGGGTCGGGGCGGCGGTGCTTGCGGTCGGAGCGCTGTCCGCGCTGCTGATACCGGGCCGGCCGTCGCCCACTCAGGACGAGGCGGGCTCGAGCACCACCACCGGTATGACCCTCGAGCCGGCGCGCTCGCGGTAGCTGAGATAGCCGGCGTAGTAGTCGACGGCCTCCTCCCAGAGCCGCTCGCGCTCCGCTCCCTCGGCCTCACGGGCGACGTACCGGCCCGTGAGGCCGTCGGGGGCTGTGAAGCGCACGTGCTGTTCGGCGCGCAGGTTGTGGAGCCAGGCGGGGTGTTGCGGGGCCCCGCCCTTGGAGGCGATCAGCACGACACGGTCGCCGTCTCGCAGGTAGAGAAGCGGTGTCGTCCGCGGCTCACCGCTGCGAGCGCCGATCGTCTCGAGGAGGCCGACCTGCTGTCCTACGGTGATGTGGACCCTCCCGCGTGAGTGCTTGAGCAGCATCCGGTCGATCGGGTTCGCGACGTGGATGTAGAACCACGCGCCCGGCTTCGAGCGGATGAAGCTCTCGGCCCGGCGCTCCAGGGCGTTCAGCTGACGGCGGCGCGGCGGTGTGGTTGCGCTCACGACGACCACGCTAACCCGTCCCAGAACGCCTCGCTAGGGTCCGCGTCGGTGCTCGACGTCGATGCCCTTCGCCTGCGTTTTCCGGCGCTTGCCTCCGGGGCCGCCTACCTCGACGGCCCGGGCGGGTCGCAGACGCCGCAGGAGGTGCTCGACGCGGTCGACGGCTATCTGCGCAGCTCCAACGCGAACCTCGGCGGCGCCTTTCCGACATCGGCGGCGTCGGACGAGCTGATCGAGCGCGGGCGGTCCGCCGCGGCCGAGTTCACGGGGGGCGAGCCGGACGGCATCGCCTTCGGGGCGAACATGACGACGCTCAACTTCCTGCTCGCCCACGCAGTCGCGCGCACGCTCGAGCCGGGTGACGAGATCGTGGTCACCGCGCTCGACCACGACGCGAACGTCTCGCCGTGGCTGCTCATCGCCCAGGACCGCAACCTGGTCGTCCGGACCGCCCCGATCCGCACGGAGGACGTGACGCTCGACGTCGACGCGCTCGAGACACTGCTCGGCGAGCGCACCCGGGTCGTGGCGTTCACGCTCGCGTCGAACGCGGTCGGCTCGATCCCGGACGCAGCGAGAATCGCCGCCGCGGCACACCGGGTGGGCGCTCTTGCCTGGGCCGACGGCGTCCACCTCGCGCCGCACGAACGTCTGCGCGCGAGCGAGATCGGGCTCGACGTCCTGCTCTGCTCGCCCTACAAGTTCTTCGGGCCGCACATCGGGATCGCGGCGATTCGCCCCGACCTCGCCGCAAACCTGCCGGCGGATCGGGTGCGGCCGGCGGCGGAGGAGCCGCCCGGCCACCGCTTCGAGACGGGCACCCTGTCGCACGAGGGGATCGCCGGCACGGTTGCGGCGATCGACTACCTGCGGTCGCTCGGCGACGGCGAGCTCGACATGGCGTTCGAGCGCATCCAGGGGCACGAGACCGATCTCGCCAAGCGTTTTCTCGCCGGGCTGCCGGAGAAGCTGAGGCTCTACGGGATCCGCGGGGTCGAGGGCCGCACGCCGACCTTCTGCTTCAACGTCGACGGCCGCCACCCGCGCGAGGTGTCGGAGGCGCTCGGCGAGCGCGGCATCTACGTCTGGGACGGCAACTACTACGCGCTCGAGCCGATGCGCGCGCTCGGACTCGAGGACGGCGGAGCCGTGCGGGTCGGCTTCCTCCACTACACGAGCGAGGACGAGGTCGACCGCCTCCTCGAGGCGCTCGCCGAGCTATAGCGCGTCGCCTTCCTGCGGAACGCGCGCAGCCGGGCGACTCGTATCGCTGCGCTCCCCGGCCGGATTCCCCGGGTCGCTGGCGCGGAGGGGCTGGGGAAGGGGGGTGCCGTTCGACGGTCGCGGTAAGTGCGCCGGATCGACAATTGTTCGGCTGCGGTCCGCCGAAATCGCGCACCGTCCTGGATTAGGCACCCATTGGGTGCACAAGTCAGGACGGCGGCCCGGATTCCGGTTATCGAGAGCGGGCGTCGCAAAAGATTCTTCGAGAAGAACCGCAACGCCCGAAGATCGTTCGCCGGACGGGGCCTGCGCCTAGATGTCCTCGCCGCCCAGCCGGTCCTCCACCGAGCGCACCTTGTCGTCAAGGGTCTGCCCGGGGCGGTCGCGGCGCTCGTCGAGCTTCAGGACGGTGTAGACGCGCGGGACGCCCTGCTCGAACGGCAGCGCGTGCAGCTCGCCGACGACCGCCAGGATGTCCTCGGTCGAGCCCTCGAGCGACGTCCCCATCGCGTGCATCCGGTAGCGCACGCGCTCCTGACGGGCGAGCTTGCGCTGGATCTCGGCGATGTAGCCGCTCGCGCTGACGTCGGAGCGGCCGAGGGCGAGGATGGTGAGGTCGGCGGTCGCCACGTCACCCGCGAAGGCTACGCCCGAGACTCGCTTCGCGGCGAAGCAGTGGAGCCGCCCGGTAGCGCTCCTCGCGGCGCTCGGCCCAGAGGCCGTCGAGGATCGCGAGGACGTGGGGGAGCCCGAGCGCCTCGCTCCAGGCGACCGGCCCGCGCGGGTGAGAGAGCCCGAGCTCGAGGCCGGTATCGACGTCCTGCGCGGAGCCGACGCCCTCGGCGATCGCAAATGCCGCTTCGTTGACGAGCTGGGCGACGATGCGGCCGAGCACGAGCCCGGGCGCGTCCTCGACCCACTCGGAGGCGAGGCCGAGCGCCGCGAAGAACCCCTCGGCGGCCTCGGCCGCGAACGCCGGCGTGCTCGGGAGCCGCGTCAGCTCCACGAGCGCGGCTTCCGTCACCGGCAGCAGGTGGAAGCCGGCCGCAGCCGGCTCGCCCCGCGCTGCGAGGCTCCGGCCGGCGCACAACACGAGGAGCGGCGCACCGCCAGGCAGCGAGGCATGCGGCTCAACGCCCGCGTCGACGACGAGCTCGGCCGGGCCGCCCTCGCGTAGCTCGATGCCGGCATGCCGCGCCCGCTCGCGCAGCGACTCCGCGACCGGACCGTCACCGAGTACGGCGACGGGGTCAGGTCTTGCATTCGAGCGCTCCGGCGGCGCGGGATCGGCCGGGCGGTACGACCCGTCCTCCGCGTACTCGTACCAGCCGCGGCCCGTCTTGCGGCCGAGCCGGCCGGCGGCGACCATGCGTGCCTGCAGCGGGCTCGGCCGCCAGCGCGGCTCGCCGAAGGACAGCTCGTTGAACGACTTCGCGACCTCGAAGCCCACGTCGATCCCGACCAGGTCCATCAGCTCGAAGGGGCCCATCCGGAAGCCGCCGCCGAGCCGGCAGATGCGGTCGATCTGCTCGTGGGTCGCGACGCGCTCCTGCAGAAGGCGCAGCCCCTCGCCGCTGAACGGCCGGCCGCAGCGGTTGACGAGGAAGCCGGGGCCGTCGGCGGCGACGATTACCTCCTTGCCCATCGCCTCGCCGGTGACACGCGCCGTTTCGAACGCCCGCTCGCCGGTCTGGTCTGCGCGGATCACCTCGAGCAGGCGCATCAGCGGCGGCGGGTTGAAGAAGTGCATGCCGACGACGTTCTCGGGCCGCGCCGCCGAGCCGGCCAGCGACGTGACGGGGATCGAGGACGTGTTCGTGGCGAGCACGGTCTCCTCCGCGCACACCTCCGAGAGCCGCGCGAACAGCTCGCGCTTCAGCTCGGGCCGCTCCGGGGCGGCCTCGATCACGAGCTCGCATGGCGACAGCTCGTCGAGCGAGGCCACCGGCTCGAGCAGGCCCGACGCGTCGTCGCTCGCGCGGCCCTTCTCGACCCACTTCGCGAGCCCGCGCCGCACGGCGAACGAGCCCCGCTCGAGCGCCTCGTCGACCGGGTCGTGGAGCAGCGTGCGCATGCCCGCGGCCGCGCCCAGCTGGGCGATGCCCGCGCCCATCGTGCCGGCGCCGACGACGCCGATCGTGTCCGGCCTCACCGCCCGCGGAACTCCGGCTTGCGCTTCTCGAGGAACGCGTTCATCCCCTCGACGCGATCCTCGGTCGCCATCGCCAGCTCGTAGAGGCGCCGCTCCTGGGAGAGGCCGGCGCTGAGCGGCATCTCCTCGGCGGCGAGCACGGCCTGTTTGCCGAAGCGCACGGCGAGCGGCGGCCGGCGGGCGACCACGTCGGCGAGCTCGAGCGCCGTGTCGAGCCACTCCGTCTTGGCGGCGACGCTGTTGACGATCCCGAACGAGCGCGCCTCCTCGGCGCTGATCCGCCTCCCGGTGAGCACGAGCTCCATCGCGCGCTGCTTCCCGATCACACGGGCGAGCCGCTGTGTCCCGCCGCCGCCGGGGATGATCCCGAGCAGGATCTCCGGCTGGCCGAACTCGGCTGTCTCCGAGGCAACAATCATGTCGCAGCTGAGCGCGAGCTCACAGCCGCCGCCGAGTGCGAAGCCGGACACAGCCGCGATGAGCGGCGTGCGCACCCCGGCCAGCCGCTCCCAGAAGCGCGCCGCCGGCGCCGTGAGCGTCTCGACGAGCGTGCGCGTCGCCATCGCCCTGATGTCGGCCCCCGCGGCGAACCACTCGTCGCTGCCCGCGATAACGATGCAGCGGATCTCCTCGTCCGCGTCCCAGCGCTCGCAGACGGCGGCGAGTTCCTCCAACAGCTCCGGGGACAGCGCGTTGCGGGCGTCGGGGCGGTTCAGGCGGGCGAGGCCGACGGCGCCGTGCGTCTCCGCGAGGATGACGCTCACGGGACCATCGCGTTCACGCCGGTCACCGCGCGCCCGATGATCAGCTTCTGGATCTGCGAGGTGCCCTCGTACAGCGTTGTCACGCGCGCGTCGCGCAGGTAGCGCTCGACGGGGTAGTCATCGACATAGCCGGAGCCCCCGTGCACCTGGATGGCGTTGTTGGCGCAGCGCACCGCCGCCTCGGTGGCGTACAGCTTCGCGACAGAGGTCTCCGTCGTGCTCGGCTTCCCGGTGTCCTTCGTCCAGCCGGCGCGCCAGACGAGCCCGCGCGCCGCCTCGGTCTCGACGACCATGTCGGCGATCAGCTCCTGCACGAGCTGGAACGAGGCGATCGGGCGGTCGAACTGCGTGCGCTCCTTCGCGTACGCGACCGATGCCTCGACCGAGCCCTGGCAGATCCCGACGCAGCCGGCCGCGACGCTGTAGCGCCCCGAGTCGAGCGCCGACATCGCGATCTTGAAGCCGTCGCCGACTTCGCCCATGAGCGCCGAGTCGGGCACCTCGACGCCGTCGAGCCCGAGCGACGCCGTGTCGGACCCCTTGAGCCCGAGCTTCCCGTGGATCTCCTGAGTCGAGAAGCCCTCGCTGTCGGTCGGCACGAGGAAGCATGCGATCCCGCGGTGCTTCAGCTCGGGATCGGTCTGGGCGAAGATCAGCGCGAGCTTCGCGTAGTTGCCGAGCGAGATCCACATCTTTCCGCCGTTGAGTCGCCAGCCGCCGTCGATCTTCTCGGCGCGCGTCTTCAGGTTCGAGGCGTCGGAGCCGGTGTCGGGCTCGGTCAGGCCGAAGCAGCCGAGCGCCTCCCCCGAGCAGAGCTTCGGCAGCCACTCCTGCTTCTGCTCCTCGCTGCCCCAGCGGACGATCGACGAGCAGACAAGCGAGGTCACCACCGAGACCACCGTGCGCATGGCCGAGCAGCCGCGCCCGATCTCCTCGACGATCAGCCCGTAGGTGCGGTAGTCGACGCCGCGGCCGCCGTACTCCTCCGGCACGATCGCGCCGAGGAAGCCCATGTCGGCGATCTTCTGCACGAGCTCGGTGTCAAAGTGCTCGTTGCGGTCGTTGTCACGGGCACGGGGGACGATCTCGCCATCGGCGAAGTCGCGGGCGGTCTCGCGAATGAGCCGCTGTTCATCTGTCAGTTCGAAATCGATCATCGGGCGGGATTCTCCAAGATGCGGGTTTACATGGGTGGCAGGTCTTCCTGGGAGCTGTCCGCGGGCGACGAGATCGCCCAGGGCCGGTCGGTGATGCGTCTGCTCGGCGGCGGTCGCCGCTACGAGGCCTACCTCGTGTGGGAGGAGCGCATGCTGGCGCCGATGGTGGCGAAGCTGATCCGGCCCGACCAGGCGGAGGAGGCGTCCGCGCTGCGCGCCCTGCAGCGCGAGGCAGACGCGCTCGCGGCGCTGGCGCACCCCGTGATCCTACGCGGCTTCGACGCAGTGCTCGACCCGCCTCACCCGCACGTGCTCGTAGAGCACCTCGAGGGGCCGACGCTGCGGGAGCTGCTCACTGGCGGGCGGCCGCTGCCGGCCGAGCGAGTGCGGACGCTGGGGCGGCACGTCGCCGCCGCCCTCCACTACATGGCGGGCGAGGGCTGGCTGCACCTCGACCTGAAGCCGAGCAACATCATGATGGGCGCCCCGCCGCGCGTGATCGACCTGTCGCTCGCGCGCACCGTGAAGCGGGCCGGCCGCGTGCGTGAGCCGATCGGGACGAACGCCTACATGGCGCCGGAGCAGTGCCTGCCGGCCGGCGACCTCTCGCCGGCCGCTGACATCTGGGGGCTCGGGGCGACGCTCTACCACGCGCTGGCGGGCCGGCGCCCGTTTCCGAAGCCCGCCCTCGAGGAGCGCTTCCCGCAGCTCCACGAGGAGGTGCGGCGCTGGCCGTCCGGCGCGCCGGACGGGCTGTGCGAAGCGATCCTCGCCTGCCTGCGGCCCGATCCGGCGGAGCGCCCGACGGCGGCCGAGCTCTTCGAAAGGCTCGGGTAGCTGTGCGCGAAGCGGCTGCATTCCTCGCGAGGACGGTCCGGGCGGTCACACTGCTCGCCCGCGACGAGCGCGTGCCGCGACCGCTGCGCGGGATCGCGGCGATTGGCCTGCTCCCGATTCCGGGGCCGGTCGACGAGCTGGTGCTGATACTGATCGCCCAGGTCTTCCTGATCATCTACCCCGAGCCCACGCGCGACGCCTGGACGCGGACGTACAGGCAGGCTACGCCGCCGGATTCTCAATGACCGCCGCCAGCCCCTGGCCGACGCCGATGCACATCGTCGCCACGCCGTAGCGGCCCCCGCGCCGGCGCAGCTCGTGCGCGAGCGTCCCGATCAGGCGGGCGCCCGAGCAGCCGAGTGGGTGCCCGATCGCGATAGCGCCGCCGTTGACGTTGAGGCGGTCGTGCGAGAAGCCGAGCTCGCGCATCGAGGCGAGCACCTGCGACGCGAACGCCTCGTTCAGCTCTACCAGGTCGATGTCAGATGGGGAGAGGCCGGCGCGCTCGAGCGCCCTCCGGGTGGCGGGGATAGGTCCGATGCCCATGTAGCCGGGCTCGACGCCGGCGGCCGCGCTGGTCACGATGCCGGCGAGCGGCTCGCGTCCCTGGCGGCGCGCCTCCTCGTTGCTCATGACGACGACGCACGCCGCCCCATCGTTGATCTGGGAAGAGTTGCCGGCAGTCACACTGCCGCCTTCGCGGAAAACGGGGCGAAGGGATGCGAGCCGCTCCAGCGTCGTGTCGGGACGCGGCCCCTCGTCCACGTGTACCGCCATGGGCTCGCCCTTCGGCTGGGGAACCTCCACGGTCACGATCTCGTCGTCGAGGCGCCCGGCCTCCGTGGCCGCCACGGCGCGCCGGTGCGACTCGAGTGCGAACGCGTCCTGATCTTCACGCGAGACGCCGTAGCGCTCGGCGACGTTCTCGGCGGTCTCACCCATCGACTCCGTCGAGTGAAGCTCGGCCATGCGCGGGTTCGTGAAGCGCCAGCCGATGGTCGTGTCGGCGACCTCGGGGTTGCCGCGCGGAAACCCGCGCTCGGGCTTGAGCATCGCGAGCGGCGCCCGCGACATCGACTCGACACCGCCCGCCAGCACCAGATTCGCCTCGCCCAGCCGGACCTGGCGTGCGGCTTGGACGACCGCCTCGAGTCCGGAGGCGCAGAGCCGGTTGACGGTCACCCCCGGGACCTCCTCGGGAAGGCCGGCGAGCAGGCCGGCCATGCGCGCGACGTTGCGGTTGTCCTCGCCGGCCTGGTTCGTGCAGCCCATGAAGACCTCGTCGACCGCGGCGGGATCGAGGCCGTTGCGCTCGACCGCGGCGGCCACCACGCGCGCGGCCAGGTCGTCGGGGCGCACGCCCGACAGCACGCCCGCGTAGCGGCCGATCGGTGTGCGCAGAGCGTCGACGATCACGGCGTCCGCCATGGGCCGTGAGCGTACACTCGCCCTCATGGACGAGTTCGGGGTATTCGTCCTCGGGATGGGGCTGGTCGTGCTCGCGATCTTCCTGGCGATCGGCAAGTGGTATCCCGGGACGGGCGCGGAGCAGGTCGACTGGCGGCCGACGCGCTCGCCTGAGGTCGAGGCCGAGCTCGAGCTCGACGACATCGACCAGATGCTCGAGGCGCAGAACGCGCGCCGCCGCCGAAGCGGCCGGCCCGAGCTCACCGAGGAGGACGTCCGCGCCCGGGTGGCCGAGGACGAGCGCTGGCGCGACGAGCTTCGGCGCCGCGCACGCGAGGGCTGAGTGGCCCGCGTGCTGATCGTGGGCTGCGGCTGCCGCGGCCGCGCCCTCGCTTCGGTTCTCGCCGCCGACGGCCACGCCGTCCGCGGGACGACGCGCGACGCCGGGCAGGTCGCCGTGATCGAGGAGAGCGGCGCCGACGGGGTGGTGGCCGATCCGGACCGGCTCGGGACCCTGATGCCGGCCCTCGCCGGCGTCAGCGCGATCTGCTGGCTGATGGGGAGCGCGGGCGACGCCCCGGCGAACAACGGCGATCGCCTGCAGACGCTGGTGGAGCGGCTCGTCGACACGCATGTGCGCGGACTCGTCTACGAGGCGGCCGGGCCGGCGGGCCCGGAGCTGCTGGGCGCAGGGGCGGGAATCGTAAGGGAGGCGTCCGAGACCTGGCACATGCCGGTCGCAGTGGTGGACCAGGATCCGGGCGACCACGCGGCCTGGCTCGAGGCGATGCGCGCGGGCGTGAGCCGGGTCCTCTGAGCTCAGATGCTCGCGCCGAGCATCCCGGCGACGATGAGCGCGAGCGCTGCGAGCGCGAGGAGCACGGCGACGACGACGAGCAGGGTCCAGGTCGCCGCGTTTGCGACACGGCCGGGCGTGGGCCGGGGCTCGGCCGGCTGCGTCGGCTGCGCCGTCGCGACCACGGTCAGCTGTGCGGACGACATCGCGGGCTCGATCTGGCTGGGCGCCGCGCCCGCCGCCCGTGCCACCAGCGCGTCCGTGGCCTGCACGAGCCGGCGCTCGTGCTCGACACAGCGCCGGCAGTTGCGCAGATGGACGTCGAGCCGGGCGGAGCCGCGCTCGCCGAGCTCGCCGTCGAGCCGGTCCGAGATGAGCCGCTCGGCGCGCTCGCACCAGCCGCTCGCGCTGAGCGGCTGCAGAGCGCGGCGCAGCGCCTTGCGCCCGCTCGCGAGCGCATCGGCGAGCTCC
Organism: uncultured Thermoleophilaceae bacterium; assembly: GCA_963827065.1. Classification (GTDB taxonomy): domain Bacteria; phylum Actinomycetota; class Thermoleophilia; order Solirubrobacterales; family Thermoleophilaceae; genus JACVRW01. Next base: position 103,940 of record CAWGZM010000001.1, on the reverse strand, counting down.
GCCGCTCCGATGCCGAGCTCGGCGGCCGCCTCGGGGCGCGACCTGCCGGCAAGCGCCACGAGCGCGACGGCATCCGCCTGTCGCGGGTTCAGCTCGGGGATCGCCGCGCCGAGTGCGCGGGTCGCCGCCAGGGGGTGGACCGGCCCGGCTGGACGGACGGGGATCGGCCGAAGAGGCGCACGCTCCATCGAAAGCGCAGAATAGACCCGGCGGCTCTGTCGAGGCGATAGTTTGATACCCGACCGAGATTCGAGAGTTTTGTCAACGGAGGCAGAGATGAGCGAATACGCCAAGGACGTCCTGGTCGACACACAATGGGTCGAGAACCACCTCGGCGACGATTCGGTTCGCATCGTCGAGGTCGACGAGAACCCGGCGCTCTACGCCGAGGCGCACATCCCGGGCGCGATCGGCTTCGACTGGAAGAAGGACCTTCAGGACCAGGTCAAGCGCGACTTCCTCGGCCCGGCCGAGTTCGGCGAGCTGTTGGGCAGCCGCGGAATCTCGAACGACCACACGATCGTGCTCTACGGCGACCGCAACAACTGGTTCGCCGCCTACACCTACTGGTACCTCAAGTACTACGGCCACGACAACGTGAGGCTGATGAACGGCCCGCGTGAGAAGTGGATCTCAGAGGGCCGCCCGACGAGCAGCGACGCGCCGAGCTACGAGCCGCAGCAGTTCGCCGCCTCGGAGGGCGATGCCGCGATTCGCGCGCACCGCGACGAGGTGCTGGACGCGCTCGGCCAGAACACGAAGCTCGTCGACGTCCGCTCTCCGCAGGAGTTCTCCGGCGAGCTGATCGCGATGGCGGGTTACGAGCAGGAGGGCGCCCAGCGCGCCGGCCACATCCCGGGTGCGGCCTCGGTGCCGTGGGCGCAGGCGGTTAAGGAGGACGGCACCTTCAAGGATGCCGACGACCTGCGCGAGCTCTACACGGCGAAGGGCGTGATCGACGGCTCCAAGCCGGTGATCGCCTACTGCCGGATCGGGGAGCGCTCGGCCCATACCTGGTTCGTCCTCCACGAGCTGCTCGGCAGCGACGACGTCAAGAACTACGACGGCTCGTGGACCGAGTGGGGCAACATGGTGGCCGTGCCGATCGAAAAGGACGTCTAGGCCAGCAGCGGGGCGAGCCGCTCCAGGAGCGACTGCACGATCCGTGCGGTCGCTCCCCAGACGAGGTGGCCCTCGACCGTGTAGGTCGGCGTCTTGATCGGTACGCCCTTGCGGACCAGCCGCTTCATCTCGTGGCCGCGCACGAGGTCGGCCAACGAGAACTCGAGCACGCGCGCGACCTCGCTCTCCTGGGGCGTCCAGACGTGTTGCTCCTGGATGCGTCCCACGAACGGGAAGATCCGGTAGCCCGTCACGAACGTGCCGACGGGCGGCAGTGCGCCGACCAGCTCGACGTCCGCCGGGTCGAGCCCGATCTCCTCTTGCGCCTCGCGCAGGGCCGTCGCTCGGAGGTCCTCCTCAGGATGGTCCTGGCGGCCGCCCGGAAACGAGATCTCGCCGGCGTGGCGGCGCAGATCGGCGCGCCGCTCGGTGAAGACCGCGCGCAGGTCGGGATAGAGCGGCACCAGCACCGCGGCGTCCTTCGTGCCGGGCGCGTCCATCGCCGCGGCCTCCTCGGGCGTCAGAAGCAGGTCCCTCACGGCCCTATTATCGGGCGGCCGTGATCGAGCGCGTCCACGATGCGATGTTCCACTGGTACCGGCTGGTAGGCCGCGCCTCTCCAGGCGCACGGGCGGTCGAGGCACCGGGGGTGCTCGCCACGGTGGTCCCGGCAACGCCCGAGCGGGCGGTCGCAAACGCGGTCCTCTTCAGGACCCCGGCGGAGCTTGCGGAGGCCTACGACGAGGTCGCCGCCGCCTATGCCGAGATCGGCGCGAACTGGACGGTCTGGGTCCAGCCCGAGGGCCGCGACGAGGCCACAGAGCTGCTCGCCGAGCGCGGCCACGTGCTCGACGCCGACCCGGCGGCGATGGAGCGCCCGCTCGCCGAGCCGCCACAGCGACCCGCCGAGGAGGCGCTCGAGGACTGGACCGCGGCCGGCGACATGGTCGATGTCGGACGCGTCAACGATCGCGCCTATACGTTCGGCACGGATTCCTGGAGCCGCGCGCTGTCAGGCATTCCCACAGACCACCTGCACATCTACGTTGAGCGCCGCGGGCGCGAGCCGGTTGCCTGCCTGATCATCGTCGAAGCGCACGGCACCGCCGACGTGGAGATGGTTGCCGTCGTCCCCGAGGCGCGCGGTAGCGGACTGGCCGGCAAGCTGCTCGCCCACGCGCTCGCGGATGCTGCCGCGCGGGGCGACACGAGCGCGACGCTGATCGCGACGAAGCTCGGCTATCCCGTCTACCGCAGGCTCGGCTTCGAGGAAGTCGGGAACTTCGAGATGTGGGAGCGGCGCGCCTAGCTCAGACGAGCTCGACGCGCTCGTCGAACATGACCTCGCCCTCGAGCGTCCGGTGCACCGGGCACTTGGCGGCGATCTGCATGAGCCGCTCGCGCTGATCCTCGGGGAGCTCCTTGGGAAGGCTGACGGTCATCGCGAAGCGCGTCGGCGAGCCGCGGTGCGCCGGCTCGTAGTCGACGTCTACGGTCACCTCGCCGATGTCCCAGCCTTTGCGAGCGGCGTACATCTCCATCGTCACGGCCGTGCAGGAAGCGAGGCTCGCGGCGAGCAGCTCCTGGGGACTGGGCCCGCTGTCCTCTCCCCCCGACGCCTTTGGCTCGTCCGCGGTCAGCTCGTGGTGGCGGACCTCGAGCTGCTGCCGCAGCCGGTCGCCGACGCGGCGGGAAATCGCTCTCATCCTCTCCCCTCGAAAAGCTCGGGCTCGGGCTCGTCGGCGTAGCGCGCCATCGCAAACAGCGCGTCCGAGAGCCTGTTGAGGTAGGTCAGGACGGTGTCGTCGGCAAGCTCGCCCTCGTGGTGGAGCTGACTGACGCGACGCTCGGCACGGCGCACGGCCGTGCGGGCGACGTCGAGCCGCGCCGACAGCTCGGTGCCGCCGGGGATCACGAACTTCGGCGGCAGGTCGACCCGCTCCATGTAGCGGTCGATGTCGTGCTCGAGGCGGTCGACCATGTCCTGTGTCACGCGCGAGACGCCCTCCTCGAGGCGGTCCGCCGCCTCCGGCGCCGTGGCGAGCTCGGCGCCCGCGATGAACAGCTCGCCCTGAAGGCGCAGGATGTCCTCGTAGAGCTCGCCGCCGCGCTCGGCGGCGGCGCGCGCAAGGCCGAGTGCCGAGGCGGCCTCGTCCACCGAGCCGTACGCCTCGGGCCGGCCGGCGAACTTGGCGACCCGGCCGCCGTACCACAGGCCTGTGGTCCCGTCGTCGCCCTTACGCGTGTAGATCTTGACCACGGCGGCGCATGCTACCCGCGCTTGCGGGCAGCGCCCGGCGGCTAGCGCCAGGCGTTAGCCCGCAGCAGCTGCTCGAGCTCGCGCTCGCTCTCGAGCGCCGCCGCGCGTGCCGTGCGCCAGCGCAGCAGGTTCGTCCGGCGGGCCGCGCCGGCGAGCGACCGGTAGGCCGCCTCGGCGTCTCCGAGTCGGGCCGCCAGCTCTTCCTCCTCGGGGCTCGCGGCCTCGGCGGCAATCCTCTTCTCGGCCGCTCCGTAGGCCGCGCCCAGGCTCGCCGCGGCAGCCGACTGAGCCCGCGCCCGGCGGGCCCCATTCAGGCGCTCTCGGATCGAGACCCGGCGGGCATCGAGGCGGTCGATCGTCTCGCTCACGACGGGCGCCGTCTCGACCGGCTCCGACGGGGCTTCGCGCACGGCGCCGATGAGCGGCGCGGGCGGAGCGGCGTCTTCGGAGGAGCCCACGTTCCCGGTTGCAAACCCCGCGGCCGCACTGGCGGCCAGGGCGAGCGCGACCCACACCGGTGCGCGCTTGAGCAGCGGCTTCCCGGAGGGCTGACGAGCCGGGCGCTCTTCACGCGGCCTGGCCGGTGCGGCCGGGCGCGCGTCGGCGGGCTCCTCGCGGATCGGCGCAGGCTTGGGTGGCGCAGCCTGCTTCGGAGCGCTCTTCGGCTCGCGCTGCTTGCGCGGCTCGCGCACCACGGGAATCTCCACCTGCGTACCGAGGGCGTGAGCGGCGGCCTCGACGAGCGCGGCCGCCGAGCGCTCGCGCTCGCGGGGGTCCTTCGCCATCCCGGACGCTACGACCGCGTCAAGTTCGGACGGAAGGCTGGGATCGCGGTGCGACAGGCGCGGCGGTGGTGCGGTCAGCTGCGCATGCAGGGTGGCGAGCGGGCGCGAGTGACGATACGGCGGGGAGCCTGTCAGGCACTCGACCAGCATGCAGGTCAGCGAATAGACATTGCTCGCCGGCTCGGGCGCCTTGCCGCGGATCTCTTCGGGCGCCCGGTATCCGGCGTCCTCCAACACGGACGGGAGCTCGCAGGCGCGGCCGCGGGGCGCGCCGATGCCGAAGTCGGTCAGGAAGACCTTCGGCTCGCCGCCCGGCTCGACCACGATCGAGCGCGGCGAGAGCGCGCGGTGCACCAGGCCCTTCAGGCGAGCGGTCTCGAGCGCCCCGGCGATCTGGCCCAGGATCGTGAGCGCCTGCACCCGCTCGAGCGGCCCATCAGCAAGCAGATCGGCGAGCGTCCGGGCGCCCGGCGGAACGCTCTGCATGTGCAGACGCTGCCCTCCGTCGACGGAGCGAAGCAGCTTCAGCACGTTCGGATGGTCGACCGAGGCGCGCAGGGGGACGAGCCTACCCATGCGCCGCCGCAGCTCGCGATCCTGCCTGAGCGGCTGCGCGAGCACGTCGACAGTCACGCGCTCGCCGTGCGGGGTGGCGGCTTCCGCAATTGTGTTGAGACCTCGGCGGTTCGAGACGATGCGCTCGATGCGGTATCCGTCGACCCGCGCGCCGAGCTCGGCGTTCGGCTTCGACCGCTGCCTAGCCGGCGCTCCGGGACCGCGCGCCATCAGCCGGAGTCCCAGAACTCGGTGGTGGGGGGCGGGTCGGGCTGCGGAGGCGGAACTGGCGCTGGGGTCGGATCCGCCGCCGGCGGGACGTATTCCGGCGTGACCTCGACCGGGGCCGGCTCGACGGGCTCGGGCACGGTCTCCTCAACGGTCGATTCGTCCGGCACCTCCGCCACGGGCGCGGGCGCGGGGGCCGGTGGCGGCGGCTTCGGCTTCGGCGGACGCCGGAGCGCAGGCAGCCCACTGGCCCGCGTCAGCGAGAGTGCACGGCCCTCAGGCGCCTCAACCGGCTGGGCCTTCGGCTGGCGCACAATCGGGTCCGAAACCGGGGCCTTCTCGTCTTCTGCGGTCACGTTGGCAGCGAGGAAGGACGCCCCGAACAGCGTCGCGCAGGCACCCGCCACGGCTATCACGGCACCGGTCCTCATGCTGGGCACCTCGTCGCTTTTTTCGCACCGGGCATGAGGCAGCGATCAACGCGCTTGGGCTCCCTGCCGGCGCGGATCGTGTACGTCGTCTGTTCGCCGATGAACCCGGCCTTGGTCCCGGTGACGATCAACTTCGCCCCAGGCCTGAGCCGTCTCTCGAGCGCCTTGAATCGGATCAGCCGCCCCTTGCTCCGGCTCTTGACCACCCGCTTCGGGCAGCCCTTGCCCTTGCCCTTGCATCGCACGGTCAGCATGGTTCCGGCCGGCGCGCGAACCCTGAGCCGTATTACGTCCGTGAATGTTTCGCCGAAGGCGACGCCGAGCTGGACCTTGAACACCGAGAAGGCGGCCGCCGGTCGCGTGCGGACGTCGATCGCGCCCGAGGCGGTCGCGACGGCGCCCTTGGAGTCCGTGACGCGCAGGTGGACCGTGCGTCGACCGGCCGTGGAATAGCTCTTGGACACCACCGGTCCGGCAGCGTCGTCGAACTGCCCGTCGCCGTCGAGATCCCAGGTGTGGCTGACGATCGGCCCGTCGGGGTCGACCGCCGTGGATGACACGGTCACCGCTTCCCCGACAAACGGGTTTGCGGACGAGACGCGCAGCGCGGCGCTCGGTGGGGCGTTCACGACGACCGTCCCGGTAACGATCGCAAAGCCCCCGCCCACCTCAGTGACCCTGAGGGCGATGGATTTCGCGCCCGCACCGCCGAAGGCGTGGCTAACCGACGCGCCCACCGCGTCGGTGCTGAATTGTCCTGAGCGATCGAAGTCAAAGTCCCACTCCAAAGTGGCGATGGCCTTGCCAGTTGGACTCGTTGCGGATCCGGTGAAGATGATCGCCTCCCCCGGCAGCGGCGCAGTGGGAGAGAACGAGATGGCGCCGTTCGGGATGGTGTTCTGCACCACGACCGACCGCGTCAGTGCGCGCGTGATCCCGCCCGTGTCGGTGACCCGCAGCGTCACGGGGTGGCCGGGGTTCATGCTGGCCGTAGGGAACGTGCGGTTCGCACTCGGGCCTGACTCACCCGGCTCGCAGAAGATGCCGTCGTTGTCGACGTCCCACGAGTAGGTGAGCGAGGTCGGCGGATCGTTCGGATCAGATGCTGTCGAGAAGAACATCGTCGTCTCGTTGATGACGGGCGTGATCGGCTCGATCAGGAAGCTAGGGGTGGGAGGGGCGTTGACGTTGAACGACAAGGTCTCGGTGTCTCGGGCGCCATCCGAGTCAGTGACTCGCAGCCCGACGGTTCGCGGCCCGGCGGGATAACCCGTCAAGGGCGATGCAGCGGTGGCGCCGGTGGGTTCGGCGTCCTCGGCTCCGTAGAGCCCGTCACCGTCTAAATCCCACTCGAACGTACTGAGAGCGCCCTCTGGGTCGGACGATGCGGGCCCGGCCGGAGACCCCGTCAGAACAGGGCAACCAGGTGCGGGTGATGCCCCGGGGATCGCCTGCACGCCGGCAGAGGTAAAGATGAAGTCCTGACCCTCGAGCGGCACGGTCCGCTTTTGGCCTGCCTCCCTCTCGGCGTTCGAAATGTTGATCGCGGCTGTCGGCAGGGCATTGACCCGGAACGTCAGAGTGGTGCTGTGAGTGCCGCCACTCGAATCCTGCACCCGGAGCCCGACCGTCTTCTGACCGTTTGTTGGGTATCCCTGCCGCTGAATCGTGGGCCCACTGCCGTCGTCGAATTGGCCGTCGTTGTCGAGGTCCCAATCCCAATCGATGATCGTGCCGTCGGAATCGGTGGAGGTCGACGTGAGGTTGATGGTTTCCCCCACGTCCGGAACGGCAGGCGTGGCCGGGTTTGTTCCAAGAGCTGTGAAGCTCGCGACCGGCGGCGTGTTGTTGAAGACCGAGACGGTCTGGGAGGTCGTTCTCTGGACACCATCGTTGTCGGTCACCCGCAGCTCGACCGTGTGGTTTCCGCCGGTCTGGAAGCTCGAGGTCTCCACGGGATCGCTGCCGTCGTCGAAAGCGCCGTCGTCGTCGAGGTCCCAGGCGAGCAGCACAGCCCCCTCTGGGTCACTCGAGCTCGAGGTGAACGTGACGGGCTGGTTGGGGTTCGGGTTGGAGGGACCGAAGGCGAAGGACGGGCTCGGCGGGGCGTTCACACGCACCTGCGCCGTTAGGGCGTCCGTTTCACCCGCGGCATCGGTGACCGTGAGCGTGACCGACTTGATCCCGGCGGTCTCGTAGGCGTGAGAGGGGTTCTCGCTGGTGCTCGTTGCGCCGTCCCCGAAGTTCCAGGAGTACGTATGGGTGTCGTCGGGATCATCGTCGGAGACGCTCGAGGTGAAGTTCACCGACTGGTCGATCTCCGGCACATCGTCCGAGACCGTGAAGCTCACGCTGGGCGGCTCCGCCAGCACGACCTGAGCAATCACCAGCCCGACCGCGACCACGGCGAGTGGCCCTGCCGCTCTCCAGGGCTTCCACTTCGCCATGAAACGGCGAATCATTCGGGGCGACCCCCCAAGAGCCAAGGTTCATCCATCCAGCGGAATAACGCTTGGAAACCGTGCAATTTCTCGCGCGGGTGCACGAAAGGACACGTTTGGACGCGCCCAACTACCGGCCTTTCGCGGCGATCGTTAGGTGCGCTTGGGTGCCGTGGAGCGGCTGGGGCGGCGGTAGCCGGTCGCCGTCTGGACGCTCGACGGGCGCCACTTCGCCCCGCCGCGGAGCGTCGGAACGCCCTCCTCGTTCAGGGTGTCCGCGATCGCCTGCAGCGTCATTCCGTCCGCGCGCATGCTCGCGATGCGCGCGCGGATCGTCTCCCAGTCCCGTCCCGACGCGGCGGCTGTGCCGAGGGAACGGCGTGCCGCAGCGCGTCCCGTGCGGGTGCGCTCCGAGGGACGCCTGCGGTCGATCTCCGTGACCGTCGCGGGCGGGCGCTCCCATTCCGGCGGCGCAGCCTCGGGCTCAGGCTCGGCCGGCGGCGTCACGACGAGCGGCGTGACCGCCAGGCGGCCGGTCTCGGAGGCGGAGTCCAGCCCGACATCAAGCGCGACCAGCCTTGTCTTGTCCCGCTCGAGCCGATCGAGCACCTTCTCTAGCCGCGCGGTCCTCCGCGTAAGGCATTCGAGATCGCTCACGATCAAGCAGGACGCCTCCCCGGAGTCGAGCCGATCGAGCACCTTCTGGAGTCCCGGCTGGCCCGGGTCGTCCCCTCCGTTCGCTCGGTGATCCCGGACGACATCGACGAGCCGTAGGTTGAGCCGCTTGCACGCGTCCTCGATGGCGAGACGCTGCTTCTCGATGGCCGGTCCGTCGAGCGGCTCGCCGGCGGCGACGCTCGTGTATCCCAGCGTCGGTGTGGCGAGCTGGCGGGTTGCGCGAGTCCTGGGCGTCATGCTCGGCTTACAGCGTAACCCGGCGCGGGCAGTCAGGCCAATGGACTAAAGACCAGCCCTGTGGGGACCTTGGGATAGAAGTAGGTCGACTTCGGTGGCATCGACTCGCCCGTCTCCGCGACCTCGCGAACCTGCTCGACGGGCGTGGCGCGCATGAAGAAGCCCGCATCCGCTGTGCCCGACTCGACGCGCTCGACCGCGTCCTCGAGGCTCTTCGAATAGTCGAGCCCGCGCAGGTGCGAGATGTCGTCCTCGGACATCCCGAGCGCGCCGCGCAGCACGAGCTCCTCGAGCACCGCGGTGTCGAGCCGGCGGTACGGGCCGGGCATCCCGGCCAGCGCCTCGTCGGCGATCGACTGGTCTTTCAAAGTCACCCTGTACGGCTTGCGGTGGAAGCTGTCCATGTAGCCGAACGCGATCCGGTCGTCATCGTGCGGCTCGAGCTCCGATGCGGCGGGAAGCGGCTCGACCTCGAAGTCGCGCATCAGCGTGTCGCGGATCGCCTCCTGCTTCTCGCGGTCGTCCTTCAGGCCGGTGAGCAGGCGGTGCGTGGGGAAGACGAGCAGTCCCGGGTCGAAGAGCGAGCAGAGCAGCATCAGCACGTAGCGGTGATCGCCCTCGCCGCCGATCTCGTCGGCGTACACGCGCGCGGTCTCGTAGCGGTGGTGGCCGTCGGCGATCAGGAGCTCGGCCCCGGCCAGCGTGTCCTGGAACGAGGCGATCTCCTCAGCGCCGCCCACGCGCCAGAGGGTGTTGCGGGTGCCCTCGTGGTCCGCCGCGGAGGCGAACGGCTCGCCCACGGTCGCCCGCTCGAGCGCCGTCGCGGCGGCGCCGTCCTGGTCGGCGAAGAGGCTGAAGATGGGGGACAGGTTCGCGCGCGTGGCCCGGGTGAGCCGGAGGCGGTCCTCCTTGGGGCCGGGGTGGGTTCGCTCGTGCGGACGGATCCTGCCCGGCCCGTAGTCCTCTACGCGCACGCGCGCGAAGAGGCCGTTCCGCGTGCGCGCCGAGCCGTCCGGGCCCGTGTACTCCTGGCGAAGCGCCCAGAGCGCCGGCTCCTCCTCGATCACGAGGACGCCCTGCTCGAGCCAGTCGCGCATCGTGGCCGCGGCGTGCTCGTAGCGGTCACCGCCACCCGGCGGCGGCTCGGGCAGGTCGATCTCGACCACGTTGCGCGGGCTGCGGGCGACGAGCTCGGTCCGCAGCTCGTCGTCGATCACGTCGTAGGGAGGTGCGATCACGTCCTCGAGCGGGCCCGCGACGGAGGGCTCGTAGCGGATGCTCCTGAGCGGCTGGACGTCGGCCATCGCGACGCGCCACAGTACCCGACGCTGCGCCGGCGGCCCGAAGCCGTGGTTAGACTCGCCGGACGACGGGGTGTGGCGCAACCTGGTAGCGCGCGGCCTTTGGGTGGCCGAGGTTCCCGGTTCAAATCCGGGCACCCCGATACTCATGGCAGAGACCCACGCCGGCGACCGCCCCGGCGGGCGCCTGAAGCCCATCCTCCTCGCAGCCCTGATGGCCTTCCTGGTGCTGAACGTCTGGACCGGCAGCCCACTGCTCGCGTTGTGGATCGGATCGCGCATCCAGGGCGAGGAGAGCCAGCCCTCGATGGGCGCCTTCGTGGCGGTGATCGTCTGCCTCATCGCGTTCAGCTGGGGGCTCTACCAGTTGCTCAAGCTGACCACGCACGCGTACCAGGAGGCGACCGGCACACAGCCGACCGTGCGAACCCACGCCCCCTGGCTGCGCAGCATGCGCGGCGAGCGCCCGGAGTACAACCGTGCCGCGGCGCGCATCTCGGGGGCCGAGAAGATCGTCGTCGCCAGCGTGATCCTGGCGGCGATCGTGTTCGAGGTCTGGTTCTTCTTCCTCTCGGGCTCCTCGATCGGCGGCGGCGGGGGTCGCTGATGCCCGCCGGGCCCCTCGTCAAGGACCGGTGCCGGGCCTAGGCTTTGCGCGGTACCCGCCCCGGTAGCTCAGTGGACAGAGCGGCGGCCTTCTAAGCCGCGGGTCGCAGGTTCGAATCCTGCCCGGGGCATCACTCGTCTTGCATGGAAAGCGCCAGCGTGTGCGAAGCGATTGCGGCCGCTGCGTTTTGCGCCCAGACGATTGGTGGCTCGCCGAAACGACGCTCGGTGCCAGCCGACGGGGTGCCGACAGGTTCTCGATGCAGAGATGCGGTCGGCCGCGCCCAGCCACTAACCGCCGCCTCCCTCAAACCACGGGGCGGTTCAGTCTGGCCGTTCAGCCGGGCGCGCCGTCGAGCCGCTCGGTGAGTTCGACGATCAGGCCTTCGGGTCCGCGGAGGTAGCAGAGGAGGAACGTGTTCTCGAAGTCGACGATCTCCCCGACCGTTTCCCAGCCGGCCCCTCGGACGCGGTCGACGACGCCGCGCACGTCGTCGACCTTGAAGGCGACGTGCCGGAGCCCAGGACGGTTCGCGGCCGGGGCCGGCTCTTGAGCGCCGGCGGAAGGTGAGTGGAAGCGCACCACCTCGAACATGTCGCTGCCGTCGGGGGCGCGAGCCATCACGGTCTCGACCGTCACGTTGTCGAGACCGATGATCTGATCGATCCACTCGCCGCTGAACACCCCGGGCTCGCTGCAGTCGAAGCCGAGCAGCGCAAGAAACCGGACTGTCTCGTCGAGGTCCTCGACGACAAGACCGACGTGGACGAAGTTGGTGACGCCGGGCCGATGGCCGTCCATTGAGCTCAAACGACTCGCTCGAGATCGCCGTGCTGCCGGAGTCGTGAGGATATCGGCCACGCGCGCGGACCTTGGACCTCGGCGGCAACCATGTAGACGTTGTCGAAGTCTCTCGACTTGGTGAAGTAGCCGGTCCGCAACGATCCGCTGCCGTTGACGGTCAGTCCCCGCCTCGAACTTGCGTAGCAACGCATTGCTCGCGGGCTCGCATACGGGCGCGGGCCACGACCACACACGGGACGACTCGCTTACGCCGCATCGTCGTCGCGCCCGACCTCAAGCATGCGCTGCACGACCGACGCCGGCAACGTCATCTCGTAGAACTCACCGGTCTTGCGGTCCCGCGCTTGGACGCGGACCCATGGCTCCGACTCCTCGACCACGTCGCCGAGGTCCGCCTCCTAGGTGGTCAATGACCCGGGCTCGAGGGGAGCCCGTTCGCAGACACTCCTACCGGAAAGCCGGCGGCGTAACGGTTTCCTCTAGAGGACGTCTGGTCGACCGCGAGGAGCCATGGCCCGCGGCCAGTGCTTTTCGTCAACGCAGCAGTGACCGGGCGGATCTACGACTCGCCAAGCGACGCCAGGGGCCGGACACTCGGGCGTGGTCACCTAGTGGAGCGACCGGAACGCCGCGCGAACCTCGCCGGCGAAGAGTTCGGGCTCTTCCCAGGCGGCGAAGTGGCCGCCGCGGTCGACCTCGTTGAAGTACGTGAGGCTGGGGTAGACCGTCTCGACCCAGGTGCGCGGGGTGGCCCAGATCTCGCCGGGGAACGTCGTGAAGCCGACCGGAACCGAGACCGCAGGGGGAGGCTGGCCGCTCGCAAGCGCTGCGGCCAGCGCTCGTCCGTCCTCCCAGTACGATCGGGCGGCCGAGGCGCCGGTGCCGGTCAGCCAGTACAGCGTGATGTTGTCGACGATGCTGTCCCGGGTGAGATTGCCCACGGGCTCGCCGTCGACGAACGCGCGGGAGATCTTGTAGTAGCTGTCCGTGTCGTGGTCGAGCAACCAGGCCGCCAGCGCGACGGGTGAATCCAGCAGGGCGTAGCTGATCGTCTGCGGCCGCGTTGCCATCTCGAGGAAGTAGCCGAAGCCGTCCTCCCTGAACGTGGCGACCGCCTCGGCCGCTGCGCGTTCCTGTTCGGATTCCTTGGGCAGTTGATCGCCGATTGCGAGCACCGCCGTGAGCAGGTTCAGGTGGTAGCCGACCAAACCCTCGACCGCCTGGCGGCCCATCAGGTCCGTGACGAGGGCACCCACGTCGCCGCCCTGGGCGACGTAGCGGGTGTAGCCGAGGCGGTGCATCAGCTCCGCCCACGCGCGTGCGGTGCGGCTGGCGTCCCAGCCGAGCTCGGTCGGCTCGCCGGAGAACCCGTAACCGGGCAGTGACGGCAGCACCAGGTGGAATGCGTCCTCGGGGGTGCCGCCGTGAGCGGTCGGGTCGGTCAGCGGGCCGACGGTCTCCAGCAGCTCGATGACCGAACCGGGCCAGCCATGCGTCATGATCAGCGGCAACGCGTTCTCATGCCGCGACCTGACGTGGATGAAATGGATCTCGACCCCGTCGATCTCGGTCATGAACTGCGGCAGCGCGTTGAGTCGCGCCTCGCACTTGCGCCAGTCGTAGTCGGTCGTCCAGTACCGCGCGAGCGCCTGCATCGTCGCCAGCTGCACGCCCTGCGACCGGTCTGCGACGAGCTCTCTGGACGGCCAGCGCGTCGCGTCGACGCGGCCGCGCAGCTCATCGAGCTTCGCCTCCGGAACGTCGATCTGGAACGGGCGGATCGCTGTTGCTTCTGCCGAGACGGACATAACGTAGCTCCTTGCTTGGCTGACGTCGTGAAGCCTCCTCGTTCAGTCCGCAGCTGGCGCCCGTGAGCACCCTGGCCCCCTCCCTGGTCTGCGCTTCGTCGACTGACCGTGATCGCCGGGCGGGTCGACTCCGACAGCGCCAGCACCCTGCTTCCCGCTTCCATGCAAAGCAGCGGTGCCGGACGATCGGTTGCTTTCATGCGGTGGCCCGGGTAGCGTCGGCTCGAACCCACTGGAAGGGAGCGCCCATGACCGTTACAGGTGCTGACCAGACCGCGATCGCGGGGGTCGTGCAGGCGTACATCGATGGTTCGCGCTCAGGCGATGCCGACCAGCTGCGCCGCGCCTTTCATCCTGATGCCCGGATGTACGGGAGCCTTGCCGGCCAGCGGATGGACCTGCCAATCGAGGAGTTTTTCGCGCTAGCGAGCGGTCAGCCGGCGGATGTCGACGGCACGTACGAAGCGCGCATCGTGTCCATTGAGCAGGTAGGTGATGCGGCGACCGCCGCAATCGAGGAGACAGGCTTCTGGGGAACGATGTCATTCACTGACTTCTTCGCACTGTCGTGCTTCGACGGCGAGTGGAAGATCGTGAACAAGACATTCGCCCACACCGGCGGGGAGCCCCCGGCGCACTGAGCCGCGACCTCGGCGCACCCCGCCTCCTGGGGCGTCGAGGACTGCGTCCCGGCGGCGGGCCTCGACGGACCGTTGATACGTCGTCCACAGAACCGTTTCCGCCACGCCGCTCAGTCTGCTGCTACCGGCTCCGAGCCGTATGGGTCCGCGGACTGTCGGCTTGATGTGGGCCTGGATTTGCTCTCGAGCTCACGCGCATGCTCCTGGTCGTGTGGCGAGCAGGCCCACCAGCCGCAGACCCTTTGAGAACGAAACCTCGGCTAGCCACTGACCTCCTGTGGCTGCGTGCTGGCCCAGTGGCGGGTGATGGCGGCCGGATCGTGCTCCGCGATGCCATCGCACTGACGCGCCCGCTGATGCGAACGGCGCGCGCTGGCGACGAGGGCCGCGTCGTCGCGTACGACGGCGGCGCGCACTCCCGAGAGGCCGACGTCGAAGCCGAGGGCATGCTGGCTCATGCTGGCGGTCAGTCTGCCGGGTCGCGGCTCGGCTCGGGTTCGTGGGCTGGCGTCCACGCCCGGCTGTCGTGCGTGGCGCCGTGAAGGACCACTACGGGCGGCCCTTCGCCGGCGCGCCGGTAGGCGATCTCGAGCCCGTGCGCCCGGACGACCTCCACGGCGGCAACCTACACTCGCGAGCCCTCCGTGGACAACGCCGAAATCGCAGACCGCCTCGAGGCCTTCTCGTCGCTGCTCGAGCTCGCCGAGGCGAACCCGTACATGGCGCGCGCCTACCGGCGGGCCGCCGAGACCGTGCGCGGCGCGCCGGTGCCGGTCGCCGACCTGGTACACGCCGGGCGGGCGCGCGACCTGCGCGGGATCGGGCGTGGGATCGAGGGCAAGCTGCGCGAGCTCGTCGAGACCGGTGAGATCGCGGAGCTGGCCGAGCTCGAGCGCGAGCTCGCGCCCGACCTCGTCGGCCTCGGCCGCTACCTCGGGCTGAGCGCGAAGCGCTCCGTCGAGCTCGCCCGGGCGCTCGGGGTACGGACCGCCGACGAGCTTCGCGAGGCCGCCGCGGCCGGCCGGCTGCAGAGCGTGCCCGGCATCGGAGCCAAGACGGAGGCGCGCCTCATCGAGGCGCTCGGGCGCGAGGCGGACCCGCGGCCGCGCCGCGGTCTCCTCCTGAATCAGGCGTGGGAGCTCGTCGCGGCTATCGCGGCAGCCCTCGACGGTGAGCCGGCCGGCGACGTCCGGCGCCGGCGCGATTCCTGTGAACGGCTCGCGGTCGTCTGCGCAGCGCGCGACCCGCTGCCGCTGCTGGGCCGGTTCACCACCCTGCCCCAGATAGTCGCCGTCGTCGATCAGGACTTGCGCCGCGCGCTCGGCGTGACGGTCGAGGGCGTGCCGGTCGAGCTCGTCGTCGCCGAGCCCGAGAGCTTCGGGACGGCGCTCGTGCGGGCGACCGGCTCCGAGGAGTACGTCGCGGCCCTCGAGCCGCTGCCGGACGCCCCCGACGAGGCGGCGGTCTACAGCGCGCTCGGGCTTCCCTGGTGCCCGCCGGAGCTGCGCGAGCAGCCCTTCAGCGGTGAGCCGCCGGTGCTCGTGGAGACAGCCGACATCCGCGGCGACCTGCACTGCCACTCGACCTGGTCGGATGGGCGCGCGAGCGTCGAGGAGATGGCCCGCGCCGCGCGCGAGCGCGGCTACGACTACCTCGCCATCTGCGACCACACCCCGGCGGTCGGGGCGGTGCGCGGGCTCAGCCCCGACGAGGTGCGCCGCCAGGCGGACGAGATCGCCGCCGCGAATGAGGCGCTGGCACCGTTCCGCGTCCTGCGCGGGATCGAGTGCGACATCCTCCCCGACGGCCGCCTCGACCTCCCCGACGACGTGCTCGCTGAGCTCGACTGGGTGCAGGCGAGCGTCCACGGCGGCCAGCGTATGCCCCGGCGCGAGCTGACGAAGCGCGTCGAGGCGGCGCTTCGCAACCCGTACGTGCGTTGCCTTAGCCACCCCAAGGGCCGGCTCATCAACCGCCGCCCGGAGAACGCGCTCGACCTGGAGCGAGTGTTCGAGGTGGCGCTGGAGGAGGACGTGGCGGTCGAGGTCAACGGCCTGCCCCCCCGGCTCGACCTGAGCGGCGAGCACGTCCGTGAGGCCCTTCGGGCCGGTCTCCGGGTCGTCTGCTCGACCGACGCCCACTCCATGCGCGGGCTCGGAAACATGGAGCTGTCGGTCGCGACGGCCCGGCGCGGCTGGGCGACCGCGGCCGACGTGCTGAATACGCGCCCGCTGGAGGAGGTCCTCAGCAGGGGCTGACGGCAGCCGTCAGTCGCCGGGCCAGACGCCCGTGACGCGCTCGAAGCCCTTTGCCCCGCCGCGCTGGATCATCGCCTTGACTGCTCCGAACACGAGACCCTGGGCGGCCGCGGCCGGAAGCACTTCGCGCCAGCCGTATTCGGACTCGAGCGCCTTGGGCGCCTCCTCCTCGTCCGAGATCCGCTTCCAGATCTGCTTGAAGATCGCCCCGGCGACGACGGCGCCGAGCACGCTGAAGACGATCGAGATCGGCGTGTAGAGAGCCTTCGCCACGTCAGCGCCTCTTCAGGAAGATCAGCAGCAGCGCGATGCCGAGCACGACGGCCGCGACCGGCACCGGACGCTGCTTTGCAGCGGCTGTCGCCTGCCCCGCGAACTCCTTGGCGTCGTCGGCGCTCGCGTTCGAGACGCGCTCACGGACCTCGGTGACCTTCTGCTGCGCGCGCTGCTTGCCCTCCTCGGCGCGCTGCTTCGCCTGCGCCTTGACGTCAGCCTTCGCCGCGAGTGCCTCAACGGTGCTGCCGAGATCCTCGCGTGTCTGCTCGATCTCGTCGCGCAGCTGCTCCGGGTCTTGCGCGGTCTGCAGATCGTCTGGTCCGGTGGCCTTCTCTGGCTCGGTCATCGCTGTGCTCGCTCCTTCACGGTCTGAATGTCCTCCTGCACGCTGTCCATGGCCTGTTCGGGCTTGGCCGGCGTGGCCTGCTCGACTTGCTTCTTGCCGAGCAGCGCGACGATTCCGGCGATCGCCAGCAGCACGACGCCGACGATCAACGCAGCGATCCAGGGTTCGAGCAAGGTCCCGAGCCCGATAATCGCCGCGGCGATGAGCGCGCCGACGCCGTAGAGCCCGACCACGCCTGCTCCCCCGAACATCCCCACGCCGACCCCGGCGTGCTTTCCCTTCTCCTGCAGCTCGGCCGTCGCGAGCCGCAGCTCCTGGCGGATCAAGGTCGAGCTCTGCTCGGACATCTGCCGCACGAGCTCCCCGATGGGCTTGTCCGCGTCCGGTCTCTGAGTGCTGTTCGTAAGTTCTGCCATTCCTCGTCCCCTGGCTAATTGCGCTTTGACGATTTGACTGCCCGGACCCGGGTCGGCGGAATCCGGCGGTGTGCGCCGCGTGAGGCGAACTGCGACGTCTTATGTGTCACGCCCTGTTCACTTAGTCGGCCGGTCAGAGCTGGCGCGCCGACCAGAGGATGGCCGACAGGACCACGCTCACGAGCGCGATCACGAGCCCGACGATCCACCCGGCCACGTCCTGCGACACGAGGATCGCGCCGAGCAGCACGCCGATGGCCACGATGCCGCCCGTCGCGACGAGGCGCATCAGCACCGACTCAGCCTTGAGCCGGCGCCTCCTGCGCGCCGGGATCATGGTGCGGGGCTCGCGCTGGTCTTGGCGCGGGGCGTCGGCCTTTGGCGCCGGCTTGGCAGACTGCCTGGGTGCGTCCGGAGTAGCCATTCGGTGACCTGCTACCCCCGGCGGGGTCTGCCAAACGGCCGTGAAGGGGTAGCTCTGGGCGACTCGCCGTTAGCTCGCGAGCAGCACCGGGTGGCGAAGCTACCGCGATGCCTTGACGCGCGGACGCCCTCCGCTTAGCGTCGCGCCGCATGCAGATCGGCAAGGCCGGCCCCGCCGTCAGCCGCATCAGTCAGGCCTATCCCGACAGGGTCGAGGTGCGCGGGCGCGACCTCACCGGTGACCTGATGGGAAGGCTCAGCTTCACCGAGTACTTCCACCTGCTGCTCACCGGCCGCGAGCCGACCGATGACCAGCGCTTCTTCCTCGACGTGCTGCTCGTCGCGATCGCGGAGCACGGAATGATGCCGACGAACGTCACCGCGCGGATGACCCTGGCCGCCGATCCCGGCTCGCTCCAGGGCGCGGTCGCCGCGGGGATCCTGGGAGCGGGCCCGGTGATCCTCGGAACGTCGGAGGCGTGCGCGCGGCTGCTCGAAGAGGCGCAGGCGAAGGTCACTGCCGGCGCCGAGCCCGCCGCCGTCGCGCGCGACCTGGCCGAGGCCGTCCGCGCGTCCGGCGACAAGATGCCGGGCTTCGGCCACCCCCTGCACCGGCCGCTCGACCCGCGCGCAGAGCGGATCCTCGAGCTCGCCGACGAGCGCGGGGTGAGCGGCCCGCACGTGCTCCTCGCGCGCGAGCTCCGCGAGGCGGTGACCGCGGAATGGGGACGGCCACTCACGATGAACGTCTCAATGCCGATCGCCGCCGTGCTGCTCGACCTGGGATTCTCGGCGAAGGCGGTCAAGGCGGTGCCGATCCTCGCGCGCACGGCGAGCCTGCTCGCTCACCTGGCCGAGGAACAGGAGCAGCCGCTCGGATTCCTCATGGCGGCGCGAGCCGAGGACGCGATCGAGTACGAGCGCGGTGCGGAGGACCCGCCCGCCTGAGGCCTTGCCCGACGAGATCGAGACCCGCACCTGGGCGGACCAGCTCGCGGCCGACGACTCGGCGTATCGGGCGCAGCTCACCTACCTGTTCGAGCGCTCGGCCTTCTATCGAGACAAGCTGACGGCGGCCGGCCTCGGATCCGCCGCGGCGGCCGGCGGCCTCGTCGAGATCGCCGGGCTGCCGCTCACCGAGAAGAGTGAGATCAGGGCGACCTGCAGCCGCGGCAACCCGATCGGCTCCCATCTGTGCGCGGCGCCGGCCGAGATCGTCCGGATCTACTCGACGAGCGGCACCACCGGCACGCCCAGCTACATCCCGCTGACGGCGAGCGACCTCGACAACTGGGTGACCGGGTCGGCGCGCAGCTACGCGGCCTCCGGCGTCGCTGCGGGCTCGCGCGTGGTCACCACCTACAACGCGGGCCCCTTCGTGGCGGGCGCGGCGCTGGCGGCGCTCGACCGCATCGGCGTCTCGCACATCCCGCTGGGGACCGGCAACAGCGATCGGCTCATGCTCGCGATCGACCTGCTGAAGCCCGACGCCGTGGTGCTCACCCCGTCGTACGCCGCCTATCTGGTCGAGTGGGCGGCAGGCCATGCCATGGACCTCGCCGGGTCGAGCGTCACGCGCCTGCTGGTCGCGGGCGAGCCCGGCGGCGGCGAGCCGGCGTTCCGGGCGAAGCTCGAGGAAGGGTGGGGGGCGACCGTCACCGAGGCGATGGGCATCGGCGACATCGGGCCGTCCCTCTGGGGCGAGTGCGAGGAGCAGGACGGGATGCACCTGGGCGCGCGCGGCTTCGTCCACGCCGAGCTGATCGACCCGGAGACGGGACGCGCGGTCGAGCTCGAGGACGGCGCGAGCGGCGAACTCGTCCTGACGCACCTCCGGCATCGCGCGGCACCGCTGCTGCGGTTCCGGACACGAGATCACGTGCAGGTGCGGACGTCGCCGTGCGCGTGCGGCCGCACCGGGCCGCGCGTCCGCTGCATCGGGCGCACCGACGACATGCTGATCGTGCGCGGCGTCAACGTCTTCCCCTCTGCCGTGCGCGAGATCGTGAGCGCGTTCGCGCCTGCGGTCAGCGGCCACATACTGGTCAAACCGAGGGACACGGGGGTCAAGCAGGAGCCGCCGCTGCCGGTGAGCGTCGAGCTCGCGCGGGGCGCATCCCCGGACGACTCGCTTGCGGAAGCGATTCGCGAGAGACTGCGCAACGTGCTCGTCGTCCAGGCGCACGTGGAGCTCGTGCCGTGGGGGAGCCTCGAGCGCAGTGAATACAAGTCAAGGCTCGTGCAGCGCTAGGTCGGAGGGCCGATGCAGAAACTCCAGAGCCAGGGCGTCCACCACATCACGATCGTGGGCGCAGGGCGACAGACGTCGATCGACTTCTGGGAGGGCCTGCTCGGCATGCCCTTCGTCTTCGAGCAGCCGAACCTCGACAACGAGTCCGAGAGCCACCTCTACTTCGACCCTGGCGACGGCCGGCTCATCACCGTCTTCACCAACGAGGAGCGTGAGGCGGACCCGCAGCGAACCGCGACCGACCCCGGCTGCGTACACCACCTCGCATTCGCGCTCTCGAAGGCCAGCTTCGACCAGGCGGTGGAGCGGCTCGACGAGCGCGGGATCCGGCACTCGGGCGTCAAGGACCGCGGCTTCATGGACTCGATCTACTTCGAGGATCCGCTCGGCCTGCTGATCGAGCTGGCCTCGTACCGCTTCGAGCCTCCCTTCGGCTACACACATGCCGACGTGCTGCTCGAGGCTCATAAGC
Source organism: uncultured Thermoleophilaceae bacterium (assembly GCA_963827065.1). Lineage (GTDB taxonomy): Bacteria > Actinomycetota > Thermoleophilia > Solirubrobacterales > Thermoleophilaceae > JACVRW01. The sequence continues at coordinate 83,600 of CAWGZM010000001.1, read as the reverse complement.
TGCGCGTGGAGCGGGGCGACTACAACATCGCCCAGGTCCACCTCGCCGATGCGATCGAGACGCTCGTCAGGCGATCACGAGCGTCGCTCTCGGAGGAACGGTCGCCACGTGACCCGTATGGAGGAGGAGTAGATGGCTGACAACACGCTGAGCATCCTCAGGCCGAGCGTCAACAACCTCACCGCTCGGATCTTCGTGCGAGCCGCCGGGCTCGACTTCGACGAGCGCGACGTGTGGGGAAAGAAGGACGAGCCGGACTTCATGCAGAAGGATCCGGCCCTGCTCACGCCGATGCTCGAGGAGTCGGGGCTTCCGCGCGGATCGCTCTGGGAGAGCTGCGCGATCATGCAGTACCTGTGCAACAAGCACGGGCTCTCACAGTTCTATCCCGAGGACCCGAGCGAGCGGGCGATGGTGGACAGCGCGATGTTCTATCTGATCGGGACGCTGTATCCGCTGGTTGCGCGCGCGACCTATCCGACGCTCGGCTTCCCTCAGTACGCCGGCGAGGTGGCCACCTCCGAGGCGGACGACGACATGAAGGCCAAGGCACAGAAGGACGCCGAGGCGGCGATCGCAGAGCCGCTCGAGGTCTATCGCGAGTTCTTCCTCGACGGCGGGCAGTTCATCGGCGGCGACTCTCCGTCGATCGCGGACATCCGGCTCGCGGCGACGCTCGAGTTCCTGCGCGCGATCGACTACGACTTCCCGGCCTGGGCCGAGGAGTACATGAGCGCAATGGAGAACGCGCTCGGCGACGCCTACACGGAGCCCGCCGGAGACGTCCGCGGCTTCGTCGAGCAGGTCAAGGGATAACGGCCGGTCAGACCACCGGCTCGAGTCGCGGGTTCGGCCTGAAGCGGCGCCCGACCTTTGCGCACGGGCGCCCATCGACGATGACGACGTCCGCGGTGAAGTCGTTCGAGCCGCGCAGCAGCGCCGAGCCGACCCCGTAGGCGTCGACCGGCGAGCCGAGCCGCTCGAACTCGGCGATGCGGCCGGCGTCGAAGCCGCCGGACGCGACGATGTGAACGCGCTCGTGGCCCGCGTCGTCGAGCGCCTCACGGACGCGCTCGACCAGCCGCGGGTTCACGCCGGTGGGGTCGAAGTCGCCCATCTCGTGCCAGAGCGCGCGGTCGACCAGCTGGCCGGACGTGTCGAGCCGTACGCCCCAGAGGTCGTCCCCGAGCGCCTCGGCGAGCTCGAGCGTGGTGCGCACGGAGTCGTTCTCGAAGTCGACTAGGACGGTCACGTTCATGTGCTCGGCGAAGCGGCGGGCGAACGCCCCCGCGGCTGCGACGGTGTCGCCCCCGTAGGCCGCGATCAGGCCGTGCGGGACCGTGCCGATGCCGCGCCCGCCCCACCAGGACGCTTGCGCGTCGGTGGACACGCCGATGGCGCCCGCCACGTGGGCCGCCCAGCCGTCACCCGTCTGGACGAGCCAGTGATCGTGGCGGGCGGGGAAGAACAGGATCTGCTTGCCGCGCGCCGCCTCGACCACCTCGCGCACGTTTTTCATCACGAGCGTCCGGCGGGCGAGGCAGCCGAGGTAGACGGTCTCGAGGTGGGCGAAGAGCGAGTAGTCGCCCTCGATCGTCATCACGGTCTCCCAGGGCTCTATCTCGTCGCCCTCGTGCAGCGCATGCACATCGAGCTCGCCCCAGCCTTCGATCCAGCCCTCGGCGCCGGCGCGGCCCGCGCACTGCTTGAGCACCGCCACCGCTTCGTCGATTCCGCCGAGCACCGAATGCTTGCGCTGGAAGACCTGCATCGTCACCCGCGGGTGGTGGTCCTCCGCCTCGAGCAGCTCCTTGGTCAGGTTGAAGTAGGCGTCCGAGTAGTAGCCACTTCTGATGCGCTCGACCGGCATCCGGAAGACATCCGGATCGAGCCGCTCGCGCGCGGGTACCTGATCTCGAGCCACCGGGGCAGTCTGACGTGCCCGCACACGCGGCGGCAATCGGGCGATAGCCTGCGATGCGATGCCAACGTCACTCGTGACCGGCGGTGCCGGCTTTCTCGGCTCTCATCTCTGCGACTACCTGCTCGCGCGCGGACAACGCGTGATCTGCGTGGACAACCTCGAGACCGGATCGCTCGAGAACATCCGCCACATCGGGAACGGGGCGAACTTCCGCTTCGAGATGCTCGACATCACGAGCCACTACGAGATCGACGAGCCCGTCGACTTCGTCTACCACATGGCATCGCCCGCCTCGCCGATCGACTACGCCCGGCTCCCGCTGCACACGCTCAAGGTCGGCGCCTACGGCACGCACAACACCCTCGGGCTCGCGAAGAAGCACCGCGCCCGCTTCCTGCTCGCATCGACCTCCGAGGTCTACGGCGATCCGCTCGTCCATCCGCAGCCGGAGAGCTACTGGGGCAACGTCAACCCGATCGGCCCGCGCGGGGTCTACGACGAGGCGAAGCGCTACGCCGAGGCGCTCACGATGGCCTACCTGCGCCAGCAGGGCGTCGACACGGCGATCGTGAGGATCTTCAACACGTCGGGCCCGCGGATGCGGCCGCACGACGGCCGCGCGATCCCCACGTTCCTGCGCCAGGCGCTCACCGACATGCCGCTCACGGTCTTCGGGGACGGCTCTCAGACCCGCAGCTTCTGCTACGTCGACGACCTGATCCGCGGGATCGTGCTGCTGGCGGAGTCGGACATCCACGAGCCCGTCAACATCGGCAACCCCGACGAGCTGAGCCTCCTCGATCTCGCCCGGATGATCATCGATCTGACCGAGTCGCGTTCCGAGATCGTCTTCGAGGCGCTCCCCGTCGACGACCCTCAGGTGCGACAGCCCGATATCACGCGCGCGCGTGACCTTCTCGGCTGGGAGCCTGAGATCGAGTTCCGCGAGGGACTGCGGCGCACGATCGAGCACTACCAGGGCGTCCTCGGCAAGGCCGCGGCGCGATGAGCTCGGCCGAGTCGAAGAACCTCGAGGCGATCTCCAAGGCGATCGACCAGCACAACACCACCTGCGAGTGGCCCGCGGTCGCCATCGAGATGAACCCGTTCGAGGTCGAGCGGCTCGGCTGGGACAGCATTCGCGGCCTTCCGATCCACGGCAATCCCGCCCTCGGAACCGGCGCGTTTCGAGTCGTCTGTGCGCGCGAGCAGGGTGAGCCCGAGGAGGAGATCGTCGAGGCGGTGGCCGAAGAAACCGTTCCGGCCGCGCCGACACCGCTCCGTTGAGCCGTTTTGGGCGTTAGTACGGGGACGGAAGGCCTGCTACACCGGCTAGCGCCACGAGGGTGATGCGGCCCGGACGTCGAATTACGTTCAGTTAAGGGCCGGCGGCTACCCTGGCGCGGTTCCGGGAGGCGGGAAAGGGCTCGCAATCGACGTTTGGCGCATTCGTAGTCTGGCCGTTGCTCTGGCTGCTCTAAGCGGCGTGATCGTGGCCGCCCCGCTTGTGGGCGCCCAGTCGACCCCGTCGGACCGCTCGCCGCATCTGCTGCTCGTCCCGGACACCGCGAAGGCGACCGCCGCGCTCGAGAAGACGAATGCCCGCACGCTGGCGCGCTACGAGGCTTTCACGCTGGTCGAGGCACGCGGCGAGGACGAGGCCGATCTCCGGAGCGCCGGCGCCGACCGCCGCGACGACATGCGCGAGGTGAGCCTGCCCGGCGGCGAGTTCGATCCGTCGCGAAGCCGCAGCTCGCTGGCGGCGAAGGGCGCAGCGGATCCCGACGAGACTCTCGCACTCGTCCAATTCGCGGGACCGGTCAAGGACGCCTGGCTCGACCGTCTTCGCGACAGCGGCGCCCGGATCGTGCAGTACGTGCCACAGAACGCGTACGTCGTGCACGCGAGCGGGAACGAGGTCGAGCGGCTGGCCGGCCTCGTCGGGACCGTTCCGGCGGTGCGCGCGGTCACGCGGATGACGGGCGCCGACAAGCTGGGCGAGGGCGTGCCTGCGAGCGGCGACTCGCGACTCGTTGCGATTCAGACGCTGGCGGGCGCGGACGGCGCGGATGCCCGAAGGGCGGTCACGGCCGCCGGTGTGCGCGCGCGAGCCGATTCCAACGTCGGAGGGCTCACGACCCAGTTCGTCGAGCTGACCGGCGCCGAGGTGGACGCGCTCGCGGCCGATCCCGCGGTCGTCGCGGTGATGCCCTACTCGATGCCGCGGCTCCTCGACGAGCGGAGCGCGCAGATCGTGGCTGGGAACCTGACGGCCGGGGGCCAGCCGACGGGTCCGGGGTATCTGTCGTGGCTGGGGATGCAGGGGCTTGCCGCGCCGCTCGACTTTGCGATAGACGTGGCCGACACGGGGCTCGACGACGGCTCGACTACGCCCGGCCACGCCGACTTCTACACGGACGGCGTGATGCCGGGCACCAGCCGCGTCGCCTACGTACAGAACGGCACCGATGACGCCACGGCGGGCGACTGCAGCGGCCACGGCACGAACGTCGCCTCGGTGGCCGCCGGGTTCGGGGCGGGCGCCGGGTCGCAGCACGGGGACGCGCTCGGGTTCAAGTACGGGATGGGCGCCGCGCCGCGCGCCGAGCTGGGCGTCACGAAGATCTTCAACTGCGCCAACACGCTCGACCTCCCGGCGGGCGGGTTCACGGCTCTGGCTGCGCAGGCGTACGCGGGCGGCGCTCGGGTCTCGAACCAGTCGTGGGGCAACCAGGACCTCGGCCGCTACAGCCCCGACTCACGCGAGTTCGACTTTCTCGTCCGCGACGCCCAGCCCGCGACCGGCCTCAACGAGGAGATGGTCGAGGTGTTCGCGGCCGGGAACCAGGGAGACGACCGTCCGGGCGCGGCGAACGAGGGTTGGGCGAGCATCGCCTCTCCGGGCACCGCCAAGAACGTCATCACGGTCGGCGCCTCAGAGGGAGTGCGTCCGCTGGGTCAGCTCACGTGTGGGATCGGCGACAGCGCTGCAGACCAGGCGCGCGACATCATCGACTTCTCGAGCCGAGGCCCGACCAACGACGGCCGGATGAAGCCCGACGTGGTGGCGCCCGGAACGAGGATCGTGGGCGCCGCGCCGCAGACCGGCGTTGATTATCAGGGCACCGGTGTTTGCACGAAGTTCTTCGAAGGCCCCTTCTACTCGCTCGAGTCCGGCACCTCACAGGCCGCGCCCGCGGTGTCGGGAGCCGCGGCGCTCATCCGCCAGTGGTTCGACGACGAGCAGGGCGCTCCGCCGTCGCCCGCCATGACCAAGGCCATCCTCGTCGGCAGCGCGACCGATCTCGCGGGTGGCGACAACGGCAAGGGCGACGTCATCGCTGCCGCCCCGAATGCCGACCAGGGCTGGGGACGTGCGCACCTCGGCGGCGCGTTCGACGTGACGGAGCGCGACTACTTCGACCAGGACTTCGTGCTGGGCGCGAGCGGCGAGCGCTTCGCGCGCGCGTATGACGTCCAGGACACGAGCAAGCCGTTGAAGGTGACGCTCGCGTGGACCGACGCGCCGGGTGCCGTAGACGCCAATCCGGCGCTCGTCAACGACCTCGACCTCGTGGTCAGGCAGGGCGGGCGCACCTACAAGGGCAACGTGTTCGCCGGTGGGCGCTCGATCACTGGCGGCGACGCCGACCGGCGGAACAACCTGGAGAGCGTGACTCTGCCCCAGGCGACCGGCCGCTTCTCGGTCGAGGTGCTCGGCACCAACATCGCAGGAAACGGTGTGCCCGGCGTCGGGGACGGTCTCGATCAGGACTTCGCGCTCGTTGTCTCGAACGCGCAGGCTCAGCCGAGCCCGGTGCTGGCGCCCGAAGCGGTGGTGCTCGTCCGATTATCCGGAGCCCGAGGCGACGACGACGGCTCGCTCGAGCGGGATGAGCAGTTCGATCTCACCGTCGGCCTGCGAAATGGGGGCGATCAGAACGCAACCGGCCTGTCCGGCTCGACTCTCCGGGTCCGACCTGTCATTCACTCAGGGCAGCGCCACCTGGGCGAACATCGCGCGGGCGCAGCGGCGACCAACCCGGCGCCGTTCGTCGGGACGCTCGCGTCGGGCGCGACCTGCGGCGCCGACGTCACCGCGACGCTCGCCCTCACGACCGACCAGGGACCATCGTCGCTCCCGGTCACGATTCCGACCGGCGAGCCGGGCATCCCGCTGACGAGCATTCGCAGCCACGCTCCTCCTCTGCCGATACCGGACGAGAGCTCGGCCGGGGTCACTTCGACGATCAGCGTCGCCTCGCCTGGCCCTGTGCGGGACGTGAACGTCGACTCTCGGAGGCCTCACGCACACCTGGGTGGGAGACCTCGTGATCGAGCTGACCTCGCCGCAGGGCACGACCGTCAGGCTCGTCCAGCATCCGGGCGGCCCCGACAACGGCGGGAACGACTTCGTCAACACGACCTTCGACGACGAGGCGCCGACGAACGTGTCGACCGCAAGCGCGCCCTACACCGGCAGCTTCAGGCCCCAGAACGACCAGCTCTCGCGCTTCGACGGCGAGCAGCGCCAGGGAACCTGGACGCTGCGCGTGCGCGATCTCTTCGAGGGCGACGCCGGCACCTTGACGAGCTGGCAGACGACGACGCGCCGCGCCATCTGCAACTTCGCGGATCAAGTGCCGCCCGATACCGCGATAACGGCGGGACCGTCGGGGCCCGTCGCCTCGCGCAGCGCGTCGTTCAGCTTCGGCGCAAGCGAAGGCGATGCCAACTTCGAGTGCAGCCTGGACGGCGCGCCGCTGACGGAGTGCGGCACGCCGCATGGCGTGGACGGCCTCGCCGACGGCACGCACACCCTGCGCGTCCAGGCCCGCGACGGAGGGGACAACCTCGACCTGAGTCCAGCCGAGCGAAGCTGGACCGTCGACACGATCGCGCCCCTGGTTTCGCTCTCGACGCCTCAAGCGGGCGCGTCACTGCAGGACGCTCGGCCGCAACTCGCGGGCTCCGCCGGAACGGCGACCGGCGACTCCGGGAGCGTCACCGTCAAGCTCTGGCCCGGCACCTTGGCGGCCGGGCTGCCGGCGCAGACGCTCACCGTGCCGCGCGACGCCGGCGGTGCGTGGTCGACCGTCCCGGCGACGCTGGCCGACGGTACCTGGACCGCCCGAGCGGAACAGGCCGACACGGCCGGCAACATCGGCGTCTCGCCGAGCGCGACCTTCACGGTCGGGTCGCCGTCCGCCGCGCCAACGGCGCCTGACTTCGCGATCGTGCCCGCCGAGTCCGATCTCTCCGATGCCAGGCGAGGCAGGCTGACGCTGCTGGCAGGGTGCGGATCCGCCTGCCGGGTGAGCGCGGAGCTTCGAAGCCGCGGGCGGCGTCCGCAGCTGCTCGGCCGCGCGAGCGCGAGTGTCGGCGCGGGGCGGTCCAAGGCGATCAGGGTGAAGCTGACCCGCACGGGCCGCACGCGCCTCCGCGGGGCCTCGACATACGGGGCAACCCTCCGCGTCACGGTGGACGGCGCCGGTCCGGCCCTCGGCGTGAACCAGAAGCTCGTGCTGCGCGAGATCGACCTACGCAGGGTCGCGGATCGCGGCCTCGCGTTCACGGGCAGGTGCTCCCGGTCTTGCTCGATCGGCGCCGACCTCCTGATGAAGCCGGGGGAGGCCCGGCGCCACGGGCTGCGCGCACCCGGCCGGAAGCCGGTCAGCGTGGCGGAAGCCACGAGCCGCCGGTCCACCAGCTCCAAGCTCGTGCTCCGCCTGCGCAAGTCATCGCGCAAGCGGCTGTCGCGCGCCCGGCGGGTGAACGTGACGATGGAGGCCCGGGTAAGCGCCTCGACCGGGCCCTCCCACCGCACCTCGTACGGCCTGACCCTCCGCGGCTGACCGCACCTCTGGCCCGGGCTGCCGGGGCCAAATCCACTGCTACATTCCGAACGTCGCGGTGGGCGTAGCTCAGTCGGTAGAGCTCCTGGTTGTGGTCCAGGCGGTCGCGGGTTCGAGTCCCGTCGCTCACCCTCAAGAACCCCTGCTAACGCGAGGGTTCTGCAGTTCGGCCTCCGCCGCCGACTCCCGTGGCGGGCATCAATCGGGCATCAATCTGCAGCTCAAGGGGGCGAATTTCCGGGCCGACGCCTTCACCGGGGCAGGCGGCTCACCCTTGCCGTGGGGGCGCGAGCGGGACGGGCCAATACGCACCCATGATGCGCTTTGCCCCACTCGCGCCCCCGCCGACTGCTCTCGATGCGCATCAAGACCACCCCAACGTGGACACGACGCGGACACGAGCGGCCCTGGCAACGTGGACTCGGGGAGGAGAGGGGTCCTGCAGAAAAGCAGTGGCCCTAGCGAGGCCGTAAGACTGGCTGCCTGGCCTTCGCATCCGGACGGCGCTCAAGCCGTCCGCGTGATGTGAGCCAACGACACGTCGACGAAGGAGGCGGTGCCATCAGGCGAGTCCGTGAGCACGAGCGCTGTGGCGGAGAAGTCGGGGTCATCTGCGGCCCGCTTGAGGAGTTCCTCCCGCTCGTGGTCCTCGGCCAAGCCTTGCGCCCGCTCGAGTTGCGCTCCGTCTCCATCAGTCATCGGACCTACATGAGCGAGCACCCAAATGGACTCCACCGGTCGCCATTTCAAGCCGGGTCACAAACTCGGTTGACGCGGCAAAGCCATCGGCGTTGGGGTAACCGCGCCTGCCGCGAGCGGCATCCGGCTTCGATAGCAGGACGGTGAAGTGGACCGCCTCGCGCTCCGCAGTCGCGGGAACCACACCGCCTCGCTGCCTGTGTACGGGACCGGGGCTTCCACTACCTCCGAGGCGGGCACGAGGATTCCGAACGGACGCGACCACCACATCGTCGGTCTCCTTGACTGCCTCCAAGCGCCCCTGGAGGGGCCCAACTCCTCCCTCACCTCCAGGACGGCTGCCGCCCAACGTCTCACTCCATCGTGTCCGCGGTAGAGGGGCTCAACCCCAGGGATGGACTGCTCCTCCCACTCAACGGCGGGGTCGCACTCCGCCACGATGGCCTCTATGTCGCCGTCGTTGAAGGCCTGCAGCATGCGGAGACCAACGTCAACGTTCTCCTGCGACATCGCCCGCCCAGTTCCCCCGCCGGAGGGCGAGGGCCTGAACCGATGAGCCCCATATCCAAACACCACCGATGCCCGTCCGCCTCTGCACCGAACCGCGCTGCCCACGGGTAGCCACCCACCAAGGCCCGTGCCCCGACCATGCTCGCCGGCGCACAGCCGACCGCAACCAGCGCCGGCAACAGAGCCGCAAGATCTACCTATCGAAAAGGTGGCGCATCCTCCGACGGCGAGTCCTGTACGACAACCCCATCTGCCAGGCGTGCGACAACTCGCTCGCCACCGACGTCGACCACATCACCCCCATCGAACGGGGCGGCGACCCATGGTTCCGAGCCAACCTGCAGGCGTTGTGCGCCCGGTGCCATGGCCGCCAGACGAAGGCCGAACTGTCGTGATCCCGCGCTCAGCTGTTATGCAAGGACCAGAACGCGGGAGGCCGGGCTACTCCGATAGCCCGGCGGCTTCGAGGGCCTCCTCCCGGGTGAAGTACTCGCGGATCTCGATGACCTTGCCTTGCCGCAGCGTGACGACCTGAGCCAGCAACTGTTCGAGGGTGACGCCGCTACCCGTACCTCGCCCGCGGACGAGGAAGACGACAACGACCCGATCTCCGGGGTCGCGGACTTCGAGGATCTCGCTGTTGAGGTCTTCATACAGATCGTGCAACTCGCTAAGCCAGCGGCGGATGCCTTCGTACCCCCGGAAGACGCTTCCCTCTCCCTCGATTGCCTGCTGGGTCGCCGGCCGGTACTCGGCTTTCGGATGCACCCCCGCGAGAAGACCTTCCAGGTCTCCCTGAATGACCGCCCTGTGGATCTTCAAGACGAGCTCCACGTTCTCCTGCGACATCGCCCGCCCAGTCTCCCGCGGCGAGGGGAGGGTCGCCAGTGAGCCTCCGCGATCCAGAAGACCGCCGCGTGGGTCGCTGTAAAGAACAGCAAAGAGAAACGACCCCAAATGACCCTGACAGCAACGGCGGCAGCGACCTAGACCGCGAGACGGTCGCGGAGCTGCGTCGGCTGGCGCGTTCGCCGCGCTCGGGCCGCCAGGCGGTCGCGAAGGCCAGCGCCCTGCGGACGTTGGAGAGATTGAACCGCGGGAAGCGTCAGCTGCCGCCGATGCCGGAAGGCTGTTATCGGCATGAGCCCGGCGACCCGTTCGACGAACTCGACTGGGGTGGTTGCACAGGCATCCCGAGAAACTCGGCGCCATTGGGAGGTGGCGTGGCGCGAGGGGCGAGTGTGAGTGCCCCGGCTGCTACTTCGACAGCCCCATAGCCGCTGTTAACTGGGACGACCTCACTCATGTAGGAAGACACGGCGCTCTCGACGGCTGAGCGTGCGATGGGCGCGTTGCTCGGCGAGCTTCATCAGGCCGTCAGTGGATCGGCAGATCTCGCAGGCGATGGTCTGAACGACGCCGGCACCCCCCACGATTACGGTGGATCGACTGGCGCTAAACGCGACGGCCGACTCGATCGGCGCGCGGATGGGCAACTGGGCGACGCGGCGACCGGTGCTCACCTCCCATACGCGGACGCTGCGATCCCAACTCGTTGTTGCGAGGAAGCGCCCGTCGGCGCTGAACGCCGCGGCTGTTACGCCGTCGGGCTGGCGCATGACGGACAGTCGCCTTCCGGATCCTGTGTCCCAGAGGGCGGCACCGTCTTCGCTGGCAGTGGCGACCCGGGCACCGTCTCCACTGAAGATCGCCGCCGCCGTCGCGTAAACCTGGGTCTTGCGGTCTAGCCTTGCGACCGGCCGGCCGGTTCTGCTCTCGCGCACGGTCGTGGCCCCCGTGTCGCTGGGAACGATAAGTCGCCCGTCGGGGCTGAAGGAGATCGTGGCCGCGCCGCCGACTTCGTCCTCATTGTGGACATTGAGGCGACGGCGCGTCTCGGTGTCCCACACCGACATCGCATCGGACAGGACGCCCACCAGGCGCCCGTCGCTGCTCACGCCCAGGGGCGTAGGGAAGGAGGGGTCGCTCGACGACGCGCCAGTCGCTACGCGGGCGACCTGTCGCCACGGCGCGGTCGTCCACACATGGACATCGCCGCGACGGTCCACGCTAGCGGCGAACCGGCCGTCGCGGCTGAGCGTGATCCCGGCTACCCCGCGGAGCTGCGGTCCGGCGTGCGGCCGCGGCCGTCTCGGCGCGCGAAGCGACGCCTGCCAGACGCGCGCCGCAGATTGCCCGACAGCGACCGCCGCAGTCCAGCGTCCGCGGCCGCCGGCCACAGCTACCACCCGGCTTCGCCTTGAGCCGACCGTAACGGCGTCTGAGCGAGGGGGCGCCCAGACGTGGGCGCCCGCGTCGTCAATGGTCAGGATCGAGCCGTCCGGGGCGAAGCCCGATAGCCAGGCGTTTAGCCCGACGAGCTTCGCCACAGGCTCGCCCGTGATGACGCTGAGCACATTGGAGGCGTTTAGCATCACAAACCGACCATCGGGGCTAAACGCCGGTTCGCCGACAGGGCGCAAAGCGCTCGGCGGGTAAGCGACTCTGCGCCCGTCGCGGGCGCTGAAGACCTCCACACCTCGCGACGATCCGGTGAGCACGCGGCGTCCGTTGTGGCTGAAGGCCGCGATGGAGGACGTCCCGGGCAGCACGGCGATGGCGCGGCCGTGCGAAGTCCAGAGGTGGACGTGGTCCGTAAAGGTGATCAGCCGGTGGCCGCTGGGGCTGAAGCGCGGCTGGGTACCGGCGAGGATGGCCAAGCTGCGGCCCGTGTCAAGGTCCCAGACCTCGGAGGTCTCATCCCGATCTGACGTCGATGCAGCGGCGTAGCGACCGTCGCCGCTGAATCGCGCGTCGGCCACCTCCGGCCCGTGCGCCCGCAGCAGTGCGCGGCGGCGGCCAGTTGCCGCCTCCCACACGCTCGCAGCGTGTCCGCCGCCGGTGATCAGCAGACGCTCGCTAGGGCTAAATGGTGCGTCCGAGACCACCGTGGTGGGGGTCGTCGCGTCCGGAATAGGGACCGGTCGGCTGGCCACGAGCTGGCCAGAGGAGGTCCAGACACGGACCTTGTTGTCGAGATCGGCGGTTGCGATTAGCCGGCCCGATGGGCTGAAGGCCGCTCCCCCCAGGCCGAACCTGTACGGCTCGCGGAGCGCCGTGAGCTGATGCCCGGAGCGGGCGTCCCACAACCGCGTGCCCGCGTCGCCGTCGGTGAGGATCGCCCGGCCGTCCGGACTGAACCTCGCGATGTCGACGTCTCCTGCGTCCCCGACGTTCTCGATCCTCACCCGCTCCGCTGGTTGCAGCAGCGCTTGGCGGAGTGCCGCCACGGCTTCAGCGGTATCGCCGCGCTTCACCGCCTCCACGGCGAGTCGCAAGCTGAGCTGCGGGTCGGTGGGCAGCTGGTCGAGCGCTGCGCTGGCGAGCTCGCGCGACTCGGCGAGATGCTGGCGCTGCACCGCCACGCCTCGTTGGACGAGCGCGACCACGGCGAGTCCCACCGCGACGAGCAGAGCGGTCGCGACTGCTGCAAGCGTGATCCGCTGGCGGCGAGTCGCCGCTCGCCGACTCGCCACGATGTACTCAACTTGGTTGCTTGTCGCCGCCTCGCGGTGGAGGTGCTGACTGGCAAGCCACCCTTCGGAGTCGCGTAACTCTCGCCCGCGCAGCAGACTGCCGGAGTCGCGTTCCGCATTGATCCATTCGCCCGCGCGGACGGCGAGGCGAGCATGGGCGTCGCGCCACGCGAGGTCGGCCTCGAGCGCGTCGACGAGCCGGTCAAAGCCACGATCGAACGGGTCTCCGTCGCGGAGCAGAATCCAATTGCGCTGTTCGAGCTCTGCCGGGACCGTGCTCGGCTCGACATCGCGCCGTAGGATTGGGACGAGGCGCTTGTTCAACTCGACCGCCCGGCGCAGCTCTTCGGCACAAACCTGCGAAGCCACAGACTCCGGACTGAGGACGAAGATGAACGATGTCGCGGACGCGATGCCCCGATCGACCTGTTCGCGCCAAGTCGCGGCGGGAGGAATATCCTCTAGATCTACCCACAGCGTCTTGCCTCGCCGCTCGAGCGTTCGGCGGACGCGCTCCGCAACGAACGAACGGTCCACGCGCGAATAGGAAACGAACGCATCGGGGCTATCGGGCTGAAGCTGAGCGGTTGGCGAGGCGTCGAGAGCTTTTGCGCCCGCTAAGGACTCCCGGGTGCCGCTTGCACCATGCCCGGCTGACGCGTTCCGGTCGTCGCGCTCAGCCACCCGTGATAGTCCTCCGACGAAGTTCGTTTCCAGATCGCCGCTGTGGCGGTCCTTTGTGTATGAGTCAAAGCGAACATCTCAACGTTCGAGCCGCGCGTCAACCGCACGGAGGAGCGGGGCGAGCTGCCTCAGGGTCGCCGCGCCGCGGCGGCCCGTCCGTGCTGCGCGTCGTGACCGGCGACTAGCTCGCGGAGGCGCTGGCACCCGCGCAGGGCGACCCGTTCGCGGAGGACGTGGCCGCGCTCATGGCGGCCTGAGAAAGTACGCCCGCCGGCAGCTTTCGGCCAGCGCCAGACCCAGGTAGCGACAACATCACGGCCAGGGTGTTAAGGCGAGCGAGACCACACTGCAACACTCGCGATCGATGGGGAGAAGCGGTGTCCAAGTGCGGCGAAGCCAAGCCGCGGGAGGCCTTTCCGATCCAGGGAGCCTCTAAGGCGGTCGGGCCCTTGGTGTCGGACGTGCCACCCGGTCGCGAAGCGGGAGTACCGCCAGCGCAAGGGCGACCTCCTCAACGCCCCCGCGGCGTTGCGACCCACTTCCCCCGAGGACCTGCTTGACGTGCGGGCAGACATATGTGCCGGTCCGTGAGAACCAGAACTATTGCGGCGCTGGTGTCGCGAGCACGGGTACCTCGCACGGCTCGACAGCAAAGCAAGCTAGGTGCTATCCGGCCCAAAGAAGGAGTCGCTGGCTCCGGGCACGATCGACCCGGACCGCCTCGGGCGCCTGGCGCCGACTGCTGTGATGTGGGCGGTGGCGCCCCTGGGAGGGGCGCCACCGAGTGGTTGGTCCTTAGAGGATGATCCGCAGAGTGAGTCGGAAATCCTCAGCGCGGTCCTGGATCCGGGTGTCGCCGTGAGTGTTCGGTACTTGCCCGTGCCGCCCTTGATGGCAGTGGAGTACGGATCCGCCTTCAAGAAGAGCTCGTCACCTGGCCCGTAATTGATCACCCCTTCCGTGGTGACCTGCCCGTCGCTTACCCTCCAGCGCAATCCAGCTTCTGACGCGGGATCCTGAGGTAGTACGCCTCCGGAGGAGCGGCCGCGGACGACGTCGGACCTCGTCCACTGCGAGCCCGGCGCCGCCCACGTGTTCGTCGGCATCGGTGACGAGCCGTGCTGGATCCTGCAGATCGCGCGCGACGGGAGGGGTCGACTCTCAACTACCCCGCCTTCGCGCTCGCGGTGAAGTACGGAGCGCAAGCACCGAAGCCGACGACGAGCGGGCGCGAGGCGTACACCGACTGGCCGGACGAGTACGAGCGTGTGACGCCGCCCTGGCCGCCGCGCTGAGGCGAGCGGGCGCTCAGCTCTGGTGCTGGCCGGCCGAGGCCATCAGCGCGAAGATCAGCGCCGCACCGGCGGTGAGCACGATCCCGGCGATGTGTTAAAAGGCCTTCCACGTCAGGGAGTGTGCACCGGTTCCTCAAACTCGCTCTCAACGCCACCTCAAGCCGAGGTCAAATCAGGGAAGCGCGTCGTAATGGGCGGCGGACGCGGCGTGACTGGGCCGCTGCAGCTTCGCCGCCTCGAGCGGCGGTCCCGCGTCGTCGAGCTGATCGCCGTCGAGCGGCCTCCACGTGAGCGCGCTCGGCGGACCCATCCGATCCGACGACGCGGTCCCGACGATCCTCAGCTGCCCGTCGACCGCGGCGAGGTTGAAGACGATCCCGTACATCGAGGTGGAGCTGGGATCGCCCGTGTAGGCGCGGAACACCGGTTGCCCTGCGCGCTCGTGGCGCGTGACCGCAAAGAGCGCGCGGGTGTCCAGGCTCTCCGCGTACTCGCGCGTGTCCTCATCGGCGGCCACCGGCCCGCGCCCCGGCGCGCGCCCGAAGCCGAGCGACACGCCGTCGTCCAGATGAGCCTGGGCGCGCTCGGCCGCGGCACGGTACGCGTTGTCGTCGGGCTCGAGCAGCATCGCCCGCTGCGCCGCAGCCTCGTCGCGGATGAACGCTTGCATCTTCTCTACAGCCGTCTGCAGCTCCATTGCGGGCCTCACTTGAGCATGTCGACATCCTCGTCGAGCGTCGTGGTGTACTTGACCCTGCCGTCCAGCCGCAGCGTGTACGTGACGGACTTGACGCGGCGCAGCTCCGGCACCTTCTCGCCTTCGACGATCGCCTCGGCGATGTCCGCGTCGAACTCGTCGCCCGCCTTGAACCGCTCCTCCTTCTTGATCGCGGACACCACGGCGCCGGTCGGCAGCTTCACCGTCGTGATCTCAACCTGGAGGTCGAAGTCCACCTCGGTGCGGTCCAGTCCGCGCTTATCCGCGTACTGCTCCACGACGCGCACGATGGCGTCCTCCGCCCTCTTCATCTTCTTGCGGTTGTAGTTCTCGCTCGTCGCGACGAGGTTGAGGCCGGCGACGTAGCCGGAGCCCCCGAAGCGGTCCGCGATCAGGTGCGCCGCGTCCAGGCCGAGACCCGACACCTGCCCCGGCGCCTGTGCGGTCTTGCCGCGCTGCCCGGGCAGCGCCAGCCCCAGCCGCAGGTTCCTGCCCACGATCGACGATGTCAGGCCGGTCTTCGGGTCGAGCGTGACCGTGAACTCTTGCTTGGTGACCGTCGTGTACTTCACGGTCTGCCCGTCGTTGGAGATCTTGATGTTCAGCGGCTTGTAGCGACCGTGGTCGGGCAGCCGCTCGGTCGGGAGCGTCCAGGTGCCGCCCGCGGAAGACCACGTGAACTGGATCCTGTCGACGAGCCCGAGCAGCTTCGTCTTGTAGTCGTCGTCGACGTTCTCGGTATCGGCGATGTTCGACTTCGCCGTGTCCTTGAGGACGGCGCCGGCCTCGCTGCCGAGCGCGACCGTGAAGTCGCGCCGAACGGTGTGCGGCGCGCTCATCTGCACGAACGCGTAATCGGCGAACTCGGCCGTCTCCGCCGCCCGCTTGCCCGGAGCGGTCGTGAACCACGTCGTGAGCTGCTCCTGCTCGCTCTTCTTCTCCGTGACCGCCTCCGCCCGGTCGCCGATGCCGGCGAGAACGCGATTCGGCCACAGCTTCGGATCCTTGGGCTCGTTGCCGATCCGGAAGTCCACGATCCGATCTGCCCAGTTCGTGACGAGCTCCTCCCGCCGCGCCTCACCGTGACGGGGCAGGCGCTCGGCGATGTCCTTGCGGATCGCCGCGATGTCGCCGCCGAAGGCCTTAAAGATCTGCGTGAGCAGGCCGGCCAGCTCGACCTGCAGCGCCTCGAGCGGATCGTCGCTTGGCAGCTTGGCGCCCGGCTTGGGGTTCTTGTACTGGGCCGCGAGCCCGTCGGCCTCCTTCTTGACCTCCTTGACCTTGGCCTGGGCCTGGTCGATCAGGTCGCGGAGCTTTTCGAGCTTGTCGGGGTTGTCCTTGAACTGCGCCTTGGCCTCCTGCCGCCATTCCTTCAGCCGGTCCTCGACCGTCTCGGTGGTGCTCGCCATCATGGGCGTGCCGGAGGGGTCGATCCACTGGCGGTGCGACTCGCCCTCCTCGCCCCTGAACGAGACCTCCTCGCCCAGTTCGACGTCCTCGCCGCCTCCCTTCTCGTCGCCGATCCCGAGCAGCGCCTTGACCTTGTCGACCAGGAACTTGACGGCGCGGTCGATGAGGCTCAGCACGTAGGCCTGGAGCTGCTTGACGATGTCGGCGATCT
Organism: uncultured Thermoleophilaceae bacterium; assembly: GCA_963827065.1. Lineage (GTDB taxonomy): Bacteria > Actinomycetota > Thermoleophilia > Solirubrobacterales > Thermoleophilaceae > JACVRW01. Next base: position 66,758 of record CAWGZM010000001.1, on the reverse strand, counting down.
TCCACGGCAGATCTCCGAGGCCCAGGAGCTCCGCGAAGAAGTCGATGACCGACGGGATCATCATCGCCAGTGCCTTCTCGACCACGGCGGCGGCGCCGGCGATCCGCCCGGCGATGATGTCGGCGATGCCGCCGACGACCGCCTCGATCAGCTTGAAGATCCGCGCCGCGTTCTGGAAGATCCAGACGAGCACGTCGTAGATCAGCTGGATCGCCTGCAGCACCGCGGTCGCGGGGTTGAGCATCGCGAGGATCTTCAGCCCGACCTTCTTGACCACGGTCTCGATCAGGAAGTCGATCGCGGCCGAAATGACCTGGTCGATCAGCTTCACCGGGTCGAGTTGGCCCTTGAGCAGCTCCAGGACCCCGTCCACGCCCTTCTCGACGAGCGTCGAGATCAGCGTCCACGCGTGCTCGATGAGCACGACGTTGCGCTCGCCGATGTGCTTGACCAGCACGCCGCGGATGCGCGGCCAGCTGATCCCCATGATCTCGAGGGCGAGCTTGACCAGGCTGCCGAGGCTGAAGTCCGCCGGGATCCGCACGCCGAGCTTTGTGAGGCCCTGGAACAGCCACTGCCAGAACCCCTCGATGACGTGCGTGCCGAAGTTGTCGAAGAACTGCTGGAAGCCCTGCTTGACCGCGTCGACGAGGTTGTTGACGAAGCCCTCGGGGTCGTCGGCGATGTCCGAGATGACCTGCTTGATGCGATCCAACAGCGCCCAGAACGACGCCGGCGGGATCCCGAGGATCGTCAGGAGCCCCTCGATGATCGCCTTGATCGGATCGTCGACGAACGCCTTGATCGCGTCGTAGATCTTCTCGAGCAGGCCCTTGGCCGCCTGACGGAGCTTCTCGACCTCGGCCTGCACCTCGGCGACCGCGGCGATCGCCTTGCCAGAGACGTCCTTGACGAACGCGGTGCGCGCCTGCTCGACCTGCCGGCCAAGCCCGTCGAGCTGCGCGCCGAACTTCTGCCGCTCCCCCTCCGCCCACGTCGCGCAGGCTGTCCGGCAGGTCGTTGAACGTCTTGTCGATCTCCTTGCGCGCGCTCGCGATCGCGGCCTGCGCGGCGCGCGATGACCGCGTTGACGTCGCGCGAGATCTCCGTCAGCAGATCGCACACGCCGTTGCCGAACGCGGTCTCGGCCTTCGTGTACTCGTCGGTGATCCAATCCGGCAGGCCGGTCTTGTCGTCCCACCAGGCGACGAGCCTGCCGCCGAACCCGCTGTGACGCTCGTCCACCGAGGCCTTGACCGCCGCGAGGTGGTTCTTGAACTGGGTCGAGAGGATCGCGACGCCCGCGTCCCAGCGCTTCATTGCCTCACCGGCGAGCGGCCCCACCGTGCCCATGACGTCGTCGCGCGTCTTGTTGAAGACCTTCTGTGCGTAGTCGGACGCCGCGGCGCGCTGCTGCTCCTCGGACCCCTTGGCCGCAGCCTGGCCGCCGGAGACCTTCGTGACCGTCGTAGCGCGCGACGACTCCAGCATGGCGAGCGCCTTGGTCTGCAGGTCCGCCATGCCCTGCTGGGCCTGGCCGAGCGCCTCGGCCTGCTGGGCGGCGACGGAGGCGGGCCCCTCCTGGGCGAGCGTGTCGAGCTCAGTCTGCCCCTCGCGCACCGTGGAGAACGGCGGCGTCTGGATCGGCTCCGTGCTGTGCCGCTCGATGGTCGCGTCGGTGATCTTCTGCTCGGCGGCGGCCTTGTCGGCGTCGAGGCTGAGGTTCTCCGGAGGGATCGGGTCCGGCGCCGCCTGCGCGGCGTCGATGCCCGGGTCGGCCACGCCCGTCGGCGGCGTCTCGATTGGCTGGGGGGTGAGCTGCGGTGAGCCCGTCGGCGGACTGCCGAGCTCCTCGTAGCCCGTCTTCGCCTTGTTCGCCTCGGCGTCGATCGACGCGTTCAGGCCCTCACCGACGTCTTTAGCCTCCTGCTCGGGGTTCGTGGCGCGCAGCTCGTCCTCGTCCACCGGCCGGCGCTTGCTGATCGCGGTCTGGATCTTGTCGCAGAGGGCGACGATCTCCGGGCTGGGCGGGGGACGCTCGCCCAGCTCCTTGGTCAGCGCCGCGCGCGCCCGCGCGGTCGTCTCCTCCGGCGGCTCCACGACCGCCCCGCGCGCGGCATCCGTGGTCTCCTGCGCCGACGGGAGCGCCTTCGCCGCGTGCGCGCCGCTGCGCGCCGCCCCGCTCACCTTCGCCTGCCGCGCCTGCTGCTCGGGCCCGGGCTCGGCCGGGGCCGGCGGCATGATCAGCTCGACCTCCGGCGGCGGCGCCGCCGGGGCCTCGGGCGCGGGCTCGCCCGCGGCCTCGGGCGGCGCCGCCTCGGCGGGCGGCGCCTCCTCCGGCGCGGCGGGCTCGCCCTCCTCCGGCGAGGCGGGTTCGCCCTCCTCCGGTGTCGCCTCGGGCGGGGGCGCCTCGGGGATCTCGATCGGCGCCTCGGGCGGCGCGGGCTCGGTCGCGACGCCGGGCGGTGGCTGGTCGAAAGTCGGATCCGGCATCGGTCCGCCGGTCTCGACGGGGCCCGTGACGCCGCCGAGCGCCCGCTGCACCGACGCAAGCAGGAGCCGCCCGGCCTCGCGCGTCTGGACGTTCACGCGGTCGCTGGGCAGCAGCAGCGTCCGGCCGGCGACGAGCCCCTCCACGCCCGCGGTGCGCAGCACGGCGTCCACCGCGCTGTCGGCACGCAGCGACAGGCCGATGACGTCGGCCCCGACGGCCTGTCCGACCGCCGCCTGCAAGGCGGGCGAGAGCGGCGGCGCGGGGCCTGACACCAGCGCCCCGAAGTCCGGTACGGCGGCGATCGCCCGCGTCGCCGCATCGGGCGGCACGCCGGCCAGGAGCGCGTTGAGGTCCGGGACCCCCGGCTCGGCAAACAGCGCCGCCGCAGCGGCGGGGAACGGCTCCGAGCCGGCTTCGGGCGCCGCACGCGTGCGCGTCGCCGGCTCGGCGGTGGCGGTCCCCGCGCTCACCGCGGCGGCGTCCGGCCGGCCTTTGCGTACTGGCGGCGGATCCCCGCGAGCAGGTGCTCGCCGGTCACGAGCTGCCTGTCGTCCGCCGCCAGGTATGCGGCGTCGAGCGTCGCGTCGCGGATCTGCGCGCCGGTGAGCTCGAACTGCTCGGCCAGACCGCTCGACATCGAGCTCGGCCACCGGCAGCGCGGCCGGGAAGACGCCGCGCCACAGCACCCGGCGCTCGACCGGCGAGGGCACCGGGAACGCGATGGCGACGCCGATGCGGCGCTGGAACGCCTCGTCGATGTTCGCCGAGCAGGTTCGTCGTGAGCACCACGACGCCGCGGTGGCGCTCGATCCGCTGCAGCAGGTAGCTGACCTCCTGGTTGGCGTAGCGGTCGCGCGCCTCGTTGATCTCGGTGCGGCGCCCGAAGATCGCGTCCGCCTCGTCGAACACGAGCACGCAGTCGAGGCGCTCGGCGACGTCGAACACGCGCGCGAGGTTCTTCTCGGTCTCGCCGATGTACTTGCTCACCAGCCGCGACAGGTCGATCCGGAACGCGGGCAGTCCGGCCTCGCGCGCGACGACGGCGGCCGCCATCGTCTTGCCCGTGCCGGGCGGGCCGTGGAAGAGCGCGACGATGCCGCCGACGTCGTCGTGGTGGCGCGCCGAAGCCCCAGTCGTGCACGATCCGCCGGCGATCGCGGATGCGGGCGACGAGCCCGGCCAGCGCAACGGTCACCGGCGCCGGCACGATGACGTGGCCGAGCCGATGCACCGTGGTCAGCGGCACGGCGGGGAACTCGGAGGTGCCATCGGGGATCTCGGGCCGGCGTCCGAGCAGCCACGGCCCGATGTCGGGGTCGATGTGCAGGCGGCCGGCCAGCAGCCCGTCGGCCGCCGTGGCGTCGAGCCGCACCAGGCCCGCTGCCCGCAGCGGCGCATCGGGCGCGAGCCGCTCCGCCGCGGCGATGCGCCCCTCGGTGGTGCGCGCGGCGAGGTTGCGCGCACTCTCGCCCGTGAGCCCCGCCGGCGCTCCCGGGCGCCCGGTTAGGAGCGTGTACAGCGCCGCGTAGCGCTCGTCGACCTCGGGCGCCAGCGCGGCCGCCAGTACCACGGCGTCCGGCACGTCGAGGCCGACGTCGCGCACCACGCTGCCGAACGGGCCCTCGCCGAGGAACTCGTCGCGCCCGGGCAGCGCCTCCGGACCGCGCAGGCATGGCAGGTCCGAGCCGAGCGACGGACGTGCGGTGCCCTCGGGCAGCCGCTCGTCGAGCCGCGCGCCGACCACCGCGGCGAACGCGGCGAGCGCTCGCTGCAGCTCCGCGACGTGGCCCGCGGGCAGCATCACGGGCCTCCTGCGCGGATCGTCAGCGGCGGCGTCCAGGGCAGGCGGAACAGGCCGAGCGGATACGGCAGCATCGGCAGCAGCACGTCGAGCGGCGCCGGCGCCAGCGTGACCGGCACTGGCTCGACGGCCGGGTCGAGCGTCCCCGGGCGCACGATCAGCTCGCGGCGGATGAAGCCGGGCGACGAGCGGCCGAAGCCCGGCAGCGCCTCCGCGAGGTCGCGCAGGATCGCGTCGGCCGCCGCGGCCGCCGCCTCCGGCTCGGGGTCGGGCGCCAGCCGCGCCGGCGGCTCGGCCGGATCGTCGCCGGCGAGCAGGCGGACGAGCGCGTCGTCGGCAGCGTCCGCGTCGCCGGCGATCGCGGCCAGCGCGTGGCGGCGGGCGGCGACCGGATCGACCGCGGGGCGCGCCTCCACCGCGAGGCCGAGCGCACACCGCAGCCACGGATAGGCCAGGACGAGCCCCGCGCAGCCGGTGGCGAGCACCGTCGAGCGCGGGCGCACGCGCGGCGCCCGCGCGTCGGCGGACGCGGCCCGGCGCACGAGCCGCGCGGCGGCGCGCAGCGTCTCCCGGTCCGCCGGCCGCGGCGCCGCGCCGTCCCGCGCTGGCTCGTCCGCGGCGCGCGCTGCGGCCTCGCTCTCGGCGGCCGATCGCGGCCGGGGCACGTCCGGCCGCTCCCCCGGCGCCGTCGCGCGAGCGGCGGCCGCCTCGAGCCGCTCGGCCAATCGCGCCTGCGCGCCCCCGGGCACGGCGGCGAGCACCGGCATCCGTGCGGCCGGGTCGGCCAGCGCCCGCGCGACCCGCACGAGCGCCGTCGCATCGCCCGCCAGCGCCAGGTCGATGAGCGCGAGCGTCCACGGCGCGGCGTCTGCCGGGCGGCGCTCCGCGCCGGGCCGTGCCGGCTCGCGGCCGGACGCGCCGCGGGCGCGCGCCGCGCCGCGCGCCGGCGGCGCGGCGCGCCCGTTGCGTGCCGCGCCGGCGCCCCCGGCCGCGGTCACCACGCGTGCCACGCGCTCGACCTCGGCGCCGATCCGGTCCGCCCACAGGACGGCGAGCGTCACGTCGTCGTACCCGGCGGGGTCGAAGTCGAGCGCCACGGACACGCTGGCCACTTCGACGTCGGGCCAGCCGTGCGCGCGGGCGGCCAGCGCACCCGGCAGCTCGTCGCGGGCCACCGCCTGCAGCCGCTGCCGCGTCGCGAGCGCGTCGGCCCGCCGCGAGCGCACTGCGCGGCAGGCGATCCGCAGCCGGTCCACGACGACGTCCGTCACTGCAGCGTATCCTGCAATGCCCGCACGGCCGCCTGCACCTGCTTGAGCTCGGCAGTCGGCGCGCCCGCGGCCTTGAGGGCGCCGACGAACGTGTCGAGCAGCTGCGACAGCGGCGCCTTCTCGTCCTCGAGCACGAGCGAGCCCGCGCGCACTCCGGCCTCCATCCGGGACAGCGCGTCCTTGCCAGGCGCCAGTTGGTCGCGCACCGCCGACTTCTCCGCGTCCGGCGCCGCCGACTCGATCGCCACCGTGACGTCGCGCATCACGTTCACGAGCTTCTCGTTGAACGCGGTCTGGCGCCCGATCTCCCGGTCCGTGAGCCCGACGGCCTTGCCGGAGAGCACCTGGTCGACGCGGACATTGGCCCGCTTCGCCGCCTCGTTCGCCTCCAGGGCGCGCTCGTCCACGCGCGTGAACTCCTCCTTGATCTCGGCGGTGTGTAGCTCTGCCGTCTTCTGCATCTGCTCCTGGATGCCCCCCTGCACGCTCTCGACGGCGGTGGCCACCGCGTTGTGCAGGAAGACGGCCGTCTCGGTCTGGAACTGGCTGAACACCTGCTTGGCCTTCTCGCTGATCCGCGTGTCCAGCCCGTCGAAGACCGTGTCGACGTTCTTGAGCTTGCCCTCGGTCTGGTTGTGGAACTTGTCGAACTCCGTGATCTCGGCCTCGAGGGTGGTGAGCGTCTGCGCGTGCTTCTGGACGGTCTCCTGCATGCCGACGACGACCTCCTTGGCGGCCGTGGCTGCGGCGGTGGCCGCCGGGATCGCGACGCTCGCGTTGCGGAAACCGGTCTGCGCCGGGATCGCGCCGATGTCGACGACCTTGCCCAACGCGTCCTTGATGAGGACGATCGTGTCGGCCGGGCTGGCGACCGCCGAGAGCGTGAAGCCGGGCTGCTTCTGCGCCGCGTCGAGGGTCAGCACCTCCACGTGAGCGTCCTTGACCGCGTTCAGGATCCCGGTCTTGGCCTTCTCGGGGTCGCGCCCGATGGCGTCGACGAGGACCATCACGCCCTCGTCGAAGTAGTCGAGCTCCTGCGTGAGGTAGACCTCCCACGGTGGCGTCGCCGCGACGTCCGGCGGATAGCCCTTCGGGGGCTTGGTCCACGCGATGTGCCAGTCGTGCGGCAGCTCCTTCGGCGGCACGTAGATGAGCCCGCAGTCCTCGAGGCCGACGTAGTAGCCCTTGCTGCCCTTCTTGAGCTTCTGGCACGGGTGGTACGGGTCGCCCAACTCGCCGCCGCCCTTCGGCGGATCCTCCGGTTTGGGCACGGGCGGCAGGTCGAACGTGAGGATCAGCGACTCGAGCCGGTCACGGTGCTCCTTGCACGCGTCCTCGCAAGCGCCGCCGACAAGCGCGATCGAGAGCCCGGCCGGCGGCTCCCAGGCGTGCCGGAACGAGCAGTCCCACTCCCAGTCGGCGCCGACCTGGTGCGCCCAGCCGAGCGCGATGCCGTTCTTCGCCACGGTGCGCAGGCACTGCAGCTCCAGCAGCGCCCGGCAGCGCAGCAGGTCGAGCGCCGCGAACAGCACCTGGTTGAGGAACGCGGCCTTGGCGTTCTTGATTGCCGGCAGATCCGCGGTGGCGATGGAGACCGACGTCAGCTTCGCCTTCGCGGCCACCGACAGCGTCGTGTCGAGCCGCTTGAGGATCGCCGCCTTGAGGTCGTCGAACTGCTTGGCCGTCGGGGCGGCCGTCAGCGGCGTCACCTTCTGGATAAGGTCCTCGGACTCGAAGTCGAAGAACGTGCCGGTGAGCTGACCCGGCACGAGCACGAGCTCCGCCGTGCGGCACACCGTGGCTGCGTGGCCCTCGCAGCCGACCTCGTTGCAGGCGGGCGCGGGCGTGACGGTCTCCTCCGCCACCAGCACCACGGTGAAGCCGCCGGGGCCCGTCGCGATGAAGTCGAACCCCGTCTCGGTGTTGGCCGGCGGCAGCGGGATGTGCACGGGCGTCTCGAGCGTCAGCACCTCGCCCGCCTGGTCGATCGCGATCCCAGTCGCGATGACGACGGCCGGGCCGCCCGTGGCGGCGATCTCGCCGTCGAGCCCGCAGTCGACGCCGAAGCCGATCGCGCGCCCGACCGCCCGCGCCCGGTCGTCGAAGAACTGCTGGAGCAACGTCAGGTCGTCGCGGGTGAGGGTCTGGCCTTCCTGGAAGACCGGATAGCAGGTGTCGGCCATGCGCTGCTTCCTCTCAGTCGTCGGGGATCTCGCCGCCGCCGGGCAGCCGCCCGGTCCCGAGCCGGTCGATGTCGCGGCCCTCGTCGATGCACTCCCAGATGCGGACGGCGTGCTGGTGCTCGACGAGCGAGACCAGCGAGCACAGCAGGCGCTCGACGTCGTCGCGGTATTTGGTGATGTCCGCCGCGGGGGCGCCCGGGCCGGGCACCGTGCCGAGCGTGAAGTCCTCGCCGACCCAGCACACCCGCATGAGCACGTGCGCCGGCGCGTTGCGCTCGACGAACACCTGCGCCTCGCGCCGCCGCGAGAAGTCCAGGAACTGGGCGGTCGACGGCACGAACAGCGTCGCGCGCAGGCCGGGATCCGGCCCGGGGTTCCCGTGGCCGTCGACCGGCGTGCCGATCTTGAAGTGCTCCACGAGGTACGGGCGCTCCACCTCGTCCCCGATGTCGAAGGCCAGGCAGAACCAGTCCAGTAACCCGCGCGGCGTCGTGCGGCGCCGCCACAGCCGCGCGGCCTTGAGCAGGAACGCGCGGCGCTTGGCGAGCCCGGCGCCGTCGCGCGGCCAGGACGGCGGGTACTCGAAGCCGAACCAGCGCGCCACCTCCTCGAGCGCGCCGAGCTGGGCCTCGAGCACGGCGTCCGCGCCGGCGTCGGGCAGCAACCCCGGCGGCCACATCCCGGTGGCGAGCGGGCTCAGCCAGGTCGTGAGCTCGTCGAGCGCGTCCACGTACGCACGCTGCACCGTGTCGGCGAGTCCGAGGTACGACGCGAGCTGGGCGAAGCTCGCCGCGTCGTCCTGGTAGACGTCGGGCAGCTCCTGCGCGACCGGCGTGTAGTCGGGGCTAACCATGCGAGCACTCCGACGCGAGCGTGAGCGTCACCCCCAGGCACTTGCGCTCGGCGAGCTCCGGGACGCAGTTCGGCGGCAACGGGACCTCGCCGGTGATGCCCGGGTCCGGCAGCCAGCCGCCGGTGCCGACCGCGAGCTGCAGGCCCTCCATGCCGAGCACGAGCGGGTCGTCGGCGAGCACCTGCACGAGCTCGCTGAGGCGGATCGGGTCGCCCGGCGTCCAGCCGTCGGCCGGCTGAGGAACCTCCGGCCAGGATCCCTCGATGCCCTCAGGACAGACGGTGGCGGCGATCGCGGGCGGCCGGGTCTCGGGCCGACCCGCCGCGAAGTACGCCTCCACGCGCGCGCGGGCGCGCGCGACGAGTGCGTCGCGGTCGGTGCCGGCCGGGGCGTAAAGCGTCCCCTTGACCGCGACCTGGCAGCGGTCCAGCAGCGCCGCGCCGACCTCGTCGCAGATCGTGCGCCGCGGGGCGGCCGGGTCAAGGTCGTCCCGCCACAGCTGAAACGGGTCGTCAACCTCTGCTGCCGGCGACGACCCCAGCACGCCGCGCAGGACGCCCTTGAGGAACGTCGTGCGGTTCGCGGCGGCCACGGGCGGATCCGGCTCGACGATCAGCGTGACCACGCCGGGGCGCTGGACGGTGATCGTGATGACGGTGCCGTCCCAGCCTACGCCCGGCAGGGCGTCGCCGCGCACGGCCCAGGCGCGGCGCACCCCGCTCACGGCTCGTGCGCGCCGTGCGTAATCCTCGGCGCTGATCGGCTCGACCGTGCGCGTCTGCAGCGGGTGCGGCGGCCAGACGCGCGTGCCGCCGTCGGGGCGCTCCCACAGCTCGGGGTCGATGCCGGGCGGGCACGGGTGCAGCGCCAGAGCAAGCTCGGCCTCGTCTGTCGTCAGGCCGTAGGTGCCGGTGAGACGGGTCAGCAGCGCCGGGATGGCTGTGGCCACGGCGATCTCGTCGCGCAGGGCACGCACGCGCGCCGCCAGGTCGCGGCGGCGGTGGCGCCGCAGCAGCGTCGCGAGCTCGTCGTCCCAGAGCCCGTCCATAATCGGGTCCAGCCGCAGCAGCCACAGCGCCCGTGCGTCGTCGCCCGGGCTGCGCTCGATGGCGGCCGCCACCGCGGCGGAGCCGTGGAGTGCGCCGCGCAGCACGACCGGCGCCCGCAGCAGGCGCACTGCCGCGGCCGCCTGGTCCAAGGTCGGCGTGAACACGTCGCCTCCGGACCCGAACGGGTGCCCCGCGAGCGCGGTCGCCGCGGCCTGCGACGAGCCAACGTCCGCGATCTCGGTGCGCATCGCATCGGCGACCCCGGACCCCGCCATCGCCGCCGCGAGCTCGAGCAGCCCGACGGGGTCGGCCGCGAGCGGGACGCCGCTCGGATGCGGCTCGGCCGGCAGGGCGTCGGCGGGCACCTCCAGCGGCCACGCCCCGAGGCCCCGCTCGGCGGTGCGGTAGTGCAGGTCGGCGACGCTCCACGCCAGCGCCTCGAGGATCGTGATGCCGGGATCGGGCGCGTTGTGGTCGGTCCATGCCGGCGCCGCGGTCTCGCGGACGACGGCGATCGCGGCGTCGCGCACGGCGGCGTAGTCGCGGTCGGGCGGCTCGATGTGGGGCGCGCGGAGCGGCTCGGGGACGCTCACAGCTGCTCCGTCAGCGTCAGGACGTGGTCGCCGGAGGACGCGACGATGCCGAGGCACGGGTCGACAGCGACGCGCTCGGTCGGCGCGCCGCCTGCCAGCAGCGCGAACGTCTCGAGATGGTCGACGTCCGGAAGGGTCTCCAGCTCGGCCGCCACCGACGACGCGAACAGCTCGCGCCCGAAGCGCACCGGGTCGGTCGCCGTCGGGTGCAGCCGGTGCTCGAGCGCGGCGGTGATCCGCGTGCGCGCCTCGACCGCCCCCGCGCCGGGTGCGAGGACGATCGCCGCCTGCACAGTGACCGGGACGTAGATCGGGCACAACACCGCGAGCTCGGCGTGGACGGGAAGGCGCCCGTCCAGCGCCGCGGCGATGCGGGCCGCCAGGCTCACACTCGGCAAAGGCATGCGGTCGCTGGTGCGCGGGACGACGACGGCGCCGATCCAGCCCGGCTCGTCCTCGCCTTGCGGATTCGTGTGCGGGAGCACCCGGACGGCCGCGACCTCCGGGAAGGTGTCGCGGATCAGCGCCTCGCAGTCCCAGGCCGTGGCTGCGCGGCCGCGATGGCGCACGGCGCCCGAAGCTCGGACGAGGAAGCCTGGACGCCGTGTGCCCTCGACTGGGCGGCCGGGGCGGCCGGCGATCGGGTTCGTGAGCTTCTTGATGCCCGGTGCGGCCACGAGCAGCCCCTTGACCTGGCCGGGCTCGAGCGGCTCGTACGCGCTCGCGGGCGCGCCCGGAGGCGCGTCCTGCACGGCCTCGACTGCGTCGGGCACGATCGCGAGCAGCGTCCCGACCGTCTCCGGCGACGGCGTCACGGCGCGGATCCAGCGCCCCGCGGCCGCCGACGCGCCCGCGCACCCCTCCTGCCAGTCGAGCGGCGCGACGAAGCGCAGCAGCCCAGGTTGGCGGAGCCCTAGCGTGCCGTCCGCGACGTCGACCGCCTGCCAGCCGTCTGCACTCCAGTACTCCCAGCGCAGCGGTGACTCGGGGTCGCTCCCGCACGCCGACGCGGACGCGACGTCGATGTACAGCGCCAGCGCGGTGCCCAGGGCGTCCTCACCCACGCGCAGGCCAAAGGCGAGCATGCCGGCGCTGTCGCCGGCGAGCTCGAACGGCAGCGCGAACGCGTGGTGCGGGCCTGAGGCGGCCGGGTGCCGCGTCGTCCAGCCGTCGACGCTGGCGAGCGCGCGCGGCGCTGTGTCGACCGTCACGTAGTCGATGCTGATCGCCGACAGGATCGGCGGATCGGGCGCGATCAGCAGCGATGAGCTCGGATCCTGGTTGCTCGCCGCCTTGGCCGCGAACTCGGCGAGGTTGTGCTGGTAGTCGCTCCAGCCGAAGTCACCGGCGGACAGGAATGCGCGTAGGAAGTGCCCAGGCCCGTCGAGGTCGATGGGGTGGCTGAGCGGCTGCGTAGGGGCCCTCGCCCCCGTCCAGGTGAGCGTCTTGAGCTGCGAGCCGGTGCTCCGCAGATGCGCCCAGGCGCGGCCGTCGTGGTACTGCCAGTCGATCTCGGGCGACGACGCGCTGCTCTGGTCGAGGTAGCCGATCAGCTGCAGCATGCCCTTGGCGACGTCCTGGTTGGTCGTCTGCTGCGCCTGCTGCTTGGCCTTGTACTGGACGGTGAGCGGTACCGAGCTCCACGGCACTTCGAGGAGCGCCCCCGAGGCCGGGTCGAGCAGCCCGAGGTGCACGGTCAAGCTGCTCAGCGGCTTGCCGAACGCCTCGTCGCAACAGACGTAGAACGCGTCCCCGCGCCTCGGCGTGGGCCCGAACGGCTGCATCTCCTTGGTCGGGTCCAGGCGGCCGTCGTTGGCGTACGCCCGATCGGGCCGGACATGCTCGCGCTTGGTGACCGCGACCTTGACGGTCGCCGGCGCGAAGGCCAGCGCCTCGCTGCTGCGTTGGCCGGCGGGGAGCGACGCGCACAGGTACGGCGCGTGCACCCCGAGCACGTCGGCGGCGGTGCAACCGCCCGCGAGCTGCAGGTCGATCGACGTCGTGGTCACCTTCGCCACGGTGACGGCCACGCGAGCGCCGTCGGGCCCCGAGAACTCCCACGCGGCGGCCGCGAGCGGCGCCGGGTTGGCGTTCGTGAACTTCAGGCTGACCGTCATCGCGCCGTCCGGGAACGCAAGCACGTCGCTGAGCACGAACAGGCTGTGGACGGCCGGCGGGTGGCCGGCCGCGAACGGCGCGAACGGCACGCTCCGGTCCCTCCAGCGCGCGGCCGTGTCGATGACGTGGCCCCCCGGCGCGCGTTCGGCGCCGTGGCTGAGCACGTCGAGCACCTCGACGCCGTGCACCGTCAGCGTCTCGGTCGTCCGGTAGCGCCGCTCGGCGCCGGCGGTGTCCTTGGCGCGGACCGCCGTCGCCGCGTCGATCGTCAGCGGCGTCCGCGCGGGATCCGCCTGCGCCGCGACGACGACGCGGTCGGCGGCCGCTGGCAGCGGGCCGATGCCCAGCACGTCGCTGAGCCACTCCGCGCGCAGGCGCGCGGGCACCGTCATCTGGTGCTCGGCGAGGCGCGCGTGCAGGCCGGCCAGGGCGATGAGCAGAGCATGGGACGGCTCGGCGGCGTCCGCCCACTCGTCGCCCGCGAACAGCACCTTCTCCCACGTCTTCGCGCTGCCGGGCAGGCGCACCTCGTGCGCGGCCGCGCGCAGCGGTGTGCGGGCGTCGGCGCTCACACGGGCGCTCCGCTGCCGTCGACGTAGTAGGGCAGCACGAGGCTCGACGGCCGGCGATGGCGGTCGAGCCGGAACTCGATCAACACGTCGATCCGCTCGCCGTCATCGCCCGCCGGCGTCGCGTCGACGCGGTCCACCAGCACGCGTGGCTCGGAGAGCATCAGCGCGCGGCGCACATCAGCCGCGAGCCGGAAGCACGCCTCGTCGGTGCGCGGGGCGAAGACGTAGCGGTCGACACCCGCGCCGAACTCCGGCCGCATCGCACGGGCGCCCTGGAGCGTGCGCAGGATCAGGCGCATCGCCTCCTTGACGCGCTGCTCGTCGGCCGAGCGGTCGACGACGCCGTCGTCGTCCCAGCGGACCGGGAACGCCCAGCCGACGCCGACGTGTGGGTGTCGCGGCGCGGCAGCCATCAGTTGATCGCCACCATCCCGCCGCTCAGCGTCAACTTGGCCGACGCCTTGACGTCGAGCGTCGCGGAGCTCTCCAGCTTCGCGGCGCCGCTCGACTTCGCCTCGATGCCGGTCGCGTCGACGATGAGTTTGCCCGCCGACGCCGTGAGCTTGATGTCGCCGGCTTTGGCCGTCAGCTCGATGCCGGAGCCGCTGAGCTTCATCGAGGACGGCCCGTCAGGTTCCTTGACCTCGACCGCGCTGTTGCCGTCGTCGAGCAGGACGGTGCGCCCGCCGGCCGTCGAGACCTCGACCGTCGCGGGGTCGCCGTCGTCGAAGCGGATCTTGTGTCCGGCCCGCGTGACGATCGCGCGGATGTCGTTCTTCTGCGGGTCCATCTGCTCGGGCGGCGACTGCTGGCCGTTCCACAGCGCGCCCAGCACGACCGGGTGCCGGTCGTCGTCGCCGAGCGTCCCGATCACGACCTCCTGGCCGACATCGGGGACGAACCAAGTGCCCTGTCTCGGCCCCGCGTCCAGCGTGGCGATGCGGGCCCACAGCGCGTCCGGCGCGTCGCTACGCCAGGGCAGCGCGACCTTGACGCGGCCCCACTTCTCGGGGTCGTCGAGGTCCTGCACCACGGCGAGGCGCAGGGAGGGGCGGTCGGCCGCCGCGGCCGCGGGTGGCTGCAGCGGCTGGCCGCGCCCGAGCTGGAACTCGGTGACGTAGCCGCGCGCGCTCATCCGGTGGCGGACCGCGCTGAGGTAGTGCGAGCCGCTCATCCGCTTCCCGACCCCGGTGATCGAGGCCCACGAGTCGGCGCGCAGCGACGGCAGGCCGATCGTCGCGCCGCGACCCGTGAAGTGGCGCAGGGCGTCGGCCGTCGCTTGCCCCACGGCGAGCTGCTCGAGCTCGGGCAGCGGGAGCGGCGTGGTCAGCGGCACGTGCTGCTCGCGCAGCGGCCAGCCGGCGTCCGCAGAGGGCGCCGTCGACCGCCTGGCGGTCGCCGGACGGGACGGTCGACCGCGACGCGCCCGCCTGGCCGTCGGCCGCCTGCTGCCCGTCGGGGTCCCAGCTCGTGGCGACGATCGGGTCCGCCACGGCGGCGAGGTCCTGCGTGAGGTGCAGCTCGGTGAGGTTGCGGCCCCAGGCCAGCTCCGGCGGGCTCCCGGGCGGCTGGACCGGCGGCTTGAACACGAGCGTCTTGTCGCGCACGTAGGTCACCCAGCCGAGCGCGGCCGCGCGCTCGGTGAGGTGCTCCCAGTCGCTGCGCCCGTCGATCACGACGAAGTCCTGGTCGATGCCGTCGTCGGCGTCCGCCGTAAGGCCGTAGTCGGCCGCGATCGCGCCTGCGACGTCGCCGTCGTTGGCCTGCTCGAGCAACCGCGACCGGGGCGGGTACGCGAGCTGGATCGACCGCGAGCGCGCCTCGATCCGCAGCGTCGGTCCGCTGCCGGCGCTGAAGTGGCCGCCCAGCGCCGTGATCACGCCGTCGAAGACCGGCTCGAGCTTGGCGTGGTAGCCGAGCCGCAGCGAGATAGCCCTACCGGGCGCGAACGAGCGCGCCGTCCGAGTGGCGCACGGCCTGCTTGTCGGCGTCCCAGTTCTGGACGAGCAGTGTCAGCCGCGCGTGGCGCCCGATCTCCTCTGAGGCGTCGACCTCCACGATGTCGCGCTGGACCAGCGGCGCAAGCGCCGTGCCGTCGAGGCTGACCTCCAGCTCGGGCCGGTCCGGCGTCGCCGCGGTCGGGAAGCGGTCGCTCATGCGCTCTCCGGAGCCAGGGGCGGCAGCACGAGCGTCTGGCCGGCGACCAGCGTGCGTGGGTTGCGCAGCCCGTTCGCAGTCGGCGAGCGGCCGCCAGAAGTCGGCCGAGCCGTAAACGGAGAACGCGATGTGCTCGAGCCGCTGGCCCTCCTTGACCAGCCACGACTGGTACAGGTCGGGCGACGAGTTGCCCTCCTCGGCCGCCAGCGGCTCGGGCGCGACGGCCTTCTGGAGCGTGATCTTGACCGTGGCCCGTCAGCGGCTCGCCGGAGCGGTCGAACAGCGTGTACGTGACGTCGGCCTGGGTCAGCACGCCGCGGAAGTCGAACCGCCCCCAGTGCGCGTGCAGGTAGTAGGGCTGGTGCGTGTCGCCCTGGTAGCTCGTGAGCTCGAGCAGCGCGTTCGACGCGCTCGCTCACCGACTGCAGCGACTCGACGACGCCGGTGCCGTCGAAGAACAGGTCGATCGTGCACCTCGTCGGGCTCGCCGCCGCCGTAGGACGTCTGCGGCTGCGAGGACCCGGCCGACGGCGTCGTGTTGTACTGGTTCTTGCGCGAGAAGCCGAGCTCGGTCGGGTTGAACAGCGCCTGCCACGGCGGGCCCGCCAGGCGCGTGAACTCCTGGTCGGCGTACGGCTCGATCGTGAGCTTCGCGAGCTGGACGTCGTCGAGCTCCATCTAGCGCTCCCACTCCCGGCGCAGGACCTCCAGCACGCGCTCGGCGGCGCGGCGCACGACCAGCTCGGTCCACGCCTCGTCGGGCTTCGCCGCCACTGCCACCGCGGGCGTGCGTCTGGCCGGTCGGCTCGGCGCCGAGCACGACCTCGGTCACGACCTCGTTGATCACGACGGGCATGCGCCGCTCCTCATCCGCCCTTCAGCCGGCACGAGCCCGAGCCCGTGGTGGGCGATCTCCAGCGACTCGATCGCGACCGCCGAGGCCATCGCGTTGAGGTCCGGGCCGGTGATCTTCACCGGGTAGCCGCGGCGGAACGCCCACACGCGCACCGGGCCCGAGGTCCCCGTCACCCACGACAGCAGCTCCACCTGACCGTCGCGCGGCAGCACGCGGCCCGTGGCGAGGCTACTCGGCGTACCAGTCCCAGAGCGCGTTGCTCGACGCCGACGCCGCGGTTGAGCACGAGGTTCGGCGAACGAGCGCGCGCGACGGGAAGCGGTGGGCGAACCGGTTCTCGCCGCCCTCGAGGTACTCCTCGGTGCCGACCTCGCTGGCCAGGCCGGTGCACTCGCTGAAGTCGACCAGGCAGGCCGACGATCGACAGCCGGAAGTGCGCGCTGAGGTGCGGGCGCTGGACGTCTCCGACGGCCATCGGGCGCGCCTCAGCTGCCTCGATCATCGACGCTCTCGACCGCGAACTCGACGGTCTCGATCGCGATCTCGTTGCCGGTCGCGTTCAGCCCCGGGCCCTCGAGCTTGACCGGCCAGGCCTCGTGCAGCTTCCAGCGTCATGACCGGGGTCGCGCTCCTCGTTGAGGAGCGTGACGGTGACCGTCCGGCGCTGCGACGGGGTCCGCCTGGATCGTGTCGTACCAGTCGTAGAGCCCGTTGCCGGACTCCGTCGGCACGATCCCCCGCTTGAGCGTCACGTTCCCGACCTTGCTCAGGCCGGGCTGCTTGCTCGACGTACCGCGCCCGGTCGGCGCCGCCGCGGTACTCGACCACCTCGGCCTCGACGTGACGAGCCCGCTGACCTCGGAGAAGCTGTGCGTCGCAGTCGCCCCAGTCGACCGTCGAAGTGAAGCGACGTCAACGGGTACATGCGACCCTCCTTTCGCTGAAGATCGTGCGGGTCACGGCGCTACTCCGAGAGCCGCTTGTGGCTGAACCGGAACACGACGAACTCGGCCGGCTTGGCCGGGGCGATCGCGACCTCGACGACGATCAGGCCGAGGTCGATCTGGTCCTCGGTCATCGTCTCGCCGAGCCCGACGCGCACGCGGTAGGCCTGCTCCGGCGTGCGTCCGGCCAGCTCGCCGGCGCGCCAGCGCTGCTCGAGGAAGCCCTCGACCGAGACCTTCACGCGCAGCCACGTCGACCGCCGTGTTCGGCTCGAACACGACCCACTGGGTGCCGCGCTCGATCGACGTCTCGATCGCGTTGAACAGCCGCCGCACGTTCGACGTAGCGCCAGGTCGTGTCGTCGGTGGCGTTGCGCGCGCCCCAGACGCGGATGCCGCGGCCCGGGAACGCGCGGATCAGGTTCACCGACGTTCGGGTTCAGCAGCTCCTGGCGCCGCTGCGTGTACGTCTGCGACAGGCCGACGATGCCGGACACCTGCTCGTTGCGCGGGCGCCTTGGCGACGCCCGGGCGGCGTGCGGTCCACGCGCGCCATCACGCCGGCGACGAAGCCGCTCGGCGGCACCAGCGAGAACGCGCTCGACCGGGTTCTCGGTCGAGCGAAACGATCTTGACGTGGGCGCGTAGACCGCCGCGTACGTGCTGGACACCGTCGTGTTGCGCCAGGCGACGAGCGCCTGGTCGTCGGCGAGCGACGGCGCGTCGACGACCGCGAGGCGCCGGAACTTCTCGCAGTGGGTGACCATCGCGCCGATCGACGTCGGCGGCGAGCAGCGGGTCGCCGAGCTTCGGTCGTCTCCGGGCAGATCACCATCGCCGGCTCGGGCTCGGCCTCGAGCGTGTCGAAGCCGGCGCGGAAGTCCGCCGGCAGCGCGACGCCGTCCGTGCCCTGGCGCGAGACCTCCACCGTCGACGGCAGCTCGCCGGCATCGACGGCGTTCGACGTGTCGCGCTCCGTGACGCGGATCATGGCCGACCGGCCGTTGATCTGATTGTCGCGGAAGTAGTAGAACGGATGCGTCACGTCGAGCCCGAGGCTCGGGTACCGCTCGACGATCGCGCCGCCGCGGGACACCGTGACCGCGAACCGCAAAGGCGTCACACGCGTCGGCTCGGTGGCCCAGACGACCCAGCGGTCGGTGGTGACGCCGCTGATGTCCGCTGCGCTGGAGAAGTCGAGCACCTGGATCGTGCCGCCCGGCGACGTCACGCCGGACACGACCAGCTTGTTCGCCCCGCCGAAGTCGACGGTGTCGCCGACCCGCACCTCGCGCGCGGAGCGCACGACGACGCCCTTGCTGGCTTGGTCCGGCAGCCGGAACTGGACGTCGGAGAAGCCGTGGTTCAGGTCGGCCGCGTCGGTCACCGTGAAGCCTGTGGGGCTGCGCGTGACGTCGGTCGTGCCGCCGTCGACCCGGGTGAGCCTGAGCGTCGTGCCCTCCGGCACGAAGCTGAAGCTGACCGCGAGCTCGTCGAGCGTCGCCGGCGCGCTGATCGCGACCGTCTCGGTGTAGCGCCGCACGGAGATCGTCGCCTCGACCTCGATCGGGCCCGGGGGCGGGGCGACCTGGAACACGAACCGGTTCGTCGTCCACTTGCCGACTGAGGCCGTTCGCCGCGAACGCGCGGAAGTCGCCGGTCGGCACGTCGTCCGGCGTCGGGTGGACCGACTCGTCGTCGGCCCAGCTGATGGCGCCGATGCCGACGTTTACCGAACCGCCCGCGATCGTGCCCTTGAAGCGGTCGACGCGCGGCGCGAACTGCCCGCCGGGCACGTCCGAGGGCAGGGCGGCCGCGAGCGTGAGCACCATGCCGGCGCCCTGGTTGACGGCCTTGGTGACGCGTGCGTTGACGCGCGTGCGGTCGGGCAGCTGGGCCGTGATCACGTCGCCGTCGCGGATCCCGTTGGCGGCCGCGAGCCGCACCGTCGTGGAGCCGGACGTCGCGACCGCGGCGATGCGGTCGCCCTTGCCCAGCGCGAACTCGCCCGCAGCCGCCTTCTTGACCTTGATCGAGGCGGACGCGACGTCCTGCACGGTCGCCGTTGCCGTCGTCCCGCCCGCGCCGAGCAGCACGACGGTGTCGCCGACCTGCACGCCGGTGCTCGACTCGACCGTGATGGCCGTGTCGGTGGTCTGCGGGACGTTGACGGCGTTGCTGACGGTGCCGACGTAGAACTGCCCGCTGCCGCCGGTCTCGTCGGGCGCGACCGCGATCTCGAGGTCGTTGGCCCACGCTCCCGGCGACGAGGCGCTCACGCGGAAGGCCTCGTTGCCGGCGGCGTCGCGCACGATCCACTCGGCGCCGATCGATGGGTCCACGCGCACGACGTACGCAGCCGGGCCGCCGTTCTCGAAGAACCCGAACACCGACTCGGCCGTGTAGCCGCGGCTCGTCGTGCCTCCGAAGACCTCCAGGAACTGCCCCCACCCGGTGATGCGCCGCGGCTCCTTGACCGGGCCGCGTTCGGTCGTACCGACGATCGCCACGACGCTCGTCGGAGCCGCGGCGATCGGCTGCGGGCCGGAAGCGACCTCTTCGGTGTAAACGCCTGGTGCCAGATACGTCACGTCTGCCTCCTCGTCCGCACGCGCATCAGGTCGGGTCCACCAAGCGGACGCGCGTGTCCGTCCGGGTGAAGTCGATGGCGAGCCGCACGACCTTCACGCCGGCGATGCGCAGCTCGAGAGGGTGGAACGCGGCCGGCCAGACTTGCGCGGGCGACCGATAGGTCCCGGGCTCGACGGCGAGCTCGGGCAGCGTCACAGGAGCCCCCGCCGAGCCGTGTGCCGTCACGGTCCGGCCGGTCACAGGCGTGCCGTCGGCCTTCTTGACGAGCTCGACCGTGAGGGTCATCGGAGCCGGCTGGAAGTCGTGCACGATCTCGGGCGCGGTCAGCGGTACGGTCTCCGTGGCCGGCTGCAGCCACGGCGCGAGCGGGCCGCCCACGGTGAGCCGTACGGTCGGCGGCGCGGCCGGCGCCGGGGTGCCGCGGCGCCCCGAGACGACGACGTCGGGGCCCTTGACCTCGACGTGCCAGTACGGCGGCGCACCCTGCAGGACCGCCAGCAGCGGCGCAAGGGGCCCGTGCGTCGACGCGTGGCGGGCGCGCACGTGGTGGCGCAGCTCTGTGACCACGGTGTCCAGGACGGCCACGTCACGCCCCCGCGTAGTCGAGCTCGAGCGTCTTGACGCGCCCTGTGCCCTCGCGCTGGGTGACCGGCACCGGCGCGACGTCGACCTCGTAGTAGACGGCCGGGAGCAGCGGGCGGTGCAGCGCGGTCCAGAGCTGGTTGCGCTCGTCGAGCGTCGGCGCGCGCAGTCGCACGGTGAGCGTCTCGACCTGCTCGGCGAGGTCCGGATCGAGCGTGGCCACCTGCAGCCGCGGCGTCGTGTGGAACACCTGGATCACGCGCCAGAGCCGCATCTGCACCTCTAGCGGCAGGTCCGAGATGTAGACGATCACGTAGTGCAGGCGCAGCAGCATCGGCGGCCGCACGAGCCCGCCGGCGATCGACTCCTCGAGCGGCCGGTTGCGCATGTGGCCGTGCTCCTCGATCCCGTACAGCGCCACGTGCAGCGCGTCCTTGGCGAGCGGGGTCGCGACGTCCTGGTTGAGCGCCGACACGCTGATCCAGTCGCCGAGGTCAGCGGTGTCCCGACCCAGCTTCGCGACGATGGCCTTGGTGACAGCGTCGATCATCGGGCGCATTGTCCGCGAGGGCTGTCACCGGGTCGTCACCGGCATCGTCACCAGGGCAGCGACCGGCCCGCGGCGACGGCGAGCAGCCACTCGCGCACCCGCTCGATCACCGCGCCGTGGTCGCCCGTGACGGTGATCGCCTGCTGCTCGGCGACGAGGTCGGTGATGGCCGTGAGCTGGGCGATCAGCCGCGCGCTGGGCTCCAGGCGGCGGAGCGAGATGACCAGCACAGCGATGCGGTCCTGACCCTCGACGTCCTCCATGCCGCCAGCGTGGCGTACGCGCGTCACCGCGCCATCACTGCGGTGTGCGCGCGGCTACGAGCGGCGCAGGTGCGCGACGAGCGCCTCGAGCTGCCGGGACGGCGCGAGGCCGAGATGCTCGGCGAACAGGTGGCGGCAGAGTTCGTACTGGCGCATCGCCTCGCCCGGGTTGCCCTCGGCGAGGTGGGCGGCGATCACGGCGCGGTGCGCGCTCTCGCGCAGCGGCTCGCCGGCGATCGCGGCTAGGCCGGCCTCGGTCGCCTCGGCGAAGCGGCCGAGCTCGGCGAGCGCCGCGGACAACGCCTCGAGCGCGTGCAGGCGCAGGTGGCGCACGCGCTCGCGCTCGAGCAGCACCCAGTCGTCGTACCAGTCGGGCAGCAGGTCGCCCGCGACGGTGAGCAGCTCCAGGTCGGCGAGGTCGTGCGCGCCTGGATCGGCGATCACGCGGCGCCCGCAGGCGATCACCGCATGGAGATCGACGCGCACGTCGTCGGCGAGGCCGATCGACGTGCCGCGTGAGGTGACGAGGCTGGCGCAGGCGCGGCCGAGCCGCCACAGCGTCGAGCGCAGCGAGGCCGCGGCGTGCTCCTCGTTGGCGTCCGTCCACAGCGAGCCGGCGACGAACAGCCGTTGGCGCGGGCGATCCTGCAGCGCCAGGAAGGCGACCAGCCGCTGCGCGACGCGGGGGAGCTCGACGGCCGCCTCGCCGGCGTGCACGCTGAACCCGCGGAGGAGGTCGATGCGCACTGCGGTCGCAGAGGGTGTCGGCGCCACGGGCGCGAGTATCTCCGCAGCCTGCGCCGGCGGGCGACCGGGAAAACCCCAGTCCCTTACGACTGGGAAACGGTGCGTCGGGGATCACCGCGTCCCGCGTGGAGCAGCACGAGCTGCGTGCGGGAGCGGACGCCGAGCTTGCGGTAGATGTGGCCGACGTGAAACTCGACGGTCTTGGTGGTGATGAAGAGCGCCGCCGCCACCTCCCGGTTCGTGCGACCGGTGGCGACCAGGTGTGCCACCTCGGCCTCCTGCGGTGTGAGCGGGTCGCCGCGCGTGGCGGTCGGCCGCGGGGGGCGGCCGCCGCAGACGCGCAGCTCGCGCTTGGCGTGCTCGCTCCATGGCGCGGCGCCGAGAGCATCGAAGCGCTCCAGCGCGGCGCGCAGGTGCGCTCGCGCCTCGACGCGGCGCCCGTCGCGACGGAGCCGCTCGCCCTGGAACAGGTCCACACGCGCGCGGTCGAAGAGGCCGAGGGCGCGGGCGTGTCGCTCCGCGCGCGCGAAAGCCGTGTCCACATTGGCGGGACGGGCCAGGAGACCACGGCAGCGCCAGGTCGCGGCGACCATCCAGTGGCGGTCGCTGGTCGCGGCGGCCTCGGCGAGTGTGGCCAGCACGCGGCGCGCCTCGGCGTGGCGCCCAGCGCGCGCCAGCGCCTCGACGAGGTCGGGCGCGACGCGCAGGACGCCCGGCTCGGACACGCCGCCGGCGAGGGCGCGGCGGTGCGCCACGCCGAGGAGCGCCGCCGCGTCGTCGGCGGCGCCGCACGCGAGCTCCAGCGCGCCGAGCACGGCAATCGCCCGGAGGTGGTCGAGCCCTTCGCTGCGGTCCCGGACCTGCTCGGCGCGCGAGCGGGCGCCGGCCTCGTCGCCGTGGCAGCCGTCGAGCGCGGCCAGCACGAGCTCGGCCCGCGCGGCGTCGTAGCCGAGCCGAGCCGCGGCGGTGCGGGCGCTCTCGGCACGGCCGCGCGCGACGTCCCAGTCGCCCGCCCGCAGCGCAGCTTCGGCGGCCACGCCGAGCCGGTACGGCGACGCGCCGGTGGGCGGCGCGCCTGTCGGGCGATCGAGCCACATGGCCACTTCGTCGGCGCTGGCGAAGTCGGCGTGGATCGGCTGAGCGTCGTCCAACAGGCCGTCGGCACCGTCGGCGTCGCCGGAGAGGACGCGCAGCCAGCCGGCGGCGCGCCGGGCCAGCGGCGCCGCCCCCGCCCGGGCGGTGACCGCCCGCGCCGCGATCACGTCGCCGAGCAGGCCGGAGGCGACCGCCGCGGCGGCGAGAAGGTCCGGCGCAGCGGTGGCGGAGAGCGCCGCGCCGGGAAGGTCGGGCGCCGCCGGCCCCTCCGCGGCCATCACCAGGTGCTCGGCGGCCGCCTGCGGTCGGCCCTGCGCGATCAGGGCGTGCGCGCGGTGCAGCTCGGCGGCGGCACGGATCTCTGGCCCCGGCGCCGCGGCTGCGATCTCCTCCGCCAGCGCCAGAACCGCGGCTCGTGGGCCGCCATCGGTCAGCGCGTCCACCGCCTCGAGCAGCAGCCCGGCTCGCTCGTGCGGGTCGAGCGTGCCAGCCGCCGCGGCGCGCAGCGCTCGCGCGGCGATCGCGTGGGCGCCGCGGGCACGTGCCGCCCGACCGGTCACCGCCAGCTCGGCAGCGGCCGGCAGCGGCGCGGCGACGAGCTGACGCGCGGCCTCCTCGGCCTCCCCCACCGCCATCCACCCGCGGGCGAGCGCTCGCCGGGCGGCGGCGACGGCCGACGGCGCGGCGGCGTGCAGCAGCGCGGTCTCGGCCGGCGCGTCCGGCATCCGCGGGGCGCCGCGGGCGAGCCGCAGGCAGCCGGCGGCCGGGTCGAGGTCGTGCAGGTCGAGCCCGAGCTCGCGCAGCGCGCGCAGCGCCACGGGCGGCGGCGCGTCGGCGGCGACGGCCGCGAGCACCAGCCCGTGCGCGCAGGCGGCCGGCAGCCCCGCCAGCCGCTTTGCCCACTCCGTGACCGCCGCGGTCGGTGCCGGCAGCAGCGGCAGCTCCTCCTCGCCGACGAGCGCGGCCGCGGTCAGCGACGCCGCGGCCGCGCCGAGCAACGCCGGGTTGCCGCCGGTGGCCGTGCGGATGCGGGCCGCGACGTCCGCGTGCACCGGCAGCTCGCTGCGCTCGCGCAGGAGCGCCAAAGCCGCCGCCTCGTCGAGGCCGTCGAGCTCCAGCCGCTCGACGTCCTCCCATGCCGCCGCGGCTTCCGCGCGGGTGGCGACCAGCATCCCCACCCGGGCGCCGTCGAGCCGGCGTGAGCAGAACTGCAGCACCACGGCCGAGGCCGCATCGAGCCGGTCCGCGTCGTCGACGACGGCGACCGTGGGCTGCTCCCGGCCGGCCGCGACGAGGAGCGTGTGACAGGCGATCGCGACCGCGACCGGCGGCGGGCGCGCACGCGCGCCGCCGCGCAGATGGGCCAGAGCCGGGAGCCGCACGGCCGGCAACGCGGCGACGAGGTCGTGCAGCGCAGCGCCGTCGAGCGTGCGCTCGCCCGCGATGCCGCGGACGACGATGACGCGGCAGGCCGACCGGGCGGCCGCCCGGAGGCACAGCGTGCTCGCGCCCGCCCCGGGAGATCCGGAGACGACGACGGCGCCCCCGCGTCCGTTTCGCGCCGCCTCGAGCCGCCCGGCGAGGTGCGCCAGTTGCCTGCCGCGTCCCACCATGACGCAAGCCTACGCGCCTCGGTGACGCCGCGGTGACGGGTTCGGACAAGACTCGTGCGCATGCCGCACCCGGGTCTCCGCTTCGGGATCGCCGCGCTGGCCACCTGGCGGCTCACGCACCTGCTGGCGGAGGAGGACGGGCCTGCCGACGTCGTGGTCCGGGCGCGCGTGCGCCTCGGCGACTCGCCAGCCGGCGCGCTGATGGACTGCTTCCAGTGCCTGAGCCTGGGGGTGGCCGCCCCGTTCGCGGCGCGCGCGCCGCAGCGCACGGCCTGGTGGCTCGGCCTGTCGGGGGCGGCATGCGTGCTCGAACGCGCGACCAGCAGACGCCAGGAGGACGACGATGGGCTGCTGTGGAGAGCGCCGCGCGGCGCTGAAGGCGAACCGACAGGCACTGAGGAGCGCGCCGCCGCAGCCGCGTCCGGCGCCGGCTCAGCAGCTGCGGCAGGCGGAGCCGATGCCGCCGATCCCCACCGGCGCGCCGCTGGGCGCAGCGCCACTGCCGAAGCGCTGACAGCGGCCTGACATGCCGCCCGCCGCCCGCGTCGGCGACATGCACTCGTGCTCGCTGTCGTCCCCCAACCCCCACGTTGGCGGTCCCGTTCTCCCGCCGGGCTCACCGACCGTCCTGATCGGCGGGATGCCGGCCGCGCGCATCGGCGACATGTGTACGTGCGCCGGACCGCCCGACGCGATCGTCATGGGCTCGGCGACAGTGACGATCGGTGGGATGCCGGCCGCCCGCATGGGTGACTCCACCGCCCACGGCGGCGCAATCGTCCTCGGCGCCCCGACGGTGCAGATCGGAGGCTGAGCTCGGGCCCCAATGGTGCGGTCGAGCAGCCCGACGAGCTCCCGGCAGTCCAACCGCAGCCGGTTGGAGATCTGCTCCGGGCTCGACGACCGCGCCCCGCGCCGGTCCGCGCGCCGGCCATGGCGCCGGCTGATCCATCTCACCTCCCGACCATCGACGGCGATCCGTCCGGACGCTGCACCGCCCCCGACAGGCGGTCCCGCACACAGCGGCGCAGCTCGAGGTTCACGGCGAGCTTCGCGGCTTCGGGTGCCGCGCAGATCGGCATGCCACTGCGCCGTCGTGGCGCGATACTCGAACCCGCCGCCGCGGGTCCCGGCGTTGCGACGAAGCTCCCTCGAGATCGTCGACGGCGAGCGACCGAGCTGACGCTCGATCTCGCGCACCCCAGCGCCGCGGGCGCGCAGGATCGCGATCTCTCCGGCTCGGCGAATGACAGGGACCGTCCCGACGCCGCTGCGAAAGTGACGGACGGCATCCCGCCACCCTCCCGAAACCACCGGACGCCGACCACCGCCGACATGCCCGCCTCGGCCGCCGCGTCCACGCTCGACGCCCCTCGCGCCCCAAAGACCGCTGACGATGCCCCAGCCTACCGTCGGCGAACGGCCCGGAGAGCGCATCGCCGACCGCCCAGCCCGATCCGCCGCCGTTCTCTTCATGTCGATCGCAACCCCCCTCGATCGAGCGTTGCGATGACCGATTGAATCCGCCCTGGGAGCCTTGATCGGAGTGGTGGACGAGACCGGGCTCGGGCTTGCGCTGAACAGCCGCGGCTTTCTCAAGGATCTCGCGCTCCTGCAGCACACACGCGCGCGTCGCCTGCGTCGAGGCACGCGGGCGTCTCACCCGCGTTCGTCTCAGGTCAAGGGGACTTCCTGGCACGGCTTGCGTCCCGCGAGTCCTCGAGCCACGGCAAGCCACCGCCATTTGGCAGAAGCCACGAACTCGATTTCCCAGATGCAATCAGTTAACAGGCGGCGTGCAACTGGGCCACCGACCGGCTTGGCTCGGGCTACCGGCGTCGGTAGATCTCCCTGGAGCCCACACCTGCGCGAAGCATCTCCAGCCCGGACAGAGGAGTACCGGTGTGCGCCGCATGAACACTCCTCGCCCTGCGCCGTTTGAAAATAGGCGTCTTGCTGGACCACCGGGGTTGAGGCTTGGAAGGGACGTCCGTTGCTCCTTTGATACGTCGCGTGGTGTCATGGATCGCGGAGCCAGGAGGAACAGCGGATGCAGGACCTCGTTAGGCGGGGTTCGCACTGAGCTCAGGGCGGCGTGGGATCCGGCGCCTGATGGTGCTGTCGCCTTCAGCTTCAAGGTCGAGATCGCGGCCGGACACGATCGCCGTTGCTCAGCAGCCGAGCAGCGGCGCGGCGGCCGAGCGATGCGCCCACGCGCCGGGCTGCTAGTGGCGTGCCCTGGCTCGGCGGGCTCCCGGGAGCCTTCCGAAAGCACGGTCAAAGCAGCTTTCGATAGTGGCCCGCGGCACTGCGGATTCGGTGCGTGCGGTTGCGATGAACCGGGTGCGGAGCAGCGCATCAGCGGCCCGGCGGGAGGGGACGGCCGTTGAGTCTGGCCCATCCCGGTGTTACGCTGACCCTTCGGGTACTGGCACCCCCGTTTGAGTTATATGCGTAGGGCCCTTTCCAGAGACTCGCTGGCGCGAGCGCCTGCACCGGAGGCGACGACACCCGCCTTGCTCACCGCTACCTCCTGGGCGCCGCCGAGGGAGTTGGCGATTGGCGACTGGTTTCAGCAAGGGTGCTGGCTAGGCGCGGTAGGCCGCGCGAGCGGCTGGTGGATCGGCGACTGGGTCCGCTACGGGACAGCGCGCTACGGCGACAGATACGCCAAGGCTGCCCAACTCACGGGTTACGACGTACAGAGCCTAATGAACATGGCCTATGTTGCCGGCCGCTTCACTGCTTCACGACGCCGTCCGCAGCTCTCGTTTAGCCACCACGCCGAGCTCGCGAGTCTCGACGAGGATGACCAGGACCTCTGGCTCGACCGGGCCCAGGCCGGACGTCTGTCGGTCCGCTCGCTGCGCGCCGAGCTGCGCGCGGTGCGCCGCAAGAGGCGGTCGGCGCCGGCTGCCCCCCACCCGGACGTCGCCACCGGCAACCCGCTCGCGCTCGAGCTACCGGAGCTCATATGCCCGGAATGCGGTCACCGCTTTGACGCTGCCGCACCCGGCCGGGTCGAAGACAGGGGAAGCGCAAGCTCTTTCCACCCGCGGGACCCGGGTGACCGCCCTCCCGGCAGGGAGGCGGGCCTGGGGCACGCCCTCCGATCGTCGCCCCAAGCGGCAGGCAGACGTCCGTCGGGATCGGCGCCGCGAAGCCATCGACTGAGGGCTCGATGAGCCACCGCCAACAGTGCCCTCCGTCCTGAGCGCCGCGAGTGCCGAGCCGGATCACCGGCTCGGTCTGGCCCTGCGCTGGGCGGCGCCGGGCGCCTGACCCCCATCGCCGCTGCGGACAAGGCCACGACCACTGCGTTCAACGGAGGTCGCTCACTTCTCCTGTTCTCGGCCCTGGCCGGCTGAGGAGACAGGCCGGAAGGACCAGCGTCCGCCGGATCGCCCGCGTGCAAGCCGTCCCCGCGAGGACGGGACCGCTACTGGGCGTGGCTTGGGGGACCGCCCGTGGCGGCGCCGGCTGGCGTGCTGGCCACGCCGCTCCATGGCCCCGCCGGCGTCTTCAAGATCCCCTCCGGGCGCCGCTTGACGGCGTTCCTGAGAGTGCCGGGAATCGAGGCGCGCGGACCCGTGATCACACGAGACGGACGGACGGCGGCGATGGCGGCCGAGGACGGCGTGCGGCTCTGGAACGCGGCGACAGGCCGGCCGCTCTATCGCCTGCCCGGCGCCGAGGTGCCCGCGGACTTCAGTCCGCGCGGCGACGCCTGATCACGACGAGCGGCCCCACGGTGCGCGTGTGGAAACGTCGTCCGGCAGCGGCCGCTCGTCGACCTCCCGCACCCTACGCCGTGGGCGACGCGGTTTTCAGCCGGGACGGCCGGCTCGTGTTGACCGCGAGCTGGGACGGCTGGACGCGGGTGTGGGAGGCGCGCATCGGCCGCCAGATCACGAAGCTCGCGGGGCGCTCCAGCGAGGAGTACAGCGAGAGCTTCACGCCGGTCGCGGTGTTCGGCCGGGACGGAAAGACGGTGGCGGTGGTGGGTGCTGAACGCGGTCTTGGCCGGGCGTTCGACTAGATCGCTCGCGACCGCCTTCTCGCCGACTTCGGCACATTCCCCGCAGAGGATGGTCACACAACGAGGAGACTCAAATGATCGCATACGGGTGTTTTGAATTAGCGGATGAAGTCACTTCGAAATGGGTTTACCCCAATCTCTTCTCTGTAGTGCGCGTGGGTTGCCACTATTTGCCCCATCGCACACATCGCGGCGGACACTTCCTAGCGTCGAGTCACACGCTTCACAAAAGAATGGGCAGGCACCCCCGCCCTTCGGCCACGAATATTCATCCGATAATCCAGCCGCATCAAGCGCTCCGAGATCTTGCCACCAGCCAGCCTGGTGCTTCTGTTGCGGCTCCTCCTCAGGCCTCGCGCGGCGCTCGCTTGACACGGGCGAGGGCGTCAGGTAGACCCGAATGGCCAAGGAAGGTCCATATGCGCAAGTTGAGGGCGGTCGTGACGGTGCCGGTCAAGGAACGTTGCGCTGCGGAGGCGCGCCAGTTCGGAGATGTCTCATGACCGAGAGCACGCCGAAGCTGTTCATCTGTTACCGGCACGAAAGCACGTCGGAGGCGCGGGCGGGCAGGCTGTACGACGCCATGGTGGCGCGTTTTGGCGAGGGCAACGTGTTCATGGACGTGGACATGGCGCCGGGTGTCGACTTCGCCAAGCGGATCAGGGAGGCGGTGGCCGCCTGCCACGTGCTGGTTGTCGTAATGGGACCTAGCTGGGCGACGGCCAAGGACGACCAAGGGAGGGCACGACTCGCGGATCCCGAGGACTTCGTCCGGCTCGAGGTCGAGACCGCTTTGCGGCGTCCCACGGTGACCCCGATTCCCGTGCTCGTCGACGGGGCCCAGATGCCGGCCCGCGCGGACCTTCCACCTGAGCTGCGGGCGATCACGGGGCGCCACGCACTGGAGCTGGACGACCACCGCTGGCGCTACGACGCGGGTCGACTCATGCGCACGCTCGAGGAGTTGCTGGAGGCCGGCGAGCCGGGCCCCGTCCCGCCCGAGACCGACATGACCTCTCAGCGGCCTCTCGTAACGGCCGCGGACCCCCAGGTAACGAGCCACAGCACGGCCGGCGCGGGTGAGGATCCGGACCAAACGAGGCCGCCGCTCCCTGATACGACGCCCGCGATGACCGAGCCCAGTCCCAGCGCGGATGCCACTACCGGCGCGCCGATCAGGCTGCGACGAAATCCGCGGATGCTCTTCGCGCTCGCCGGGCTTGGCCTGGCGCTGGTCATCGCGGCCGTGCTGCTCGTCACCAGGGATGGCGACGGGGAGGGTCCGTCGACGTCCACTGGGTCTGCGTCCGTTCCGGCCGCGACCAAGCTTCCGGCGGATCTCGAGTGGCGGGCCATCCGTGATGCGCCGTTTCGGCGCCAGTACGCCGCCGCGACAGCGGTGGACGGCAAAGTTTGGGTCTTCGGTGGCGTCGGGGTGAAGTCGTCCAGCACCACGACGAAGGTGTATGACCCGGCCGAAGACACTTGGAGCACCGGGCCAGGGCTACCGCTGCCGCTGCATCACTTCGTGGCTGTGACTTATAAGGGGGAGGCCGTTGTGATGGGCGGCTTTGTGCCGGGCGATGATCTGACTTCGGAGGAGTCGGATCGGGTGTATGTGTTGCGAGATGGGGCGTGGAAGGAGTTGCCGCCGCTCAACCATCCTCGGGCTGCCGCGGCCGCTGCGGTGGTGGGCGACAAGATCGTGGTGGTCGGGGGACAGGCGGATGACAAACTGGTCGCCCAGAGCGAAATGTTCGATGGCGAGCGCTGGAGGGAGGTGGCCGAGATACCGACACGCCGTGAGCATCTTGGTGCGGCCTCTGATGGCCGTTATCTCTATGCGGTCGGGGGGCGGGAGCTCTCGTCGGACAAGAACTCCGGGGCGCTCGAGCGGTATGACCCTGTCAGCAACGGTTGGAAGCAGCTGGACAGCATGCCGACCGCAAGCGGGAGTGTTGGCGCGGCATATGTCGGTGGTCGTTTGATCGCGGTTGGGGGTGAGAGCCCTACGAGTGCTTCCGACGCCGTTCTGGCGTATGAAATCCAGACGCAGGTGTGGTCGCAATTGCCGAATCTGCCTAGCGCTCGCCACGGGGTGGCCGTGACGGCCCTCAACGACTCGCTCTACGCCATCGGCGGCGCCGCAGTACCTGGACATTTCCAATCCAGCAAGGACGCAGCAGTACTGGACCTCTCGGGTGCCCCTCCGACCCCGACAACGGCGGATCTCGATTGGCGGCCTATCCGTGATGCGCCGTTTCGGCGTCAGTACGCCGCCGCGACAGCGCTCGGTGGGAGGGTTTGGCTCTTGGGTGGGGTTGGGGGCGAGACGGGCAGTGCCAAGACCGCGGTATACGACCCGGCGTTCAACAACTGGACGATGGGACCGCAGCTACCGCTGCCGCTGCATCACTTCGTGGCTGTGACTTATAAGGGGGAGGCCGTTGTGATGGGCGGCTTTGTGCCGGGCGATGATCTGACTTCG
Source organism: uncultured Thermoleophilaceae bacterium (assembly GCA_963827065.1). Taxonomy (GTDB): domain Bacteria; phylum Actinomycetota; class Thermoleophilia; order Solirubrobacterales; family Thermoleophilaceae; genus JACVRW01. The sequence goes on along the minus strand of CAWGZM010000001.1, from coordinate 35,898 downwards.
GAGGAGTCGGATCGGGTGTATGTGTTGCGAGATGGGGCGTGGAAGGAGTTGCCGCCGCTCAACCATCCTCGGGCTGCCGCGGCCGCTGCGGTGGTGGGCGACAAGATCGTGGTGGTCGGGGGACAGGCGGATGACAAACTGGTCGCCCAGAGCGAAATGTTCGATGGCGAGCGCTGGAGGGAGGTGGCCGAGATACCGACACGCCGTGAGCATCTTGGTGCGGCCTCTGATGGCCGTTATCTCTATGCGGTCGGGGGGCGGGAGCTCTCGTCGGACAAGAACTCCGGGGCGCTCGAGCGGTATGACCCTGTCAGCAACGGTTGGAAGCAGCTGGACAGCATGCCGACCGCAAGCGGGAGTGTTGGCGCGGCATATGTCGGTGGTCGTTTGATCGCGGTTGGGGGTGAGAGCCCTACGAGTGCTTCCGACGCCGTTCTGGCGTATGAAATCCAGACGCAGGTGTGGTCGCAATTGCCGAATCTGCCTAGCGCTCGCCACGGGGTGGCCGTGACGGCCCTCAACGACTCGCTCTACGCCATCGGCGGCGCCGCAGTACCGGGGCATGTGCAATCGATCCAAGAAGCAGAGGTGCTCGACTTCGATTGAGATCCAGACTTATGGACTCGCGGCCGGAGCGGAGTCCGGTACGGTCGGCCAGCTAGGCCCCGGGTACGGCGGCCCGGCGGTCTTCGGGCTCCGCCGAGCTACCAATTTGAGCGAAGTATGGCGATCGGGGACAACCGATTTGGCTCACAGAGCCAATCCGAGGCCGTCAAACGGGGGTCCCATTCTGTGGTCCAAACTCCCTGTAACAGCAAGATCGCCAGTCGCGGTCGCTCTGTCCGCCGTCCGAAGCAGCGTTCGCGGCGTCTGGGATCGTCCTCATCAACGAGCCGACGATCGGCACGCGCTGGTCGCCCTGATCGACGCCGCGATCGCGTGCTGTGCCGTTGTGGATGAAGCTGCTGGGTTCCTTGAACTGGTGGCCGCGGCGGCGATCACGATGGCTGACCGCGCGGGTCTCGACATAGCTCGATCAGCTGGGACGACCCGCAGGATCATGCGCGAACTCATCGGGAGCGCGAGCCGCTGGCGGCTCGATGCCCTGATCGAGGCCCCTGGCCGACACGTCGGCGGTTTCGGTGGCATAACCGTTCGCGAACGCTGGTGGGTGACGAGTGGTTGGAAGCCCGAGGCCTGGTGCACTAGGGCCTCGAAGCGCGCCCCGCTACTCGAAAGCCATCGTCATCCGTTCGGCGCCTGGACGAGCCCAGAGCCGCCGTCAACGGCGGCCAGTGATGCAAGCTCGCGGCTCTTGCCTCGAAGCTCGCCCAATAGAAGGTCCGGATCGAACCGGTCGTCCGCGGCCAGCTTCTCGGCCCATAGCGCCGCGACCCCGGCCACATGCGGCGTCGCCATGCTCGTGCCGCTCTTTGACGTCAGCCCGCCGCCCGGCTTGGCCGACACGACATCGACACCGGGCGCGGCAAGCGTCGCGCCGGTGTTGGAGAAGTCGGCGATCGCTAGGTTGCCTGCCTCGTCTTGCTGAAGAGCCGCGACGCGGATGAACCCCTCTGACGCGGCGGGCGGGGAGACGCCGATTGTGTAGGGCTGTGCGGCGCCGCGCTCGCTCTCGTTGCCGGTGGCCGCAACGACGACTGCGGGTCGGCCAAACCGGCTGCTCGCCGCGATCATTCCGGCGACCGAACCGAACAGCTTGAGGTTGTCACGGTACGCCTCAAGTGCCCGCGAGGTCGCCGGCTGCACACTCAGACCGTTCGCGGTCAAGCGGTCGACCAGCCCAGGGAAGTCGATCCCGAGCGACATCGATAGGACGTTCGCGCCCTTGTCGAGCGCCCAGACCATCGCGCTAGCGATAGCTGCCGTCGATCCGCCCCGCTCACCGAGCACCTTGCCCACGAGCAGCTCGTCGAGCCCCTGGGCGATGCCGACGCGCAGGCCGTCGACCTTGTGCCCCGCGATCGTGCCGGCGCAATGGGTCCCGTGCCCGTTCGTGTCGCCGGTGCCCTCGCCGGTGAAGTCTTCCTCGGTCACCGTCAGGCCCGCGAAGGCCGGATGACTCGCGTCGATGCCGGTGTCGAGCACGGCGACCTTGACGCCCTTGCCCGTGAACGGGCTCGCGGTCGCGCCGACAGTCTCCACGCCCCATGTCGCGCCGCCGGCCAACGGACCGGAGATGTCGGACTCCGCGACCGGCTCGATGAGTCTGGTCGGCAGCGGCTCCGCCACCACCACGTTCGGCGCGCGCCTCGCGTCCGTCGCCTCCGGCGGAGTCATCGAGTGGATGTCAAGCACTGCGCTCGGCTCGTCCACCACCTCATCGGAGGGACCGAATGAGAAGTCCTCCTCGCCTGCGCCCGTGGACCTCACCTCGAAGACGATGTAGTCCTGCTCGTCCATGGTTCTCATCCTCCAGTCGCCCGAACCGCGGGGTCGCCGATGACCAGGAAGCTCTGGGCGTCGTTGTTAGCAGTCCAGACCCGGCTCAGCTCCCGCGGGCCGATTCGCGTGCCGTTCTCGCGGGCGTGCAGGAGCGCGGTCAGCTGGCTGGAGGTCTCCGAAGCGCGCGCGCCCAGATACTCCGTCGCACGCCCGACCCGCTTGCCGCCGGTGTGAGCGCGCGCCGATGGGTTGATTCCGCGGGCCACGATCCTTGCTCTCTCAGGCCCAACTTCGGCCCCCAGGTCCAGTGCTCAGTGAAAGTCCTGCATCAAGACCGAGCGTAGGCCCGTATGGGGGAATCGGTCAAGGAATAGTGGGGTATCTGTGACAGATGTCACAATATCTGCATGTCGGCCCCCGCTCGCCTTGGTGTTGCGGCGGTGTTTGCACTATGAGGGTTAGGCCCTCGGGCATGAGGCGTCCGGCGGTCACGCTGTCAAGTGTCCCGGGCTCGTGGTCCGCCAAGGCGCGCTGAAAGTCGCCGAGCGCCGCCTCCATCTCTTAACTTGTCAGTCTGCTCGGCCCTTGCCTTCCGCGGTGGACTCCTCGTCGCGCGTTCCCTCCACGGCGGAGATCCAATCGGGTGAGATCCACGACAATCAGAACACGGCAGGAGCCCACGGCGCTGTGGAGGTAGTCGACGAAGTCGACGCCGAGCTCCATGGTGTCGATGTCCATGAAGACCGCTCGGAACCGAACTGCTCCTCGAGCCGTTCGTAAATGCCACGCGCGTATGGCGAGGCGGCACCACGGCGATAGCTGATGAAGATGTCGGACATCTGATCGCCCGCTCAGCGGGCCCTCGTGGCGACTGTAGCGCTGCCGGGCTCAGCCAACCGTGACGGCTCACCTCAGCCCGCAAGCCGCTGCGAGCGACGATCGCCGAGCGGGCTAGCGCCAGCCGTCGCGAAGGACGCGGCGCGCGTTGCCGCCCAGCACGGCCTCGGCGTCGATCCGCGAAACGCCGTTGGCTTGCAGCATCTCCCGGATCAGTGGCAGCCGCGCCTCGCTGTCGCAGTCGTCGGGTGGGTCGGTGAAGCCATCGAAATCGGTTCCTATGGCTACGTGTTTCCATGAGGCGCCGCTCAGCTGCTGCAGGGTGTCCATAGTCCTCCAGATCGCGTCCAGCCCCGGCCCGGGGTGGGCCTTGTCCAGCCAGTAAGGCATGAAGATCACCCCGACCACCCCGCCCGACGCCACGATGGCGCGCACGTCGTCCTCGTCGAGGTTGTAGTCCACGTCATTCATCGAACGCACGCCTATGTGCGAAGCGATCACGGGGACGCGGTTCGCCACGAGCTTGTAGACGTCCCGCCTGGCGCGGGGCGTGCAATGCGTGACGTCGGGGATCATGCGCAGCTCCACCATTCGCTCGAGCAGAGCCTTGCCCGTGGCCGTCAGTCCCCTCGACAGATCCACCCGGGTGTCCAGACGGCAGATGGGAAACTTGCGCTGCTCTTCGGGGATGCCCTCGGCGTGCCCCCCCAGCTCGTTTGGGAAGAGATGCGTAAGGGTGAGCGAGGCGACGCCCCGCTTCGCAAGCTCCTCCAGCCGGGCGAGCCGCCCCGCTAGATCGTCCGGGCTCAGCCCCGCGCCGAGAACATGGCCACCCTCGACGGTATGAACGATCGCCGTCTTACCCGCAGCCCTGATCCGGTCCAGCTCGGCGTTCGAGCGGGCCAGCTCGAACTGATCCTCGGCCCGCGCCACCTGCCGCTCCATCACAGCCATCATCGCCAGCAGGCATTCCCACGCGTTCCCCCTCAGCAGCATGCGCCCGCCACGGAAGAGGTGGGCGGCGAGGCGGATGAACTTGCACTGGAAGTACTCCCGCTCGGGGATGTGAAGTGACGACCACAGCACCTTCACCCCGCCCTTATCCAACATCTTGAAGTCACTCAGGCTGGCCAGCGGGTTGAACGTGCCCCCGGTCCAATAGTGGCGTCGCAGGTCACGGTCCCATAGGAAGGCGTTCATTGCCGGGTGCGCGTGGATGTCGGTCAGCCCGGGGAAGGAGCCGTTCATGGCCGGCCGATCCGCTCCGCGAGGTAGTCGTTCATGAACATCGGAGAGATCAGTGGCCGGAACGCATCGACGTCGTGGTTGCGCCGCACGAACTCGGGGTCGATGAAGTTGATCTTTCCCCAATGCGCCTTGAACGGGACGCCCGCGCTCTCCAGGTGCTCCCAGAGGCCGCGGAGGTGAGCGTAGAGCGCCTGCTTCTCGCGGGCTTTCCTGCAGACCTCGGTGAGGTACATGAAGTTGAACTTCACGACGTAGGGCAGCCCCTCCCAGTTCCACGCCGACATGAGGCTCCCGTCAACGCGGCTGAGCTCGATCTCCGTTGGGATGTTGGGCCAGCCGTGGTCGTCGAAATAGTCCTGGCACTCGCCGATCACCCGGTGTACGTGCTCCGGCCGGAAGCTCCACTCGGCCATCGCTACGCGTAGCGGGACGCGACGATCAACGGGAAGCATGTTGCGAAGCGGTCCGGTTGCTTGGCGCTTGCCGTAGGTGAGGGTCATGACGTCGTAGACCGCGTCCAGCGCGTCGTTCAGCAGCGGCCCCGTAGCGCCAACCTTGTCCATCACCTCGAAGACGACGTCGAGCAGGTGCTCGGATTGATCGGCGCGGTAGTCACCGTCCGGCTCCGACTGGTCCGGCGGGACTTCCGTGGCTGCCCAGAGCAGCGCCTTTGTGGACTTGGGTGCCCAGTTCACGCGCCAGAAGTCGTACTTCCGCGAGGTGGCGTCCAATTCGTCCAGCACGTCATCGAGGTGGACGATCTTCTGGACCACGGCGAAGTAGCGCTCGTCCACCAACGAAAAGCGGACCCGCGTGAGCACGCCGAGCAGTCCCAGCGAGCACACGACCGCCGGGAAGTCGGGGTCGCCGCGCGATACGCGCCGCTCCACCGCGCGCCCGCTTGCCGCATCCACGGCCACCAGCTCCACCCACTCCAGCAGCTCGTACAGGGCATGCCGGGAGCTGGCCGGCGCGGTGCCGGTGGAGATCAGGCCCGCCAGCGTCTGGTGATCGGTGCCGCCCGTCGCCGTTACCGACTTGCCACGGCGGCCCAGCTCGGCCAGGAACTCGTGCAGCGTCACGTTGGCCGATGCCACCGCGGCCGCATCAGCGGCCTCGAATTCCACGGTCTTCGGAAGCGCGGAGGTGTCGACGACAGCCTCGGAGGCCACGATCTCGGAGCAGGAATGCAGGCTACCTGGCACGCGCACGACGCCGTTCCCCAACTCACCGCGGTGGACTCGCTCCAGCATCGTCTTCAGCTCGTCAATGCTCGAAGGCCGCAGGACCAGGTCCGGGCGAAACGAGATGAGCCGCCCCCAGTCCTCCATCCCTGGTCCGGCGTGCGCTCCCGCCGCAGGTCCCATCAGAACAGTGAGACGCCGCCGAACTGCACGGTGGCGACCCCTATCAGGACAGTCCCGACGAGGACGAGCAGGCCGGCGAAGCGCAGGTTTTCCGGCAGCGAAGCGACGATGCCCTCCACTTGCTCGAGCGCCGTCCCGGCTGCTTCCGTGGACTCGCCCGCCGCCTCTGCAGCCTCTGTCACGCCGGCCGCATCGGCCGCGAGCGACTCCTCGCCCGCCGCAGAGGTGCTCCACTCGATGCGCCTCTTAGCCTCCTCGATGCTCGCGCGCGCTTCCGCCATTTTGGCCTTGGCCTCCTTGGCCCCCTTGCCTCCTTGCAAGCGGGAAGTTGAGAGTCCGATTGCCACACCACCCAGCAGTACAAGGATCCCGACGACCAGACAGATCCACCCCACGACCTCCGCCTGGGTGACAGCGATGATGAGATTCGGCGTCGCTATTCGCATCTCAACGCGATTCTGATCGGCTGGCCGCCGCGACGAGCAGCTTCTCCTCGATCTCATCGGCCCAATCCACCTGCTCGCCGTGTTCGGCGCGGGCCTCGCGGATGAGCTGCAGGTTGTTCGCCGTGCTCTCCGGCTCCCACGGTTCGCGGACCGCGGCGAGAGCGTCGCCGGCGGCCGCTGCGGCATCCTCGGCCTCTCGCGCGACCACCGCCAGCTCGAGGCGCGTGGCGTGATCCCAGTAGTCGGCCCGCCCCTGCGCGAGCCGGCGCTCCACGGCGTATCTGACCACCGGCACCAACCGTTGCTGGCGTTGGCCGCCGGGCTGGAGGATCTCCATCAACGTCGCGGCGTTGACACCGGGATAGGCATCGCGCCAGTCCGCCTCGAAACCGGCCGTGTAGGCGTCTATGGCCTGGCGTAGATACTCGCGCGCGCGGGGCGGGCTGTGCGCGCGCTCTGTGGTCCACCGGTCTTTGTAGACGCGTCCCAGCAGCGCATACGTCTCGCTGCTCGGACCGCGCTGCGCCAGGACGCCGCGCAGGACCGCCTCGGCCTCCTCGCTCCGCCCCGCACGATTCAGCGCAAGGCCGAGCTGCTCCCGCACCAGCACCGTCTGCGAAAGCGGGCGGGGCATCCCCTCGGTCAGCCGAATCATGTCGTCCCAGGCGCTCAGCGCGCGATAGGAGATCAGGAGGTCCACGACAACGCCGGCCTCGACGTCCTCCAGCGGACCGAGGTCGGGCTCCACCGCTCGCAGCGAGTCCAGTCCCTGGGCCCGGGCCTCGGCCAGCCGGCGCTTGGCGGCGGTCGAGTATGCCGCCCGATCGCGGAACACATCGGTCTTGTCGCGGTCGATCTCAGGGATTGGCATGTCATCGACGAACCGGAAAACCGGCCGGTCGCTGGGCGCCTCCCGCACCGCGTTCAGGGCCGCCGTCAGGCGCTGCAGCTCCCCGCCCGCCTCGCCGGGCGCGCCGCTCCTATGGAGGGTGTAGGAGAGCACGGGGGCGGGTGCGAGGTCGAACGGGCGCCTGCCGAGGTCGGCGGCGATCAGGACCGTGCTGTGCGGACGAACCGCATGGCGCACCCCCAACTCGTAGAAGACCTTGGGGTCGGCGGTGGTCAGATCGGCGACTGCATAATCCGACAGGATCAGCCCGTCGAACATCGCCTTGTGCTCGATGTCGCCGAGGAGCTCTTGGTCGGCGCGCAGCGGCTGCAGCTTGGCCTGGCTCAGCGCAGGTGCTACCAGTCGCTCATAGACGGCGTCGAAGTCGATCGAACCGCCGCGGCCGTAGGACTTGACGCCGGACGGCATGACGACGAAGCAAAGCGGGGGACGTGCCGTGGTCAAAGCAATGTCGGCCTTGCGCACGCACGGCTCATATGGCAATGGTACGTGCCATGAGCATCCTCGTAGTTGGAGGGATTCGACGCCGCGACCGAGCAAGGGCGTCGAATCCACCGCGTTGGTTCGGCACTCGGCGAGGTTGTGAGCGAGCACGGGCACGTGCTCTACAACGGTTGTCGCACTCCCTTCGACAGCGTCGTCGCTGAACCGCGCACCGGAGCTGGTGGAGCTCGGCCGGGCCCGCCGCGGAGAACCAGATCATCTCCTACGTGATGGCCAAGCACGAGCCGGTACACGACTTGGGCGCGTCATGTACTCCCAGCTGGCCGACTGGGACATCGCGAAGGAAGCGCTCTACATACCCGAACAGGTTCAACAGGCCGACGTGGTCGTCCTGGTTGCCAAGCAGGGAACGGCAGCTTCCGTTTGATGTCAAGGACATCCCGACCATCTTCTGGAAGAGCCAGAAGAAGCTGAAGGAGGACCTTAGGAACCGGATCCAGCACGTCGTCAAGACCGCAGTACCGAGCGCGTCGCCGGCGATCGGCAGGCCTTGACGCAATTCCGGGCCGGGTGATCCCGAGGACCGGCTATCCCGGTCCGTCGGGGCAATTCGTGTCCACGGTCCTCGTTCTGGTCGCGGTGTTTCCCTGGGAGTCGGTCACTGTCGCCGTGAGGGTGTGCGGCCGGCTGTCATCCAGGGGAAAGCCGCGGCTGTGGCCCTCGCAGGTGTCCCATTCGTTTCTGTTTCCGCGGTTGTTGCACTGCCAGGGGGCACTGGTCTGCTCTTCGAGGGAGTTCCGCTCGTCGCCGTCCACTACGAAGCGGGCGCTCCTGACGCGGTAGTCCGACTCGGCTCGCACAAGGCATCGCTGCGCGAGGGACTCGTTCGGCCGCGGCGACACGTACTCGAACGACGAGATCCTCAGCAACGGCCCTTCGAAGTAGCCCGTCGCGGCCGCGACGACGCCGACGACGAGCAGCGCGCTGAGCGCACCCGCCACGAAGCCTGCTCGGCCGCGGTAGCGCACAGCCAGCCGCCGGACCCGGCTGGCCACACGCCTGCCCCGTCTGCGCCACCTATCTGCGGGGCCGGTTGGCTTTCCCACCTCGACCGCGTCCGTCAACACCCGCTCGAGTACGGACACGAGGCGTCCGACGTCGTAGTCCCAGCGCTGGTCGCTGAGGTCGACTGCCTGACGGCGCACCAGGGGCCCCAGCGCCTCGGGCAGGTCGTCTGCGGCCGGCATCTCGGCGTCCTGTACGAGCGCCGGAATCAGCCGCACGCTCCGATCGAGCGCGGCCTCGATCTCCATACGGTGGACGTCGGCCGGATCGTCGATCCGCCGGTTGCCGCCCGCGTCCGTCACGGTGAGCCAGTCCTCGCCGATCAATGCGACGAGCGCTCCGCACGACCCGACCGCGTCCTGAATCGTCTCCGCGAAGTCGACCCCGGGCTCCATGGTGACGTCCATGAACACGCGCTCCTCGCCGAAATGCTCGACAAGGCCGTCGTAGAGCCGCCCAGCGTGTCCCGCGGTCTCCCGACGCCGGTAGCTGATGAAGATTCGGGCCTTGCCGGCGCCGCCCCCTCCGGTCGCGCCCGCGCCCGTCATCCGAGGTGGGCGGCAACCTGCCGCTTTATGCGCTCGATCCAGATGCCCTCGTTGGCGGGATAGGTTCCATCCTTGCCGTGGAGCTTTCGCATCTTCGTCAGGCCCGCGTGGTGGAGGGCGATCACCTCCCACGCCTCGTCGAAGACCGGACTGCCGGAGCTGCCAGGCTCGGTGGGTGTGCGGTAGTGGAGCCGGGTCTCGTCGCCGTCGAGTACGAGGTTGTCGCGCACCGAGAGCATGACCCGGCCTTCGCCGCTCGGATGCCCGATGACGTATGTCTGGGGCTGCGGCTTGGTGCCGACTCGAGGCTTCTGCTCCGCCACCGGGCAGCGGGTCGTGGCAGCCGGATAGCGGTCGAGCTCCACGATCGCCGTATCGAGGTCGTTCGGCGGTGACGTCCACAGCAGGCGCGATATCCGGTAGGGGCCCGTGGTGTCCTCCAGGCCGCGGAACGTGACGCGCGCCTCCGTTGGGCGGAGCGCCCTCACGTGCGTCTTGCTGACGACGTGCGCGTTGGTGATCAGGACGACCGCGGGAAAGCTCGGATGGATGCACGTCCCGTCGACGAGGAAGCCAGTTCCAAACGGGCTCTCGTTGCGATCCTCGATCCGCGCGACCGCGCGGCAGCGATCGATCGCCTTGCGAAACCAGACCAGGCTCTCGAAGCGCTCTGTGCCGAGCACCTTCTGGAAGCCGGGGTCCTGCTCGGCGCTCTTCAGTGTCGCGCTCTCGAGGTCGGACGGCCCGATGACGACATCGGCGTTGGCCTCGCCTTCGGCGCCGCCTGCCGAGCGCAGGAGCTCGGTCTTTAGGACCGGAATCAGGTGTGCGCCCGGCTCGGTCGAGGGATCGAGCTCCCACACCTCGGTCAGCTGACGCATCGTGCTTGCGACCTGGAACGGATCGGGGCCCGAGTCGAGGTACGCGTCGAGTCGCTCGAGCGCTTTCTTCGTCTCACCCAGCGCGATCGAAGCCTCCACGGCGGTGGCCTGGTCCCACGTGCTGGGCCTGCTGAGATGTTCGATCGCATTCAGGATCTCCGTAGCCAGGTGGCGCGCGGCCGCCGCGGGGTCGTCCACGCCCGGGAGCTCGATGCCGTCGCGGTCGGCGCGGGCGAGCAGCGCGACTGCGTTGATCCCATGCCATCGGTAGGTGTCCGACTCGCGGTAGACGCCGAGATACGAATCGATCGCGTGCTGGAGAAACAGCCGCCGCCGTGCGCCTGCCCCGGGCCCCGCTGTCACGTACATCTGCTTGTAGGCCCGGCCCAACACGCCACGTGCCTCAGCGTCCTCGTCCCCGGCTCCGGTGGCGTCCGCGACGAGGCGCTCGAGCACGGCCTCGGCCGCCGCGAGGGCACCCAGGTCGATCAGCGCCTGGGCGTATTGCCGGCGGATGAATCGATCGTCCAGGCCGGACTGGATGAACGCATCCGCGACCTGCCGCAGCAGCACGAAATAGCGCTTGCGGCGCAGGTCCATGAGGATGTCCGTCGCCGAGTCCGTCGGGTACGGGGTCTCCGCATCACGCAGGTGCCTCACGAGATCCCGACACAGCTCCCCAACCCTCGGGTGATCCAGCGCCTTAACGGCCTCCTTCAGCTCATTCTGGGACCCGGCACGATTCCAGGCCACGGGCGGGCGCGCGCTCGCAGCCACCCGCGCGCTTAATTGCACGAGAAGGGCCTGCCGCTCGGGATGACCGCGAACGACTTGCTTTCGAGCATCACGCGCCGGTCTGGCAGCAGCAGGGCGATCAGGCCACCGGCCGCCCGCCCCCCGATCTGGCTGCAAATACAACAGTCGCGCGGATTCGACACGAGTCCTCGCTTTCGCCTGGCGCGCGCGATTCTATTGTCGGATCTCCGGTCGCGCGAGCGTTCGTCGCCATGAGGACCAGCCGTCCGGCTGCCTTCCAGAGCTCGTTTTGAGGCGACTGGTGCAGTGTGATACAAGCATCCGACAGGCCAGTCGACTTGTCCGAGTCGGCGGTGACGTGCCACCGCCCAGGAAGGAACCTGATGAGCGACGCGAAGCCCGCCAAGGTGAAGCGCTTCCTCGACTGGATCGCTCCACGAGGAGGGATGGAGTCGGCCGGGGGAGACGCGCCCCTACTGGACCGGATTGAGGAGATGCCCTGGTCAACCGAGGCTGAGTTGGAGCACGCAAGCGAGGCGGTCCGCCGGCTCGAACGCAACGAGAGCCTCTCGGTCGAGGAGGCCAGCGCGCTCGAGGCGATCGTTCTGCCCAGGGAGCGTCCCGTCGTCGACATCGTCGACGGCACGTACGCCATGCCCGCTGACCCGTTCCGCCACCTGGGTGAGACCGCCCCTCGCGCCAGCATCGAGGCAGTGATCCCGTCGATCGGCCGCGTGGAGCTACCCGACCACCCGTCCCTCCCGTACGGTGGAACGGCATTCGTCGTCGGCGACGGCATGCTGATGACGAACAGGCATGTGGCCGAGCTTTTCGCCGTCGGCGTTGGCCGCGAGGAGCTCTCGTTCCGTTCGGGACGGAGCGCTGCGGTTGACTTCCGGCACGAGAGCGGCCGTGCGGAATCGCTGCTGTTCCAGATCACCCGCGTGGTCATGATCCATCCCTATTGGGACATGGCCTTGCTCGTCGCCGAGGGGCTCGCCGAGGTCCCCCCACTAGGTCTCTCCGCGGCGGCGCCCGGCGATCTGCGAGAGCGGGAGATCGTCGTCGTTGGGTATCCGGCGCTCGATTCCCGGAACAACGTTGATCTTCAGAACCGCATCTTCGGTGGCGTGTTCGACGTCAAGCGGCTCCAACCCGGATTGCTCCGAGAAAGAGCGGACATCCCAAGCTTTGGCCACATGGTCTCAGCGGTGACGCATGACAGCTCGACGCTCGGGGGGAACTCTGGGTCGGCTGTCGTCGACGTTCAAACCGGCACGGTCCTCGCCCTGCATTTCGCCGGCAGGTACCTGGAGGCGAACTACGCCGTGCCGACGCACGAGCTCGCCCTCGACCGGCGAGTCGTGGAAGCAGCAGTCAACTTCGACGGAGGCGCCGCCACGCCTCGCGCCGCCTCCTGGGACTCGCTCTGGACCCAAGCCGACGAGCCGGCGGCAGCCGTTACCCCGGGACGCGTCGGCGCGGACGCGCACGATGCTGGTGTCGAAGCGCTCGTGGAGCCGTTTCGAGACGAGAACCTGTCGCGGCGCCGGGGCTACGACGACGGGTTCTTGGGGATCCGTGTCCCGCTGCCGTCGGCCAGCGACGACAGCCTTGTCTCGCGCCTCGACGATGGCTCGCCGGTGTTGCCGTACGAGCATTTCTCCGTGGTGGTCAACAAGGACCGCCGGCTGGCCCTGTTCACCGCATCCAACGTCGATGCCGACCCTCGCAGGAAGGAGCCTGAAGCGGGCCGGGACTACACGCGGTCAGGGCTCACCGGCCTCCGAGACGGCGACCAGGAGAAGTGGTTCACCGATCCGCGGATCCCGGCCGTTCATCAGCTCCCCGATCGGTTCTTCACCAAGGATCGCGCCTCGTTCGACAAAGGGCACATCGTGAGGCGCGAAGACGTCGCGTGGGGTGACACCTTCGAGGAGATCCGGCGCGCCAACGGGGACACCTTTCACGTGACCAACTGCTCGCCGCAGGTCGCGAACTTCAACCGCTCCGTTCAGAGGGGTCTGTGGGGACAGCTCGAGAACCTGATTCTCAAGCAGGCAAAGACCGAGAGATATTCGATCTTCGCCGGGCCGGTGCTCCGGTCAGACGATCGGTTCTTCCAAGGCGTTGACGACGGCGGTGCTGCGCGTGTCGCGATCCCGCGTCAGTTCTGGAAGGTCGTCGTCGCGCGAAGCGGTGACGAGCTGCAGACCTTTGCCTTCGTCCTCGACCAGGACCTCTCGGACGTAGACCTCGAGTTCGCCGTCGATGAGCCCTGGCGGAGCCGGATGATCTCGGTGCCGAAACTGGAGCAGCTCGTGGGCGCGCTCGCCTTTCCCGATGAGCTGCGCGAGACGGATCAGATCGACGCCGCGGGCGGCGAGGCGGTTCGGGCTGAAACCGGCTTGGGAAGTGTCGAGGAATAGGAGATCTGGATGGCACGCCCCCGCATCATCACTGCACGCAGCATCGGTCTGAGCTTCAGGTCGAACCACTCGACGATGGGGCCGGAGCGGGAGGTGACGGGCCACTACAGCGCCACGCCTCGTGCCCGGGACTGGCGCGCCGGCATCCAGTCCGCACTGAGCTTCCACCGCAGCCATCTTGCTCAGGGCTGGTCGGGCATCGGCTACCACTATCTGATCCCGGATGACGGCGCGATCATCTGCTGCCGGCCGGTGCTGTGGGTTGGGGCTCACGTGCTCGCGCAGAACGACGGGCGCGTGGGCGTGAACATGCCCGCCACGACCGGGGACCGGCCGACTCGGCGCCAGGCACGCTCCCTCGACTGGCTCCTGCATAACGCCCATACGGCTGCGCTGCCCCGCGCGCACCGCACGGACAACGACCTGAGCCGGCTGACAATCCGTGGGCACCGCGAGGTGCCGGGCCAGGCGACCGCCTGCCCCGGGCTCTTCCTCGGCATGTACAAGCGCGGGGGGCTGCCCTGGCAGGACGAGGTGCCCGAGGAGGAGCCGGGCACGGATTTCCTCGACCCCACAGACGACGACGAGGAGCTGCCCGAGCCGAGCCCGGACGCCGACGAGGCCCAGACCGGGCCGGACGAGGAGGAGGCGACGGCGGAGGTCGACCTCGACGAGGCGGGCGAGCTGCCCGAGGCCGACGAGGCGTTCGACGAGGACCTCAGCGAAGTGGTCGCTGACCTCGAGGGCAAGACCCCGTAGCCCGCCTCGGCTCGTGGCCTGCAGTGGCTCGGCTCCCACGCTACGTTGGCACCGAACAACGGCCCCGCGTCCTTCCGATGAGCACCGTACTCGACCGTAGCCGCATCCCGCTCGACCCGGCGCCGTCGGAGGCGCCGGTCACCGCCCCCTCGCCGCCGGGCCGGCTCCAAGAGTGGCTGGCGCGCTGGCTCCGCCGCCTGCAGGGCCTGCCCGGGAAGGTTGCTAAGCCGCGCTGGCGGCGCGTGGCGCTCGCGATGCAGCCTCAGCTCGAGTCGCAATGGTGCTGGGCGGCCTGCTCCACGAGCGTCTCCCATCTCTTCGACGCGGGCAGCAGTTGGACCCAGTGCCGCGTGGTCAACGCCGAACTGGCCCAGACGGGCTGCTGCCAAGACGGCGCGAGCGGCCAGTGCAACCGGCCCTGGTACCTCGACCGGGCGTTGACGCGGACCGGCAACCTTGCAGGCCAGTCAGCCGGCACCGCCCCGATCTCGAGGATCCGGTCCGAGCTGGATGCCGGGCGCCCTATCGGGATCCGGATCGGCTGGGCCGGCGGCGGTGGACACTTTGTGATGATCTCCGGTTGTTTCGACGACGCCACCGGCATTCTGGAGGTGCGCGACTCGATCTACGGCACCTCCGAGATCAGCATCGCGGCGTTCTCCTCGGGTTATCAGGGTTCCGGCTCCTGGACGCACACCTACTTCACGGAACGCTGACCACGATGCCGATCAATCCACCGGAGCCCCCAAGTGACGCAATCGAGGCGGTGCGTCAGACCGTGAGTCGGCGCCGGTCCGGCGAAGGCCCGCCGGCGCCCGAAGTTCCGGTTGCGCCGACCAGCGTCAGCGCCACGCAACGGGTCTTCACCACCGGCCTCGAAGCGCTCATCGGGGCGGACGCGATTGAGGAGATCGCGGAGGCCACCGGCTGGCGTTTCCTGGTGGAGGAGGGCCGGGAGCCCGTCGCGGCCGCCGAGGTCCAGGACCGGACTCGTGCCGGCGTGCCGGCACAGGTCACCGAGGGCCCGTTCGTGCGCTCGACCGCCGAAGGTCTGCGTGCGGCCGAGGCGCTGGAGCCGGTTCAGGAAGCCGACTTCGAGCTGCGGCTGCTGCGCGTGCCGGCGCTAAACCTGGTGGCGCTCTGGCTGCATGCGCAAGGAATAGACGACCTGTTCGTGCCGCTCGAGCCCTCGCCGCACCCGTTCAGGGCAGAGCACTCGTACCCGGAGCGCGAGTTCGCTGAGCTGGCCGCAGGCCTTGCGCGGCAGGCACTCGACCTGCAGACGGACGCCGAGCGCCCGGAGGAGCTCGGGGGGTAGAGGTCGACGGCCGCCGGCTACTGCCTCAGAGGCGCCGCGATCCGACGTGCACGTGGTTGAAATGGTTGCCGCCGACCATGGTCTTGTAGAGCATCTGAATCCGAATGCTGCCGTGAACCACGTTCAGGATCCCCGCGCTGAACTCGGGGTGACCCAGCGCGCGCGCGATTTGCGCGCAGGTCCTGCTCATCTGCGGGGTCGGGCTCGAGCCGTTGGACAGATCGGCGGCGAATGCTCTCGATTGACTCATGTGGTGATCGGAGCCCGTGCTCCCGGAGCTGCGCTTCAAGGACGTCACGACCAAGCCGTTCCGCTGCGCGATTCGAATCGCGCGTCGGATGGGCGCCTCTGAGCCGGCGAATCCGCCGCCAGGCCTGGTGAAACGGTTGAGCCCCATGCGGCCCTCGGGCGCCTCGGTGTCTTCGGGCTCCGCGCCGGGGTCGATCTCCGCGGCCTCGTCGACCGCGGCGACGTCCTCGTCATCGAGGGCGGAGAAGTCCTGGCTTTCCGAGTCCGGGACAGGCTGAGTGCCTTCCGACTCGCTTTCACAGGTGGCGCCCTCGAGCTCCGCCTCGCGGGTGGCCTCGTCCTCGGACACCTGCTCGGTCGTGATGGTTTCGGCCTCGTCCATGGTCAGCCTTCCCCTCTCGTCGGGCGCCGGTCTCGTTCTAAGGATGACGCCGTCGCGGGGCCGATGCAACGCTTAGCGCGTTGACGTCACCCGGGCGTCGCCTGCCCTTGCCGCACGCGTACAGCGGGAGCTAGGCTGGGATCTCCCAAGCGTCTGCCTGCCACCCGGGCACGGTGCCCCTTGGACGTAGAGATCAGCCTCGGAGAGGAGATCCCATGATCGTGGTGTACGTCCACGGCAACGGCAACAAGGTGCGCGCCGAGTTGCTCAAGCGCCAGTGGGACCAGGCGCTTTTCGGGCGCGACGTTGGTGATGCCTCCCGGATGGCCTACTGGGCGCCGCTGCTACACCCGGAGCCGCTGCCCGACCCGGAGTTCGATGAGATCGAGCAGGCCGGCTCGGTGGCCCCGGGGACGCCCGAGGAGCTCGTCGGTGGCGCGGCGGTCGAAGCGCCCGACCTCACGGCCAACGGCGGCCTGGAGTCGTACGCGCGATCGATGGCCTACACCGCCGAGGCGGTGGTTGCGGGCGAGCAGCTCGCGGCGACCGGCCCGGGTATGGAGGAGGCGCTCCCGCTGCCGCGCGCGGCGCGCATGCGGGTCTTCGAGCAGCTCGTGAAAGTCACCTTCAAGGACGTGCACGCGTACTTCTTCCGCGGCTTCGCGGAACGCATGCGGAACGTCGTGCTGGAAACGATCGGGGACATCGACGAGCCCTTCGTCGTCGTCTCGCACAGCCTCGGCACCATCATCACCTATGACGTTCTGCGCGAGCATGCGAGTCGATCCTGGCAGGTGCCGCTGCTCGTCACGGTCGGCTCGCCGCTCGGCGTGAAAGAAATACAGGACCTCGTTGTCAGCCCGCTCGAAGTGCCCGCCGGTGTCGCTGCCTGGCTGAATGCATCCGACGCCCGTGACGTCGTCGCGCTCGACCACACGGTGCGGGACGACTACGCCCCGTCCGATCGCATCACCGACATCGTGGTCGCAAACAACAGCGCAAACCATCACGGGATCCGCGACTACCTTGCCTCGAAGGTCGTGCGCGACAGGGTCACCGCGGTGCTCTCCGGCGACGGGGTGCAACCCGAGCTACCGGTCGAGGCGGCGGCTGAGGAGGACCCGCTCAACCTCAAGCACCGTCACCTCCTGGAGTCGCTGCGGCCCGTCGTCCGCTACGACAGTCGCGAGCGCTACTTCGCCGACTCGGCGGCGAGCTTCGTCGAGAACCGCTTCGGGGACGGCCCGATGAGGAGGTACCACACCCGCCTGCTGCGCTCGGACGGCACCGTTATCGCCGGCGCCCAGGGCGCGCTCAAGCTCGGATATCTGGGCAGCGCCGCGTACGGGGATGGCAAGGATGTTCGGGACGACGACCGGCTCGACGCCGGCCCCGAGCCGGTTGCGGATGCCCGCCGGCGACACGCCGAGCCCGGCAACGCCGACATCATCTATGGCCGCGTCGCGCCTCGCAGCGGCGGCGGGATCTGGCTGCAATGGTGGCTGTTCTACTTCCATAGCGCGAAGGGCATTCCGGGGATTCGCGGGGCCGAGGGGCTGCTCGGCGCCGGCCTCCATCAGGGCGACTGGGAGCTCGTACAGCTCGGCATCCCGGCCGACCGCCTCGACGATCAGCACCCCCAGCCCGATGTGGCGGTGTTGGCGGCGCACGACTACGCGCACCGGATCCTGTGGGCCGAGGTCGACCGCGATGAGGACGGTGGCTGGGTGGTCTACGTCGGCCGCGACTCGCACGCAACGTTCCCGAAGGCGGGGCGCTGGCGGGGGAAGAAGCGCGGCCCCTTCTCGTTCGACGTCCTCGACGACGTCGCCGATGGCCGCGGTGCCTCGCGGAGCCCGAAGGTGGAGCCCATACGGATTGGCGAGCCGGCCTGGGTGGGCTGGCCGGGTCTGTGGGGTTCGACCAAGTCCAAGCCGGTGCTGGGCGGGGGGAGCCCACGGGGGCCGTGGCGCCAGCGCCCATGGTGCGATCCGGACGGCTTCGCCGCCGCCGCGGAGCCGTGGACGGAACATCACGTACCGGCTGAGGAGATGCTCGAGGCTGCGCCGGCAGAGCTCGCCCCACCGGTCGTGACGGTCGAACGCGGCGGACCGGACTGGACGATCACGATCGCGCAGAGCGCCCGCACGGGGGAGGAGTGGGGCGGGACGCTGACGCTGGTGGCGAACGGCGCCGACGGTCCGGTGCTGCGGGTGTACGACGTGAGCCGGCCGGGGGTCGCTCCATCGGCGGGGGAGGAGGACGCTTGAGATTGACGGCAGCATCGACGTCATCGGCAACCCGGTAAGGAGGCGGCATGGACGTTCGACAGGTCTTCTCGGAGCCCAGCGTGAAGCAGGAGTTCCTCGACCGCTTCGACGAGCTCGCCGAGGGGGCGCAGGCGGAGACGGAGGGCTTCGAAGGGTTGGAAGGCGGCGTCGATGTGGATGCCGCAGCCGAGGCTGCGGATCGCATCACCGAGGGTGCGTTCGAGTCTGGCGAGCAGCCAGGGCTGGAGGCGATCATCGAGCGATTCACGCGGCCGGTATATGTGGTCCAGCAGTCGACGTTCGCGGTGCCACCGGACACGTTCCCGGACAGCCAGGAGATCGAGTCCCGCCTCGGCGACGCCCGGCTGACGCTGGAGGGGATCATCCCCAGCGCCGGGCGGATCGACCTCCGCAACCACCGTCTCGACTGGGTGGGAACCGCCTGGATGGTCGCCCCGGGGGTCGCGGTGACGAACCGCCACGTCGCGAGCGAGTTCGCGACCCGGGAGAACGGCCGATTCGCCTTTCTGCAGAACTTCGGTGCGCCTCCGGTGAGCGCGAACCTGGACTGGCGCCATGAGCATCAGCAGGTCGAGGAGTCGCGCTTCCGCGTCGAGGAGATCGTCTGGATCGAGCCGCCGGGATCGGTCGACGTCGCCTTGCTCCGGGTGGCCGAGCAGGGCGAGACCGGCGAGGCGACGCCTGCGGTCATCGACCTGATGTCGGAGGACCAGTTCCAGGACGCGGGTGTCGGGTCATGGGTCGCGGTGATCGGGTATCCCGCCCGCGACAGCCGCAACGACGCCGCCGACCAGCAGCGCATCTTCGACGGCGTCTACAACGTCAAGCGCCTCGCGCCGGGGCAGGTCACGGCGGTCGTCGCCCAGGACCTGTTGCATCACGATGCGACGACCCTCGGCGGCAACTCCGGCTCCGTTATCGTCGATCTCGAGAGCGGCAAGGCGCTGGCGCTCCATTTCGGCGGAATCGAGGGTGATCGCAACGAGGCCGTCCAGGCCTCCCGGGTACGCCAGATCCTGAAGGAGCATCTCGGCTTAGGCTAATCTCACAACGGGGTTAGCACGTACTGGGCCGGGAGGTTCAATGCTCCGGATCCGTTGCCTGCGAGCGCTCTTGCGCCGAACCGTACGGGTAGCGATCGTTGCGTCCGAACCGCGGCCGGGGAGTGCGACATACCGCAGCTCTTTAATCAGCGTCGACGCACTCCTCGACCGGAGCGCGTTCCCCCGGGTGATGGTTGTCGACGCGTCAGTAGCCGCCGCGTTCCACTCACGTGAGCGTTGCCGCCCGCACGACGTCTCGGACGGCGCCGAGGGAGTCACGCGCCGCGGCTGTCGCGTGAACGATCGTCACGCTGATCAGCGCCTCAGGCGGAGACGTTTTGAAAACGACTTGCGGGTGCCGTCGGCGGCGGTCACGACGAGCGACATGCGGTACCAACCGGCGCGCGTGCGGCGTGGCACCTTGGCCCTGAGTGTCGATGTGCCCGCCGGCAGCGCAAAGGTCCTGCTTGTAATCCCCCTCCCCTTGCGGGTGAGGCGTAGCGTCGCCCGCGCGCTGCTGTTGGTCGTGAGCGTCACCACGATCCTACGCTTGGTGCGCCGGCCGCTGGTTGTGGCGCGGCTGACCGACACGCTGAACGGCACTGAACGCGGACCTGGGCCTGGATCCGAAGACGCAATCGAGGCCGGAGCATTGTGGGTGAAGGTGGCACGCACGGTCGGGTACTTGCCGGCCGTGAAAGTGCAGACCGTCTGGCCCCCGCAGGGCGGCCCGGCCCACCGCTCGAAGGTCGATCCGGACGCCTCGATTGCCCTGAGCCGGATGCGAGTCTGGTACTGGATCTCTGTCAGCTTGCATTGGGTGCCGCAGTCGATGCTCCAGTTCGCGCCGCTGGCGTCGGCGCCGGCGCCCTGGACGCGTCCTCCTCCACTTCCGGCTCGCTTCACGGTCACGGGTTTCCGGAGGTTGAACGGCGGCTCGGTGGGCTCGGCATCGGCGGGTGCCAACATGACGAAGTTCCGGATGTTCGAGGTCTCAATCGCGCAGCGGCCGGCGACGAGATCGCTGTCGAATGGGTCGCAGCCGAAGCCCAACGCGCTGGGCGGCGTGGCGGTCACGTCAAGGCGAGTGCCAGCCTCGTAGAGGGCCGTCATGCAGTCGAGGGTCGTGCAGTAGGTCGGCGGCGGCCCGCTGACGTCAACTGACGATGCGGCGTTCTCGTTATTGATGATTTCGAGCCAAACTGGCGAAAAGTGCGCGACAATCGCCTCCTCGTTGTCATCCACTGCCATCGTGCACGGTCCCGTCCCCTCGCATTCGGGCCGGCTCCAGCCGACGAAGCTCGACGGGACGGGCGCCGTGGTTCCTGTGCCGGGCGCGGTGATGGGCCCAGGGTTGGCGGTCAAGGTAAGCGTCGACCCGATCGGCGCCGTCAGCGACGCGCACCCGACACCTTCGAAGTCCGCGGCGGTGCAGGTGTAGCCGTCTGTCACGACCGCTCCGTATCCGCCCAGTATCACCTCGATGGTGCCCGTGGCCTGAGCAGAAGCATCGGCCGAGCGGACGGCGACCAGCACGATCACTACAACACAGATCGCAATCGCGCGGAGCATGGTGAAAAGCAATCATCTCGGATCCGACACCCGGAGACAAGCTGCTCTTACTGCTCCGACGATGCGCCGTTTACCGGAGTGCGGGGACCACGCGGCTGCGGCCGAGCCGGACGAGCTCGTCGAGACTCGCACAAGGATCGCAAGCGAAAACGCGCGCGCGCTGATCGTTGCTCAGCGTCAGGACTCGACGGCCACTGCGGTCGAAGGCGACGGTCAACACAGCATCGGGGTGCTCGAAGCGAGCAATCTCCTGTCCGGTCTCCGAATCCCAGACACGTGCGCTGCCGTCGGCACCGGCGGTGCCGACCCACCGGCCATCGGGGCTGAGACTCGCGCCTGTCAACTCCCCTTCGTGACCGCGGAAGGTGACGAGTTCCTCACCGGTGCGGACATCCCATAGCCGCGCCGTGGTGTCGGTGCTGGCGGTTATCAACTGGTCTGCACGGGCCCCGAGCATCACGCTCACGACGGCCCCGTCGTGAGCAAACGCGTCCAGTTCCCGCCGGGCCGCGACGCCATAGATGCGCGCCGTCTCGTCGGAGCCCCCGGTCGCCGCGCGCCTGCCGTCCGGACTGAGCGCCGCCGACTCGACGGTGCCGGGGACGTCCAGCACGCTGAGCTTCCGTCCGGGGTCCAGGCCGAAGACTCCCACCTGAACATCCGTCCACGTCACCACCCGGGCTCCGTCGGCGCTGAACGCCGTCCCTACCGGAAAGCCCTCGAGGCCCCACGTCGCATCGCCTCCAGGGCGTTCGGAGCGCTCGAGGTCGCCCGACGATGGGTCCCACGTCGCCACGACTCCGCCGTCGTCGACCGTGAGGACGCGCCTCCCGGCGGAGGCGAACCGCACGGTCGTTACCGCCGCTCCGGCGCGACCGAGTGTCGATACCGGCGCGCCCGTCCCCACTTCCCAGACCCGGGGGGGTTCTCCAGGCGAGCTGGTCACGACTCGCCTCCCATCAGGACTGAGCGCCGTCTCAGCCACGGCGCGGCCGCCGACGACGCGGAGCGGCTCGTTGCCCGAGACGTCCCAGACACGCGCGGAGCGGTCGAAGCTCGACGTGACGACCCGCTTGCCATCGGGGCTGAACGCGGCGGTGCCGACGTAGTCGTTATGCCCGCGCAGCGCGACGAGCTCTTCCCCGCTGCGGGCGTCCCATACCCGGGCGGTCTGGTCGGCGCTGGCGGTTGCCACGCGCGTGCCGTCGGGGCTGAAGCTCGCGGTCCTGACGGTGTCGTCGTGGGTGAATCGCCGGAGCTCGGCCCCGGTCCGGGCGTCCCACATGCGGGCGGTGTCGTCGAGGCCGGCGGTCACCACTTGCCTGCCGTCGGGGCTGAACTCGGCATCGACCACCTGCCGGTCGTGTCCGCGCAGCACGACCGGGCCGGCGCCGCGCACGCCCCAGACGCGCGCGACGTGATCGTCGCTCGATGTGACGATCGACCGGCCGTTCGAACTGAACCGCGCGGTGTTCACGGCCGTCCGGCCGTGGGGCAGACGGGCAAGCCGGGTTCGGTCCGCGACCCGCCAGAGGTTGGCAAGCCCCCGGTCGCCGACGGTGACCACGAGCTTGCCGTCGGGGCTGAATTCCGCGCCGTGCAGTTCCGCTCCCGGCTCGCGCAGCGCCGCCCCAGCAGCGCCCGTGCGAGCGTCCCATAGCCGTGCGGTGCCGTCGGCTGCGGTCAGGACTCGTCTGCCATGGCTGTCGAAGACGGCACTCATGACGCCGGAGCTAGGGTTATGGCGCAGGACGGCGACCGAGCGTCCGCTCGCCGCGTCCCAGAGGCGAGCGGTGCCGTTGGCGCCCGCCGTCGCCACACGCCGGCCGTCGGGACTGTAGGCGGCGGTCTCGAGAGGCTCGCGGCCAGGGTGGGCGAGAGTGGCTCGCAGGGAGCCGGTGCGAGCGTCCCAGACTCTCGCCGAGCCGTCCCAGCTCGCGGTCACGACGCGGGTGCCGGACGCGTCAAAGCTCGCGGACACGACCTGTTTGGTGTGGCCGTCGAGGACAGCTCTCACGTGCGAGGCCCGGATGGCGTCGCGCAGCGCCGCCTGCGCCTCGCGGAGCTCGGCGCTCGTCGCCGAGCCATCGCGCGCCAGCACGTCGACCGCCCCGAGCGCGAGCCGCAGGCTATGGTGGGGATCGCGGCTCAGCACCGCGGCCGCCCGGGCGGCCCCCTCCCGCGACTGGGCTACGTTTGCCTTGTGGATCGCATCATCGCGCGCGCGCAGGAACACGACGGCCAGAACGACCGCGATCCCCAGCAGGCAGACCAGGCCGGATACTGCAGCCGTCCGCAGCCGTCGGCGGCGGATCAGCGCGGCGTGGCTGCGGGCGACGAGCTCGGGCAGGCCACGGGGTACGCCGAGCTCCCGCGCGTCAGCGCTCGCGAGCCAGGCCTGCGCGTCGCGCAGCTGGACGTCATCGAGCAGGGCGCCGGCGCGGTTATGGCCTTCCCAGGTGTCAACGTGGGCGACAAGGCGGCGGCGGGCGAGCTCGGCGTCGCGCCGCTGCGCGACCCAGCTGCGGAGCGTCGGCCATCCCGTGATGAGCGCCTCATGCGCAAGGTCGACCCGGTTCTCGGTGAGGGTCAGCAACCGGAACCGCGCGAGGTGATCGAGCACGCTCTCAAGGACGCGGTCGTCGTCACCTTCGCTGCGCAGGTCCTCTAGACGCAACTGGCGCCTGGTGTCCGGCCGTCCCTCGCCGAACTGTACGAGCCGGAGCAGCACCCGTCGCACGACGGGGTGTTTGGGGGGCGCCAGCTCGGTCATCGCGGCATCGGCCGTGTCGGCCAACGCGGCGGACAGCCCTCCGTACGCTGCAAGCGAGATGCGATGCAGGCGCATCGTCGCCCAGAGGCGCACGAGCGCCTCCTGCAGCAGCGGCAATGCCCCCGGCTCGCGCCCGGCGTCGGTAAGCAGCCGCCCGACGAGGTCCGGCTCGAGTACCACGTGGCAGCGCCTGGCCGGCTCCGTTATGGCCGCCGCGAGCGCGTCGCCGGCCAGGGGGACCACGTCGACCCGCGCCCGCTCGACGAGCGGCCACAGCGTGCTCTCCATCAGCTCGCCGTAGAAGTCGGCGCGGATCGCCAGGAGGATCGCGACCTGCCCCTCCCCGTGCAGCGCGGAAAGGCCGGCGACGAAGCGCGCCCGCTCGTCGGCGCCGGCCTGGGTGAAGAGCTCCTCGAGCTGATCGACCACGACTAGCGGCCGACCGGCGTCGGGCGGGGCTTCGAGCATGACTTCGAGGCGCCGCGCCGGGGAGTTGCCGGGCCGCATTGCCCGGATCGACCACTCTCCGGGCCGTGAGGTCTCGATGTGCGCGAACACGCCGGCCTCGAGCACCGACGACTTGCCGCAGCCCGACGGGCCGACAAGGCAGAGCAGGCGCTCGGACTCCAGTCGCGCCGCGATGTCGGCTGTCTCAAGCTCGCGTCCGAAGAACCGCGCCGCGTCGGTCCGCCGGAACGGCAGCATGCCCGGATACGGGCAGGGTGGGACGGTGTCGACCACCTCTTCGAGGCGGCGCACGAGTCGGGTGACGTCATCGTCCCAGTGCTCGTCACGGACGCCGATGGCGTGGCGCTCGTGCAGCGCGCTCAGCGTCGGCGGCAGCTCCTGGGCGCCCGGGATCGTGGCGCGCTTCAGCAGCACGGGGATGACCATGCGGTCGAACCGGAACGCTGTTTCCAGTTCGATGCGAACGAGGTCGTCGTGGTTCTCAAGCCGCCGCCGCCCGGCGCCGTCGGTGACTTTCAGCCACTCATCGCCGATGAGCGCGAGCACGGCGTCGCTGGCGGTGATCGTGGACTCGATCGCCAGCGGAAACGGCTCGCCGGGGCGCAGAGACTCCACGTCCATGAAGACATACTCATCGCCGAATTCCACGCTCAGCCGCTCTCGCAGCCGAGCCGCATGCGGCGCCGTATCACTCCGGCGATAGCTGATGAAGATCCCGGCCATCCGCCTCCATGATCATCGGCTCACCGCGGTGGCGCGCCTTACGACCAGTCGCGTGTGGGCGGTCTTCGTCGCCCGCAGGCAGAAGCAGAATCCACGCCTCGGAAGGCAGGACTGGCGAGGCGCCTGCGGTCATCGACCGTCTCTTGGGGCGCTTGTGCTTGCCGTAGGAGACGTCGAGGCACCGCGAGCGAGATGGTGAGTACACGCCCGCGAGGAGGGCCGATGTTGCCGGGGCTGGGTCGTCACAACGCACGTGGGCCCTCTTCTCATACTTCGAAGCCCGCGCTGCGCAGCTTGCGCTCGTAGGCCTCGCGGCGGCCCACGAAGTCGTTCGCGTACTCGGCTCGACCGTTGTAGCGCTTCGCCGCGCTCCAGACCGAGTTGCCCTCCGACTCAAACAGCTCCCTGAAGACCTGAAAGCCGGTCACCATGTTCACGTAGGGCCGCCACTCCCCGCCGGCTCGGCGCGCGCGATCGATGTAGCCCTCGAAGGTGAGCTGAGTCGGCCCCACCCCGTTGCTGAAGTCGCTGTCACGGAGCCGCTTGGCGCGGCGCTCGGTGACGTTCTGGTGACAGAAGGGTGGCGCGTCGCCGCAGGGGCCGTGATCGCACCCGAAGACATTGGAGCCGTTAGCCGTCTCCTTGCTCAGCAAGGCGGCGGCCGTCTGCGGCTTGATGTTCGCTTTGCGGAGCGCCGCAACCGTCAGCAGCGGTCGCAGGAAGCCCTCGCGCTTGAACCAATCCGCGAGCTGGCGGTCGCGGGTCGTGATGCGGTCGGTCACTCTCGCCGCGCCTCTTGTGATTGCTGGCATAACGCTCACCATCCGCGTTCGGCGGCCACAAGAGTGTGATCGATCAGGCCCGCCGAGCGCAAGCCCGTGACCTCCGCGACGACTCCACCTAGCGCGCGCTGCGGGGGCGTCCGCTCGAGCGCCCCTGCCGCCGCGCCTTCCTCGACGCCGGCTACTACGACGGCGCGATTGAGGTCTTCCGCGCCGCGGGGGCGACCAGCGACAAGTAGGGAGATCGGAAAGGCTTCGCGCGGGCGGCCGCCTGGGCGGGGCTCGCTCACATGCAGAACGGCGACCTGCCGCAGACTCTTGCCTACGCGGAGTACGGGCTGCAGCTGGACCGCGAGGGCGAGGACACCGACATCTCGACCGAGGCACTCAAGGTGCTGTGGCGCGTGTATGAGCGGATGGACGATCGCGAGCTGGCACGGCGCTCCCTGGAAGAGCTTGGGGCGACGGAGCGGCGGCTCGAGCAGCGGGCGGCCACACCACCCGCGGCTGACCGCCGCCCGAAGCCGGTCAAGCGTCGACGACGATTGCGTGGATCGATCCCAGCAGGCGCTCGACCTGCACGAGCTCGGCATGCGCTCGCGCAGGCGGTGCTCGCGCTCTGCCCCGGTTCGCTGCCGCTCACCCTCACGCCGCGCGATCATGATTGAGTGGCGATCGGTCTGCTCGGCGCCACGGGGCTTAGACTCCAAAGCGGACGATCGACCATGCACGTCGCCTTCATTTCCTATCCGCTGAAGAAACAGGCGGTGGCGAATTCGGTCTACAGCAGCCTCGAGGCCGCCGGCCTCGCGTGCTGGATCGCCCCCGCGGGATATCCGGCCGGGCTCGGACTGGTCCGAGGCGATCGTCAACGCGCTCGGCAACAGTCTGGCTGATAATCGTCGTCTTCTCGGCCGCGGCGAACGACTCCGGCGGGGTGAGGAACGAGGTCGCGCTGGCTGATGCTCGCGGGCTCCCGATCCTGCTCTTCCGCGTCGAGGACGCCGAGCCCGGGCCGCGGATGGAGTACTTCCTGAGGGCAGTACAGTGGCTCGACGCGTTCAGAGCGCCCATAGACGTGCATCTCGCCGAGCTGATTGACGCGGTCCAGAGGATGGCGGTCGGCGAGGAGGCCGTCGAGCACCCGGTCAATGCCGAGCGTTCGGCCGAAAACGAAGCCGTACTGCTCGATGCCGCCGACGCCGAGGACGCAGCCGCGGCGACCATGCTAGGGCTGCGAGCTAGGGAGCGCGGCGACCACGACGAAGCGTGGAGGTGGTTCAGCAACGGCGCCGAGGGGGGCGACGTCATGGCCGCAGCCAACCTGGGACTGATGGCCAAGGAGCGCGGCGATCCCGACGAGGCAGTGAGATGGCTCACCAAGGGGGCTGATGGCGGCGACGTCATGGCAGCAACCAACCTCGGCCTGCTCGCCAAAGAGCGCGGCGACTACGACCAGGCGCGGGCCTGGCTGACGCGAGGGGCGCAGGGCGGAGACCCGTTGGCGGAGGAGGAACTCCGCCGCTTAAGCTAGAGGCGATCCGGGGGCACGGCGATATCGAAGCGCAGCCCGCTCCATCCCTCGCCCTCGCCCGTCCGCTTGCCGCGTCCGACCCACAAGACCGTCCCGCCGGAGGGAGTACGCGCAAGCTGGTAGCGCCGCGTCACGACGGCACCGTCGCGCGGAACCTCCTCTTCGGCGAGCCGCAGGCAGTCGGATCTCATGTCCGCATCGGGCTTACTCCGGAGCAGGACGCCGAGCGGGTGCGTCGCGTCGGTGGTGCCATCGTCGCGGAAGTGCAGTAGTGGGCGGCGCTCGAGATCGGTCGCTCCGGGCCGCGCGTCGGGCATCGGCACGGCGACGAACGGCACCCAGTGATCAGGGACGGGACTCATCAGCCGGTACACGATTGCCGCGCGCTCGAGGTCGGGGATGCGTTGCCGCGTCGTGACGGGCGGGACCAGGCGCCCGCGGTTGACGGGTTCGCCCGATGGACCTGGGACGACGCGTTCGACGCCCCAGACGAGATTCGCCATCTCGTCGCGGAACAGTGCGACCTCCTCGATCGGGTCGCTCTCGAGGACGTGCGGAACGACCGGCGGAGGCACGAACAGCTCGCCGCGACTGGAGCGGTCGTCGCCGGCGGTGAGGCTGAACATCGACCAGCCGCCAGGCTGCCGGGTAGGCCCGATGTCGACCGCAAATCCGAAGGTGTCGCGGACGTTCAGCTCGCTGTAGCGAATGACTGATCCGGCGCGGACGTCTATGGGGAGGACGAACCAGTCGACGCCGAACGTGAGCGAGAACTCGACGAGCGCGATCCGTGCCAGGTCTGTCGGTCCGGCTTCGATGCCGCCCAGGTAGACGCGCGCGTCTTCGAATCTTCGTTACGCAGCAGGCCAAGGCTCCGGAGGCCTTCGTTGCCGATCTTCAGGTCGTAGCTGTGGACGGTCCCCGGAGCGATCACGGCCCATCCGCTTTGGCGGTTACGACGGCGACGTGGAGCTGCGCGCCAAAGCTGCGCGTCTGCGCTGAGCCGGGGGCGACATGAGACGCTCCGCCTTCGACCGTGCCGGCGCCGGAGGATCGGTGGAGACCGGGCCACACGGTCAGCTCGAGGGCCGCGGGCTCGCTAAGCGCCACCCATACCGAAACCGAGCTTCCGGCGACACGGCGCAAGATCGGACCCGCGAGAACCTTGGGCAGAGCGATGGCCTACTCGCTTTCGGCTCGACGAGAGTAGGTGCGAACCTAACCGACTCGGGGGGATTGACCAAGTCGGGTTGGAGCCGGGCGCTTGCCGGTTCGAGGTTCTAGGCAGGGGGAGCTTGTGCCATGTACGGATCGGGGCTCCGCTCCGCTATTGCCCGGCGGCCCTGGGACTCTGATGGCGGCTTCTGAGTACCGCGTCGCGTGTAACGTCCAGCGCCGCCAGGGCGAGGAGCACGAGGCCGGCGATCAGCGCGACCCGGATCGCTGCTTCGCCCGGGTTCGCCGGGCTGCTGAAGACGAGCTGCACCAGCACGCCGGCCGCACCTCCGGCGGCAAGGCCGTAGGCGGCGTGGTGCGGGTGCCAGCTGCCACCCACTAGTGCCCCGACGAGCGCTCCGGTTGCCCCGAGCGCCGCCGGATCGACCCAGCTGCCGAGGTCCTGGTTGGTGATGGCGGGCAGCGCGTCGATCCCACCACCGATGGCCCCGGCCAGCGCGCCGAGCAGCAGGCCGACGACCGCACGGGTGCCGACGTTGCCCTCGCCGCGATGGCTCAAGGCCAGCCAGAGCGCCAGCGCTGCACCGACGATCGCCCACGTCGCCGTGCGTCTCGCCACGGCGACGGCGATGGCCGCTGCCTCCGGCTCCTGCTCGACCGGGGACGGCATCAGCTCCGTGACCAGCCAATTGCCGAGCAGTCCGGCGGCGAAGGCGAGCGCCACCCCTTGGAGAACCAGGGCGAGCAGGGAGGGCGTGTCGCGTTCACCGTCCGGGATCGGCTTGGGTGACCCCTGCCCCGGCCGCATGCCGCACTCCTCGAGCCTCTGTCGCAGCTTGTCGATGCCGAGGTCCCAGAATTCGTTGTGCAGCTTCAGTGCCTGTCTGCGGGCCAACTTGTGGAAGCTCGCGGGCAGGTTGGCAGGATCCGGCGGCGGCGCTCCGCCGACGAGGACCGGGATCACCGCGACGTCGGGCCGCCTCAAGGCCAGCTGGACCTCCAGCTCAACGAAGTCCTGTTTGTGCTCGTCGGACTGCGCGAGCGGCGCCCACTGTGGCCCCATGACCACTAGGAGCGCGCAGCTCTCGTTCACGGCCTTGGTGATCTCCTCCTGCCAGTCGGTTCCAGGGCGGAGGGTGACCACATCGATGAACACGTTGTCGGCTCCGAAATAGCCGCTCGCCCACCGGTAGATATGGCCCGCGTAGTCGCCGGGCTCGTCGCGCCGGTAGCTGATGAACACCTTGGCGCCAGGCGTCACGGTGCGACAGTACGCCGACGCGAGAACCGGGTCAACCTGGACCGTCGAAGACCCGGAGAGGCCTCGATCACGTCGGGCGGCATCGCCGGCGGCGTACATCAGCTGGAGCGGCGGAGGGCCGGCCGTCGCTACTGGGTATCCCTCGCCCGCGGCATTGGCGTAGGCGACCTCGCCTCTCGAGCTTCTACCGGCCGCCCGCGGAGCACACCTCGCGGAGCTCGAACGGCCGACCCGGTCACTCTCGCGCGAGGAGTAAGCGTTTCGCACCCTTGCGGAGTGGCGATCAGCGATACAGGCGGCGTCGACGGCGTGTCCGTCGGAAGTACCGTCAGGCCACTGTCGCACCGGACCGGAACGGTCGAGCTCGCCACGAAATGG
The DNA here is from genome assembly GCA_963827065.1 of uncultured Thermoleophilaceae bacterium. GTDB lineage: Bacteria > Actinomycetota > Thermoleophilia > Solirubrobacterales > Thermoleophilaceae > JACVRW01. The sequence goes on along the minus strand of CAWGZM010000001.1, from coordinate 5,855 downwards.
ACTTCGGCGCCCGGCCACCGGCTGATGACCTCGTACGGGCCGACGAGATCAAGGGCGGTGAAGTCGGGATAGACGACAAACGCGACCCTCATGACTCGGCGACCTCGAACGTGAACATCATCCCGCTCTCGTGGTGCTCGGCGATGTGGCAATGGGCCATCCAGATGCCGGGGTTCGTGACATCGAGGAGGATGTCGACTGTCTCGCCAGTCCGTACCAGCACCGTGTCCTTCCACACCAGGTTCGAGTCGGGCTCGCCGTCGCGGCTCAGGACGAGGAAGCGGCCGGCGCCGTGCACGTGGAACGGGTGGTGCATCGGGTGATCCCCGGCCATCTCGTTCAGGAGTCGAATTTTGACGCGGTCACCGACCCGGAACCGCCAAGAGATGGACGCGTTCTCGGCATCCGTCTCCCGGTCGACGATCTTCCAGCGCATGTTCGCGGGCGTCGTAGTCCGGTTCACCTCGACCATGTCGTCCTCCCACTCGATGCCGCCGGCGGCGGCGTGGGAGTGCTCATGATCGTGAGCGTGTTCGCCGTGGCCGTGGCCGCTTGCCTCGCCGACCAATGCGGCCGGCAACAGCTTCATCCCGCACTGAGCGCAGTGGCCGGGCTCGTCGCTGAGGACTTCCGGATGCATCGGGCACGTATACGGGCCGCTGGTGGCGGCCTGGGGTAGCAGCTTCATGCTGCAGTGCGGGCAGCTCCCGGGCTCCTCACTCACGACTTCCGGATGCATGGGGCAGACGTAGACGACCGGGCCCTCCGGAGCCTCCATGTCCATCTCGGCGATGAATCCGATCGTCTTGTCGGGCTCCGCGTCGATAAACGGGGCGATCCGCTCACGCTCCGCGACCATGTCGGCGTTCGTCCGCAGGACCTCGAACTGCTCCTCGAACGAGCTTTCGACTCGCTCGCCGCGTACATGCACGGTGGCCAATGAGTACGACCGGTTGGGCGTCCGGTGCTCGATCGTCAAGTCCCCCGCTTCTTCGAACAGCACGTCCACGACCATGCGCTCGGACGGCGCGATCACAACGTTGTCCACGAACTGCTCGTGTTCGACGTGACCGCTGTCGCCGCCGACCAGCTTCATTCGAGCGCCAGGCACCGCGACCTTGAAGGTGCGCGTGTTTGCCGTATTCGTCAGGTAGAACCGCACGATCTCGCCGGGCCGGGCCTGCAGTGACAGGTCTGTTTCTCCGTTCACGAGAAGAACCTCGCCGAAGCGACCCATTGCCACATAGGTGGTCTCCGAGCGGTTGAACGGAGCGACCTTTCCGTCCTCCAGCAAGAGATCGTCGACGGTGAGGGCCAGCGCTCGGTTGGCAGGCGGCCAGTAGTCCGGGTCCGCAGGCTCGACGATCACGTTGCCGTAGAGGCCCAGTTCCTGGCCGTAGTCCTCGCGGATGTGCGGGTGGTACCAGTAGGCCCCGGGATCCGGGAACTCCACCCGGGCGGTAAAGCGCTCGCCGACTCGGATCGGCGCCTGGGTCTCGTGCGTCCCGTCGTAGCGGTTCTCGAGCCGCAGGCCGTGCCAGTGGACGGTCGCGTCCATGTCGCCATGGTTCTCGATGTTCACCGCGATCTCGGAGCCCTCCCTGACCCTGAGGACCGGGCCGGGAATCGAGCCGTTGTAGGCGAGCATGCGCACCGTGTCGTGGCCGATGCGCTTCGCGACCGGGCCAATTCGAAGATCGAGCTCGTCACCGTCCTTCAGCTCGACGTGCTCTGGTGAGCGCGCCTCCGGAAGGCCGTCGACATCGGTTGGGAAATGGTCATGTGTGGCGCTCATGATCTCTCCTGCGATTCGTCGGTGACCAGCTCGCGGTCGCCGGCGCCGGTCGGCCGGAAGGCGTCAATCCGGCTGGCGATGTACTCGGCGTCGTCCTTCACCCAGCCCAGCAGCGCCGAGCCGCGGGTGTGCTGCCAGGTCAGCCCGAGGAAGTAGAGCCCGGGCGCATCCGTAACCCCGCGCTGATGCACGACGTGCCCCGCGGAATCGAAGACTTGTGCGTCGATCCAGGAATGGTCGACGCGGAAGCCCGTCGCCCAGACGATTCCAGCGACCTCGACCTGGGTGCCGTCATCGAATCGGACCGTGGGCCCCTCGGCGCCGGCGGCCCTCCCATGGAGCCTCACGCCGTATCGCCGGCGCAGACGCCGCGGGGTGGAGCCGATCAGCGTGTCGCGACGGGACATGCGGCGCCCGATGCGCGAGTCCGTGGTTTTCCGGATCAGGCCGGTCGCTTCCAGGTACCAGAAGAGGTCGCGGGCGAGGATCCGCTGCGGAAGCGGCGTCTGACGAGATCCGATGGACAGGTGCACCTCGCGGGCGGCCGAGAGCTCCTGGGCGATCTGGAAGCCGGTGTTGCCCCCGCCGACGACAAGTACACGCCCCTCAGGGAGGGTCTCCGGTGAGCGATAGGCCGTGCTGTGCATTTGGACGACCTCTTCGCCGACGCCTTCCGCCACCTGCGGCACGAACGGCGTCTGGAACGGCCCGGTTGCGATGACCACCTGGTTCGCCTCGTAGGTACGGTCGTCGAGCTCGACGAGGTAGCCGCCGTTCTGACTGCGGAGCGCCCTGACACGGCTCCCGAGCTTCACCGGTAGCTCGAACCGACGCGCGTAGTCCGTGAGGTACTCCGCGACCTCGTCGCGCGTCGGATAGCGATTCGGATCTCCTGGGAACTCCATGCCGGGCAGCGAGTCGTAGCGCGCGGGCGTAAAGAGCTTCAGAGAGTCCCAGCGCGTACGCCACGCGGCCGCGAGCTCAGACGCGGCCTCGAGAATCGTGAAGTCGTGGCCCTGCTTTGCAAGGTGGTAGCCGATCGCGAGGCCGGCCTGACCGCCGCCGACCACCACGATGTCGTGACGTCTCGTCTCCGTCATATTCCTCACTCCGGGCGATTGGGGGCGACCCATGGCCGTCTGGGCACCGGCGCGATCTCGGCGAGGCTAGCGGCGTCCGCCTCGCATGACTCGGGCGCACGCCGCCCTCGGATCGTCGGTCACGCCACCGCCGCAGGCACCGCGTGCGGGGCGTGATGATCGCCTTGCGTGTACTCCTCGCGGCGCAGCAGCATCGCGACGAGCATGCTGGGGAGCATCACTATGTGCTCGATCGCGAGCAGAGCGCCGATCTCGGTGACCAGATTCCCGCCGAGCAGGGCGATCACTCCGGCGGTCGGGATCAGCATCGAGGCTGCCATCTCGTTCGAGGCGGCCCAGCCGTGACCGCGGTAACGCATCCACGCGACCATCGGGATCGTCATGGTCACGCCCATACCGAGCAGCAGCAGGGCGGGCGCATCGGCTCGAAGCTCGGCCGAGCTCATGCCGAGCGCGCCAAGTCCAGCGACCGCCGGCATGCCGAGAGCGAACATCCCAACGCATCGCGACGAGCATCTCGACGTAGTGGCGGGTGAAGTGACGGGTTGACCTGGTCATCTGACTCCTCCTTTGTCGTCCGGTCATATACCCTGGGGGGGTATATGTGATCCCGGACGGTACTGCGGCTGTGGGAGCTGGTCAACTCCAAATCGGCCTTGGGTGATCAAGCTCACACGCAGCGAAACGCTGTACGGCCTCGCCCGCGAAGGACACGTCAACAAGCACGGGATGCCGCACCCACTCCAGCTCGCGCTCTTCGCTACCGAGTTCTCCGACGTGATCGTGTTCCGCAAACCACCAGCTGCGGTTCAGCGCGTTCTGTTCGGCGCGCTCACGCCGATCGCCCGCCGTCGCGGCTATCGCGCGACCTACCCCTCACTGTCGAGAACGACACTCGCTGCTCGCCCGCGCCGCGACGCTCCCGCGCACTGAACGGCTCGGCTGGGAGGACCAACAGCCTGGGCTCGGGCCACGTATGCTCCCGCGTCCGCGATGGCGCTCGTCAAGACCCAGATCACCCAGGAGGTCGCTGACTACCTCGTCCGCCATTCCCGACCGGACGCGGTTCTCGAGCGCGTGGCCCGCGAGACGGCTGAAATGCCCCGCGCTGAGATGTCGACCACTCCCGACGAGGCGGCGCTCTTGACGATGCTCGCCCGGTTGGTCGGCGCCCGTCAGGCGCTTGAGGTTGGGACCTTCACGGGCTACGGAGCGATCTCGATCGCGCGCGGGCTAGCGGACCGTGGCCGGCTGACGTGTCTGGAGCTCGAGGAGAAGTACGCGGCGATTGCGCGCCGCAATCTCGAGGACGCCGGCGTTGCCGACGCGGTGGAGATCATCGTCGGACCGGCCCTGGAGTCGCTGCGCGCTATGTCCGCCGAGCCGACCTTCGACTACGTCTTTCTCGACGCGGACAAGACCGGCTACCCCGACTACTACGAGGAGCTCATTCCGCGCCTGCTGCCGGGAGGGCTGCTCCTGATCGACAACGTGTTGCTCCGCGGCCGGGTCACGAACCCGCAGGACGCGCGTGACCGCGTCGTCGCCGAGCTCAACGAACGCGTGATGGCCGACGAGCGCGTCGACAGCGTGATGGTCCTCGTAGCCGACGGGCTCACCTTTGTGCGCCGCCGCTGACAAGCGGCCATAACGATGGGGCCGGCTCCCTGCGGCCCGGCCACTTGAGCGTGGTGATAGGGCGACGGGGTGGCAACGGTGCGCTCGGTGGCGTGGTCGTGTTCCTCGTCTGGATGTGGCTCACGAACGTGGCGATCCTCCTCGGCGCAGAGCTGAACGCCGAGCACGAACGCAGCCGCGAGCTCGACGAGGGCGTTCCCGGCGCGGAGCGCGAGATCCAGCTCGGACACCGCTCCGAGCCGAAGCGCAAGAAGCGGGCACGTACGGCGTGACCAAAACCTACAAGGAGAGCGACGGCGCGTCCCCCGCTCCACTAGTTGAGCTCCATCGCGTTAGATGAGGGGCCGCACCGTCGCCTGCCGTCTAGTGCCCAGGGCGCCGTAGCGCGAACCTGACCGGGTCAGGATCTCGGCGCATCCGAGCGAGGCTCGAGGAGATCCCAGCGGTTGCCGTACAGGTCCTCGAAGACCACGACCTTGCCATAGCGTTCGGTCCGCGGCTCTTCGAGGAAGGCGACCCCGGCCGCCGCCATTCGAGCGTGATCGCCGGCGAGGTCATCTGTTTCGAGGAAGAAGCCGACGCGGCCGCCGGCCTGCCGTCCGATCACGGCTCGTTGTTCGTCGTCGGCCGCCCGCGCCAGCAGCACGTGGGCGCCGGCGCCGCCGCGCGGCGCGACGATGACCCAGCGCTTGCCATCGCTAAGCGATGTGTCCTCGACGAGCTCGAAGCCGACCCGCTCGACGAAGAAGGCGATGGCCTCGTCGTAGTCGGCGACGACGAGCGTGATGGTTGCGAGTCGCGCCACGAGAAGATTCTGCCTTGCAGCGCTTGCGCCGGTGGGCTCGGGCGCTGGGCGACTTCCATGTCGGCATAGCCGACCACAAGTTTTCGAGGCTGTTGTCGTTGGAGCACTTGGATGCTTTCCACGCGCAGCATCCCGCTGCCACTCGAGCCCTTCGGCATCGAGGCCGTCGAGTACCAGGCAGACGCCCTCGGGCTGACGCCCGGCGAGTTCCTCGCCCGTGCCGCGCTCTATCACCTGGGCACGATGAGCGAGCCCGCCTCGGCGAGCCTTCCCCGCGAGCCCCCTGCGGACTGCCCGCCGGCGCTGCCAGTGGCGCTCGACGCCGACGAGTGGATGGCGCTCGAGGCCGAGGCGGGCGACGCGGGCGTGACGATGGGGGAGCTGCTCGGCCATGCATCGCTGCGGCTCGCAGCGGACCTCGACTCGGGCCGAGTGGCCGAGTGGATCGACTGGCGCGGAGTGATGTTCGACGAGGCCGAGCGGCGGATCTACGCGGACCTGCGGGAGCAGGCACTGG